>JBQELZ010000003.1:0-132458 GCA_052104115.1 Vagococcus sp. | reverse complement strand
AAGCTAGCTATTAAATAGTCAAGTGAAAGTTATTAAATACTTTTTGATTTTGATATTTATTTTTAAGCAACTTAAATAAACCTAAAAATAATAGAAAAAAATTAATTTACATCTATATTTTTAGGTAAATGAACTTCATAAGGCTTGTTTTGAGTCCAAACAGCAAAAATGATGTTAACCATTTTTCTTGAAACAGCACCAACTGCAGTACCATGTGATTTACCACGTTGTTTTAATTTTTGGTAATAGATGGATAAAGCAGGGTCATGAAACGCTGCAATAAAAGCAGCTTGCCAAATGGCTCGCCTAAGATAGGGAGACCCACGTTTAGACAGTTTGTTTTTAGTTCCTGTGAAATCACCAGATTGATGAACTGAGGCGTCTAAACCGGCAAAAGCAAGTAATTGACTAGGTTTTTTGAAACGATTGATATCTCCAATTTCGCCCATAATCACTGCAGCTGTAATGTCACCAATTCCAGTAATTGTAGTTAAGTAATTGTCCTGTGTTGCAATAATTTCATGGATTTCAGATTCAATTTGGATAATTTGCCGTTCAATTAATCTAATCTGTTCCAGCATTATCTGAATCTCAAGTTTAAAGACGTCTGCAGCAATTGAAATTCCAAAGGAATTAGAAGCAAGTTCTTTAAGTTTCATTACTTTCTTTTCAGAACGCTCTATGCCAAACCTCTTTTTACTCGCTAGATGAATTGTTTCAATTAACAACTCAGTATCTAGTTGAAGAATATCTTCAGGTAATGGCGAATTTAGAAGGATTTCAGTGGAAGACGAACCAAAAATATCAGAAAAAATCTTTTCATATTCTGGAAAAACTTGATCTAAGCAAGTAATAATTTTTCTCTTTAAGTCAGATGAACTATCTACCAAACTATATCGGAAACGCTCCAGTTGTTTTAAACGAAAGATGTCTTCCGTAGGTAAAGACGTTTTCTCAGGCAAATCCATTCTAATTACTTGAGCAATCAGTACAGCATCAATGGCATCAGTTTTAGTTTTTCTGATATAAAAATCTCGAAGAACATCTGATTGAATAGGATTAAAAGCAGTTACTGAAAAATCTAAGTCGTTTAAAAAAGAATAAATAGCTAACCAATAATGACCTGTGGCTTCCATTCCAATCATTGCATTATCAACATTAACATCGTGTTTATTAAAGAAATTAAGAAGTTCCAGACTCCCTTTTTTAGTATTTGTAATTCTTAATGTTTTACCAATAGGGGATCTTTTTTCATCAACTAAAGCAACTTCATGATTTCTTTTACCAATGTCAATACCAACAAAGAACATAAAAATCAATTCCTTTCATTAGGATTTGTCAGATAGTAAGCTACCCTCTATGACTCTTGGACGACATAGCCTCGTTAGATATTCAGAAACGTTGTTCTATCTAGCTCATACATGTACTAGTCTCAAGAGTAGAGGCATCAATCTTTCGAAGGAAGACAGGGCTTCAAGGAGGTGACGGATGACCTCTATCTGCTTAATACAATTCTAAATCACAAAGTGGTTTGAATATACATAGAATCAAAAAATGATTCTAATAATACTATACGAGGTGGTGATTGCTGTGTTTGTGCCATAAAATGCCTCCTTCTTATAATGAATTACTAGACAACAAAGGTGTAGCGGTGACCGTAATAGCTTCACCTGTAAATGGATGAGTCAATGACAATGATTTAGCGTGTAACTGTAGACGCGTTGCCCCTGTTGATGAAGGATTGTAAAGAGGATCCCCAATAATTGGGTGCCCAATTGATTCAAGATGGACTCGAATTTGATGTGTCCTTCCAGTATCTAACTGACAATTGACCCACGTTGTATGTGGTGTTTCAGCTACTTTGGTGACATGAGTGATAGCATGTTGGCCGTTGTTAGTGTCTATAACCCGTTTTCGTCTATCGTGACGATGACGTCCAATTTTTTTCTCTATTGTCATGTGTTTATGGTTTAACGTTCCTTTAATTTCAGCCTCATAGAGACGACGAATGTCTTTTTTTCCAATAAACGCCCTAGTATAGGTAAAATAACAGGGTTTTTTGCGAATAAAATGGCTCCGCTGGTTTCTTTATCTAGTCGATGTACCACGTAAGGATACTCACCTTTAGGGGCCAAATAATCAGCCAAATCATTGATAAGTGTGTGTGTCTCATCAGGTTGATTAGGATGTGTCTTGATGCCATGAGCTTTATTTACAATAATCAAGTAGTCATCTTCCGACAACACCTGGATGTTTTTTTTATTGCCTAAAACGATAGATGGTGTGATGTAGTCTTCATCTTCAAAAATAAGCGTAATCGTGTCACCTGCCTTAATGTTGTCGTGGAACATGGCGGTTTTTCCGTTCAGTTGAACGTTTTTACGAGTCCTAAGAAAATGTCTGACTTTTCTAGGGATTAGCCATTCGTCTTCTAATAATGACCGAATATCAGTTGATGCTATGTTAGTTGGTAGTGTTATTACGAGTTCCATGGTAAGCTCCTGTTTGACTAAATGTCATATTTTTATCATTTTTTTAAAAATTGTAACACATAAACTTAATAAGTTCATGTTACCATGAGAAGGCAAACAAATTAAGTCTAAAGCCGTATCATAAAAAAAAAAGAATGTGCTAGAATGAAAGTACGATTAAAGAGGGTATAAGAGGGAGTCACAATGGACGCAAAAAAAATAGTAGAGACAATAAAAGAGTATGTAACTCGTTTTTGGACATGGTTTTTACCACATTTTCAAACAGCTAGAGCTTTTCGGAAACGTATTTGGAAAAAATACTATGTGAATAAGATTTTACTGTTACTAACATTGACAATGGTATTGGTAACAAGTGTGTATTTATTTTACTTGGCGAAAGATGCCAATGTATCAACGCTGAAATCAGGACTAGAACAAGTCACAACGATTTATGATAAAGATGGCGATGAAGCTGGGACATTGTCTAAATATGGAGCAAAGGGAAGCTTTGTTAAAATTGATGATGTATCTCCTTATATAAAGGATGCAGTAGTGTCCACAGAAGATAGGCGATTTTATAAGCATAAAGGCTATGATGTTAAAGGAATTATGCGGGCTGTTGTGCGAAAAGTTGTACGACGTAATAATAGTGGTGGAGGTGGTAGTACCATTACACAGCAATTAGCTAAAAATGCAAAATTAAGCCAAGAACAGACCTTAACACGAAAAGCCAAAGAGTTGTTTTTAGCTATTGAGATCGAAAAAGAGTATTCAAAAGATGAAATTTTGGAGATGTATTTAAATAAATCCTACTTTGGTAATGGGGTATGGGGCATACAAGATGCCTCTAGAAAATATTTTGGACATGATGCCAATTCTGTGACCATTGATGAGGCAGCAGTCTTGGTAGGGATGCTGAAAGGTCCAAGCTTGTATAACCCAATTGACCATATGGACTATGCTATCGCTAGACGGGATACGGTATTATCAGTGATGGTTGATAATGGAAAGCTGGATAAAGCAACAGCGGATCAGTTAATGAAGGAACCTTTAACGATAAATGATACGTATGTACCAGAACATGATACATATAAGTACCCCTATTATTTTGATGCGGTCATTGATGAGGCTGTTAATGTCACAAAATTGAAAGACGAAGACATTTCAAATGGTGGGTATAAGATTTATACGTCTTTAGATCAGTTGTACCAACAAGGAATGGATGCAACATTTGAAAATGATAGCTTATTTCCACCAAGTGCAGCTGATGGAGAAATTGTTGAAGGAGCATCTGTAGCACTAAATCCTAAAACAGGTGGCGTGATGGCGATAGTAGGAGGACGTGGAGAATATAAATATAGAGGTTGGAACCGAGTCACCATGTCTAAGCTATCACCTGGGTCAACGTTAAAACCTATTTCAGTTTATACACCTGCATTAGAAGCTGGTTATAAACCAGAAGATATCCTTAAAGATGAGGCTCTTAGCTACTATGATGTACAGAATTACTCACGCACTTATTCAGGGGAGTCAACCATGACCAATGCATTGATACAAAGTTTAAATGCCCCTGCTGTCTGGTTATTGAATGAGATTGGAATAGACCGTGGTTATAAAAAAGTAGAACAATTCGGCATTAAACTAGACGAAAAAGACCGTTACTATGGCTTAGCCCTTGGTGGATTAACAAAAGGAACAACGCCGATGGCAATGGCCAGTGCATATACAGTATTTGCTAATGAAGGAGTGAAAAAAGACACTCATTTTATAACCAAGATTGAAGACGCCACAGGAGCTATCATTTATGAAAATGAAAAAGCAAAATCTAAACGTGTGACTACTCCTGAAGTGGCAGAAGAGATGACCGGAATGTTACAAGGCGTGTTTAGCTCTGGAACAGGAATCGAAGCGAAACCTGCTGGGTATACACTCGCTGGTAAAACAGGAACGACAGAAAATATTAACGCTGATGGCATGTCAAAAGATCAGTGGATTATAGGCTATACACCAGATGTTGTGGTAGCAACGTGGATTGGTTTTGACGAGAGTGGGCCAGACCATTACTTAACAGGTAGTAGTGGGAGTAACTTAGCTAGTATATTTAGAGATGAAACACAACGTATCCTAGCTTCATCCCCTAACACGCCATTTACAGTGGGGGATGTCACTCAGCAAGGATTAGACGATGATTCAACTGGTAAATTTGGGGATACCTTCAATAATTTGGGAGATAAAGTTGGTGGATTAGGCGAAACGGTGGAAGGCATTGGTGACAAGGTGAAAGAAGGGGCTAATACATTAGGTGAAGGCATTAAAAAAGGAATGGACACAGTCGGTGATGCAGTACAAGACTTTTGGGGCCGAATTGGTCAGTAAATTGATAGGCTTTTCATCTTAACCATGTTACAATAGTCGGAGATTAAATTTTTATTTAAAGGAGCTAATAGCATGTCACAAAATATTTATGATAGTGCCAATCAAATTGAACGCGAGATTCGTCAAATGGATGAATTCAAAGCATTAGAACTTGCTTTTGCTACAATGAAAGAAGACGAAGCGGCGTTTGACTTATTTAAAAACTTCCAAGCATTGCAAATGGAGTTACAACAAAAACAAATGCAAGGACTAGAATTTTCAGAAGAAGATGCGCAACAGGCACAAGAAATGGCTGAAAAAGTTCAACAAGCTGAAGTTATTCAAGACTTGATGCAAAAAGAACAAGCATTTAGCATGATTGTAAATGATTTAAATCGTATCATTATGCAACCAGTCCAAGAGTTATATAACTTAGATTAATCGGAAAAGTCAGCGTTCACTTTAGAAGAGAATGCTGTCTTTTTTTATTTGGTTAAGAGGTATAGGTTTTCCTAGAAAAAAGAGAGAAAAATAGGTATTATATAAGGAAGGAGTGGAAACGATGAAATTTATACATACAGCAGATTTACATTTGGATCAACCTTTTTCGGGTATCGATACAGAGGATCCAAGTGTTCAAAGACATATAAAAGATGCCAATCGAAACATGTTTACCAACATTATAGACACATGCATCAAAGAGTCTGTCGACTTTTTATTAATCGTGGGTGATACATTTCATCAACCGCATTCGTCTATTTATACGCAGCAATTTTTGATGGCTCAGTTTGAACGCTTGCAGGCTAAAAACATACAGGTGGTCGTATCATTTGGAAATCATGATTATTATACAGCAAACAAATACTGGTTTGATTGGCCAGAAAATGTGTTAGTCTTCCAATCAGAAACAGTTGAAACCAAACGACTTTCATTACAAAATGGGGAGAGTATATCAATTAGTGGTTTTTCTTATGAACATCGATGGATAGACCATTCTATGGCAAGTCAGTTTCCAGATAAAAATAGGGAAACGACCTATCATATTGGGTTTTATCATGGTGAAATCGGACATACTGGTCACTATGCGCCATTCACCATGTCCGATTTACCAGTGAGTTACGATTATTGGGGATTGGGACATATCCATAAAAGTTATGTGGCCGCTCAACACCCTTTAGCCATCTATCCTGGAACGCCACAAGGTCATACGAAAAAAGAAACACAAACATCTGGTGTTGTACTAGTTGAGTTGACACAAACAGGTCAGTCATATGACTGGATAGATGTATCTATGGTGGAGTGGCATTCAGATGTGCTAGAAGTGAGTGACGTTTTAGAAAAAAATGAGTTGCTGTCACAGATTGAATCACATGTATTAGGACGTGACTATGATAAAGCGTTAAACTTAATTCAATTGGAATTACGACTACCATCGTCTCAGCTGAGTAGTGACTTGATTGAGACGAAAGACGAATGGATACGGTTTGTACAAGAATCGTTGTTAAAAAGTTCGTCTTATAGAGTTTGGGTGGTTGATGTCAGTTTAGTACAAGCATCATCTGATAAATTGCTTATGGGATTTGATTCAAGTTTAATTGATGATTTAAGTAAAAAGTATGAGGATACAAGTGAATTCAATAAAGTCGCTAGAGATATTTTACAACAAGGCGTCATAAGTAGTTATGTAGATTGGACAAACGAGGACATTAGAGAATGTGTCAGAGAAAGTAGTCAATTGATTAAAGACAAGATGATGTTTAAGAATGAGGCAAGCCAATGAAAATAGTTAGTTTACATATAAAAGGATTTGGAAAGTTTCAGCAACAAGTATTTGAGTTAGATTCAGAGAATCAACTGATATACGGAGACAATGAATCTGGGAAATCAACATTATACCACTTCATTCGCACGGTTTTGTTTGGCTTTCCTAAAAAGAGAGAAATGGTTCGAGATTTTACACCTGTTCATGGAGCTGTTTATGGAGGACATGTCATATTAGAACATGACGTATACGGCACTATCACAGTAGAAAGATTCAAAGACAAACAAAAAGGGCAAGCAACCGTTCATTTAGAGGACGGACGTGTTGGGCATGATGCACTGCTTGAATCACTGATACATCCTTTGAATCAAGAAACATTTGATCAGATTTTTAGTTTCCAACAAGAGCAACTAACCGATTTAAATCAATTAAATGAAGTTAAATTACAACATTTACTATTATCTGTCGGGTTAACAGGTAGTGAACGGTTGACTAAGATGAATGATGGCTTTTTGAAAGAAAGACAACGAGTGTTTAAACCGACAGGTCGTATTCCTGTGTTAAATCAAAAGCTAAAAGGGTTTAAAAAATTAGAAAAACAAATTCAAGACGTAGAAGAGCAAGAAGGCACATACCAGCATAAAAAAGAACGTCACAGTGAACTAAAGACGGCGTTTAAAGAGATGGAGTTCGAGTCTGAGGCGTTGCTGAAAGAAGAACAACGATTGATTGAACAACAAAAACGCTTTTCACTTTATGTGGAATGGGAGACGCTAAGGAAGGAATTTGGTTCAGAGAAAAAAGCATCTGATAGTCTTCTTCGTAGTGTGAAAGAGAGCATGCAAGAGTACCGATTTTTAGAGAGTAAGGAAAAGCAGTTACTAGAAAAGCAAGGTAGCGTGGCAGAAACAGAATCCCCTGCGTTCTTATTTTATTTAGAAAACCAATCTTTATTTGATGAATTGTTAGAAGATCAATTAATTGTGGAATCTATGAGTGAACGACGAGATATTTTAGAGCGTCAATTGGAAGACTATCGTCAAAATAAAGCGACATTATACGATAAGTATCAACTAACAGATGCAATTTTAGAGATGAAAGTGACAGATGAGATTGAATCTGAAATGCAAAAAATATCTATTGAAGAAGAAGAATTAATTAGAGAAAAAATTATTTTATCCAATGAAAAGAGTAGGCTGTCGATTAAACATCGAGAAATGGATACGGCATTAACGACAACTGAACAGCAGTTGGCAGTTCAAGATACGGATGCAGAGGATGAGCGTTCCGCAGATAAAAGAACCACGATGAGGCTATTTTCAGGACTGTCAATCGCTGTATCTGTCTTGTTTTTCATCATGGCAGTTGCCTTAGGTAAGGGATGGTTGTATCTTCCAACTGTTGCTCTTGTGGGATTAGGTGTGTATGGTTTTTTAAGGACGACAGATAAAGGAAAAGGTACAACCACTTCTCCTGTTACAAAAGAAAATTATTTGCTACAACTAGGAGAATCGGATGATCTCGCTCGTGAGTTACATGAGTTAGAACAATCTCAAGAATCTATTGAGTTGAAATTATCCGTCATTCAACAACAAAAAGTAGAGTGGGCTACTATTTATGGCTTTTCAGTGAAAGAAACCATCAGTATGTGGTTGACTAAATTACCTGTATTTGAGCAACTTTTAACGATTCATGAGAAAGAAACAGAGATGCTAAGCAATTTAAAAGAAGTCGACAAGGTATTAGCATCCTATACGAATTTATTGGATTTCTCAAAAGAATGGTTAGCGGTTGAAAACAAATCAACACGTGAGAGTTTCCAAGTGATGAAACGATTTGTTGACGAGCAACAAATAAAACTACGCAACCAAGGTGAGCTTGAATCCAATCATCGTCATTTTCAAACGCAACTTAGAGATATTAGACAACAAATGGAACACTCTAAACAAGGGCTATTGGCGTTACTTGTTGCGTTTGATATAGCCAGATTAGAGAATGTGCCTATTTGGTTGAGCAAGCAGGAGTCGTTAATAGCGAATCAGCAACGGTTTAATGAGCTACAATTGATGCTAGAAGATTATTATGATTTAAGTCAGACATATCAACTTATAGCCATTAATCAAGAGTTGATGCGAGTAAAAGATAAGCAAGATGACTTAAAACAACTCGTTAAAGACAGTCAAAAAAACTATCAAAAATTAGCGTATGAGCTACAATTAATGGAAAAAAATGGCTCGTTAGATGATTTATATCAAGAACGAGAAAATCAATTGGCAACTATTAAGCAGTTGACGAATCAATGGTTATCGTACCGTATGGCTGAAGAACTTACACAGGATTTATTCCAGTTCTTATCGGATCAACAATTACCAGCTTTGTTAGCAACTGTTACGACCTATTTCAGGGTGTTGACAGAAGAAAGTTATCAAAAAGTAATAGTGAAACAAGGGCAATTATTAGTGAAAGATCATCACCAACAGGAATGGCCTATTGTCCAATTATCAACAGGTACAAAAGATCAGTTGTATATAGCCTTTAGGTTAGGATTTATTCATTTGCATAATGAAGATTATGGAGCACCTGTTGTGATTGATGATGGTTGGTTGCACTTTGATTCAAAAAGAAAAGAAACCTTATTCCGTTTGCTAGAGCTAATAGGAAAACAAACTCAGGTGATTTGCCTATCATCAGATGATGTGATGTTATCTTATTTCAAAGGCCATCATCAGGCAATTTTATCGTTGGAAGGAATGGAAACAACATGAAAAAGTTAAGAGAACTAGTAGTAGATGAAACATTTGAATTGTTTGTGTTGCTAAAAGCAGCTGATGTTAGAATTGCACGAAATGGCAAAAAATTTATCGCTTTTACCTTTCAAGATACATCCGGAACCATTGATGGGAAGTACTGGGGAGCATCAGACGATGAGATAGCGAAATACACAGCTGGAAAGGTTGTCTTACTAGGTGGAAAACGTGAAATGTATCAAAATATGCCACAAATAAAAATTTTGAATTTACGACTCACTCAACCTGGAGAACCAGACGAGCCGGCTCTATATATGGAGAAAGCACCTGTTAAAACAGAAGACATGAAAGAAGAGTTAAATCAATTTTTATTTGATATCACAAATGCGAAATGGCACCGAATTGTGCGACATGTATTAGGAAAATATCAAAAA
The DNA here is from genome assembly GCA_052104115.1 of Vagococcus sp. Lineage (GTDB taxonomy): Bacteria > Bacillota > Bacilli > Lactobacillales > Vagococcaceae > Vagococcus. The sequence goes on along the minus strand of JBQELZ010000003.1, from coordinate 122,689 downwards.
GAATTCTTTGAATTCCCAGCAGCAAAACGCAATCATCATGCGTTTGCTGGAGGGTTAGCCTTTCATACTCTTACCATGTTGAGATTAGCTAAATCTGTTTGTGACCAATACACAGAAATTAATCCATCTTTGTTGTACGCAGGAATTATCCTACATGACTTAGGAAAAGTAAATGAATTGTCAGGTCCTGTTTCCACAGAGTATACATTAGCAGGTAACTTGTTAGGGCACATTGTTATGGCAGATGAGGAAATTTCTAAAGCATGTGTGGAGTTAAGTATTTCAGAGCAAGACGAGGAAGTCTTGGTGTTGAAACATGTTGTCTTATCTCATCATGGCTTACTTGAATACGGGTCTCCTGTTAGGCCTAAACTATTAGAAGCAGAAGTATTACATCACTTGGACAACTTAGATGCGTCTATTCAAATGATGTTAGGTGCGCTAAAACAGGTGCAACCTGGTGAGTACACCGAGCGTATTTTTGGATTGGAAAATCGTAATTTTTATTTACCAAACATATAAAAAACAGTCACTTGCTGAATCATCAGTAAGTGACTGTTTTTTATCTTAATAATAATTGTTTTGAGCCAAGTCAAAGGCTTTTTGCATGTTTTCATCGGCGACTTTACCGTCAACTTTTTTAACAAGCTCACCTTGTAAGATTAATCTGTTTGCTCCTGTAGTGTCACAGGTTACAAGAGTGACCATACGTTTATCATCGGCATCATCAATTACTTCAACACGAGTTGGTTCAACGTATTCTTTCATCGTCACTTTGTATTCGTAAATATAATCCAAGTCAGTGAGATAGATGGATGAGCCTAGCTCCACACGAACAAGTGGTGCGAATAACAGAGTTGGATCATACATGTAATGACTAGCCAGCGCATAATTCCCTTTCCCCATTCGTTGTTCTTCCTTCATCGTACCAGCACCAACAGCAATAACGTAGTTGGATACTCCTTTAAAAATAGGAAGATTCAATTCAACACTTGGAATAGCAATGCCACCAATGACATCCATTCCGACATCACGGCCTCTTGTTTTAGCGACAAGATTAAAGTCTAGAGATTGCACATCATCAAAATCAAAGGTGGCTTCTTTTTTCTCATTCTCTTTGATTTGTTCTCTTGTGATGTTACTGACACTATGTTTGTTGGTGGTGTCTTTGACAATGTAATTCTTTATTTGGTTGTTAAAGACAAGAGCTAGACCAATAACAAGTAGCACGAGCATGAGGACATTGAAAAAAGCATTTTTTAATTTAGTTCCCATACTTTTTTGATTTTTTTTATGTTTGACAGAACGACTGCTGTTTTTTGTTTTCTTTTGTTTTGAGATAGTCATGACCTCCTTATAATCTTCTATTAATCATACCATAAAGAGTATAAAAAAGGGAAAGGCAAGTTTTGATTTGTAAATATTACATAAGTATTTCTTGAAAACGTTTTACACAGTGTGACTGTAATATAAATTTAATTTATATTAGAATGCTAAATCGTTCATATTTTAAAAATAAATGGTATAGTTATAGTAAAGAGGAAGAGAGGTGAACGTGTTGCGAGATTATTTGTATATTCATTTAGATGCTATCAGTAATTCAATATTGTCTAAAGGAATGACGCATGAAGATTTTAATCGTTACACACTAAATCGCCCTCATAACATTTTATTACTAGACCCATATGACAGAGAAGGAGAGTATGAAGCCCATACAGGATTTCGAGTGATACGTGGTGAGAATAACGTTGAACAATATTTTTCATTGGTTGAAAATAGAGCTCACCGTGAGATTAAGTGGTTGGACTTTCAAGATTATGATGTCTTAAAACGACTCACACCAAACGATATTTCAGAGCTGTTGTATTTTGGCCACATGAAAAATCAGTTAAGATCACCATTCTTTTTTAAATTACAAAATGATTATGCCTTTTTTGAAATAGGACAAGATGTGTCCAAGGTATATTACCGCAATATCGAGGAGTTCTATCATTCGTTATCGAGAAAAATTACGGACTTAGTATTGAAACAATTAAATGGAAATCGGAATTTCTTTTCACGTAAAATAAATAGTATCCCATCTCTACCAGAAGATATGGTGAGTCATCTAAAGGGAGCGATGCAAGAAGGGATTGTGTTCAATTTTTCTCAAATTGGATTTGAAGAGGGTCAATACGTTATTCCGATACATGTTGTGGAAGATAACTTGAGAAAGGTTGAAAATTATACCTTTGAGAAAGAAGAAAAGATTGGCACATTGATTTACGATGATGCTTCTAAAGAATGGCGAGTCAAAAAAGAACAGTTTGAATCCATTTTTTTAACTCAATAAAATAAAGTAACCACTAGCGCGAAAGTTGACAAACCTAGCTAGTGGTTTTATTATTTGAAAATGAAGACAAATGGAACATGGTTTTTTTAAAAAAAATAAAGTATAATGAAGGTCGAACAACTTTAGGAGGATTATCATGAAAATAGCTCTGATTTATGGAGGAAAAAGTGCTGAACATGACGTATCAATATTATCAGCATTTTCAATCTTAAAAGCCGTTTATTATAATTATTATGAAGTACAGCTTATTTACATTGGAAAAGATGGCCAGTGGCTAAAAGGTCCATTGTATAATGAGCCACCCAAAGATGAAAGTGACTTACATTTAACACTAAAAAATGCACAACCTATTTCACCGAGCGATATCAAAGAATCCGATACTGTCGTATTTCCAGTACTACATGGTCCAAATGGAGAAGATGGAACGGTACAGGGATTGTTTGAAGTATTGGACATGCCATATGTTGGAGCGGGCGTATTAGCGAGTGCGAGTGCGATGGATAAAATTGTTGCTAAACAATTGTTCCAACAAGCGGGGATACCTCAATTGCTATACGTATCTGTCATTAAGCAAAGCTACACTAAAGATCCAGATACAGTGTATGCCGAGTGTGAAGGCACATTATTATACCCAATGTTTGTTAAACCAGCCAACATGGGGTCAAGTGTTGGTATTAACAAAGCAAACAACCGTGAAGAGCTCATTGCAGCAATTGAAGAAGCTTTTTTATTTGATAGACGCGTAGTTGTTGAGCAAGGCATTGATGCTAGAGAATTAGAAGTTGCTGTATTAGGGAATGATGAAGTCCGTGCCACAGTTGCTGGAGAAATTGTAAAGGATGTTGCGTTTTACACGTATGAATCAAAATATCTAGATAATAAAGTAGAGCTAAAAATACCGGCTGATGTGTCAGATGAGATTCAACAAAAAATGCAAGAGTATGCTAAAAAAGCATATATCACCATTGATGGCAGTGGATTAAGTCGTTGTGATTTCTTCTTAACTGCAAACAATGAAATTTTTTTAAATGAAGTGAATACAATGCCTGGTTTTACGCCATTTAGTATGTATCCTTTATTGTGGCAAGAAATGGGCATTAGCTACAGTGACTTATTGGAAGAATTGATTCAATTAGCCAAATTACGTTTTGAAAAAAAACAAGCTGTTGACCAAAATCAATAAATATAATGGCTGAACAACGTGTTCAGCCTTTTTAGTTTGATAAAATAGGAGGGATTACAATGAAACTGACGATTCAAGAAATAGCTGAGGCTGTCCATGCTAGTCAGATTGTTGGTTGTTCAGAGGAGACAGTTGTAACAAGCGTTGAGTTTGATACACGTCAACTCACAACAGGCAGTTTGTTTGTTCCGCTAAAAGGAAATCGTGATGGACATGATTTTATTGAACAGGCTCTCACTGCAGGTGCCAGTGTGACTTTTTCGGATCATTCACTACATACAGATGTGCCTCATATACTTGTGGCGGATACTTTGGTTGCTTTACAAGAGTTGTCCAAATACTATTTAAGTAAAGTGTCACCAAAAGTGGTTGGTATTACAGGAAGCAATGGAAAAACAACAACGAAAGATATGACTGCGGCAGTATTACGTACGACATATAACACATACAAAACACAAGGCAACTATAACAATGATATTGGCTTACCGTATACGATTTTAAGCATGCCAGAGACAACAGAGATATTAGTGTTAGAGATGGGGATGGATCATAAAGGTGAAATAGATGTGCTTTCTCAAATTGGAGAGCCTGATATTGCAGCAATTACGTTAATAGGTGAGTCACATATAGAGCATCTTGGCTCTAGAAAAGGAATAGCTGAAGCCAAAATGGAAATCGTGTCTGGATTAAACAAAGAAGGCACGTTGATTATTCCAAATGACGAGCCATTGCTAAAAGAGCTAATTATGGATGTGTCTCAGGATGTTGAATCATTTGGTATAGATACAGAGGCCACTCTTTCAGGTTATGTGTCTGAAGAAAGTAAGTCTGAAACACGTTTTACGACGAATTTATTTGATGAAGTGCTATTTAGTATCCCTGTTTTGGGCCGTTACAATGTTAAAAATGCGTTGATTGCTCTTTTAATTGGCCGATACTTTGAGGTGCCAGTGGACAAAATGGCAAAAGGATTAGCGACCTTTGATTTGACTAAAAATCGGACAGAATGGTTGAAAACACCACAAGGCATGGATATCTTAAGTGATGTGTACAACGCTAACCCAACGGCTATGACTTTAGTACTTGATTCATTTAGCGGATTAGAGACAATTGGTAGCAAAGTGGTCGTGTTAGGTGATATGCTAGAGTTAGGTGATTTATCTGGCGACATGCATCGTCAAGTAGCTGCGCATTTATCTGCAGAAAAAATCAATCATGTCTTTTTATATGGAAGAGAGATGAATCAATTGTACCAAGAACTATCAAACACCTTTGATTCGAACGCGTTACATTACTACGCACCAGAGGCCAAAGAGTTATTAATGACAGACTTAGAAGCAACTCTGACGTCTAATGACACTGTTTTTCTGAAAGCAAGTAATGGCATGGGGTTAAGTGAAGTTGTTGATTATTTATTAAATAATCATTAATAGAAGTGGTTTTGTTGTGAATTTTATCAGAATGTGATAGTATTACACGAATGCTCATTTTCAATTTTTTTTCATAGGCAGAGGGACGATTGGCTGAGTTAGAGTTTTTAGGAGGATATCATTTGAAATTTAGTGAATTAAATTTAGACAAAAGCTTATTAAAAGCAGTAGAAAACATCGGATTTGAAGAAGCAACTCCGATTCAAAGTGAAACAATACCTTTGGCGTTAGAAGGTAAGGATGTGATTGGTCAGGCTCAAACAGGTACTGGTAAAACAGCTGCATTTGGGTTACCAATGTTAGACAAAATAGATACAAGTAAATCTATGATCCAAGGATTAGTTATTGCTCCAACAAGAGAATTAGCTATCCAAACGCAAGAAGAAATTTACCGATTAGGTAAAGAGAAAAAAATCAAGGTCCAAGCAGTATATGGTGGAGCAGATATTGGACGTCAAATCCGTTCACTTAAAAATAATCCACATATTGTTGTTGGAACACCTGGTCGTATGTTAGACCATATTAACCGTCGCACATTAAAATTAGAAAAAGTTGAAACATTAGTTCTGGATGAAGCGGATGAAATGTTAAACATGGGATTCTTAGAGGATATTGAAAGCATTATTTCAAAAGTTCCAGAATCAAGACAAACTTTATTATTCTCAGCTACTATGCCTGATAGTATTAAACGTATTGGGGTTAAGTTTATGAAAGACCCTGAACACGTGAAGATTAAAGCAAAAGAAATGACAGCTAATTTAATCGATCAATACTATGTACGTTGTAAAGAATTTGAAAAATTTGATATAATGACACGTTTATTTGATGTACAAAACCCAGAACTAACGATTGTATTTGGTCGTACCAAACGTCGTGTAGATGAATTAGCCCGTGGATTAGAAATGCGTGGTTATAAAGCAGAAGGTATTCATGGAGACTTACCACAACATAAGCGTATGAGTATTTTACGTGCTTTTAAAAACGATGAGATTGATATTTTAGTAGCAACAGATGTGGCTGCTCGTGGATTAGATATTTCAGGAGTGACTCATGTGTATAACTACGATATTCCTCAAGATCCAGAAAGCTACGTTCATAGAATTGGTCGTACTGGCCGTGCTGGAAAAGAAGGAAAATCTGTGACATTTGTAACGCCAAACGAAATGGGTTACTTGCATGTTATTGAAGATTTAACTAAAAAACGCATGACAACATTACGCCCACCATCTAAAAAAGAAGCAATCGAAGGTCAGATTGGCTCATCTATTGCTAAAATTAAAGATGCGATGCAAGAAAACGGTCTAGATGCTTATCAAGACGCAGCAAGTGAATTATTAGAAGATTATTCAGCTGAAGATATTGCTGCATTATTAATTAAACAAATCTCTAAAGACGATGCATCTGAAGTGCCAGTTAAAATCACGCCAGAAAGACCTTTACCATCTCGTAAAGGAAATGGCAATCGTGGTGGCGGCGGTGGAAGAAACAACCGTGGTGGCAACAGAAACAATCGTGGCGGCGGTCGTGATAACCGTGGTGGCAATCGTGGTGGAAACCGTGATGACAACCGTGGCGGAAGTCGTGATGGCAGAAAAAAAGAACAATATAACAAGAAAAAACGCGGTAATACAGGAAACACGAGTAACGGAGCTGGCAACAATAATGGTGGCCAAAAACGTAACAACAACGACAAAGGTCGTGGATTTGTTATCCGTAATAACGCAAAATAATAATATTAAAGCTGATACGAATGTATTGGCTTTTTTCTTATTTTCGATACACTGTAAATGAAACGATAAAAGGAGAGGATCCGATGATTGCAGGGATTGGGGTAGATATCGTGGAACTGTCACGTATAAAAGACATTATAGAGAATAATCATGGTTTTATTGAGCGAGTATTGACTCTAGATGAGCGAACGTTGTTTGATGGATTAGGTGACAAGCGAAAAGTAGAATTTTTAGCAGGTAGGTTTGCGTGCAAAGAGGCGTTCTCCAAAGCATATGGTACAGGGATTGGAGCAGTTACCTTACAAGATATAGAGATATTAAAGGATGAAAGAGGTAAACCAGTAGTGACGCGTTCTCCATTTGAAGGGCATGTGTATGTGTCTATTTCTCATACAGATAGTATGGCGATTGGGCAAATTGTATTAGAAAGAGAGTAATAAAAAAGTAACAGTATCTATTAGACACTGTTACTTATTTGCTTGCAGATAAATGACGATTATAACTTGGACTGATAATCGAAATCTTTTTTATATTTTTAGCAGAAATCATTTTAACTTGATTGTTTTTTTGTAGTTTAATCACTAATGATTCTGGATTATTAGAATGTTGATAGATACGTCCTACTAATGTTTCAAACCCATCGGATGATTTGTCTTGTAGGGTATCCTTATATTGTATGACAACCATGCTTTTTTGAGCCATAGCTTGATTGATTTTTTGGAAAATCTGTTTGATTTGTTTTTCTTGATACGCTTCATCGTCTATAAACGAAGATAAAAAGCGCTGAGAAGAACGAGAAATGAACTGTGTAAATTTTTTGACACCATTATTACTAGTATCTGATTTGTGTTTATCGATCATTATTCAGCCCCCCACTGTTTTTCCTATCCTCATTATACGAATCGATATGGGGTTAGTCAAATAATTCTCTTTTATTATTTGTTAAACGAATTAAATAAAGGTAGACTATAAGTAGTATAAACAGTGAGATTGGAGGAGAGAGAGATGTTAAGAGAACTCTATCCATCAGACTTAAAAAAATGGGTACGTGAGGTAGATGATTTAAGAGAATGGCTCCCTTTTTTTGGATCAAATAGTGAGGCTATCTCTCATGTGGCCTCTTCAATTGTTCGATTAAATGATGCTGAGTATGTATTTGGTTGGTTTGAAAAAAACGTCTAGAAATGTTGATTGCCTGTCAGATATCAGAGTCGATATTAACCATTACAGCGGTGCAGGTACGCTCTAAACCACTGTCATGGAGATCCTGTCATATAGTACTAGAACATATAGCCAAGCAGTTCAGAGCCACCAGAGTACGGTTAAGGCTATCTAAAACAATGAGTTATTTCCATGAGCGATTGGAAAAAATAGGCTATGTCTATACAGATACCTATTATGACAAGGTTATATCTTATCATACTGGACTTGTATTAGGTGGCGGCGGCGCAAGAGGATCCTATCAAATTGGTGCTTGGAGAGCGCTATTAGAGCTTGGGTCAACGTTTGATTTAATCAGTGGGACATCAGTTGGTGCATTAAACGGTGGCTTGATTTTACAAGGAGATTTAGAGAGCGCACAAAAAATGTGGCAGTCCATTGACACGCAAAAAATATTATCTGTTCCTGTGACGTCTTCTGAATCAGATTTTACTATATCCAGGCTATTGACCGATGTTCAAGCCTTGACGATTTCAGCGCTAACATCAATGGGGGTAGGGACAGACCCACTTCTAAAGATGATTAAAGACTTAATGACAGAAGAGGTTATATTTAATACAGATAAGCAGTTTTTTATTGTGACCACACAGGCACCGAAAATGACAGAGACTGTTGTGTCATTGAAAGAGATGACCAAGGACACATTTCCTAAGTGGCTACTAGCTTCTTCGTCATTTTTTCCTGCGATGAAAATGTGTCAAATTGGAGAAAATTATTATGTAGACGGAGGATATCGCAATAATATACCAAAAGATGTGCTGATAGAAGCTGGAGCAACTGAGCTTATTGTGGTAAATGTCAAAGGTCCTGGTGTAACAAAATCTGTAAAACTACCAAAAGATATGAGTGTTGTCACCATTGAAAGTCATTGGGGATTAGGCAATGTCTTGTTGTTTGATGGAAAACGCTCAAATTGGAACATGTTGTTGGGGTATTTGGAAACAATGAAAGCCTTTCATTTTTATGAGGGAGAGTACTACACATTTCCAAGAGAGTCTTTTAAACGAGAAGTGTTTAATTTAAGCCGGTCCTTTCTGTCATTTATGCTTCACCAAACAAGTGTAATGGAGTGGGTGAATACGCATTATAATGGTGATAAAACGGCGTGGGTGTTGTCTGTGGCAAGTCATCCAGAATGGCTTAGCTGGCAATTACTAGAGGATATCGCCAAACGATTTGAGATCGATCCAGCTCACCTATATACACTAGATGAATTAGCTGATGAGATTGTTTTGTCTTTAAAAAATGATGTACAACAAATAGGTTATGGGAAAGAATCCATGCTTTTGTCTTCAGGTGAGTGGTTGACGCATTATATTAGGCACATGTCACCTATTTCGGATAAACAATGGTTGATGACGTATTATCAGTTATTTCAGACGTATAAAGACGAACAACAAGATTTATTTTCAACTATTGCAAAGCATTCGTGGCAGATAAGTCTAGAGGCCATGTTTTTAATTTTTTTAGAAAAAAGAGGAGAATAATATGTCACAAGAATTTTCATATGAAATTATAGAAGAGATAGTCGTGTTATCTGAAAATCCAAAAGGATGGCGTAAAGAATTCAATTTAGTGAGCTGGAATGGACGACCACCGAAGTTTGATTTGAGAGACTGGGCACCAGACCATGAGAAAATGGGTAAGGGAATCACATTAAGTAATGATGAGTTTAGCGCATTAAAAGAAGCCCTAGAAAACATGTAATGAGGAGATAAGTAAAATGAAAAGCATGACTGGATATGGAAAAAATGGGTGTCATAAAGATACCTATCAAATAGTTGTCGAAATGAAATCTGTCAATCATCGTTTTTTAGACACGCAAATCAGAATGCCTAGAGAGTTCAACGCACACGATTTGGCGATGAAAAAAATGGTGAAGGCTTATATGACACGGGGACGTGTAGAGTGCTTTGTCACCGTGAAAAAAGACGTGACAGCGTATCAATCGATTGCTGTACAGTGGGGATTAATGGATCAGTTAGTGGCTGAACTAAACAAGGCTGAAACAGAGCGTTATAACGCTGGCACATTTTCGGCGACATCTGTTCTGACAGGGGCTATTATGCATCCTTCTTTGTTTGAAGTGGAGGAAAAACAAGATGGATTTGAAGCGATTCAAGCTGATTTGCTCCAGACATTTGAAGAGGCGGTAAAAGCCCTAGATAAGAGCAGAGAAGAAGAAGGTGCCGATATCAAGGTATATTTTAATCAGTATCTGCAAGATATAGAAACGGGATTGACAATGATAAAAAAAGAGTCTGCGCTATTTGAGGCAGATCATCACCAACGCTTACAGACTAAATTACAAGACTTGGTAGGAGAGAGCGTGGATGAGCCAAGATTATTGACCGAAGTTGCGTTGTTAATCGAACGAGGTGACATTCATGAAGAATTGGACCGATTAACGATTCACGTGTCAAAACTTGCCCAGTTAATTGAGCGCGAGCAACCTGTGGGGAAAGAAATGGATTTTCTCATTCAGGAAATGAACCGAGAAGTGAATACGATAGGGTCTAAATCCACAGTCATTCAAATCAAAGAACATGTGGTATTTTTGAAAACGACGATTGAAAAAATTCGTGAACAAGTACAAAATATTGAATAAAATGATAGAATAAGATAGTTTTTAATGAAAACCACCTTGCAAAATATATGTTAACAGTGCATTATAGTAGATAAACTGAAAAAAATTGCAAGTGAAAGGAAGACATCATGTCAGAACGAGGGTTATTAATTGTACTATCTGGTCCATCCGGTGTAGGTAAAGGCACAGTACGAAAAGCATTGTTTGAAAGTGAAGGCAATAATTTTGAATATTCTATCTCCATGACAACACGTCAAATGAGAGAAGGAGAAAAAGATGGCGTTGATTATTTTTTCCGCTCGAGAGAGGAATTTGAAACATTAATCGAACAAGATAAGATGTTAGAGTATGCTGAGTATGTTGGCAATTACTATGGCACACCACTTGATTATGTCAATAAGACATTGGACGCAGGAAAAGATGTGTTCTTGGAAATTGAGGTACAAGGAGCAATGAAAGTAAAAGATAAGGTGCCAGACGGTGTGTTTATCTTTTTAACCCCTCCAGATTTTGATGAGTTAAAATCTCGTATTATTGGTCGTGGTACAGATGATATGGCAGTGATTGAGGAAAGAATGACAGTTGCTAGAGAAGAAGTTGAAATGATGCGTCATTATGACTATGCTGTTGTGAATGATCAGGTTGAACTTGCTGTGGACCGAATAAAAAAAATTATTGAAAGTGAGCATTACCGCGTTGAGCGTGTGATTGATCACTATGAAAAAATGTTAAAGGAGTTTTAAATTATGTTAAATCCATCAATTGATACATTATTAGAACAAGTTGATTCAAAATACTCTTTGGTAATTTTATCAAGTAAGAGAGCACATGAGCTAGATTCAGGGGCACAACCAATGATTGAAGAAAATCAATTTGTATCTTACAAAAATGTAGGTCGTGCACTAGAAGAAATCTCAGTTGGCGATGTTGTGATTGATCCTAATCCAGAGTTGAAACGCGAACTACTGAAACGTCAAGAAGAAGAAAAAAAAGCGATGAAACGTCGTGAGCATCAAGAATTAGAAGCACGCGTTCAAATGGACAAAAAAATATAAGCATGAGAAAGAACAGGCAGCTGTTCTTTTTTTTGTTAAAAAAGACAAATCAATGGATTTTTAGTACAATAGGACAGATGAGAAAGGAAGTTGCCTAATGGAGTATGTAGCAGAAATCATTGTTGATGTCCCAACTATGCAAACGGACCAGCCATTTACCTATCTAATACCTGATAAGTTAGTAGATGTCATTGCAGTTGGCATGAGGGTCGAAGTGCCATTTGGAAATGGCAATCGTCATATTCAAGGATTTGTCGTTGCAATTAGGCAAATGGACACAATAGACGCAGCGTTAAAATCTATTTTGACTGTACTCGATTTACATCCCGTTTTAAACGAAGAATTATTAGACCTAGCAGATGAAATGAAAGAGACGACATACTCGTTTAAGATTACCTGCTTACAGACTATGTTGCCAAGTGTGATGCGTTCTTCATATAAAAAATGGGTGACTATTACTGGAGAGGTGCCGGATGAAATTAGGCATGAGTTGTTTTTAGGTTTAGATGAGATAGAGTGGGATGAAGCAAAAGAATCGCCTCTTTTGTCTAAACTATTAGCGTTGAGACAACAAGGACAGGTTGATATTAGATATGAAGTGGCAACTAAAAATAAAATCAAAACCAAACGTGTGGTAAAAAAGATACTAACAGACAACGAATTACTATTTGAAAAAGAAAAAATTAGAAAAAATGCCCATCAAAAACATCGATTAATTGAGTGTTTATTAGAGATGACTACTGGTGAGGTATCCATTAAAGAATTGATGGATGAACATGACGTGAGTCGTCAAGTTATCAATGATGGAGCCAAAGCTGGTTGGTTGACTATTTTGGAGCGAGAAGTGTATAGAGATCCATATGCGTATCAGACGTTTGAACCGGACAAACCACTCTTATTAAACGCTGAGCAACAAGTCGCATTAGACAAGATTTCAGAAAAAATGACAGAGGCTGTACCAGACACCTTTTTACTAGAAGGTGTAACAGGCAGTGGAAAGACGGAAGTTTATCTTCAAGCCATTGCTAAAGCTGTTGATAAAGGGCAATCAGCTATTATGTTGGTACCTGAGATATCATTGACTCCCCAAACTGTGACACGTTTTAAAAAACGATTTGGAGAGGATGTAGCGGTGTTACATAGTGGACTGTCTCAAGGTGAAAAATACGATGAGTGGCGGAAAATAGAGCGCAAGGAAGCGAAAGTTGTAGTAGGAGCAAGGTCAGCTATCTTTGCCCCGTTAGATAATATTGGCTTGATTGTGATAGATGAGGAACATGAAGGAAGTTACAAACAAGATGAAACGCCTCGTTATCATGCTAAAAATTTAGCCATATGGCGAGCTAAGTATCACCGATGCCCTGTTGTTCTAGGGAGTGCGACGCCTTCTTTGGAGTCTCGGGCGAGGGCCCAAAAAAATGTTTATACATTACTGACTCTCACCGAACGAGCAACGGCTAAAGCAGTATTGCCAAGTGTTCAGGTCATTGATATGAGAACGGAAATGAAACAGAATGGAGCTAGTACGTTTTCGAATGCGCTATTAGAAGGAATTCAGTCTCGTCTAGGAAAAAAAGAGCAATCTGTTTTGATGTTAAATCGTCGAGGGTACTCGTCATTTATTATGTGCAGAGATTGTGGGTATGTGTTACCATGTCAGAATTGTGATATTTCTTTGACGTTACATATGGATACGAAAACAATGAAATGTCATTACTGCGGACATGAGGAAGGCATTCCGTATCGTTGTCCTATCTGCGATGGGGATAAGATGCGTTATTATGGAACGGGAACGCAAAAAGTAGAGGAAGAGTTAAAAACATTATTGCCAGACGCAAGAATTATACGAATGGACGTGGACACGACACGAAAAAAAGGCAGTCATGAGCGTCTACTCAAGCAGTTTGGTCATCAGGAAGCAGATATTTTACTTGGGACTCAAATGATTGCTAAGGGGTTAGATTTTCCCAACGTGACATTAGTTGGGGTATTAAATGCAGATACGGCTCTAAATTTACCGGATTTCCGGTCAAGTGAACGCACATTTCAGTTATTAACACAGGTCAGTGGTCGTGCAGGACGAGGGGATAAGCCGGGGGAAGTGTTTATTCAAACCTTCAATCCAAGGCACTATGCCATACAGCTAGCCCAACAACAAAATTATGAAGCTTTCTATCAAAAAGAGATGGAAATTAGGCACAGAGGGAACTATCCACCGTTCTATTTTACCGTGCAATTGGTTGTTAGTCATGAAGTGGAACATGATGCGGCTAAAAAAATGTGCGAAATTGTGGTATTCTTAAAGAAATTTTTATCACCTAAGGCAATCGTATTAGGTCCAACCCCTAAAGCAGTTGCTAGAGTGAATAAACGGTATTATTATCAAACGATTATCAAGTATAAATTTGAACCACATTTAGCGCAAGGGTTAAAGCATATTTTAGAGTCGTCACAGACAGACGTTAGAAAAGGGTTGAGGATTGCGATAGATGTTGAACCTCAACACTTTATCTAGGAAGGAAGGAAATACGTGAGAAAAATGATTAAGCATCCTCACCCCTCGTTAACGACACCAACAGTACCTGTTGCTTATATTGACGATGAGTTAGTGGATTTATTAGAAGAGATGTACCGCATCATGAAAAAATATGATGGTGTTGGTATAGCCGCAAACCAATTAGGTGTAAATAAACGAGTCGCTCTAGTTGAAGTAGACGAAGAATCAGGCTTATTTGAAATGATCAATCCTAAGCTGGTGACAGGATCAGGATCTAATATTGATGTAGAAGGGTGTCTAAGTTTTCCGGATGTGTTTGGAACAGTGGAACGCTATGACGATATTGTGATTCGTTTTGTGGATAGAGATGGATATGAAGTAGAAGTGGAGGCGTCAGGGTATTTAGCCCGAGCCTTTCAACACGAATTAGAGCATTTAGATGGTAAATTATTTACAGATAGGATTATTGATCCGATTACACCAGAAGAATTACCAGATTATATGGAGGCACATGGTTATGACTAAACTAGTATTTATGGGAACACCGGGATTTTCCGTCCCTATTTTAAATGGACTAATTGAACAGGGGTATGACGTGTTAGCAGTAGTGACACAACCAGACCGACCTGTTGGAAGAAAAAAAGTAATCACACCACCACCCGTGAAAGAAGCGGCGCTAAAACACGGCTTAGAAGTGCTACAACCTGAAAAAATTAGTGGGTCACCTGAAATGGATAGAGTGATAGAGCTAGCACCAGATTTAATTGTCACCGCAGCGTTTGGACAATTTTTACCAGAAAAATTATTAAAAGCTCCTACTTTAGGGGCTATCAATGTCCATGCCTCATTACTACCTAAATATCGTGGAGGTGCACCTGTTCATTACTCGATTATTAAAGGAGAACATGAAACAGGTGTGACCATTATGGAAATGGTGAAAAAAATGGATGCTGGAGACATATTGGCACAAGCATCACTGCCAATTGATTCTTCAGATGATGTGGGTTCTATGTTTGATAAGTTAAGCCAGTTAGGAAAAGAGTTATTATTATCAACCTTACCAGATATTATCGCAGGAATGGTGACGCCGGTACCACAAGATGAGACGCTTGTGACATACTCACCAAATATTTCACGAGAAGAAGAGCAAATTGACTGGTCTATGTCTGCTCACTTAGTGGATTGCCACATTAGAGGGATGAGACCTTGGCCAGTTGCCTATACCATGTATCAAGGTAGCAGATGGAAGTTATGGCAAGCGAGTCCCGTTGTAGATGAAACGACAGAGGCTAAGCCAGGAACTATTATTCAATTGAACAAAAAGAATTTTTGGATTGCCTGTGGTGAAGGCACTGTGTTACAAATAGAAGCATTACAACCAGCAGGAAAAGGACAACTGACATCAGTTGAATTTTTAAATGGTGTTGGTCGTGATTTGAGAATAGGGGATTGCGTTGATTAAGAAAATAAAAATACCTAAAGAGATGTATGAATCACCAAGGTTTACAGCATTAGAATTATTGGTGCAAGTATCAGAAAAACAAGCTTATTCCAATCTTTTAGTGAATGATAGCATCAAAAAGCATAAATTAAGTGTTAAAGACGCGGGTTTAATGACCGAGATAGTCTACGGAACGATTGGACGACGTATGACATTAGAGTACTACTTAGCCCCTTTTATTAGCAAAACCAAAAAAGTGGATAACTGGGTGAAACAATTACTTCTTTTATCTTTGTATCAAATGGAGTATTTGGATAAAGTGCCAGAGTACAGTATTTTTAACGATGCGGTAGAAATTGCTAAAGTCAAAGGAAATGTTGGGATTGGTAAATTTGTAAATGGTGTGTTACGTACCATCCAACGAACAGGGATTAGACCGACATCTGAGATTAAGGACGATATGGAACGATTGTCTGTTGAAGCGAGTATGCCTATTTGGTTGGTTGAAAAGCTCGTGTCGGATATTGGGTATGATGAAACGCAAGTCCTTGGACAATCATTGCTAGAGCCAAGTAGAGTAAGTGGTCGTGTGATGACCAACCAAATGCCTGTATCAGAGGTAGTGGAGCGATTGTCTTATGAGGGGATAAAAGCACGTCAAAGTATGGTGTCAGATTGTGGTGTCGTAGCTGAAAAAGGGTTTTTAGCTGGAAGTGAAGTCTTTAAAGAAGGCATGATGACCATTCAAGATGAAAGCTCTATGTTAGTGGCACCTAGTATGCAGATTGAGCCCCAACACCATGTGTTAGATGCCTGTGCGGCACCAGGTGGAAAAACGACTCATATTGCAACTTATCTAGATGCCTCCCAAGGTGGAGTAGTGACAGCTTTAGATATTCATAAGCATAAGCTAAAATTAGTACAAGAAAATGCAGATAGATTAGGTGTATCAGATGTCGTAAAACCATTACTCATGGATGCTAGACAGGTGGAATCCGACTATGAAGATGACTCATTTGACCGAATATTAATCGACGCACCATGTTCTGGTTTAGGGTTATTACGACGTAAACCAGACATAAAGTACAGTAAAAAACCAGAAGATTTTATGAATTTACAGAAGATTCAGTTGGAAATTTTAGAAAGTGTTATTACAAAAGTTAAGGTATGGGGTATAATTACTTATAGTACATGCACCATTACGTCTGAAGAAAACAGACACGTTATTGAGACGTTTTTAGACCGACATCCTAACTTTGAATTGATTGATTTAGAAGTTGGCATGAAGGTACCGAAAAGTTATGAAAACAAAATGCTTCAACTTTATCCTCATCAGTATCAAACAGATGGGTTCTTTATCAGCTGTTTGAGAAGAAAGGCATAGTTGACTTAGATGAAGGAGTGTAAACATGCAAATTGAATTCCAGACGAATGTAGGTCGCAGAAGAAAAAATAATCAAGACACAGTAGGTGTGTATCAAAATGAATCAGGTATGATGCTAGCAGTGGTAGCAGACGGAATGGGTGGTCACCAAGCAGGGGATACAGCAAGTTATCTAGCTGTGACAGGTTTAGGTAGTATTTGGAAAACCACATCCATGACGGAACAGACAGATGTAGAAAAATGGCTCGTTGAAAAGATACAAGAGGAAAATGAGATTATTTATCAAGAAGGTACAGATAATCCGGAAAAATTTGGAATGGGGACCACAATTGTTGCAGCGGTGTTACTGGATGGGCAGATGCTATTGGCACATGTTGGTGATAGTCGTGCATATATGATTAAAGACACTGACATCAAACAATTAACAGATGATCATTCGTTGGTGAACGAACTGGTAAAGACAGGTGAAATTACATCTGAGATGGCTGAAAAACATCCGAAAAAAAATATCCTTCTACGCTCTGTAGGAGTGCCAGGAAAAGTAGATGTTGATTTATCACTCATCACAGTTGAACCAACAGATAGAGTACTGTTATGTTCAGATGGATTGACCAATATGTTATCAGATAATGACATAAAAAATATTGTGTTAAAAGACACGTCTCTCAAGGCACGTGTTGAACAATTGATAGATGAAGCCAATGAAGCTGGAGGCACTGACAATATTACAGCGTTATTGATTGATTTTAACACTCCAAGTCAGGAGGATAAGGCATGATAAATATAGGAACCAAAATAGGGGAACGATATGAAATTATCGGAAATATCGGTAGTGGGGGCATGGCAAATGTTTATTTAGCCAGAGACTTAATATTAAATAGAGACGTTGCTATTAAAGTGTTGCGATTTGATTTTCAAGATGATCACGATGCGATTAGACGTTTTCAAAGAGAAGCGTTAGCTGCAACGGAGATGGTTCACCCTAATATCGTTAGTGTATATGATGTTGGAGAAGAAAATGGCATGCAGTATATTGTGATGGAATATGTAAAGGGGACAGATTTAAAACAATACATAAAACACCAATCACCTATTGCTTTGCCTACTGTGGTGGACATCATGGAACAAGTGTTGTCTGCTATTTCGTTAGCCCATCAGCATCGTATCATTCATAGAGATTTGAAACCACAAAATATATTAGTGGATGAAGATGGTACTGTCAAGATTACTGATTTTGGGATTGCTATAGCGTTGTCAGAAACGTCTATTACCCAAACCAATACACTGCTAGGATCTGTTCACTACCTGTCTCCAGAACAAGCGCGTGGAGGAATGGCAACGAGGCAGTCAGATATTTATGCATTAGGCATTATTTTGTACGAATTGTTGACAGGCTCTGTTCCTTTTGAAGGGGAATCTGCTGTATCGATAGCGTTAAAGCATTTCCAAAAAGACATGCCATCTGTTATTGATTACAACCCACATATTCCGCAGGCTTTGGAAAATGTGGTGCTTCATGCCACGGCAAAAGAAATCGCAGACCGTTATAAAACAGTGGATGAGATGTATGCAGATATTCGTTCAACTCTGTGTCCGGAACGTGGGAATGAGCCGCGTTTTGAACCAAGTGTGATGACAGATGATACCATTATGCTAACGCCTATAGATGTTAGTTATGACCCAAAAGAATCGGCTAAGCCTATTCCAGTGCCAATAGAGGATGACGAAGATGACGACGAGTTAGAGCTAAAAAAATCAAAAAAAGGATTGAAGATTGGATTGACTTTATTCGTTGTGGTTATTTTCTTAGGTGGTGGGCTATATATGCTTGGGCGTGGCAGAGGTGAAATAGCAATTCCTGATGTGAGTGGGAAAAGTGAAGAAGAAGCCACACAACTACTCGAGAAAAGTAAATTGACGGTTGATACTAAAGTAGAAGAGATTCCAGATGATGAGATAGAAAAAGGGTTTGTGATTAAAACAAATCCACCTATTGGAACCTCAGTGAAAGAAAAAGCAGTTGTGACGTTATTTGTCAGCTCAGGAAGTAAATCAGTGCGTATGAAAGAGTTTGTAGATGCGGATGTCACGGATGCTATCAATGATTTAATGAGTCAAGGCTTTAAAGAAGAGAACATAAAAGTAGAAAAGAAATTTTCAAACTCGGCCAAAGAGAATACAGTAATGAAGCAAACGCCTAAAGTCAACAAAGATGTGGTACCTGAAGAGACAAAGGTAACGCTTGTCGTTAGCAAAGGGGCTGAATCTTTTACATTAGAAAATATGTATAACTACTCTAGAAATCGTGCGATGAGTTACCTAGATAGTGTCGGTTTAACGATGAGTGAAGGATATGAATACAGTGATAGTATCCCCCAAGGCCAAGTGATTTATACTATTCCAAATGCAAGTAGTAAAGTGAAAAAAGGGGATTCGATTTCGGTTGTTTTCTCAGCAGGTAAGGAACCAACGACTGTTGAGTCTAGTACATCGTCTACAACTAAGACAAGTGAAACGGAGACAGGTAAAGAGGAACCAGCTACAACAACTAGTACCTCTGAAAAAGATGGAGATAATGCCTCACCTAAACAAGGAAATCAAAGTTAAGAAAGAGAGTCAAATTTGACTTCTCTTTCTTTTTTTATGATGAATTATGTTACAATAAAAGTGTTTGCAATAGAGATAAAGGAGGGACTTCATGCCGAAAGGTCAAATAAGAAAAGCGTTAAGTGGGTTCTACTACGTAGAATCGGAAGGAACGATTTATCAAACAAGGGCGAGAGGTAATTTTAGAAATCGTAACATTACACCACTAGTGGGAGACTGGGTTGAATTTGAGAGCACCAATCTAACAGATGGTTATGTGTTAGATGTGCATGAACGAGAGAATGAGTTGATTCGACCACCAGTTGCTAATGTTGATTTGGGCGTTATCATTACAAGCTGTGTGGAACCTAATTTTTCATACAATTTATTAGATCGTTTTTTAGTGACTCTTGAATCAAAACGGATTAAACCAGTTATTTATGTGACAAAAATGGACTTAGCATCTGATGAAGTGAAACAAAATATGAGACAGATGAAAGAAGCGTATGAAAAAATAGGCTATGCTGTCTTATTCTCTGATCATGCTGACTTGGATACATTAACAGCCTTTTTTAAAGATCGTTTGACGGTATTTATGGGGCAATCAGGGGCAGGAAAATCCACTCTGCTAAATCAAATTGCACCTGAACTTGATTTAAAAGTAGGTGAAATATCAGAGGCATTAGGGAGAGGTAGACATACAACTAGACATGTAGAGTTGATTGAGTTACATGACGGACTTGTTGCTGATACACCTGGGTTTAGTTCTATTGATTTTTTAGAGATGCCATTGTCAGAGCTGCCTAAAGAGTTTCCGGAATTTGTGGACGCATCCGGTTATTGTAAGTTTAGAGAATGCATGCACCATAAAGAACCTAAGTGTGAAGTGAAACATCGTGTTGAGATAGGGGATATATTAACATCTAGATACGAGAATTATCTCCAATTTTATGATGAAATATTTAATAGAAAACCACTATATAATAAAAAAGACAAGTGAGGTTATAACAATGATTAAAATAGCACCTTCGATTTTAAGTGCGGATTTTGCAAATTTAGAACAAGATATTTTAAAAGTTGAAAAAAATGGGGCAGATTATATTCACGTGGATGTCATGGATGGTCAATTTGTTCCGAATATAACATTTGGACCTAATATTGTGTCAGCTATTCGTCCAGTGACGAACTTGCCTTTGGATGTGCATTTAATGATTCAAGAACCAGAACGTTTTATTCCAGATTTTGCTAAAGCGGGATCAGATATTATCACTGTCCACGCTGAAAGTACGGTTCATATTCACCGTGCGATGCAGTTGATTCGATTGGAAGGTGTTAAAGCGGGTGTAGTAATCAATCCAGGTACACCATTATCTGTGATCGAGCACGTGTTGCCTTTAGCGGATTTAGTTTTAATTATGACAGTAAATCCGGGATTTGGTGGGCAAGCATTTATTCCGGAATGTTTAGATAAAGTCAAACAGTTAGCAGATTGGAAGACTGAAAAAGGTTACACGTATGAGATAGAGATTGACGGTGGGGTGGATGATAAAACAGCCAAACTATGTGTTGAGGCAGGTGCTGATGTGTTAGTAGCTGGGTCATATGTGTACAATTCAGCTGATGTTGGTGAACGTATTGCTAAGTTAAAAGAAGCAGACAAGAATGATTAAACACGTTGTAATTGTTGCAGGAGGTAGTCCAAATGATTGGCCGGATTTAACCCCTTATTTAACAAATGAAACGGCGTGGATTGGTGTGGATAGAGGGACTCTGTATGCCTTGCAACATCATTTGCCTGTTGAACATGCAGTAGGTGATTTTGATTCGCTAACAGAGGATGAGTGGTTATATGTCAGTGGACATATCCAAGGAATCTTTCGTTGTGCCTCTGAAAAAGATGATACAGATACACAATTAGGCGTATTGGCTGCAATGGAGCGCTATCCGGAGGCTCATTATGTATTAATTGGCGCAACAGGTGGGAGATTAGATCATTTCTTATCTAATTTGTGGCTTCCTTTTCAGGAACGATTTTTTCCTGTAATAGAAAGGATCAGTATTTTGGATCATTTAAATAGTATTTATTACTATTTACCAGGGACATATACGATTGAAAAAGAAGAGGATAAACCTTATCTGGCTTATGTTGGATTAACAGAGATAAAAGCGTTATCCCTTTATGATGCTAAGTATCGTTTAGATAAGCGAGATTTTCGTTATCCAGTTTCTTTATCTAGTAATGAGTTTGTTGGAAAGACGAGCACGTTTTCATTTGATTCAGGTGTGATGTGTGTGATTCAATCGAAAGATGGTATGAAACGTTAAAAAGAATAAAAAAAAAGACCGACAACATTTGTCGGTTTTTTGATTTATTTATTAAACGCGTTCAACTTTACCTGATTTCAAAGCACGAGCAGAAACCCAAACTTTTTTTGGCTTACCGTCAACTAAAATACGAACTTTTTGAAGATTAGCACCCCAAGTACGTTTAGATGCGTTCATTGCGTGAGAGCGGTTATTACCTGTTCTCGCTTTACGTCCTGTTACATAACATTCTTTTGCCATGATATTCCCTCCTTTGCTTTGAATAATATCATTAGAATTTATATTCTTAATAATCACACTAGAACAATTTATCATATAATCGTCGTCATTGCAATAAAAAGATGAATTGAATTGTTAAAAATTCCCATTAATGGTAATTTTTCTTTAATAAAACCGTGTATTATGATAAACTGGGGAATGATAATGGATAAATACTGACTTTGAGGAGGTAAGCAAATGGCTGTAAAAATCAAAACACAGACAGGCACCATTGAGATTTCAAACGATGTGATTGCAACTGTCGTTGGCGGTGCAGCAACGGATATATATGGTATCGTCGGCATGGCAAGTAAAAATCAAATTAAAGATAATTTAAATGATATTTTAGGAAAAGAAAGTTATTCTCGAGGCGTGGTCGTTAGACAAGAAGAGAATGGCGTAGCAGTAGATGTGTATATTATGGTGAGCTATGGAACGAAAATCTCTGAAGTGAGTCGTAATGTACAAGAAAAAGTGAAGTACAATCTTGAAACAATGCTCGGGGTTGTTGCTAATTCTGTTAATATCTTTATCCAAGGCGTCCGAGTACAACCTGAATAATAAAGATAATGTGACATGTATATGTGTGTGAATAAATGAGGAGGAACATTTTAGTGGAAGTGAAAGCAATCAACGGAGGGCAATTTCAAGCAATGGTACAAGCTGGTACGAACCGTCTTAACCACAACGCGGAATTTGTCAATTCTTTAAATGTTTTTCCAGTCCCTGACGGTGATACTGGAACAAATATGGACTTATCCATGACAAGTGGAGCAAAAGCAGTAAGAGATGCAACGACTGAACATGTCGGTGAGCTAGCAGGAATTTTATCAAAAGGATTATTAATGGGAGCGCGTGGAAACTCAGGCGTTATTTTGTCTCAATTATTCCGTGGATTTTCAAAAGAAATCGCAGATAAAGACGTATTAACTGGTCAAGATTTGGCCAATGCTTTTAAAAATGGTGTAGAAACAGCTTATAAAGCCGTGATGAAACCTGTTGAGGGAACTATTTTGACGGTGTCTCGTGGTGCAGCAATTGCCAGTGAGAAAAAAGCAAAGGAAACAGATGACTGTGTTTTAGTAATGGAAGCAGCGCTAAAAGGTGCGAACAAGGCATTAGCTAAAACTCCAGACATGTTGCCTGTATTAAAAGAAGTTGGCGTAGTAGACAGTGGTGGTCAAGGACTTGTCTTTATTTACGAAGGATTTTATGAAGTTTTATCTGGAAAAGTCGTAGAAAGTGATATTCATCAACCAACTCCAGCCCAAATGGAAGAAATGGTTAATGCTGAACACCATAGAAGTGTACAAAGTCATATGGCGACAGAAGATATTACATTCGGTTACTGTACAGAAATCATGGTACGTATCGGAGAAGGGCCAACAGTGGATAGTGAATTTGATTATGATACATTTAGAAATTATTTAAATGAAATAGGCGATTCATTATTAGTTGTCGCAGACGATGAAATTATCAAAGTTCATGTTCATACAGAGCAACCAGGCGTAGTCATGAATTATGGTCAAAAATTTGGCTCGTTAATCAAAGTGAAAGTAGATAATATGAGATTGCAACATGAGTCTCTATTGGATGCTCCAGAACCAGTGAAACCTAAAGAGCGTGTCCCTTATGGTATTATCGCAGTGGCAGCTGGTAAAGGAGTACAAGACTTGTTCAAGAGCATGGGTGCTAACTTTATTATTAGTGGTGGCCAAACCATGAATCCAAGTACAGAAGATATTGTGAAAGCTATTGATGCTGTACATGCTGAAAAAGTAATTATCTTACCAAACAATAAAAATATTTTCATGGCAGCGGATCAAGCAGCAGAAGTGACGGATATACCAGCAATAGTGATTCCGTCTAAAACAGTGTCTCAAGGCATGACAGCTCTATTAGGCTTCAATGACCAAGCGTCTATTGAAGATAATAAAGACGCTATGATGGATATGTTAGAGGATGTTGTCAGTGGACAAATCACAACAGCAGTTCGTGATACATCCATTGATGGCATTGAGATTACAAAAGATGATTACATCGGCATGATTGAAGGTAAAATTGTTGTGTCTAAAAAAGACCGATTTGAGGCATCTATGGAGACCATTAAAGGGATGTTACAAGAGGATACAGAAATTGTCACATTGATTATTGGTGAAGATGGAGATGAGGATGAAGCGGCGAAAATCGAAGAAGCCTTACTTGAAATGAATGATGAATTAGAAGTTGAAATTCATGAAGGAAATCAACCAGTCTATCCATATCTATTTGCAGCAGAATAATATGTAACCAAACAAAAAGCCAAACCTTGTGTTTGGCTTTTTCTGACATAAAGGGGGGATCGGAGTGAGTCAGTTATCGGTGCCTATAACAAGTTTAAAAGGAGTAGGACCTAAGCGTGCAGACGTATTACAAAGTTTAGGCATACAAACGATTGAAGATTTGTTGACCTACTATCCGTTTCGCTATGACGATATTCAGGAAAAGAAAATAGAAGAGATACAAGATCAAGAAAAAGTGGTATTAAAAGGCATGGTCATATCTGCGCCAGTTGTCAATTATTATGGTTATAAAAAAAGTCGTCTTGTTTTTAGGATGATGACCGATCAAGCAGTGATTAATGTGACTTTTTACAATCAACCTTTTTTAAAGTCCAAATTAAATGAATCAGAAGAGGTTGCCATTTATGGAAAATGGGATGCGAGACGCAAAGCTTTAACGGGCATGAAAATATTAGGAGCAGAAGGCAGTCAAGAAGATTTTTCTCCAATTTATCATGTCACAAAATCCATCCGTCAAAAAACACTCATTGATTTGATTCGACAAACATGGGAGTCGTTTGGCAACCAATTAGAAGAAACGCTTCCAGTTTGGTTGATTGATAAGTTTAAACTAATGCCACGTCAGCAAGCGGTTTATGCTATGCACTTTCCAGAAAGTATAGAAGAAAACAGATTAGCACGTAGGCGGATAGTATTTGAGGAGTTTTTCTTATTCCAAATGAAAATGATTCAAATGAAACGACAAGAAACGTCCAAAGAGCGAGGGCATGCTATTTTATATGATGTAGATAAATTAAAAGAGTTCATCCAAACACTTCCTTTTGAATTAACAGGTGCACAAAAACGCGTTGTCAATGAAATATGTGCCGATATGCGACAGCCAACGCATATGCATCGATTGCTTCAGGGAGATGTAGGTAGCGGTAAGACAATTGTTGCGGCAATAGCTCTTTATGCCGTCGTATCAGTTGGATATCAAGGGGCATTGATGGTACCAACAGAAATTTTGGCAGAGCAACATATGGAGAGCTTGTCTGACTTATTTGCCTCAACAGGTGTGACTGTGGCACTCCTAACAAGTTCAACTAAAACAGCTGAAAAAAGGCGTATCTTAGAAGAATTAAGTGCTGGAAATTTAGATGTTATAGTCGGTACCCATTCGCTGATTCAAGCTGATGTGCTGTTTCACCAATTAGGGCTTGTGATAACGGATGAACAGCATCGATTTGGTGTGAATCAACGGAAAACACTGCGAGAAAAAGGAGACAATCCAGATGTGTTATTCATGACAGCCACGCCAATACCTAGAACATTAGCGATTACAGCTTACGGGGAAATGGATGTATCGGTGATAGATGAACTGCCAGCGGGACGAATTCCTATCGAAACCAGATGGATTAAGCCGAAACAGGTGGACACAGTATTAACGTGGATGAATAAACACTTAAAACAGGGGCAACAAGCCTATGTCATTTGTCCATTAATAGAAGAATCGGAGACTTTGGATGTGAAAAATGCCACAGAGATATACGAACACTTAAGTGCTTTTTTTAGTCCGACTTATCAGGTTAGCTTATTGCATGGTAAAATGAAGTCACAAGAAAAAGAGGCTATCATGGATGCATTTAAGGACAATGACAGTCAAATTCTAGTATCCACTACGGTTATTGAAGTAGGTGTCAATGTCCCTAATGCTACAATGATGATGATTATGGACGCTGATCGATTTGGATTAGCTCAATTGCACCAATTACGAGGACGTGTTGGGCGTGGTAGCCAAGCATCCTATTGTATACTTGTATCCAATCCAAAAGGAGACCAAGGAAAAGAGCGCATGAAAATCATGACTGAAACAACAGATGGCTTTGTTTTGAGTGAAAAAGATTTAGAAATGAGAGGTCCAGGAGATTTTTTTGGATCGAAACAATCAGGGCTACCAGTTTTTAAAGTTGGAGATATAGTAGCGGACTATGCTATCTTAGAGGCAGCTAGAACGGAGTCTATCTTGTTATGGAGTCAAAAAGACTGGCAAGAAGAATCAGATAATAAACCACTAGTACTAGAATTAACAAAACCAACACATCAATTTGATTATCTCGATTAATGATTATTAATGCATAGAAAGAAATGAGGAAAAGATACCATGAGAATAGCAGTAGATGCAATGGGTGGAGATCATGCACCAAAGGCAATTGTTGAAGGTGTGGGGCTAGCCCAAAAGGAGTTTCCAGATATTGAGTTTTTATTATTCGGAAAAGAAACAGAGATTAAAAAGTACTTAACAGATGAGACCAATATCACCATTATTCATACAGATGAAAAAATTGAGAGTGACGATGAGCCAGTGAAAGCGATTCGTCGTAAAAAGCAGGCATCTATGGTGTTAGCAGCTCATGCGGTTAAAAATGGTGAGGCAGATGCCTTGTTCTCAGCAGGGAATACAGGCGCGTTGTTAGCAGCAGGTTTGTTTGTAATTGGACGTATTAAGCAAGTGGAAAGACCTGGATTAATGACAACTATGCCAGTATTTACAGGAGATACGACTGCGGGATTTGATTTTATTGATATGGGTGCTAATGCAGACAATAAACCAGAACATTTACTAACATATGCCATACTAGCATCGTATTACGCCAATCATGTTCGTAATATACCGACCCCTAGAGTTGGACTTCTAAATAATGGGACGGAAGCAACGAAAGGAAGCGAGCTAACGAAAGCGACGTATGCCCTGTTAGAAAATGAACCAAGTATTCATTTTATAGGCAATGTTGAAGCACGTGATTTGTTTAATGGTGTGGCTGATGTGGTAGTGACAGATGGCTTTACTGGAAATGCTGTATTAAAATCAGTAGAAGGCACAGCATTATCTTTGATGACTATTTTAAAATCATCTATTATGGATAGTGGACTTAAAGGAAAAATGGGAGCCTTGATGTTAAAAGGTAGTTTAAAGGGCATGAAAGATCAACTGGATTATTCTAGCCATGGTGGAGCAGTGTTATTTGGTGTGAAGGCTCCTGTTGTGAAAACCCACGGCTCTACGGGCCCAGAAGCTGTCCATCACACGATTCGACAAATTAAAACAATGCTAGAAACGAATGTAGTGACAGATTTGATGACGTATTTTGAAGAGAAAAGTCAGCAAGATTAGATAATCAAAAATCATAGACAAAAAGAGGTTTTATCAGTAAAATTAAGAAGAGCCGAATATAGATATAGATAAGCAGATATGAAAATGGAGGTGTACGATTTTGACACGTGAAGAAGTATTTGGAAAAATAAAAGAAATTGTCTTAGAACATTTCGATATTGATGAAGATAAACTAACTGAAAACATAAGCATCAAAAATGACCTAGAAGCAGATTCAATCAGTATTATGGAATTTGTATTGGAATTAGAGGATGCATTTGATGCAGAAATTTCTGATGAAGATGCAGAAAAAA
This sequence comes from Vagococcus sp., assembly GCA_052104115.1. Lineage (GTDB taxonomy): Bacteria > Bacillota > Bacilli > Lactobacillales > Vagococcaceae > Vagococcus. Next base: position 94,931 of record JBQELZ010000003.1, on the reverse strand, counting down.
TTGAAACAATTGGCGCAGCCGTAGATTATGTTATGGCAAACCAATAGAGATAAAAAAACAAATCAGTGATTAAAAATATTAAATGAGATAATGGATTAAATTATATTAAAATTTCTTCATTTAAGCTGAAACACCAACTTGTTTTTAGACAATTCGAAATAAGGGGTGTTTTTACAGTCTATTTTTGATAAAATGTATATGTAGTTGGGCTATATCCGTTTTTTTAGATAAGTAAACGAAAGCAAAGATTTTATAAGTATGTGAAAAATAGTTGATTCGCTCTTTCCATTATGAGTGAAAACACTTCAAAAACTAATCATAATCACATAAAACGAAATTGTAAGCTATTGCTTAATGCCTCTTCTTCTAATATAATTGTAAGATATATTATATTTATTTTCTTAGTAAGGAAATTAATTAAATAATGAAGAGTTTTTATAAAAGGTGAAATCATGACGGGAATAGGACAGAAAGGAGAATTCTATTGTTTGTTGACAACAAATTGCTAGATGTGAGAAATCTTCACACTGGTTTTCGAATTAAAGATAATTTTTATGATGCTGTAGATGATGTGTCAATCACATTAGATAAAAATGAAATTTTAGCTATTGTTGGGGAGTCTGGCTGCGGGAAAAGTACGTTAGCTATGACAATTATGGGATTGCAAGACCCTAATAATACTAGAATAACAGGGGATATCATTTATAATGATTTAAACCTAAATGGGTTATCAGAAACGTTATACAACAAGGTAAGGGGAAATGATATTGGCATGATTTTCCAAGATCCTTTGTCAGCGTTAAATCCATTAATGAGAATTGGAGATCAGATTGCGGAGGCTTTATACTATCATACAGATATGACTGAAGAACAACGTAAAGCTCGTGCAGTAGATTTGTTAGAACAAGTGGGAATTGTAAATCCTAAACGTGTAGCGAATCAATATCCTCATGAGTTATCAGGAGGTATGAGACAACGTGTCATTATCGCCATTGCTATTTCATGTAAACCGCCAATTATTATTGCAGATGAGCCTACAACAGCGTTAGACGTAACGATTCAAGCTCAAATATTAGATCTACTAGATGATTTACAAAAAGAAACAGAAGCAGGAATCATTTTAATTACTCACGATTTAGGGGTTGTAGCTGAAACTGCCGATAGAGTGGCTGTTATGTACGGTGGACAAATCGTTGAGGAAGCACCGGTGGATCTGTTATTTAAAAATCCACAACATCCTTATACACAATCATTATTAAATTCAATACCACAAGAAGATGCACATGATTCTGATTTACATGTGATTGAAGGCGTTGTGCCATCTCTTAAAAATATGAATAGAGAAGGTTGTCGTTTTTCAGAACGTATTCCTTGGATTCCAGCAGAAGCTCATGAAGACAATCCAACATTACATGAAGTGGAGCCCGGACATTTTGTTCGTTGTACGTGCTATAAGCACTTTCACTTTAGAGAAGAAGGAGAATCATAATGGGATTAATTGAAATCAAAGATTTAAAAGTACACTATCCTATTCGTGGAGGATTCTTCAATAAGGTAGTGGATTATGTATATGCTGTAGATGGTGTTGATTTTGAAATTGAACCAGGGACCACTTATGGTTTAGTTGGTGAGTCAGGATCAGGTAAATCTACGATTGGTAAAACAATTGTTGGACTAGAAAAATCTACATCAGGTGAAATCATTTTTGAAGACAATGATGTTACTAAGAAGAGTATCAGAAAGAAAATCGGCTACAATAAAGATGTTCAAATGATTTTTCAAGATTCAATGTCAAGTTTGAACCCTAAAAAACGAGTGATTGATATTATAGCTGAGCCAATTCGTAACTTTGAGAACTTAACAGATCAAGAAGAAAAGAAAAAAGTCCAAGGTTTATTGGATATTGTGGGAATGCCTACTGATGCATTATATAAGTATCCTCATGAATTTTCTGGTGGACAAAGGCAGCGTTTAGGGGTTGCACGTGCAGTGGCTACAAGTCCTAAATTAATTATTGCGGATGAACCAGTGTCCGCGTTGGATTTATCAGTTCAAGCGCAGGTGTTAAACTTCATGAAACAAATTCAAGAAGAGTATAATTTGAGTTATTTATTTATTTCACATGATTTAGGTGTTGTCAAACACATGTGTGATAATATCGCCATTATGAATAAAGGTCGCTTTGTTGAGATAGGAACACGTGAGGATATTTATACGAATCCTCAACATATCTATACTAAGAGATTGTTATCTGCTATTCCAAAAATTGATGTAGATAACCGTAAACAACATAAAGAAGCGCGTCGTGTTGTCGATCGTGAATTTGATGAGCTATACAATCAATATTATGACGAAAACGGTCGTGTGTATGATTTACAAACTATTAGCCCTACTCATCGAGCAGCAGTAAAAGTAAATGAAAGAGGGGGAGAATAAGTATGTGGAAAACAATACTAAGACGTGTTTTAGCGATGATTCCTCAAATTATCATTTTAAGTTTATTTATTTTCATTTTAGCTAAAGCGATGCCGGGAGATCCTTTTACGGGACGTGTTAATCCTAATACTGACCCAGCAACAATAGAAAGAATGAGAGTAGCAGCAGGATTAAATGACCCATGGTATGAACAATATGGACGTTGGGTAACAAATGCCATTCAAGGGGACTTTGGTAGAAGTTTCTTATTCAAGTTACCTGTTACTGAGATCATTGGTCAACGTGTTGTTAATACATTATGGTTATCTGTATTAACTGTGATTTTAACGTATTTGATTGCACTACCTTTAGGATTATTCTCAGGTCGTTACCAAAACTCATTGTTTGATAAAACTGTTGTGGTTTACAACTTTGTGAGTTTTGCGATTCCTATCTTTATCTTTGCCTTAATCATGCTATTCGTATTTGGTTACCGGCTAGAGTGGTTCCCAACAACGGGTTCTGTGGATACAGGAGTCATGGAGGGGACAATGGCCTATCATATGAGTAGGCTATATCACATGATTCTTCCAGCTATCTCTCAAGCGTTACTAGCAACAGCTGTTACGATACAATATTTACGTAACGAAGTCATTGATGCGAAACAATTAGATTTCGTTCGTACAGCTAGAGCAAAAGGTGTTCCGACTAATAAAGTCTTTACACGTCATATTTTTAGAAATGCGTCTTTACCAATTGCCGCTCAATTAAGCTATGAAATCACAGCATTAATTAGTGGGTCAGTTGTTATTGAACAAACCTTTGCTTATCCAGGTATCGGTAAATTATTTATTGATGCGATTAATGGTCGTGACTACTCAGTCATTACAGCTTTAGTATTAATACTAGGGATTGTAACAATCGTCGGAAACTTAATTTCTGATATTGTCATGAGTATCGTGGATCCACGTATTCGTATTCAGTAAGATACTAATGTTTAAGAAAGGAGAAAATAAATGAGTAATAAAAAAGAACAAACTCCTGTAGCAACGAGTGTTCCACCAACTGGAATTAAAATGATTGCAAGAGAGTTTAAAAAAGATAAATTAGCAATGTTTTCATTGTTATTATTAGTGATAATTTTACTAGCTGTATTTATTGGCGCGTTAGTGATGGATAAATCAGCTATTATGAAAGTAAGTATTCTAGACAAGTATAACCCACCAGGAGATGGCTGGTTACTTGGAGCCGATGAGGGTGGTCGTGATGTATTTGGTCAGTTAATCATCGGTGCTAGAAACTCAATTGTTATTGGTTTTTCTATCACCATCATTACATCTATTTTGGGAGTGGGACTAGGTATTATATCTGGTTACTATGGTGGATTTATTGATAGTTTGATCATGCGTATTGTGGACTTTGTTATGATCTTACCAATTATGATGATTATCATCGTATTTGTGACAATTACACCGAATTATACAGTGTACTCGTTTGTTGGAATTATGAGTGCTTTTTATTGGGTAGCCAAGGCTCGTCTGTTTAGAGGTAAGACGTTATCAGAAGTAAGACGTGACTATGTAAGTGCATCCAAAACACTTGGAACAAGCGATTTTAAAATTATGTTTGGAGAGTTAATGCCAAACTTAAGTTCATTGATTATTACCAACTTAACCATCAACTTTGCGGCCAACATCGGGATTGAAACAACTTTATCTTACTTAGGGTTTGGACTACCGTCACAAACACCAAGTTTAGGTACGTTGATTGGTTATGCATCAAATGGTGATGTGTTATCAGAAAAAACATGGATTTGGGCTCCAGCATCAATTCTTATCTTAGTACTGATGCTTAGCATAAATTACGTTGGACAAGCATTCAAACGCTCGGCAGATGCACGTCAACGATTAGGTTAAAAATTTTAAGGGGGAATGAAGGAATGAAGAACAAAAAATTGGTAAGTGCACTAGCACTAAGTGCTGCTGTATTGGTAGGTTTATCAGCATGTGGAGGCAACAAAGATAGTAAAAAATCGGGTAAAGATGATAAGACTGAAGATATTTCAAAATTCCCGATTAAAACAAGTAATGAAGACAAAGCGGTTGAAGGTCAAACGCTAGAAGTTGCTGTTGTTATGGATACACAATTCCAAGGATTATTTGATCCAGCATTTAACTCAGACAACAACGATGTGCAATTTATGTTACCAACGCATGAAACATTATTTGGATTTGATAAAAACTTCCAAATGGATGACTCTGGTGTTGCAACGTATGAGTTAGATCAAGAGGCGAAAAAAGCAACTATTAAACTGGTAAAAGAAGCGAAATGGTCTGATGGTGAAGCATTAGTAGCAGATGATATCATCCAACCATACTTAATCATTGGACATCCTGATTATGAAGGCACTGGTGGCGTTCGCTATGGTGAAAACATGGAACGTATTACTGGTATGAAAGACTATCATGATGGTAAAGCTGATTCTATTTCAGGTATTAAAAAAGTTGATGACAAAACAGTTGAAATTTCTTATGATAAAGTAGACCCAGGTCTATTAACAGCAGATGGCGACGGTGGACCATGGCAAAATGCGATGCCTTCTCATATCTTTAAAGATATGGCAGTTAAAGGCATGGAATCAAGTGATGCTATCCGTAAGAACCCTGTTACATTTGGCCCTTACAAGATGACTAAAATTGTCCGTGGTGAAGCAGTAGAGTACGCACCAAATGAAAATTACTACGGTGACAAACCTAAAATGGATAAATTAGTCTTCCGTCAAGCACCATCAAGCTCAATTGTAGAAGCTGTAAAAGCTAAAAAATATGACTTAGTTTTAAATATGTCTACAGATAACTTCCCAACATTTAAAGATGTTGAAGGATATGAAATGTTAGGTCGTGAGCAATTCAATTATACTTATATTGGCTTTAAACTTGGTAAATGGGAAAATGGTGCTGTAGCATATAACCCAGATGCTAAAATGGCCAACAAATCATTACGTCAAGCAATGGCTTATGCTGTAGACAATCAAGCAGTTGGAGATAAATTCTACAATGGGTTACGTACATCAGCTAACTCATTAATTCCACCAGTATTAGGTGATATGCATGACAAAGATCTTAAAGGTTATACACAAGATACAGATAAAGCGAAAAAATTATTAGATGACGCTGGATACAAGATTAAAGATGGTGAAGAATTCCGTCGTGATCCAAAAGGCGAAAAACTAAAAATTAAATTTGCTTCTATGTCAGGTGGAGAAACAGCGCAACCATTAGCTGAATACTACATGGATCAATGGAAAGAAATTGGCTTAGATGTAGAATTAGCAACGGGGCGTTTGATTGACTTTAACTCATTCTATGACAAATTACAAAATGATGATCCAGAAATTGATGTGTATCAAGGAGCATGGAGCGTAAGTTTCAACCCTTCTCAAACACCTTTATATGGACCAAAAGCTGCCTTTAACTACACTCGTTTTGAAAGCGAAGAAAATACAAAACTGTTAAACGATATGGATTCAGACAAATCATTTGATCCAGAATATCGTGCGAAAGTATTTAAAGATTGGCAAGAATATGCAAGTGAAGAAGCGTACGCGTTCCCAACATTATTCCGTAATGAAGTATTACCAGTAAGTACTCGTGTTACAAACTTTGACTGGAATATTCAATCAGAACACAGTGCGTGGGTAAATGTCGGCGTTAGCTCAGATTCAAGAAAATAAGTAAAGCATGACAGACAACTATCAATTTGGGAAAACTATCTCAAATTGATAGTTTTTGTTTTAAATAAGATCAAAACAACGTATAATAGTGATATTACGAGAGTGAAGGGAAGAATGAGGTCCTATGAAAGAAAAATTGAACCAACTGTTAAAAGAAAATTATCAAATCGTCTTTAAAGATGTTATGTTGTTAGAACAGGCATTTACCCATTCATCCTATGTGAATGAGCATCGACACTTAGAATTAACAGATAATGAACGACTTGAATTTTTAGGAGATGCAGTATTAGAAGTCATTATCTCAGAATATTTGTATAACCATTTCCAAACACTGCCAGAAGGGAAATTGACTAAATTAAGAGCGACAATCGTTAGAGAAGATAGTTTAGCGATGTTTGCGAAAGAGTGTCAGTTTGATCAATATGTCCGATTAGGCAAGGGAGAAGAAAACTCTAATGGACGTGAGCGATCTTCTTTACTGTGTGACTTATTTGAAGCGTTTCTTGGTGCGTTGTATTTAGACCAAGGTGCGGATAAAGTGGTGGAATTTATTTATCAAGTTATTATTCCAAAAGTTAAATCAGGTGCTTTTTCACATGAGATGGATCATAAAACTGCCTTACAAGAAGTGCTTCAAAAAAATGGTGATATCTCAATTGAATACCGATTATTGAAAGAAGAAGGCCCAGCTCATGAACGTATTTTTTATGTTCAAGTAAGTGGAGGGGGCAAATCTTTAGGAACGGGTTCAGGAAAATCAAAAAAAATAGCGGAACAAAAAGCTGCCGAGGTAGCGTTAGCAAATATATCGAAACAAAAAGAAGGCTAGAAGGGAGACCTATTTTTAGTGTATTTAAAACGAATTGAAATCGCTGGGTTTAAATCGTTTGCGGATCGAACCGTTATTGAATTTAATCAGGGATTGACAGCTGTCGTTGGACCAAACGGTAGCGGTAAAAGTAATATTACAGAAGCCATTCGTTGGGTGCTAGGAGAGCAGTCAGCAAAAAATTTGCGTGGTGGGAAAATGCCAGACGTAATTTTTGCTGGCTCTTCTTCGCGTTCAGCCTTAAACTTAGCTGAAGTCACACTGGTGTTGGATAATGAAGAACATTTTTTACCGATTGATTTTAGTGAGGTTAGTATCACAAGACGACTAACGAGAAATGGTGATAGTGACTTTTTTATTAATAAACAAGCTTGCCGCATGAAAGATGTGGTAAATCTTTTTATGGATTCTGGGCTAGGCAAAGAATCCTTTTCAATTATTTCTCAAGGAAAAGTGGAGGCTATTTTTAATAGCAAACCGGAAGATAGACGAGGGATATTTGAAGAAGCTGCTGGCGTTTTAAAGTATAAAACGCGTAAAAAAGAGGCTGAAAAAAAATTATTTGAAACAGAAGATAATTTAAATCGGGTACAAGATATTATTTATGAGCTTGAAACACAGTTAACCCCATTAGAGACGCAAAGTAAAACAGCAAAGACTTATTTGAATCTAAAAGAGCAATTGACAGAAGTAGATGTCGCGGTAACGGTTCATGATATTGAAAGTAACAAATCCGTATGGGATGATAAGAACAACTCATTGAATGATATGGGTCGAGACATTTCTAAATTTCAACAAGAGTTAGACAAGCATGAAGTCGAATTAGTGGCGCTAAAAGATGAGCGTGACAGAATCGATGAAGCCATTGAGACACAACAACGTGTGTTACTGGAAGTCACAACCAAGTATGAGCAATTAGAAGGTCGAAAGAATGTTTTAGAAGAACGTCAAAAATATTCCGTTCAGAACAAAGAATCTTATCAAGAGACATTGACTCAGTTAACGCAAAAAATAGAACAGCTGACGTTGCTGATTGATACCTATAAAAGGGAACGAGACCAACATAAAAAAGCTGAAAAAGAGCTATTAACCGATGTGAAAGAGTTAAAACGTGATGTGGAGCGTTATAGCAAATCAACAAAAGAGCAACTAGCAGATTTGCGTAGTGAATACGTTGAAGTGATGCAACAACAAACCAATGTAAACAATGATTTAAAGCATTTGGAAAAGCAATATCAACAAGAAATAAATAGAAATCAAAAAGATGTTGCCACATATGACCAACTACAAGAATCGGAAAAAGCGACGTATCAAGAGAAAGAACGCATTGAAAAAGAAAAGGTCACTCAAACGACATTGGTAGAGTCTTTATTAACTGAACATGAACAGAAACAGCAAGAATACAATACTTTAAAACAACAAGTTCAAGGCAATGAGCGTCAAATGTACGAAGCATTAAGAATTTTGCAACAAGCTCAAGCTAGGCAAAAAAGCTTGCAAGACTTGCAAGAAAATTATGCTGGGTTCTATCAAGGCGTCCGTGCAGTTTTAAAGGAAAAGGATCATTTAAATGGCATAGTTGGAGCTGTGGCAGAAATGATAGAGGTTCCTAAAGAAGTCAGTTTAGCGATAGAAACAGCATTGGGTGCTGCGGCACAGCATGTGATTACACAAGACGAAAAAAGTGCCAGAGCAGCGATTACATTTTTGAAACAAAAGAAAGTAGGTCGTGCCACATTCTTACCATTGACAACGATTAAACCGAGACAAATAACCTCGCACACATTAGCGCAAGTTACCGCATTAGATGGGTTTGTTGGTGTAGCAAGTGAGTTGATTTCTTTTGATTTACAGATTCAATCGGTCGTCCAAAATTTACTTGGTGTGACACTTATTGCCAAAAATTTAACGTCGGCAAATGCTTTAGCTAAGCAAGTCAATTACAAATACCGGATTGTCTCTTTAGATGGAGATGTGATGAATCCTGGTGGGTCTATGACTGGTGGGGCAAATAAAAAAGGTCAAAGCAATCATTTGTTTTCTCAAAGTAGTGAGTTGAAACAGCTTGATGGACAAGTGGTCCAAATGGAGCGATTGTATCAAGCTAAAGAAGAAGATGTTCGAGCGTTGAAAGAGACCTATCACGTGTTAGAATCAAGTCTAGAAGACGTTAGAAAACGCGGAGAAGAGGCTCGTTTTAAAGAGCAGATGTTGACCAATCAGTTGGAGCAGCTCACTCATCAACACATTCAGCAAGAGAAAGAATGTCGGGCATTTGAATATGAGAAAAAAGAATTGCAACGCTTTTTAGAGAACTATGAGGAAGAAAAAGAACAACTATTAGAAGCGAAAGATAAGTTAATTGCAAAACGTGATGCGTTAGATAAAATGATGAGTGAAACAGATGAACAAGAAGAAGAAAACCATCATAAAAAAGAAATCGCTCAAAATAAATTGACCACGTGTCAATCCGAATTGGCTGTCTTAAGTGAAAAAATAGCTCAGATTAGTCGTAGCATATCTGAAAAAACACATGAATTAAAAGCGAGTGTGACTCAAAGAGATGATATGCTGGCCCAATTAGATACAGAATCTCTAGAACAATTGAATCATGAAGAATTGAATGAGCGCATCGAACAAGAGATGGTTCAGTATCAAAAAACAAGAGAAGACACTAGTCTGATGCTTATGGATATGAAAGATAAGCGTGAATTACTGTACACGAAAATAGCAGAGTTGGACAAAGGATTAACAGAAAAAAACAAAGAGATACAAGAAAAAATTGATGCTAAAACAGCTATTGAAGTGTCTAAAAATAGGTCTGATATTGCCTTAGATACAGCGCTAACTTATCTGCAAGAAGAGTATGGGTTAACCTACGAAGCAGGTTGTCACCTATATCCAGCTGTGACAGATTTAGATGAAAGCAAGGCCAAGATAAAAGAATTAAAAGAAACCATTCAATCATTGGGTGTGGTTAATTTACAATCTGTTGAACAATTTGAAGATGTTAGCAAACGATATGACTTCTTGGTTTCCCAACGAGATGATTTGGTATTAGCCAAAGATGAGCTGTTTGAAACTATGACAGAAATGGATGAGCTCGTGATTAAAAAATTCCATGAAGTATTTTGTGATATCCGAGAAGAATTTAAAATAGTCTTTCCAAATATGTTTGGTGGGGGTCATGCAGACCTTATTTTAACAGACCCGAGTGATTTGTTGCATACAGGGATTGATATAGTGGCACAACCTCCTGGTAAAAAACTACAAAACTTGAGTTTATTATCGGGTGGAGAACGAGCGTTGACAGCGATAGCTTTATTGTTTGCGATTATTCAAGCAAGACCTGTTCCTTTTTGTATTTTAGATGAGGTAGAGGCTGCTTTGGATGATGCAAATGTGAAACGATTCGGTGATTACTTGCGTCATTTCGATGATGACACACAATTTATTGTCATTACTCATAGAAAAGGGACAATGGAATCAGCCAACATGCTATATGGAGTGACGATGCAAGAATCAGGCGTATCGAAGATTGTCTCTGTTCATTTAGAAGAATTAGAAGAACGGATGGAATTGACGAATGATGCAAAAAAGTAATAGGAGGATTGACGTGATAAAATTAATTGCGATAGACTTAGATGGCACACTTTTAACAGATGATAAACATATTACAGATAGAAATAAAGAGGTACTACAACAAGCGAAAGATCAAGGTGTAAAGGTTGTTCTTTGTACAGGACGTCCTTTGGTTGCGATAAAGCCCTATTTAGATCGTTTAGAGTTAAATGATAAAGGGGATTACAGTATCACTTTTAATGGTGGAGAGATACAAAAAAATGATACAGGAGAGGAATTAATTTCCTATTCATTATCACTTGAAGCGGTAAAAGAAGTTGCTGAATTGATGCGCAAGTTGGAGTTGCCATTAGATGTTATCTCAGAAGACACGTGTATCCATTTAAATACAGCGCCAAAAGACAGAGAGTCTATTTATGATACGCTTAATCCGTTATTGACATTTGAATCATGTGAGGTAGAGTCGTTAGATGACACACGTATTTATAACAAAATGGTTGTAGGGATTGATCCGGAGTATTTAGATGAAAAGATAAAAGGTATACCAGACTCATACTACAGCTTGTTTAATATCATGAAATCTAGAGATTGTCTGTTAGAAATTATCCATCCAGATGTGAGTAAAGCGAATGCGATTCGTATATTGGCGAATCAATTAGATATTAAGCAGTCAGAAGTGATGGCTTTAGGTGATGAAGAAAATGACATATCCATGATTGAATATGCTGGAATGGGTGTTGTTATGGAAAATGGAAACGAAGCGGTCAAAAAACTAGCTCAATTTGTGACTAAATCAAATCAAGAAGACGGTGTCGCGTATGCTGTTGAAAAATTTGTGTTGAATGTAGAGTAAGGAGGTCTTGAAATGGGATTTTTTGATAAAATAAAAAAAGCTGTTTTAGGTGAAAAAGAAGTTGAAGAAGAAAAAAAATCACTTGAACAGATAGAGGAAACTGAGGCAAGTCTGGAGATTGTCCAGGGTGAACAAGTAGAGGAAGCCGAATCAGTTATAGAACATGAAGCATCAGTAGATGTTAGTGAGACACCTGTAGAAGAAGAGGTGTTAATCGATAAGCTAGAGAGTTTAGTTGCTGAAGAACTCGATGTAGAAGAAGTGACAGATTCAGCTGAAGAGACAATTGCTAGCGAAAAAGGGCCAGAAGAAGCCCCTATGGTTGAAAAAACTGTCAAGGTTGAAGTCCCTGTGGTTGTGGACGTAGTAGTTGAGGAAGCCCCTAAAGTAGCAACGACACAAAAATATGACAAAGGGTTAGAAAAATCACGAAAAACATTTGGTCAGTATATGAACAATCTGTTTTCTAATTTCCGTATGGTGGATGATGAGTTTTTCGAGGAACTTGAAGAAGCTTTAATCAGTGCGGATGTTGGATTTGATACCGCGATTCGTATTTCAGACGAGTTACAAGAAGAGGTCAAACTGAAAAATGTGAAGCGTCAATCAGATGTTCAAAATACAATTGTTGAGAAGTTAGTCGAAATTTACGAAGCAGAAGGTGTGGAAGAAAATAATGCCATTAACTTCCAAGAAGATGGTCCTACTATTATGTTATTTGTTGGTGTGAATGGTGTTGGAAAAACAACAAGTATCGGGAAATTAGCTCATCGTTACAAGCAAGAAGGAAAAAAAGTATTGCTGGCTGCTGCGGATACGTTTAGAGCTGGGGCGATTGACCAATTAGTTGTTTGGGGAGAGCGTGCTGGTGTCGATGTTGTGCGTCATAGTGCGGGTAGTGACCCAGCTGCGGTTGTATACGATGCTGTAGAGAAGACCAAAAATGAAGGGTATGACATTTTAATGGTTGATACAGCAGGTAGGCTACAAAATAAAGTCAACTTGATGAAAGAACTAGAAAAAATGAAGCGTGTTATTGAGCGAGAGTACCCATCAGCTCCTCATGAAGTACTGTTGGTGGTAGATGCAACAACAGGTCAAAATGCCTTGATTCAAGCAAAAGAGTTTAAAGACACTACAGACGTGACAGGGATTGTTTTATCTAAATTAGACGGTACAGCTAAAGGTGGTATTGTGTTGCCGATACGTAATGAGCTACATTTGCCAGTGAAATTAGTGGGGCTGGGTGAGAGAATAACGGATTTAGAAGATTTTGATCCGAATCAATTTGTATACGGTTTGTTTAAAGACTTGATAGACATGTATGATGATTAATTCTTATTAATAAAAAGCATTATTTCGTGATTCGCATCAGGAATAATGCTTTTTTCTTTTTAGTGACTGAACATGAAAGGTTATTGATTGAAAATGACTGTTTTTGGTGGTAAAATGAAAATGTGGAGTTGATATTATGTTGACAGAAGAAAGACAAAAACTTATTTTAGACAGATTAAGAACGAGTAATATTGTGAAAACAAGAGACTTGATAGTAGAACTAGATGTGTCTGAATCGACAATACGACGAGACTTACAAGAGATGGAACAAGATGGACGACTGAAACGAATTCATGGTGGTGCTAGGCGTATTTTAAAGTTAGAGTCTGAGCTAGACATGAAAGAAAAATCGTTCAAAAACGTTCAAGAAAAAAAGAGTATTGCAGAATATGCGGCATCATTGATTGCGAATGATGAATTTGTTTATTTGGATGCGGGGACAACAACGTATGAGATGATTCCATTTTTAGAAGGAAAAGAGATTCATGTGATTACGAATTCTGTTTATCATGCCTCAGCTGCAGCTGATTTAGGTCTGATGACGATTATGATTGGTGGACACATTAGAAATCAAACAAAAGCGGCAGTCAATCCAACAAGTATTGCTCAAATTCAAGGATACTATTTTGATAAAGCATTCATGGGAACAAATGGGATTCATCCAGAGTATGGGTACACTACAGTTGATTCAGATGAAGCAGCGACAAAAAGTGCAGCTATGACACAATCGCAACACGTATTTATGTTAACGGATTCAACAAAATTTAATAAAGTGAATTTTTCTAGAATAGCAAGTATTGAAGAGGCAACGATTATTACGGATGACATACCGAATGAGACAAAAGAAAAAATAAAATTACTGACAACGGTTAAGGAGGTAAACTAATGATTTATACTGTAACGTTAAATCCAGCGATCGATTATGTGATTCGCGTATCTGATTTTCAATTGGATCAGCTTAATAAGACGCAAGAAGAATATAAATTTCCTGGTGGTAAAGGCATTAATGTGTCACGTATATTGAAGCAATTACAGATTGAATCGACTAATCTTGGTTTTATTGGTGGGTTTACTGGAGAGTTTATTAAAACAAAATTAAGTGAAGAAGAGTTAATGACTGATTTTGTGGAAGTGATAGGTGACACACGAATTAATATTAAATTAAAGAGTGATGTTGAAACTGAAATCAATGGACAAGGACCAATTATTACAGGAAAAGATTTAACCGCTTTAAAAAGACAATTGTCAAACATCACACCAGACGACTTAATTGTATTTTCAGGTAGTGTACCAAAAGGGTTGGATAGCCAGGTGTACATAGAGTTAGTGAAGTTAGCTAAAGAAAAGAACGTCCCGTTTGTGGTAGACATCAGTAGTGACACATTGCTTGATATTTTACCGTATGGACCAGAATTAATAAAACCTAATCACCATGAATTAGCAGCCATTTTTAATACGACATTTACTCATTTTTCTGACATGATTCCTTATGGCGAAAAGTTAGTGGAATTGGGAGCTAAAAATGTGTTGATATCCATGGGAAAAGATGGTGCTGCTTTATTTAATGAGACAGGTGTATACCGTGCACCTGGACTCACAGGTACTTTGAAAAACTCTGTAGGGGCAGGGGATTCGATGGTTGCTGGATTTGTAGGGAAATATTCAGTGAATAAAAATAGTATAGATGCGTTTAAATATGGTGTTGCTGCAGGGAGTGCGACAGCATTTAGTGATGACTTGGCTAAGGGTGAGGATATTTTAACATTGGTTAGTCATGTTGTAATTGAATCTGTACCGTCAAATAAATAGGGGGACTTATGATGAAAATTATTGATTTATTATCAGCAGATTGTATGATTTTAGAGTTACAAGCCACTGAAAAGAAAGCAGCCATTTCTGAAATGGTGGATAAATTAGTTGAAGCAGGCCGAATAAATGATAAACACGTCTTTGAAACAGGGATATTAGCAAGAGAGTCTCAAACGTCTACAGGTTTAGGCGATGGGATTGCCATGCCACATTCTAAAAATAGTGCGGTTGTCAAACCAACTGTTTTATTTGCCAAAAGTGCTAATGGTGTAGACTACGAAGCACTAGATGGTCAACCAACGTATCTATTTTTTATGATTGCTGCACCAGAGGGTGCTAATGATACACATTTACAAGCGTTAGCAGGCTTGTCTCGTTTGTTGTTAAATCCAGATTTAATTGCCTCTTTAAAAGGTGCTGAATCAAGTGCGGAGGTAATTCGTTTATTTACATCAGCTGAAATAGCGTATGAAGAAAAAGAAGCACAAGAAGAAAAAAAACGGAATGAGTCAGTAGTGACACAGGCGCGACCATTTGTTATTGCAGTAACAGCTTGTCCGACAGGTATTGCACACACGTATATGGCAGAAGATGCATTAAAAAATAAAGCGCAAGAAATGGGCGTTGATATCAAAGTTGAAACCAACGGCTCAGAAGGTGTGAAACATCGTTTGACATCAGACGATATTAACCGAGCATCAGGAGTCATTATTGCTGCTGATAAAAATGTAGAGATGGCCCGATTTGATGGCAAGCATTTAGTGAATCGTCCGGTTAGTGATGGTATTAAAAAAAGTGAAGAGTTGATTCGATTAGCAGTGGAGCAAAAAACACCAATTTATCATAGCAAAGGAACATCAGATTCAGATGAATTTGGAGAATCAAGTGCAGGCAGTGTGGGGTCACAAATATATAAACACTTAATGAATGGTGTCAGTCATATGCTACCGTTTGTTATTGGTGGCGGTATTATGATTGCTATTGCCTTTCTGATTGACCAAATGATTGGCGTACCAAGTGATCAATTAGGTAGTTTAGGGTCTTACAATCAAGTTGCAGCATACTTTAAAGAAATCGGTGGTACAGCATTTGGCTTCATGCTACCTATACTAGCTGGTTTTATTGCATCAAGTATAGCCGAACGTCCAGGACTGATTGTTGGGTTTGCTGCTGGAGCCATGGCCTCAACAGGTATGGCGTTTGGTAACTTAGATAATCCAGTATCATCTGGCTTCTTAGGTGCGCTCGTTGGTGGTTTTTTAGCTGGTTATGTGATTGTCTTTTTGAAAAAATTATTCAAAGGTTTACCAACATCATTAGATGGCATTAAAACTATTTTATTCTTGCCAGTATTTGGGTTGATGGTGACAGGATTCTTGATGTTACTAGTGAATATCCCAATGGCAGCTATTAATACAGGATTGAATGATTTCTTGACAAATCTATCTGGTGGAAATGCTGCCTTGTTAGGGGCTTTATTGGCTGGAATGATGGCTATTGACTTAGGTGGACCCATCAACAAAGCCGCTTATGTGTTTGGTACAGGCACATTGGCAAGTACAGTAGCAACAGGTGGTAGTCCAATGATGGCAGCTATTATGGCAGGAGGGATGGTACCGCCATTAGCGATTGCTATAGCAACGCTAATATTTAAAGATAAATTCACGAAAAAAGAACAAGAATCAGGATTAACGAATTTGATTATGGGCTTCTCATTTATTACAGAAGGAGCAATTCCATTTGCAGCGTCAGATCCATTAAGAATGATTCCTAGTTTTGTAATAGGCTCAGCATTAACAGGAGCGTTAGTCGGTGGGGCTGGAATTAAATTGATGGCTCCTCATGGCGGTATTTTTGTTATCATGTTAGTGAGCAAGCCGATTCTTTACTTACTATTTGTTCTTGTAGGATCTGTTGTTAGTGCTGTCGTACTGGGCATGCTTAAAAAGAAACCTAATTAACCCAAAACATCACTCTAAGCAAAAGTAGAGTGATGTTTTTTTGTTTGAAACAGAATATTATGGTTTGTGAGGAAGAGAGTGATATAATTGTTTGGAAAATAGACCATTAAAAAGAAAAGGATTGTATATATCATGAAAGACTTACAACTAGCGTTAGCATCAGAAAAAGTAAAACCACTTTTTAAAGAATTAAGAGTTGGTTTAGAAAAAGAAAGTCAACGTGTAGATGCAGCAGGTCACCTTGCTACGACGGATCATCCAAATCAAATTGGAAGTCGAGATAGTCATCCGTATATCCAAACTGATTTTAGTGAAACACAAATGGAACTTATTACCCCAGTGTTTGACACAACAGAAGAAACGTTGCGTTTTTTAGGTGCCTTACACGATGTGACCTTACGTTCTTTAGACCATGGAGAAAGATTGTGGCCTCTGAGTATGCCACCTGTGCTACCTGAGGATGATAGGGATATTATGATTGCCAAATTGAGTGATCAAGGAGATGTTAATTATAGACGATATTTAGCCAAAGTGTATGGTAAAAGAAAACAAATGGTAAGTGGAATTCATTATAATGTTGAATTTTCAAAAGAAATGATGACGTCTTTATTTGAACATCAAACAGAATATGACTCATTAAAAGAGATGCAAACGGCTCTCTATTTGAAAACGTCTCGTCATTATTTGCGTTATCGTTGGTTAATCACGTATTTATTTGGTGCATCACCTTATGCAGAAACCGGTTATTTTGTAGATGGAGAACCAAAACAACCTGTTCGTAGTATTCGCAATAGTCACTATGGGTATACAAATCGACCAGAAATAAAGGTGTCACATGAGTCGCTAACGAGCTATGTATCAGACATTAATGATTTAGTCGATAACGGTGATTTAATTGAGGCAAAAGAATTTTATTCTCCAGTTAGATTGCGAGGATGCGAGAGTCCAAATGGTTTGCTGTCAAAAGGTGTTTGTTACATTGAATTGCGTAATATTGATTTAAATCCATTTGCCTCTTATGGAATTACACAAGACACTCTTGATTTTATCCACTTATTTACAATGGGGATGCTATGGTTAGAAGAATCAGGAGACTCATCAGAAACCTTGTTAGAAACAGGTACAACGTACAATGAACGAGTATCTATGGAACATCCTTTGTCAAAAACAGCCTTGTACGATGAAGGAAATTGCTTGCTTGATCACTTACAAGAAATGTGTGAGAAGATGAGTTTGCCATCTGTTTATAGAAGATTGATAGACGAGGCGCGTTATACGTTAGAGCACCCAGAAGATACGTTGTCTGGACAAATAGTATCAACTGAATACGAGCTAAATCGAACCAATGAAGAGTTAGGTACAGATCTTGCGAAAGTTTATTACGATAAAGCTTTTGAAAAACCCTATCAATTAGAAGGGTATCGACATATGGAGCTGTCCACACAAATTTTACTATTTGATGCGTTGCAAAAAGGCGTAACAGTTGAACTGTTAGATGAAACCGATCAATTTTTAAAATTAACATGTAATGGTCGAGTTGAGTATGTGAAAAATGCTAACATGACGAGTAAAGATTCCTACATTGTTCCATTAATGATGGAGAATAAAACAGTGACTAAAAAAGTATTAGCAAAAGCTGGTTATAGAGTGCCTTCTGGGAAAGAGTATAATTCGAAAGAAAAAGCGGAATTAGACTATGCTCGATTTGCTGGCAAAGGAATTGTGGTAAAGCCAAAATCGACAAATTATGGATTAGGCATCTCTATCTTTAAAGACGGTGCGTCTTTTGATGATTATAAAGAATCTCTGGCTATTGCTTTTTTAGAAGACACAGATGTGTTGGTAGAAGAATATTTGTCTGGTACGGAGTATCGATTCTTTGTGCTAAATGGAGAGACGCTGGCTATCATGCAACGCACGCCTGCTAATGTAGTAGGAGATGGTGTGCAGACCATTCAAGAATTAGTCGAGGAAAAAAATCAAGATGCCTTAAGAGGAACGCATCATAGGGCGCCTCTTGAGTTGATTCAATTGGGTGATATTGAAAGGTTGATGTTAAAAGAGCAAGGGTATCGTACGGACAGTATTCCTAGTAAGGGGGACTCTATTTACTTGAGAGAAAACTCTAATGTGAGCACAGGTGGCGATTCGATAGACGCGACAGATGAGGTTCACGAGAGTTATAAACGACTAGCCGAAGGTGCTGTGGAGGCATTAGGAGCTAAGATATGTGGAATTGATTTGATTATTCCGGATAAAGATTTACCAGCAACTAAGTCATCACAACACTATGGCATCATTGAAGGTAACTTCAACCCTGCAATGCATATGCATATTTATCCATATGAAGGTGCTAGTAGAAGGTTGACTACTGCTGTACTAGAATATTTGTATCCAGAATTGCGCAAAAAATAAACGATTGGGGGATTGCTTTCCCCAATCGTTTATTTTTTGTCTAATGACATGGTTTGTTTGGTTGGTTCATCTGCTTTGAGCCCTGTTTTATTTTCCCACCATGTGTTTAATTCATTGACGTATGTATCTGGAAATTGTGACATATCTAACCCTGTCATGGTCACTTGAGGGTAAGATAGGAGAAGATTACTTTTAAGTTCAGCTAATAGATTATAATACTGGAAAGCAGCGAAGTATAAATCTTCCTCATCGTCAGAAACGAGAGCTTCAGGTATACGTTCTAGCATAAATCCTAAACTACGAATCACAAAGTAAACAGCTTCTTGAGAATCCGTGTCGACGTGGTCAATATCTTTTAATAAAACAATATGAGCATGTAATGCCTTAGCGAGTTCTTGTCTAATCCGTGTTGCGTTTTCCATACATCTCACTCCTTAGAAAAAAGTTTTTTGAAGAATGGTTTGCTTGATTTTGACTCTGTTTGTCTTGGCGAAGTGGCTCTTAATGACTCTTTTGATGAACGGATGCTTGCTCGGATATTATCAATATTAATAGCCGTATCTACTGCATACACCAAAGCAATGTCATCGTTTGATATAGTGGCTTCATCTGTATCTACCAGTCTAAATGAACGCCCCGTTTTTTGTGCCAGTTGCATAAAGCGATTTTGAATGTCCATGTCTACATTTGCATTAATAAGAATGTGTCCCTCTGGATAGCTATTAAATTGTTCCTGACAAAAAGTGTCGAATTGATGATTGGTCATTTCTTCAGCAGTTAAGATAAAAACAACGCGTTCACGAAATGTGCCAAGGTACTTTTTCTTTTCATCTGGTTTTATTTGAGGGGTACCATACATTCCCTTATCGAGATAATCTTGTACATCTTTTGGTGCCATTTATACCCTCCTTTTCAATGTGTAATTGTCTTAAGTATAGCATAAGTGATATGGAAAATAATGATGTAAGTCAAAGTGGAAACATTTCTGAAAATGATTATTATTACTTAACTGTACAACACAAAAAGTCAAAGAACAAAAAAAGTTTGAATTTTTTTACGCATTCTCTTTGCTTATATATATTATGTATGTTATAGTTATCTATAGTAATAAGTATTGCTTTTAAATAAACAAGTCATTTTATGTAGTCTTATGTAAATACTTCCTTTATTTTTTAACAACTATTACAAAAAACATTATAGGAGGCTATTAACATGGAAACAGGTACAGTAAAATGGTTTAACTCAGACAAAGGATTTGGATTTATCTCTCGCGAAGGTGGAGAAGATGTTTTCGCACATTACACTCAAATCGCTGGTGAAGGATTCAAAACTTTAGAAGAAGGTCAATCAGTTTCTTTCGACATCGAAGAAGGAAATAAAGGACCTCAAGCTACAAACATTACAGTAAATAACTAATTTGATTATTTCAAATCGAGTATCTATTTATAGATACTCGATTTTTTTTATTTTCTTTTTGTACGAAACCATTCCAAGGCTCGTTCTCTAGCGTATTTATGATCTACGATTGGGTCTGGATAAGACTCAGAGCAGTATTCTTTCTTTTCTTTAGACGTTAAGAGATGTGGCTCATGTATGTGAGTATCTGGTACATGTCTCAATTCTGGAATAAATTGACGAATAAAAACTCCAGTAGCATCAAACTTTTTCCCCTGAGTGGTAGGATTAAAGAGTCTAAAGTAAGGAACAGCATCTGTTCCAGTAGAAGCTGCCCATTGCCAACCACCAATATTACTAGCAGAGTCGTAGTCGATTAAGTGTGTCGCAAAGTACTGTTCCCCTAATCGCCAATCAATGAGTAAATCTTTTGTTAGAAAAGAGGCGACTAACATCCGCAACCGATTATGCATCCAACCAGTTTGATTCAGTTGTCTCATAGCAGCATCTATAATAGGAAATCCGGTGTTACCTTGTTTCCAACGTTCAAATTCAGGACATTCTTGTCGCCACGGGAGTGATTGATAGCTATCTTTTAATTCACAACGTGCTTGATTTGGATTAAAATGATAGATCATATGATAGAAATCACGCCAGCAAAGTTCTTTTAAGAATGTCTCTCGACCATCACTAGGAACACTATTAAAAGCAGCGTGCCAGACTTGTCTAATAGATAATTGGCCAGTGCTTAGGTAAGGCGATAACCGACTTGTTCCATCGATAGAAGGATGTCTCGTTGTATGTGATAACGTTCTAACTCATGAAGGGTAAACCAGTTCAGTCTTTCTATTGGCATTGATTTGTTTGATGGGGATACCATGTTTACGAGTAAGGCATTAAATGCTGTTTGGCCTTCTTCAAATAGAGCTGGTTCGTCGACAATGTGTTGTGTCGAGCTGGGCTTTTTAAATGAGTGGACCAGGGGTTTGTCTAATTTTCGCCATTTTTTATAATAGGGAGTAAATTTTTGATACGGTGTCCCATCATTTTTTAAAATAGCTGATGCCTGATGTAAATGAGCATCTTGCGTGGCAATAACAGTCAGACCAAGTGCGTGAAAGAAATCTATTAACGCTGTATCACGCTGTTGTCCGTATCCTCTATCATCTGAATTAAAATAAATAGTATCCCATGAAGGAAATTGTTTTTTTAAGTCTAAGAAAGAAGTTTGTGGCTCACCGACTAAAAAGTGAATGGGAAGATGCGCATTTTTAGCTTCTTCAGAAAAATGATACAAGGTTGAAAAAAATAATCATGGGTCAAAGTATTGGTTTTAAATTGAGTGGGGTTTAGTTGGAACACGCATAGTAGCTCGTCGTGTTTATCTAATGAAAATAGAGCTGTTCGCAAAGCTGTGTTATCATCAAGGCGTAGATCTTTTCTAAACCACATAACGTGAGTAGTCATTAGGTCATCTCCTTTTTAGTCATTATAGCAGATAAAGACAAATATCCTAGTAAGATGTACCAGGATTAGATAAGGTAAACGTATAAAAAAGAAAAAGAGGCTGAACTATGATATTAATAAAAGAACCTCAACTCACTCAAATTATTGCTTATACAAAAAAAGTGTTAGGAAATGACAAAACAGGACATAGCATGGATCATATTGAGAGAGTAGTAGAATTAGCTAAAACCATACAACTAAAAGAAGGCGGAGATTTATTCATTGTGTTGGCGGGTGCTTACTTACATGATGTGTTAGATGATAAATTAGTGGTGGATGTATTAACTGAGCGTCATAAGTTGGCACGTTTTCTAGCTAGCTTATCGATAACGGATAAGCAAATGGCACATATATTTGAAGTCATTGACCATGTGTCATTCAGTCAAGAATTAGAGTCCAAAGAAGAGCTATCTTTAGAAGCGATGATTGTACAGGATGCAGACAGATTAGATGCATTAGGAGCGATTGGTATCGCTAGAACATTCTATTATGGCGGGCAAAAAGGCCATGAGATGCATCAACCATCGATTCCACCAAGAGAGGCAATGACAAAAGTTGATTATCGAGACAATCAGACGGTATTAAATCATTTTTATGAAAAGTTATTTAAGCTAGAAGGGTTAATGAAAACTCAGACAGGTAAACAATTGGCCCAAGATAGAACCCTCTTTATGCGAACGTTTGTGGATCAATTTTTAAAGGAATGGAAATGAAAAAACAAGGCAACTTATGCCTTGTTTTTTTGTTAGTGAAAGGTCGATATGATTAAATAAATATTTAGGATAGTTAGTACAAGTGTCACAAACCAAGCAACGACAGTGACCCATTTTTGATTTTTAAAGGCACCCATTAGAGATGAGTTGCTTGTAAAAATAGTGAGAGGAATAATAGAAATAGGCAATGCTGCACTTAAAAATACTTGAGAATAAATCAATAATTTTTCTACAACTTCCTCCGTATCTCCAAATAATAGGATGGAAATAATAACAGGAGTTACTGCTAGTAGTCGTGTAATAAGCCTACGAGCCCACGTAGGAATATGTAATTTGATAAATCCTTCCATGATGATTTGCCCAGATAAAGTTCCTGTGATTGTTGAGTTTTGACCAGATGCTAGCAAAGCAACGGCAAACAAAATGCTAAGTAACGGAGACGCGATAACACCGATAACAGTTGAATCTGATAGGGCACGGTAGAGAGAACCTAGTGTGGTCAATGTATCACCGTGTCCAAAAAATAAGGTAGCTCCTAATGTTAACAATAAACAATTAATGACAAAAGCAAATAATAGCTGGATATTTGAATCAAGGCGTGCAAAACGAAGTGCTTCTTTTAATTCCTCGTGATTATCACGGTCGTATTGCCTAGATTGGACAATAGAAGAATGAAGATATAGATTATGAGGCATGACAGTGGCTCCGACAATCCCTAATGCGAGTAAAAGGGCTCTTTTATCTGTGACGATTTCTTTCTTTGGGAGGAAACCTTGTAGTAATTCAGGTATATTCGGTTGACCAAGTATCACTTCGTATAGGAAAATCACAAAAATAGTTGCAATCAGTGTCATAACGATTGCTTCTATTTTTCTGAATCCTAATTTGGTTAAGGTTAAGAGTAAGAAGACATCTAAGATAGTGATAAGGACACCAATAAGTAAAGGGAAACCGAATAGTAAATTTAATGCCACGGCACTACCAATAACCTCGGCGATATCCGTTGCCATTATGGCTAACTCGTTCATAATCCATAAAAAAATGCCTACTTTTTTATTGGTTTTTAATCGAATCGCTTGTGCCAAATCCATACCAGTGACAATCCCCAATTTGGCAGCCATATATTGTAATAGCATGGCAATGAGACTAGAAATGAGAATCACAGATAGTAATAGGTATCCAAACTGTGCGCCACCAGCAATGGATGTTACCCAATTTCCAGGATCCATATAACCTACTGCTACTAAAGCTCCTGGACCTGAGTACGCGAGTAATTTTTTGATGAAACTCGCATCTTTAGGAATCGACACGGTGTTATTAATTTCTGGTAAACTTAATCCGTTTAATTGACGTGAGAGTAAAGAATCGTGTTTTGGCATAATGATGCCACCTCCTTTTTAGGTGTGCCTAAATTATATGCTTATTTTTGTCATATGCCAAATAAAAAAACTCAAAAAAAGGACATCCAAAAAGGATGCCCTCAGCCTAAAATATGATGTTTTGACATCACAAAGTAAAATTATAGAGTATTTTTAAAGATAACACAATGGTAACTTATTGAAACGTGTTAAGTTGGTGTATAGTCAGGATACTCGATTCATGATAAAATGGTCAAAATGAAGGGGGAACGACATATGCCAGAATTCATATCAACAGATTTAGTGCTCGCTGAGTCTCAACACATAGAAACAGACCGATTGATGTTGCGTCCGATTCGGTTAGAAGATGCTAAAGACATGTTTGCTTATGCCAGTGATGATGAAACAACTCGATATGTCTTCCAAAAACATGTATCAGTAAATGAAACAAAACGCAGTATTGCAGGCTATTTTCTGAGCAGCCCATTAGGGAAATGGGCAATAGAAGAAAAGAAGAGTCATCGCATGATTGGCACAATAGATTTACGAGTGGAAGAAGAAAAATTAAATGCTGAGTTGGGGTACGTTATTAACCGAGAGTATTGGGGAAAAGGATATGTACCAGAGGCAGCAGAGGCATTATTGAAACTAGGATTTTTTCAGTTAGACTTGATTCGAATATATGGTATTTATGACATTCGTAATATACAATCTGGCCGGGTGATGGAAAAGTTAGGCATGAGTAAAGAAGGAGTCATACCTAATTATCAGATTCATAAAGATGAGCTAGTGACGATTGGAATATATGGCATAACTAAAGAGCTGTATAAGAAAGGGAAGACTGATGTTTAAAGTAGATGATTTTGATATTTTTGCTATAGAGGGATTAGAAGAGAGGATGTCAGCGATTAGAACCACGATTCAGCCAATTTTTCAAGAGCTTGATGACTGGTTCGTAGCTGAGCTTACACCGTTAATTGGGAACAAACTACCGATACACATTGCCCAACATCGAAGAAGAACAGCCTACGCACCTGATTTTACGTGGAGTGCCATGGGTGGTGACAATCGCGGATATAAAAAGTACCCTCATTTTCAGTTAGGAATTACAGGAGAGTACATCGTGATGTGGTTATCGTTTATTGATAATCCGGAATATGAAGGAGAGATGGCGGATACTTTTTTAAAGAATTTAGAGTGGTTCGACCAGCTACCGAAAGACACCAAATTGAATGTCGATCATACTAAAAATAATTATCATGAACTAGATGAAAATGAATTGATTAAAGCTTTAGAACGATGGAAACAAGTCAAAAAAGGAGAGTTTCAAATAGGGCGAATTATCACAAAAGACGATAAGATGTTGCAGGATGCTCATGTGACAAAACAGTATATGTTGGAAACGTATCAATCACTTGTTCCTCTTTATTTAGAAGCGATGAAGGTCAGAGACAATCAATTATAAAAGAATCATAGAACGGTCGTTGTGATGCTATGGCGACTGTTCTTTATTTTTGTTTTTATACTAAAAAATGAACGGGAATTATGCTATAATGGTTAATGATTATACGTAAAAATAGGATGAAAATTCCTAATACTCAAGGAGGTTTACAAATGGAGGAGAAAAAAACGTTTTATATAACAACCCCCATTTATTATCCAAGTGGAAGACTACATATAGGTAGCTCTTATACAACCATAGCATGTGATGCCATGGCTAGATACAAACGATTAAAAGGGTTTGATGTGTTTTATCTAACAGGATTAGATGAGCATGGTCAAAAAATTGAACAAAAAGCCGAAGAGTTAGGAATTAACCCACAAGACTATGTGGATGATATGGCAACTGATGTTAAAAAATTATGGAATTTATTAGACATTGATTATACGAAATTTATTCGTACAACAGATGATTACCATGAAGAAGCTGTGCAACAAATTTTCCAACGTTTGTTAGAACAAGATGATATTTATTTAGGGGAGTACGAAGGCTGGTATTCTGTATCAGATGAAGAATTCTTTACAGAAAATCAATTAGCTGAAGTGTATCGAAATGAAGACGGTAAAGTAATAGGTGGTAAAGCACCAAGCGGTCATGACGTTGAACTTGTGAAGGAACAAAGTTATTTCTTCCGTATGAGCAAATACGCGGATCGTTTACTTGCTTACTACGAAGAGCATCCTGATTTTATCGAACCAGTCTCTCGTAAAAATGAAATGGTCAATAACTTTATCAAACCTGGTCTAGAAGATTTAGCTGTCAGCCGTACCTCGTTTACATGGGGCGTACCTGTACAAAATGATCCAAAACATGTTATTTATGTATGGATTGATGCATTGTCTAACTACATCACAGCACTAGGTTATGGGTCAGATGATGACACGAACTTCAATAAGTATTGGCCAGCGGATGTGCATATGGTTGGAAAAGAAATTGTGCGTTTCCATACTATTTATTGGCCTATTATGCTGATGGCTTTAGACTTACCGTTACCGAAACAAATTTTTGCACATGGTTGGTTGGTAATGAACGATGGTAAGATGTCTAAATCAAAAGGAAATGTTGTGTACCCAGAGATGTTAGTGAGACGTTATGGCCTTGATTCATTGCGTTACTACTTGATGCGTGCCATACCATTTGGCTCAGATGGTGTCTTTACACCAGAAGATTTCGTGGCACGAGTGAATTATGACTTGGCTAACGACTTAGGAAACTTGCTAAACCGTACCGTAGCTATGATTAATAAATATTGTGATGGACAGGTGCCAAAATATGCGTCACAAGTCACAGCTTTTGATAGTGAGTTATCAACAACGGCAGCCGATGTGATTGGAAAATATAATAAAGCGATGGAAAAAATGGAATTTAACCAAGCACTTGGTCAAATTTGGAAATTAATTTCCCGCGCCAATAAATATATTGATGAAACCGAGCCTTGGGTATTAGCGAAAGACTCTGACAGACAGGCAGAGTTAAATAGTGTGATGGTTTATTTAGCAGAATCGTTACGTATTTCAGCGATTTTATTACAACCTATATTAACGGAAGCACCAAAAGAAATATTCCGTCAATTAGGATTAGGCGAAGAAACAGTGTCTATGTTAGACATTCGTTTTGGTGAATTTCCAACAGATACGAAAGTTATCAGTAAAGGGACACCGATTTTCCCACGTCTAGACATGGAAGAAGAAGTTGCTTATATTCGTGAGCAGATGGCACGAACTGTGGGCGCCACTCAAGAAGAAGACACATGGAATCCAGAAGAAACAGAGCTTATTTCTAGCAAAGAAAAAGAGATTAAATACGATGACTTTGATAAAGTCGAATTAAAAGTGGCGGAAGTCATTGATTGTCGTAAAGTAAAAGGCGCAGATAAATTATTACAATTTAGATTAGATGCTGGCGATAAAGGGCACAGACAAATCTTGTCAGGTATTGCTGAGTTTTATCCTGAACCAACAGAGTTAGTTGGTAAAAAAGTGGTGATTGTGTCTAATTTAAAACCAAGAAAAATGCGTGGAGAAATTAGCCAAGGCATGATTTTATCAGCAGAGTCAGAGGATAAATTATTTGTAGTGGAGGCTCCTAAAGGAGCTAAGAATGGCTCAATTATTGCGTAAATAATAAAACGATTGAAAGAAAGACAGCATTCTTTCAGTCGTTTTATTTTGTGTGAAACTAGATGTGATTGGAGTGAAAGACATGATTTTTGATACACATACTCATTTGAATGTAGAACAATTTAAAGATGATACCCCACAAGTGATTGAAAGAGCCAAAGAACTAGGTGTGACAGAAATGGCAGTAGTAGGATTTGATACACCGACAATAGAAAAATCGTTAGAGTTAAGCCATGATTATAAAGATATCTATAGCATTATTGGTTGGCATCCAACAGAGGCTGGCACCTATACAGCAGCTATTGAAGAGACCTTACAAAGACAGCTAGAAACAGATAAAGTGGTTGCCTTAGGTGAAATTGGGTTAGATTACTATTGGATGGAAGACCCAAAAGAGATACAGGAAAACATATTTAGACGCCAGTTAGCGATTGCTAGGGAAATGAAGTTGCCGTTTAGCATCCATACTAGAGATGCGTTAGAGGATACTTATAAAATATTGAAGTCTGAAAAAATAGATGATATTGGTGGTATTATGCATAGTTTTAGTGGAGACAGTGAATGGATGAAGCGATTCTTAGATTTAGGTCTTCATATTTCATTTAGTGGTGTTGTCACGTTTAAAAAAGCATTCGACGTGCACGAAGCAGCTATAGCAACACCAATGGATAAACTATTAGTCGAAACGGATGCCCCGTACCTAGCCCCTATGCCATACAGAGGCAAACGGAATGAACCAGGATACACACGTTTTGTGGCTGAACGGATTGCAGAATTAAAAGAATGTCCACTAGAAGACATAGCAAGACAAACGACACAAAATGCACATCGATTGTTTGGGTTAGAATAAGATGGATAAAAAAATGAAAATAGAAGAAATCATCGTTGTAGAAGGACGGGACGATACAAAACGTTTAAATCAAATTATAGATGCCGATACGATTGAAACAAACGGGTCAGCCCTTAGTGACGAAACGCTTGAAAAAATAAGGCATGGGGAAGAGATAAGAGGGATCATTATTTTCACTGATCCAGACTTTTCTGGAGAGAAAATAAGGAAACAAGTGGCTGAAGTTGTGCCGAATGCCAAACATGCCTTTATCTCTAGAAAAAATGGTGAACCACAAAAAAGAGGAAATAGTTTAGGTGTTGAGCATGCAAGCAAAGAGGCAATTATAGAAGCCTTGAAACATGTTTCTACACCTACAACTGACTCGTTTGTTTCAACTATCACAACCGAAAAACTGATTCGTGCTGGGTTAATTGGTGGACCATCTGCTAAAAAGAGACGAGAAAAATTAGGCGAGGCGCTAAAAATTGGGTATACTAATGGCAAACAATTGAAAAAAAGATTGGTTATGTTCAATATTCAAGAACAGGATTTTTGGGATGCCATGGAAGACATATTAAAGGATGAAGAAAATGAATGATTATAAAGATATAGCCACACCTAGTAGAACGAAAGACATATTAAAAAAATATGGTTTTTCATTTAAAAAAAGTTTAGGACAAAATTTTTTAACAGAACCCAATATTTTGAGGAAAATTGCCAGTACTGCCGAATTAACAAAAGAAGACAATGTTATCGAGATAGGACCAGGTATTGGTGCATTGACTGAGCATTTAGCAAGAGACGCTGGACAAGTATTGGCGTTTGAGATAGACCAACGCTTGATTGAAGTTTTGGATGATACAATGAGTCCATACGCAAATGTTACCATTGTTAATCAAGATATTTTAAAAGCGGATGTTTCGACAATTGCGAGAGATGTTTTTAAATCAGATAAACCAGTAAAAGTTGTCGCGAATTTACCTTATTACATCACGACACCTATTATGATGCATTTATTGATGTCTGACGTTTCGATTGATTCAATGGTAGTGATGATGCAAAAAGAGGTGGCAGACCGAATTACTGCAGTACCGAACACGAAAGCTTATGGCTCGTTATCCATCGCTGTTCAGTATTATATGGAAGCCAGCCTATCGTTTATCGTTCCTAAAACAGCTTTTGTGCCACAGCCGAATGTGGATTCAGCGATTATTAAATTAACGAAACGTCAAGAACCTTTTATGGATATTTTAGACGAAGATTTTTTCTTTACTGTCACACGAGCTTCTTTTCAACAACGTCGTAAAACGCTTTGGAATAACTTGATCAGTCAGTTTGGAAAAGACGATGCTACGAAGGAATGGCTGACATGCTCACTTGAGGAAAGTCAAATAGATCCAAAAAGACGAGGAGAAACACTTAGCTTAGAGGAGTTTGGTTTGTTATCCAATCGATTGAAAACGAATAAAAAATAATATAAATCTTTAAATGTTCGTTGACGACACTCTGTGAATTTGTTATCATTATTGACAAATGATAATGGAGTTGAATAAAATGAAAAAGAATTCAGTTCAAATGTTAACTTATTCATCAATATTAATAGCAGTTGGAATCATGATTCCTTTAGTCATGCCGGTAAAAATTGTTCTTGGTCCGGCATCATATACATTAGCTAGTCACGTTCCTGTGTTTTTAGCAATGTTCGTGTCTCCGTATGTAGCTGTACTAGTTGCTTTAGGGACAGCGTTTGGTTTCTTTTTAACAGGGCTACCTTTTATTATTGGGTTCAGAGCCTTGAGCCATGTTGTGTTTGCGTTTATAGGTGCACTCTATCTTGCGAAAAAACCAGATATTGTTCTTTCAACAAAAAGGTTTTGGGTATTTAATGTTATTATTGGACTGATTCATGCTACATGTGAAGCCCTCGTTGTGACAGCCTTTTTTATGACTGGTAACATGACGGAAGGTAGTTATACCTCAGGATTTTTTGTGACAGTTGTATTATTAATCGGAGTAGGTGGATTTGTTCATAGCTTAGTGGATTATAGCATTGCGTACTCAATCGGGAAAAAGATAGGCGTACGATTCAAATTTCCAGTATTTTTAGAAACAGCTAAATAATAAAAAGCATGACATGATTGCAGTTAAACAATCATGTCATGTTTTTTATTTAATCACGTTTTCTGTTTCAGCATCGAAGAAGTGCGCTTTATTTAAGTTGAAAGCCAAATCAACTGTTTCACCAGGAACATACGCTGAGCGAGCATCGACTTTTGAAATAAATTCAGTCTCACTAATACGAGTGTACAGCATGGTTTCAGCGCCAAGTAGCTCGGATACCACAACTTCAGATGTCACGATACTATGTGGAGAGACGTCTTTTACAATGGGTTCACTATGGATATCTTCTGGACGAATGCCGAAGATAATGTCTTTTCCAACGTATCCTTTTTCTTTTAATATTTTAAATTTACCTTCTGGTAGTTCAATGTTTAGTTCTTTATTGTCAGTAATATAACCATCTTCATGTAGGTTAACGCGGAATAAGTTCATCGCTGGTGAGCCAATAAATCCTGCTACGAACACATTTATAGGTGTATCGTATACTTCTTTTGGTGAGCCTATTTGTTGGATAAAGCCATCTTTCATAATAACGATACGGTCAGCCATTGTCATGGCTTCTGTTTGGTCATGTGTGACATAAATAGTTGTTGTTTCCAAGCGACGATGAAGTTTAGCAATTTCAGCACGCATAGCCACACGTAATTTAGCATCTAAGTTTGAAAGAGGTTCATCCATTAGGAACACTTTAGCATCACGTACGATAGCACGTCCTAATGCCACACGTTGACGTTGTCCACCTGATAAAGCAGCTGGTTTTCTTTGTAAGTATTCTGTTAACCCTAATATGTCAGCAGCATCTTCTACACGTTTTTTGATTTCACCTTTGTCATATTTGCGTAATTTTAGTCCAAATGCCATGTTATCAAAAACAGACATATGTGGGTACAAGGCATAGTTTTGGAATACCATAGCAATGTCACGATCTTTAGGTGCTAAGTCATTGACCATGCGATCGCCAATCCATAATTCTCCTTCAGAAATATCTTCAAGACCTGCAATCATACGTAATGTAGTTGATTTCCCACAGCCTGAAGGTCCAACAAAAACGATAAATTCTTGATCTTCAATATGTAAATTAAAATCAGTAACAGAATAGTTAGGGTTGCCTTCGTATTTTTTATGAATATGATTTAATGCGATTTCTACCATGTTGTTTGTCCTTCTTTCCATTGAGTTGTTAAAGCCAGTATAGCCTTTTTAGGAATACGCTTTCAATGTTCAATGTGCACAATTTGATTCGGCATGATTACAAAAATGGATTTCTGTTTATAATTAAATTGAAAATAATTTTAATGAAAGGTATCACATAAAAAGAAAAACGTCTAAATGACGTCTGTGTTGATTATATGGTGATACACAACTCCTTAAAATAACGTGTCAGCAATTGGTATGGGAAATTTGGCGAAAAATAGATAGCAATAGTCTTAGTTGTAAATCTCATTCAGTATGATATAGTCAGTGTGTAAAATAAATTTACAGAGTAGGAAATAAAGCGTCAAGTGCTAATGGGATGGGATGTTGCCCGTTGGACGAAAAATACTAGTGGAGTATTTGCGACATTATTTCTGCATTCGCTGCATAATGGATGTAGCAACTCTATATTAAAGGAGATGCTAGAATGGAAAGAAAAAGTTTTACAACAAAATCAATAGCGTTGATGGGGTTATTGATGGGATTACAAATTATTTTAACACGGTTTTTGTCCATACAAACACCGCTTGTTAGGATAGGTTTTACATTTATTGCCGTGGCTTTGATGGGACTGATGTTTAGTCCGCTGATAGCAGGGCTAGGGAATGCTTTAGCCGATTTTATTGGCATTACGTTATTCCCTGTAACAGGTGGATTTTTCCCAGGTTTTAGTGTATCAGCATTTATGACAGCTGCGATTTACAGTGTATTTTTTTATAAGAAAGAAATGACACTAAAACGAATCATTATTGCGAATGTTATTGTAACACTGGTAGTTGATTTGGTAATGAATACATTTTGGCTTTACTTAATGTTAGGTCCTGGTTCATTAGCAGGCTTCCCATTAAGGGTGTTAAAATCGGCTGTTTTATTAGTGATACAAGTGATTGGAACATACTGGTTAGTAAATGTACCTGTTTTACAAAAACAATTGTTACGATTTGCAGCATAAAAAATGAGTATAAAGATAGCATACTAGCTTGAAAGTATGTTATCTTTTTTTATGACTAAAAATATAAACTGGAGGACCCACACATGAAAACATATGACTATCTTATTTTTGATTTAGATAATACCTTATTAAATTTTAGTAAATCAGAATATCATGCCTTAAAAGCATTGTTTACAAAATATGGCATTGTATTTAATGATCAGAGCTTTTCTGAGTATGAAGTGATTAATAAAAGCTTGTGGCATCAATTAGAAGAAGGAAAAATAAGCAAAAAAACGGTACTCGAAACACGATTTTCTACCTTTTTTGGCACAAAGGGAATTCGTGTTGATGGCAAACAAGTGGATCAAGAATATAGAGAATTATTAGAAGGGCGACATGATGTTATCGAGGGAGCTTTAGACGTATTGAAAGTGGCTAAAGAGCAAGTATATACAGTATTTGCAGGGACGAATGGTGTAGGACAGACGCAACGAGTTCGATTAAATACGGCTAAAATGACAGACTATTTTGATGCGTTGTATATATCTGAAGAAATTGGATTTGAAAAACCCGATGTTCGCTTTTTTGATTCTATTTTTGCAGAGCAACGTATTATTGATACATCAAGGGTATTAATGATAGGAGATAGCCTAACATCTGACATAAGAGGAGCAAATAGAGTCGGTATTGACTCAGTATGGTTTAATGTTGATGGAGAGATAAACGATATAGAGCCAAGTACGTATGAAGTGTCTAATTTACAAGGATTAAAAGAATTATTAATAAAATAGATGCATTTATTTTTTTTCATGGTATAATAATACTGTCATTGGTTGACTTTTTTAGGAGGGTTTAGACGATGAAACAATTGTTTATGAAACAGAAAGTATTTAGCCTGGGGGAAAAGTTTACAATTCAAGACCGAGCTGGTGACGATGTTTATGTCGTAGAAGGAAGCTTTATGAAGGTTCCAAAGACTTTTGTCGTGTACGATATAGATAACAGGCCAACGGTTAAGATAACCAAAAAGATGCTGAGTTTATTGCCTAAGTTTTGTGTTGAAGTAGAGGGCGAAGAAGTATTTGCTATTGAAAAACGCTTAACAGCAATAAAATCAAAATATGTTGTGGAAGGTAACGGATTGACGATTCAAGGTGATTGGTGGGACATGAACTTTGATGTGATGAGAGGTTATCGCAAAGTAGCGAAAGTTAGAAAGAGATGGATATCTTGGGGAGATTCCTATGAACTGACAATTTTTGAAACTGAAAATGAAGCAGCTTTAATTGGTTTAATTGCAGCGATTGATTTTGTGAAACAACAAGAAAGCGCAGCAGCAAATTCAGTAAATGCATAATTAAATATATAGGCCAAGATTGTTGGGACAATTTTGGTTTTTTTATTTGCTTTTTTATCCAACATAAGACGTGTGAAAATAGATGAGTAATGCTTAATTTTTTTTTATATGTTTGTTCACAAAAAAGAATAAATTAGCGCCATATTTTTTCATATATTCACGGTAATATATAAGCATACCAACAAAACAACCCTAACAAACAAACTTTTTCATTTATTTACTCCTCCAAAGTAAATAGATAACTCCTTTTAGTCCTTAGCGCTTGCTAAGGACTTTTTTTATGAAAAAACCACTCACTAAGACGTAATAGTGAGTGGTGAAATACTTTATTTTTGACTGCTCCAATGTTTAATAGTGATATATAGACTACTGACTATGGCAATTAGTAACGATAAGAAAGCGATAGGTATCAAAAAGAATGCAGGTTCATGTAAAACCCCTTGATTATCGATTGTTGTTCCTACATAGGAAGAGATAGCGAAACAAATGATGGTAATACTAACTAGAATAAGCGGTAATTTGTATGTCTGTAACATGGTATCACTTCTTTCTTTAAGGTATCTCTAATCTATCATAGTCATACAATAAATGGTTGTTTAATGAATCAGTCTTATAAAAAAATTATTTATTACGAATGTTTGAATTGAGCGTGGTATAACGTGTAGTAATACCCATTTGGCTTATCTAATAACTCTTGGTGTGAACCAATTTCAACCACTTGACCCTTTTCCATGACAAGAATTTTATCTGCATCTTGAATGGTAGATAAGCGATGGGCAATAACAAAACTCGTTCTACCTGTCATCATTTTGAGAAAGGCTTGTTGGATATGAGACTCAGTTAACGTATCAACAGAGCTTGTCGCTTCATCTAAAATCAACATAGGAGGCTGGCTAATCATCGTACGTGCAATGGTTAGTAACTGTTTTTGTCCATCAGATATGTTTAAATCAGTTTGTCCAATAATGGTTTGAAAGGCATCAGGTAATGTTTGAATAAAATGATAGATAGAGGCGTCTTGACATGCTGCTATGACATCTTCCATTGACGCATCAGGTCGTCCGAATGTTAAGTTATCCCAAATGGTTCCATTAAACAACCAAGTATCCTGTAATACCATCCCAAAAGCTTGTCTGATATCATCTCGTGGTATGTCTGAAATCGGTCGATGGTCTAATCGTATAACTCCTTTATCTACGTCATAAAATCGCATCAATAAATTGACGAGTGTTGACTTTCCAGCACCTGTTTTTCCAACAATTGCAACTGTTTCACCTGGTAAAACAGTCAAGTTAAAGTCCTTGATTAATGGTTGATCTTGCTGATAAGAGAAATCAACATGCTCGAAATCAATACGTCCTTGAATTGGGCGATTAATGGCAGGGAGAGATGCATCTGATTGTTCAGATGATTCAGACATTAAGGAGACAATTCGTTTTAAACCAGCTATGGCTGTTTGGATTTGAGTCATGATTCCTGATAACTCGATAAACGGTTTTGAAAATTGACTCGAATAAATGATAAAACTAGATATCATACCAATCGTGACATGCCCTGTTTGGTTGATAACGAGTATCCCACCAATGACGCCAATCGAGAGATAACCCAAATGGTCGACAAATCGTGAGAGGGGATTTGTCAGAGATGACACAAATTGAGCTTTCTGCCCAACGTGTTGCAATGTGTGGTTGAGTTCTGTAAAACTTGATTGTACAGCTGGCTCATATTGAAACGCTTTGACTAATTTTTGTTGAGAGACAGTATCTGATAAGAATCCTGCTAGATGACCGACTGTTTCTTGTTGGAGTTGAAACTGACGTTGACTCATACGAGCAATAATCCAATTGACGATAAAAATACATAGTGTTGATAGGACAACAACACTGGTTAAAATAGGGCTTAGAAAAAGCATACTGATAAGAGAAATCAGCACAATAGTCATGCCGGAGAACACATTATTAAAGATAGCGGCAATCGCGTCGGACACGTAGTCCAAATCATTTGTAAATCGGCTCATAACATCACCTTGTGGCGTCTGATCATAGTAGGTTAAAGGCAATTGATTGAGATGATAAAAGGCATCTTGTCTCAGTTTTGCTACGGAATAATAAGCGACTTTATTGCCAATGATTTGAATTAACCACTGCGAGATAGACGTGATAGTTGTTATGCCAATTAGTAATCCTAATATCGACACGAGATTAGACAGTTCAACAGCTTGTTCACCTATCATAGTGTCAATCGCTTTCCCTATGTATAAGGTCATGGTAACAGCACAACCACCACTTACAATACCTAAAAGTGTCGCGATAATCATGTGTTTTTTATAGAATGTTAAATACTGAGAAAATACACGAATGGGTGAGGGCATACTATGACATCTCCTTTTCAGTTTGTGAGTGGTTAATAGCTTGATACGTAGAGGAAGTCATCATCAGTTCATCATGTGAACCTAGACCAACCTGTTTTCCTTCTTTTAGCACCAGTATCTGGTCAACGTGTCTAACGGAGGACACACGTTGAGAAATAATGATGACAGTTGTATTGGGTAATTGTTCGTTTAATGTTTGACGAATTAGTAAATCTGTTTGATAGTCTAGAGCACTTAATGAATCATCCAGAATAAGAATATCTGGTTTGGTAATGAGGGCACGAGCGATGGCAAGTCTTTGACGCTGTCCACCTGATAAATTCTTACCTTGAGCTAAAACCGGAGATTCTAATTGGTTTGGTAGCGTACGAATAAAATCAGCGCATTGTGCCATTTCAAGAGCATTCCAACACTCCTGTTCAGAAGCTTGCATTGCGCCAATCGTTAGATTTTTTTTAATTGTACCAGAGAAAAGAGAACTGGTCTGGGGGACAATGGCAATATGTGCTCGTAACTCACCAGTATCATAGTTTGTGATTGGCAATTGATTAATAAATACGTGACCGCTAGTTGTATCATAAAATCTAGGAATTAATTGAATGAGTGTGCTTTTACCACTACCAGTGGGTCCGATGATGCCAAAGGTTTGGTGTTTTTGGATAGTGAAGTGAATATCTTTTAAAGCGTACCCACTGTCTTCAGTGTATTTAAATGACACATGATCAAAGCTAACAGCTTGTGTGGCATTAAAAGACATGCTGTGAGATTTAGTACCAGTAACGATGCTAGGAGTAGTATTAATTATTTCTTTTACACGCTCAGCAGAAGCAAATGCTTTGGTAAAGATGACGACCAGATTAGCTACGACGATTAGCGCGAGTAACATTTGAGTCATATAATTAATTAAGGCTAAAATTTGTCCAGATTGAAGATCTCCAGCGTTAACAGTGATACCACCAATATAGAGCAAAGAGATGATGGCGATATTCATGACGAATGTTGTGATTGGAGATAAAAGAGCAGATAAATTCGTGACGTTATTGTAGGCATGTGCCAAGTCATCACTGACATGTTCAACAGAGTGAATACTCTCTTCTTTTTTAGCAAAAGCTCTAATAATACGAACACCTGTCAAATTTTCACTAATGGCGCTATTTAAATCATCAATTTTTGTTTGTACATGGTGATACAACGGCACTGTTTTCTTCATAATAATATATAGAATGATGGCAAAAATGGGGACAGTTGATACAAAAACAAGTGCCATTTTAGGGCTAATGTAGTAAGCCATAATAATAGAGCCGATAGTTAAAAAGGGAGCACGAATCACCAAACGTATTAGCATAGCAAGGGCTAATTGTAATTGATTAATGTCACTTGTTGCACGCGTAATAAGAGTCGCTGTGCCATATTGATCTATTTCTTTGTGGGAAAATTGATTGATTTTTTTCATCATTTCATTTCTAAGATCTGTCCCAAAACCTTGGGAGGCGACTGAAGCATAGTATTGACAAATGATGACACAACCCAAGCCAACGAGGGACATGATTAGCATGTACCCACCCATTTTTAATGTATATAATGTATCGTGTTGCTTGATACCTTGATCAATTAATTTTGCCATGTATAACGGTAAAAGTAGTTCTAAAATTGCTTCTAATAATTTAAAAAAAGGACCTAAAATCAGTTGCTTTTTATATGCTTTTGCATAGGTCAGTAATGATAACACACGATCATCCTTTCTGTCATAATGTGATATACACATTGTACGCTATGCCTACTTTTTTTAAAAGTAGATAGTGTCGCGGACAAATCAGATAAGTTTTGGTAAACTAATATGGAAAGGAAGTGACTAATTTTGGACCAGTTAAGCTCAATTATTGTATTGTTTTTACTCTATTCAATCATGGGTTGGTTATGGGAGACCGTTTATTGTTCGTTGAAAGCTAAAAAATTTGAATACCGTGGTTTTTTACTTGGGCCTTATTGTCCTATATATGGTTTTGGAGTGTTAGCGGTGTTGTATTTCTTACATCCATTTGAAGACAATCTGTTAGTATTATATGTATCATCAACAGTGATTGTGACAGTATTAGAATATGGAACAAGTTATGCATTAGAGAAGTTGTTTCATGCAACATGGTGGGATTATCATGATGTTCCGTTAAATCTGAATGGCCGTATCGCATTGCCAGTGTCTTTATTTTGGGGAATGGGTTGCGTGATAATCGTGACAATGATTCAGCCTAAAATGATGTTGTTAGAACAATGGCTTAACACTAAATTTGGTCCAATAGCCCCCTTATTTGTACTTATCCTTATGGGAACTGATATGGTGTATACACTGTCTAATATGTTTGCTTTCCGTAAAATTGTGGAAGAGGCTAGGGATATATTGGATAAAACCAAGGCTGATATAGCCAAGGACATCAAAATAAAACGAACTACCTATATGGAAAAGTTAAAAGCAGAACGAACATTGCCGACATTATCGTCTACTCATCGTAGACATTTAAAAAACTATAGACATATCACATTAACAACTGTTAAAAATAGTGATGAGTTAAAACAATTTATGACGCGTTATTTCAATTAAAAACATCCTGTCTACTTATAACACTAGTAGACAGGATGTTTTTATAGAAATATTTGGATGGCATGTAGCCATTCGTGTTCATTGTTAATTACAGTACCATTGAGTTTAATGAGCCCGATGGTATACAGATTCGCATATGGAAACTGAGATTCTGCCACATCATGTAGAGCATCGATTTTTTTATGATTATCAGCACCTTGTTGGCGAGAATCTGTAAATAAGGCTAATACTGGGATACCTGCTTGATAGGCTAC
Source organism: Vagococcus sp. (assembly GCA_052104115.1). GTDB lineage: Bacteria > Bacillota > Bacilli > Lactobacillales > Vagococcaceae > Vagococcus. The sequence goes on along the minus strand of JBQELZ010000003.1, from coordinate 55,747 downwards.
ACCAATTTCTGATGCCACGCCAACATCAATACTAGGCCCATCTAGAATTGCTAAGACCAATTTACTATTTAGCAAGGCGTTTGTATCGTATGTCGCAATCATTTTTGAGTCAGCATAACTTTGCTTATCGTTGATGTCTCCTTGCTCTTGAGGGACGTAAACTGTTTCCTTTGGATATTGTTCTCTAATTTTTTTGACAAGATAATCATTGTAGAAACGTTCCATGTCTGAAAAAAGAGGACTAGCATAATATAGTTGTTTTTTCATTGTAAGACTCCTCACTATTACATTAGTATGTATAGCTTATCTTAAACTGTAATAATTTGTAAAGAGATTGTTACAAAGGTTTGTTGTTATTCTTGTATAATGATTAAAGAAATACAGATGGTATAAGTGGGGAAAGGTGTTGTATTTGTTGAAAGTAAAAAAAGTATCAGTTGCTTTGTTATCTTTATGGATATTAACGGCATTACCTGTAACGTCATTAGCAACTTCAGGAAATGAAGATACAGCAAAAAAAGAAAGTGTAAAAATTAGTTCTAAGATTGATGGGGCACTACAATCAGCGAATGAAAAATATCAAGAATTAGAAACATTGAAATCAGAGGTAACATCAACAAAATCTCATATAGAAGAAACAAAAACCGATATTGAAGAAACTGAAGCAAGTATTAAAAAGCGTACAGATGTTATGGCGGGACGCATGAAAGATATACAAGCGAATGGGGCTTCATTTAATTTGTTTGAGTCATTATTAGATGCAGAAAATATGTCTGATTTTATTAACAGAGTGTATGCAGTAACTGTTTTGCAAGGTGCTGAAAAAACAAAAGTAGAATCACTAGCTTCTGACAAAGAAAAATTAGAGGCATTAAAAACAGATTTAGAAACAAATGAAGAATCATTAATTAAAAAACAACAAGATGTGGAAACTGATACAGCTGTACTTGAAAAAGAAGTATCGGCATTAAAAGTTGAATTAGCAGATAATGAAGACTTACTAAATAAATTAGCAACAGAACGTATAGCAAAAGAGGCACAAGAGAAAAAAGCCAAAGTTGAAAAAGAAAAAGAAGTAGCAGAGGCTAAAAAAGTAGAAGCGACGAAACAACCGTCTTCGACAAGTACGCAAACGAGTCAATCAGCTAATACTGAGTCTACAGAAAGCTCTAATACTCAACCAGAAACACAAGTATCTAAGCCAGCTCAACCAGCACCAAGCCAACCATCAACAGGTGGGGGCAACACAATGACGATGGAAGCAACGGGGTATTCTTATTCAGAACCAGGACTAGGATTTTATACTGCTACAGGGATTGATTTAAGACAAAATCCTCAAGTTATTGCTGTAGATCCAAGTGTTATTCCATTAAATTCTTTAGTTGAAGTATCTGGTTATGGATTTGCCATTGCTGGAGATACTGGCGGAGCAATTAAAGGCAATCGTATCGATTTACACTTTAAAACAGTTCAAGAGTGTTTTGACTGGGGACGCCGTAGCGTATCAGTTACAGTTAAATAGATAATGAAACAGGTAACGGAGACGTTAACTGTTTTTTTATCAAAAAACAAGCTATGAGTAGTATCTCGTAGCTTGTTTTAGATGATTGAAAGGGTATAGGTGATTCGAGCTAAGTTCGGGTTAGATGGTTAAAATAGGAGTCCATAAAGCGTAATCAGATGTGGATCTGGATCTTCAGGTTCAGTGGTTACAGTAGCTATTTCTGTGATGTTGTAACCAACAATGTGTGCGAATACAATACCAATGGCTAATATTATTACCATGTTATCCACCCCCTTTTTTAAAATAAAGAGCCCTAACAAAAAACGTTAGGGCTCAAATGTGTGTATGAAAAAATGGTCATATCTAACATGTTGAGCTTTAGCACTATACAACGTAAAGAATGATTATCTTAGCTATCTTAAAAAGAGTCTTGTTTTCGACAATTTCTGTTCTACCCATTGGCGTCTCTCGACGTTTTTGGGCAATAGCCTGTGTTTGTATAGGAGCCTCACCTAACACTATTCAATTATCCTACTAAATCTAACATACTTATTTTAGATAAGTCAACTGATAGGGTGGGTTTTAGTCATTAACCAGGTAGTAATTGGAATGGTAAGAGTAATACTAATACCACTCATCAATATAGTTACCCATTCTGTGACAAGTACTTTCGTATTAATAAGTTGAATAAATGTATAGTTTAAGTCAGATACCCAAATAAAGAGTGCTAATTGACCACCTATCATAGCAAAAACAAGTGTGTTAATCGTAGAGCCTAGGACGTCTTTCCCAATCCTGACACCTGATTGGTACCATTCCAATTTTGATAACTCAGGACTGCTTATTATGAGCTCTGACATGGCAGATGTGATAGAAATTGCGATATCATTAATCGCACCAATGACACTCATGGCCATAACAGATACGCTCATTGTGACGAAGGATGTGCCAATGGTGAGAGAGTACATATCCATTTCCATAAGGGCTTCATTTGTTAGTCCCTGTAAATGCATGAGTGCAACAGATATGTAAATAACTCCCATCATCAAACTGATAATGAGACAGCTGCTAAAAAATGCCATTATGGTTTTAGAGTGATAGCCATTGATGTAAAACAAGTTTAAACAGCTAATGAGAAGACTAGCTACTAAGGTTAGCCATAATGGTGGCAATCCCCAATTTATGAGGATAAGGGTGACAAACATCAAGCATAAACTCAACAAAAGAGAAAGAAAAGATGCGCGTCCTTTTTTACCACCAAATCGCCACATTAACAGCCATAGTATAAGAAACAATAACATGTTAACGGTCATGAATGGCCTCCTTTTTAAGTAAAATATGAGCAGCTGTGTAGAGTGTGATAGGGACGGATAAGACTATTCCGATACTTCCAACGAGGGCTCTTGCGAATTCTAAGGACAACACGATTGAGAAACTATAAGTTAAGGACATATTATTTCTTAAGAAGATAAGAATTAAAGGAATTGTCCCACTTAAATATGAAAAAAACATAATGTTTGTCATAGGCCCCATGATATCTTGTCCAATTGCTAACCCGGATTCTTTAAACTTTGAAGGTGTGATAGTTGGATTTTTTTGTTTGATTTCAAATAAGGAAGATGTAAGTGTCATGGCGACATCCATGACAGCCCCTAAGCACCCAATCAACAGACTAGATAGAAAAATAACATGAGGGGGGCGTGTGATAAGTTCCATTTCTTCATAATGTAACCCCTTATGAGATAAAAGTTCGATGACACTTATCCCGATTAAACATGTGGTAGCTGTTCCTATTAGAGTGGCTATAACAGCGGTCTTTGTTTTTTTGTTCCATCCATTTGCCAGAGATAGGCTGATGGTGACAAGTATAGGAGTAGCGAGTGCAAATAACCAGAGTAGCAATGAACTATTTACCTCTCGATATCCCATTAATAGACCTGTTAAAATGAGTCCATTTAAAGTGAATCCGATAAAACTAAACCCACCAGATTTACCACCAATTCCGATGAGTACGATTAGAAATACTGTGAGTAAGACAATCAGCCAGCTATCTCGTTTTAATTCGATAATAGAGCCTTCTAATGACTGATTTTTAGAGATAGGCGATATATGGATGAATACTAATTCTCCTTTGTTATCTCGTTGATCGTTTATTTGGGACTGACTGTAGGTATTTACAATTGAGAGTGTTTTATTTTGATATTCGCCATTTAATAAGACAACGGAAAGACGTTGAGTTGTCATGGTATCTTTATTTTGATGCTCATCTAAAATGAGTTGCTGTTCTATTGTCTTGACGTGGGTGATTTTTCCAATAGGTTCAGAGTACAGGTCAAATTGTTTCGATTGGAACACGAAAAATGCGCCAATTAGACTGATAAAAATCATCCCAAAATATCTAGCATGTGTTTGAAATACCATCCGTGAAGGTCCCTCCTTTATGTAGGTTACAGTAAAGTGTAACATGTTTGAAAAGCAATAATCAAACGAGATGTGTAACGGTATAAATGGTATAATAAACATGCATAAAAAGATGATAAGATACATAAAGTTATTTAATGGTGAGGATGATGGTCAGGTGACTAAAAAAAATAAAAAAATGTATCTATTAGGAATAACTGGTTTAGTGCTGGTTCTGATTCTTTATGTCAGCATTACCTCATGCTACAGCTCAGTTCCGTTTAAATTAATCGACACTCAAATAGATGATCAGTCTCTATATACATATCGTATTCCAAAACAGGTTAAAACAATTAGTTACTACTATGATAAGTATGAAGATGGGATAAAAAGTGATAGTCAGTTGATTAGTTCGAGTCAAGAGTTTAACAAAGTCGGGAAGATTTCATTTGCTACAGAATTGACGACTGAAAAACAAGTAAATCTTCTTTTTTCAGCAGACCTTTATGTGTATATATCGATTGGAGTGAGAGTGATGACGTATAAGGAAGATTCAGTCATTTCTTATAGAGGGTTTAAGGATATTAGCCCAGATAGAGATAAATGGTATTTATATGCTATTTCTAAGAATGGAAATGAACAAGATTTTCGGTTGTTTTGTGAGACAGGGGACATAACGAATGCTCCTAAACAAGGAGAGCTGGTGGTAGTTTATGCCTTATTATCGACATAAAAAAAACCTTGAATGATACCATCATTCAAGGAAGGAGTTGGTTATTTACTTTGGAGGAGTAAATAAATGAAAAAGTTTGTTAGGGTTGTTTTGTTGATATGCTTATATCATAGCTAAAAAATATGACGAAATTGTTAAGAAATAGGTAAGATAGTATAAAGATGAATGGTAACAGGAAGAATGAGTCACGATGCTACAGAAAGGAGTGAGAAGACATGCAACAAAAGAAAAAAGAAATGCAGCAGTTAATAGAAAAAGGTGCACTGACTGTTTTTTTTGAAAAAGGATACACTGATGCGAAAGTAGGAGATATTGCAGCTGAAGTAGGGATATCTGTTGGAAATATCTACACATATTTTAAGAATAAAGATGAGTTGTTCTATACAGTTGTTCCAGAAAGTTTAGTCAATTATTTGGAAGAAATAATAGTAGAGACCATTAAAATTTACAATACTTGTTATATAAAGGCGGAAGATATGACAAACTTATCAACATTTTTGCAAAAGCAGATGGATACATTGTTGTCATATCGTATGCAATTGGTGATTATTTTTGAAAAAAATCAAGGAACGCGGTATGAAGGGATTAAACAACGGTTAATCGATTTAATGATTGATTCTAAATCGACGTACTTAGCTTCCATTCCTGATTTTCATGATATGACGAAGGATGAGAGTCATGTTTTGATGCGTTTGATTAGTCAAAGCGTGTTGCAATTATCTATTAATGCCTTAAAAGAAGAGATGACTGATGAGAGCAGACGTCATATTTATGGGATGTTAAATGTGTATCAGTTAAAAGGATTAGATGGATTAAACGAGAAAAATAAAGAGGATTAAATATAAAATAACAATCATTCGCATCCGTAAATACCGACTTACATATAAGAGTAATGATATTGATATTAAACGAATGAATTATTTATGAAAGATAAGTTAGCAAAGATTATCCGGACAGAGTTTGACAAAAAAAGGCTTTCATGGAATGATGAATGAGCATAAAAATTTAATACCGTTACCATCACAAAGGGGAGCCATCAGCTGAGATTGAGTATCACTCTAAACCCTCGAACCTGAATTTGTTAAGACAAACGTAGGAATTGTGATGGAGTAAAATTGCCTCATTTTACTCCTCTTTTGTTGTATGGTCGGTTCTATACAATTAAAGGAGGAGTTTTTTTATGTCATCAAGTTATCGAGTATGGTTAGAGGGTGCTGTTGTTGCAGCATTGTCTATGGCATTATCATTTGTACCACTAAAGTTTGGACCAGGATTTTCCATTTCTCTTGGGATGATTCCAATTACCTTATACGCATTGAGACGCGGTGTGAAGCCGGCATTAGTATCCGGTTTACTGTGGGGATTATTGCATTTTATGTTGGGGAAAGCTTATGTTTTAACAGTGTCTCAAGCAATGATTGAATATTTGTTTGCGTATACGTTTATTGGATTTGCCGGTATTTTTAAAGGAACCATTCAAAGAGCGATAGATACGAAAGATACATCACTACCTGTTTATTTATTTTTAGGGACATTTACGGGGGTCATTGCACGATATATATGTCATTTTATAGCTGGCTTTATCTTTTGGGGGAAATATGCTATTTGGGGATTAAGTCCTGTAGCTTATTCACTCGTTATGAATGGAACAAGTGCTGTAATGACAGGGATTACAACTTATCTAATGTTACTACTAATTGCTAAAAAAAGCCCCTCTTTATTTATCTCACAAGGAAATTAAGCAACTTATTATCTTTTTTAGCAAAATATGTTACATTTATTAAGTAATACTTTTGTTAAAGGAGACATATAGAATGAGTTGGTTATTAGGTTTAGCACCATGGCAACAAGCCTTGGTGGGCACGTTATTTACATATGGGATGACAGCTTTAGGAGCTGCGCTGGTTTTCATGTTTAAGACAATCAAAAAAGATATTTTAAATTTAATGTTAGGTTTTGCCTCAGGGATTATGATTGCAGCGAGTTTTTGGTCTTTATTACAGCCTGCGATTGAACAAGCGGAACAAACAGGAGGGTTACCTGCATGGTTATCTGTAAGTATTGGGTTTTCTTTAGGTGGGTTATTTCTCTATATCGCTGATAGAACAATACCACATATGCACTTTGGCCCCAACGCTGAGCAAGAAGGGTTTCCTAGTCATTTAAAGAGGACTGTTTTGCTAGTCTTTTCCATCACGCTACATAATATTCCGGAAGGATTGGCTGTTGGTGTCGCATTTGGAGCAGCTGCGTCTGCCAGTAACCCAGAAACTGCCGTGTTAGCCGCTATTTCTGTGGCAATTGGAATTGGCATACAGAATTTTCCAGAAGGAGCAGCGGTATCGATTCCTTTAAGACAAGAAGGGATGAGTCGTACGAAGTCATTTATGTATGGCCAGGCATCTGGAATTGTTGAACCTGTTGCAGGTGTGTTAGGTGCTGTACTAGTGACAAAAATGACTATGATATTACCATATGCTTTGGCATTTGCTGCAGGAGCAATGATCTATGTGGTAGTCGAAGAGTTAATACCGGAAGCGCAACAAACGAGTAGTCATAAAAATCACTATGCTGTATTTGGAGTGATGACTGGATTTGTCGTTATGATGGTATTAGATGTGGCATTGGGATAAAAGAAAAAGCATCGTCTACTATAAGAAAGTAGGCGATGCTTTTGTGTTAAAAGGAACGACGATTATTAGATGGGGTAAACAGGAGATAAACAATGAGCAGACAAGTTATGATAGGGACACCAATCCATAGTAACTGTGATAGTAAACCACTAGTAATATGTGCCAAACAAATGGCAGCAAATATTAGCGCAACGATGGCAATAATCGTAACCCAATCAAGTTGTTTCTTCATGTTTATTCTCTCCTTTCCCCTCACTTATAGCCTAATCATATCATTGATAAAAAAAGAAACCATCAACCTTAAGACCGATTTCTGCTATAGATTTTTAGAAGAGGAATGGTAACAGCACTTGTAGCAATCCCAGCGACTAGAGCTTCTGGCACCCCATTTATCAGAATTACTGATAAGACTGCTTTGTAGAGGCCAACACCAATTTCCACGCCTTTTACAGCTGAGTAAGCATCTTGGAAGAGAAAGTAAATCAGGTTCATGACTAGAAGAGTATTGACCAATGAGCCAGAGATACCTGCAACAAACAGTGACATTTGTTGATGTTTCACTGAGGTGTTATTTTTTTTGAGAAGCATCTGATACACATAATAAGGAATAATCCCTACTAAAATTCTCGGAACTAAGGCAATAAGGATTGCCCACCAACTCGTTTGATTTGTCCCTATAACAGGGACAAAAGGTGAAAAGGCAAAAGATAAGGCGGATGGCGTAAAGGTGTTTATCACCATACTAATCAAACCAAAACATAAGCCCAGTAGAGCACCGATTCGAGGTCCTAAAATGAGGGCGCCGATAATAACTGGAATATGTACGAGAGTAGCTTTGATGACTCCTAAATGGATAAAACCAAGAGGAGTAAAGGAAAATAGTAATATAATCGAAATAAAAATTGCTGTAAATGTTAAGTCTCTTGTTTTCAAAATAATATCCTTTCTAATAATTAAAATGAGTCATGACGGTGTCGACTAATGTGTCAGTATCTGCTAAAGCTCCTTTTCCATAATCACCACACGCCAGTAAACTTTCCTTTGGTTCGATGAATTGGTAACCGTATCGTTCTAATGTTTGTAGATTATCCTGCATGGCAGGGTTAGTATACATATACGTATTCATGGCAGGGGCAATGAGTTTGGGTATCCCATGAACAGCTAAGGCTGTTGTAGATAGCATGTCGTCAGCGATTCCATTTGCCACTTTTCCGATTATATTAGCAGAAGCGGGTGCGATAATAAACAAATCTGCTCGTTTGACTAAGTCAATATGATTAATATCTGTAGGTGTGTCTTCACGCATGACATCAAGATAAACGTGATTTTTCGATAAGACTTGCAAAGTAAGTGCGGGAATGATTTTGGTGCTATTTTCAGTCATAATCACTTCTACATTGATGTTTTGTTTTTTTAATTGGCTGACAAAATCTGCTGCTTTGTAAGCTGAAATACTAGCTGAAACTCCAAGTAATACAGTTCGCATAAAAAATCCTCCTTAAGATGGCATGATAAGTTGTTTCAATCCAAAAGCAATGTCTTGTTTGGTTGAAAAGCGTTGTTCTACACCGTTTTTTGAAATGAGTAAACCGATATGTTCGGTATCATTAATGTGCTCTAAATCATTAGCTAAAATAAAATCAGCGTCATTCTTTCTAATGCTGTCTTGAGCGACACGAACGAGTTCTTCTTCCGATACATCTACGAGAAGTTTAAATCCAATAAGCGTCGTACTAGGTTGCCATTCTTTGATATGAGAAATGACTTTTGGTGCTTTGCCTAATAATAAAATCAGTTCGTCAGAGGATGAGCTGATTTTTTTCTGCGTTTGGGCAGGTAAGAGTTTAGGTGTAGTTAGTGTTTGTACGATGATATCGTTTATCTCTTTTTTTGTAGGCTGTTCAAGCTGAGTAATACGAGTGGCTAATTGTTCTGCTAAATCCCGTTCATTCGTAGCAGCATCAAGTTCGTAATCGCTAACAGCCATACTATGAATGACATAATCAATGGATTCTGTTGTTAGAATCTGTTTCATAGTATGAAGCAATTCTCTGACTGTATGGATAGGCAAAAACGTGATATTCTCTCCTTCAGGTAATACAGCTCTTGGACCATATATATAAAAAATGTGGGCAGGCTCATGGTCAAAAGCCGCCGCAATATGTTGTCCCAATCGGCCAGTTGCTTGGTTTGTTAGATGTCTGACATCATCTATTTTTTCAGCTGTCCCTCCAGCGGTGATGATAATATTCATAAATGGTTCACTCCTTGTGGATTACCTAATGTCAGTAATCAATGTACTTTTTTTGTGATGGATACTATTAATAATGACAGGTGCTAACGTGTTAATTGAAACTGGATAAGCTTTTTCTGCGATAGATTGTGTGATTGGGCAATGGGTGGCTGCTTTAATGATGATGCCCTGAGCATATTTGATAGGTGCTTTTTTTGTTGTGACAAGACCAGATCGAATGATAGTGACTGTGTTTTTTTTAGTCATTGCCTCACGCTCAGCTTGTTTTTTAGCAGCTGTATAGCTAGGTGGTCCCACTTTGGCGGATAAAAACACATAGGGCTTATGATAGGTGTCAGCCACAGAACTAATCTGTTCGTTGGTGTTAACAATCATTTTTTGATAAGTGATTCCATGTCGCTTGTTTTCAACTAAAATCCCAATTAAGTTAATACAGCCTATGCTATTGGCGATATCAATGTGCCATGAATCAGTGCTAAAAATATCTATTGCTTTCCACGTCATAAGTGGATGACTCATCCATGGTTTTGTTTGACGTGGCTTGCCGTGTTTTGAAATGCTGATAACAGGGATTTGTCGCTTGATTGCTTCGTAGCAAACGGCTTGACCAATAAATCCACTACCACCGAATATGATAATAGGTTGTGCCATGTTTCCTCACTCCTACTCATGTCTCATTATATTGTTCCTATTTTACCATATAATGTCTGATTATAAAGGATAGATTGATTGATTATAAATGATGTTTGCTTTTATTTATCTTTAAAAATTGTTAGAATATAGCGAGTAGCTAATTAGAAAAGAGGACATATACATGCGTATATTATTTGTTGGAGATGTTGTAGGATCATTAGGAAGAAATACTATTACGACGTACTTACCAAAATTAAAGAAAAAATACCGCCCACAAGTGACAGTGGTGAACGGAGAAAATTCTGCTTCTGGCAGAGGGATTACAGAAAAAATATACAAAAAAATATTACAAGATGGTGCTGATGTCGTTACCTTAGGCAATCACGCTTGGGACAATAGACAAATATTTGATTTCATTGAAGATGCCAAAAAAATGGTTCGCCCCGCAAACTTTCCAAAAGATACCACACCTGGGCAAGGAATGGTTTTTATAAAAGTAAATACTGTTGAATTAGCTGTAATTAATCTCCAAGCAAGAAGTTTTATGAATGACTTGGATGATCCGTTTCGTGTGATTGATGAGCTGATTGCAGAGGCTAGAGAAAGAACCCCGTTAATTTTTATCGATTTTCACGGAGAAACGACAAGTGAAAAACAAGCAATGGGTTGGTATGTAGATGGCCGAGTATCAGCTATAGCAGGCACGCATACACATGTTCAAACCAATGACGCTCGTATTCTACCTGGTGGAACAGCCTATTTAACGGATGTTGGAATGACAGGTCCATATGATGGCATTTTAGGCATGCAACGAGATGCTGTCATTGAAAAATTCAGAACAGCACTCCCACACCGATTTGAAGTCGTAGAAGAGGGCCGTGAATTGATATCGTATTGTGTGATAGATATTGATGATACAACTGGCAAAGCGAAGAAAATCGAAGCGAATATGATTAATCCAGATCGTCCGTTTAGAGATTAGTCAAAAGAAAGGTGATCAAGTTGGCAGATAGGGAGTTTGAATATGAACCAACCGTGAAACAGGCGTTGGATCAATTGTTAGAGGCTTTGTCATTAAACAATATCGTACAAGAGTATCAAGATATAGAAGAAAAAGTAGGCAAACATGAGGGATTGAAGCAATTAGTTGATGAGATAAAAACCCATCAAAAAGAGGCGGTTGAATATGCTCATTATGATAAACCAATCGCAGAGCAAGAAGCCATTCATTTAGCCAATACCAAACAAGAGACCTTTGATACACATCCTCTTGTGATTGAGTACCGTGAGAAATTAGTAGAAGCTAATGATTTGTTGCAACACATGACAAAACTGTTGGAACGAGATGTCAACAATCGCCTAGAAGATATGGTGAAAAATAGACTAGATAAGGAGTGATGACGTGCCTCAAAAAACAAAACATACCCCAATGATGGAGCAGTATCTAGGGATTAAGGCACAATATCCAGATGCTTTTTTGTTCTATCGATTAGGTGATTTTTATGAAATGTTTAATGAAGATGCTGAGCAAGTATCTCAATTACTAGAGTTAACGTTAACGAGTCGAAATAAGAATGCAGAAGACCCTATCCCAATGTGTGGTATTCCGCATCATTCGGCTCAAGGGTACATTGATATATTGGTTGAAAAAGGATACAAGGTCGCTATTTGTGAGCAAGTTGAAGACCCTAAAACAACCAAAGGAATGGTTAAAAGGGAAGTCGTACAGTTGGTGACGCCAGGGACGGTCATGGATAGTAAAGACATAGAAGCCAAAGCCAATAACTATTTGACCGCTCTATTTTTTGACGAGTTATCTAAAGAGTATGGTTTTGCTTATGCTGATTTAAGTACAGGAGAACTGAAAGCAAGTCGTTTAGAAGACATGGATAGTGTGGTGAATGAATGTAGTAGCTTACAGACGAAAGAAATTGTCTTTGGCACAGCGATTGGTGACGAGTTAGAAGACCGATTGAGACAACAAGATATATTGATATCGCCTCAAAGCAGTCATATAACGAATGCCGAGCTTAGCTATTTGGTATCTGATTTATCAGATGAGTTAGCGAAATCAGCTGTATTGTCACTTTTATCTTATTTAAGTGATACACAAAAAAGAAACCTAACTCATTTACAACAGGCTGTAGCGTATGAACCAAAACATTTTTTAAAAATGGACTATTACTCAAAATATAATTTGGAGTTGGCGAAATCCATTCGAACAGGTGGCAAAAAAGGAACGCTATTATGGTTGTTAGACGAAACCAATACCGCGATGGGCGGACGTTTACTCAAGCAATGGTTAGATAGACCATTGATTCAAGAGTCAATTATTTCAAAGCGACAAGACATGGTAGAGAGTCTGTTAAATGCTTATTTTGAACGCATGGACCTAAAAGACAGTTTACGTAGAGTGTATGATTTAGAACGCTTGGCTGGACGTGTGGCATTTGGAAGCGTTAATGGACGTGATTTAATTCAGTTGCAATCTTCTTTGGAACAGGTCCCGATGATTCGAACCATTATTTTAGGTATCAATCAGGGAGAATGGGACGACTTATTAGTGGACTTAAACCCTGTTGAAGATGTGGTAGAGGTCATTCAACGAGGTATAAATGAGGAGGCACCTTTGACGATTACAGATGGTAACGTGATAAAGGATGGCTACAATGCCCAATTGGACACATATAGAGATGCGATGAAACATGGGAAGCAATGGATTGCTGAACTTGAAGCTAAAGAGCGGAAAGAAACAGGGATAAAAACGTTGAAAATTAAATTTAATCGTGTTTTTGGCTACTTCATTGAAATCACCAAAAGCAATATTGGCATGTTACCAGAAGGTAGATACGAACGTAAGCAAACATTGGCTAACGCAGAACGCTACATTACACCAGAGCTAAAAGAAATAGAAACATTGATACTTGAATCAGAAGAAAAATCTCAAGAATTAGAGTATCAGTTATTTCTAGAAATTCGAGAACTTGTGAAGCAATCAATAGATAGACTACAAAAATTAGCGAAATCTTTAGCCAGCTTAGATGTCTTGCAAAGCTTTGCTGTAGTGAGTGAAACGTACCAATACGTTAGGCCTAAATTAGTGAGCAACCATCATCACTTGGAACTAGTAGAAGGAAGGCATCCAGTGGTGGAAAAAGTATTGGGGCATCAGGAATATGTACCAAATACAGTCATGATGAATGAAGCGACAGATATTTTACTGATTACAGGACCGAATATGTCAGGTAAAAGTACGTATATGCGTCAGCTAGCATTAACGGTTATTATGGCGCAGATGGGCTGTTTTGTCCCAGCGGATAAAGCTGTTTTGCCAATATTTGATCAAATATTTACACGTATTGGAGCATCAGATGACTTAATTTCTGGTCAGAGCACGTTTATGGTTGAAATGATGGAAGCTAACCAGGCGTTACAACATGCGACGGTAAATAGCTTGATTTTATTTGATGAATTAGGAAGAGGAACAGCCACATATGACGGTATGGCACTAGCTCAAGCAATCATTGAGCATATCCATCAACACGTCAAGGCTAAAACACTCTTTTCAACACATTACCATGAAATAACGGTACTAGAAAATAGTCTGAATGGATTAAAGAATATACATGTTGGAGCTGTTGAAAAAGATGGAGAGGTTGTCTTTTTACATAAAATGATGGATGGTCCTGCTGATAAAAGTTACGGGGTCCACGTCGCTAAATTAGCCGGATTACCAACAGAGTTGTTAGAACGCGCAACAGATATCTTAAGCCAGTTAGAATCGAAAACACCTGAAGTAATCAGCGTGACTAATGATCCTACTATTGAAGAAATATCAGCAGTGGAAGATGATACGGAACAGCTGTCATTATTTAGCAGCTCATCTCCAGCAGATTTGGCTGTTTTACATGATTTAAAAGAACTAAAATTACTTGAAATGACGCCAATGGATGCGTTGAACTGTTTATTTGAGTTACAAAAGAAACTTTAGAAAGAATGGGAGGCGGGCTCAATGAAGAAAATTGAAGAATTATCTCAAATCCTTGCCAATCAAATTGCAGCAGGTGAAGTGGTGGAAAGACCCGCATCTGTTGTGAAAGAGTTAGTTGAAAATGCGATAGATGCAGGTAGTACCCAGATTGATATTTATTTAGAAGAAGCAGGACTTAAAACAATCCAAGTGATTGATAACGGAGACGGCATTGACGAAGAGGATGTGTTAAATGCTTTTAAGCGACATGCAACCAGTAAGATTCATACACGAGATGATTTATTTCGTATTCGGTCTTTAGGATTTAGAGGAGAAGCTTTGCCAAGTATTGCCTCTGTATCAGAAATAACCCTTGAAACCTCAACAGGGGAAGGAAGTGGCAGTTACCTCCGTTTGATTGGTGGAGAAGTGAGTGAGCAAAAACCAAACTCTTTGAGAAAAGGGACCAATATCAAAGTCGACCATTTATTTTTTAATACTCCTGCCAGATTAAAATACGTGAAAACACTTCAAACAGAACTCGCTAATATTGGAGATATTGTGAACCGATTGGCTATGAGTCATCCAAACATTGCCTTTCGCTTGACTCATGATGGAAATAACATGTTATCGACAATGGGGACGGGTGATTTAAAGCAGACCATAGCTGGTATCTATGGAGTGGCAACGGCAAAAAAAATGCTGCATGTGGAAAAACAAGATTTGGATTTCACAGTCACAGGTTTTATCTCATTACCAGAGGTCACGCGAGCTAGTAGAAATTATTTATCCATTATTATCAATGGCAGGTATATTAAAAATTATTTGTTAAATAAAGCGATTATTGAAGGATATGGATCGAAGCTAATGGTAGGACGTTTCCCTTTAGTGGTTCTTCAAATTGAGATGGACCCTTTACTCGTGGATGTGAACGTCCATCCAACCAAACAAGAAGTCCGATTAAGTAAAGAAAAAGAATTGATGACATTGATACGAATTGCTATTCAAGATACGTTGAGTAAAGAGCTATTGATACCTAATGTCAGTGATACAGCACCCTTTAAAAAAAGAACCGAACCAGAGGAAAAATCTGAACAACTTAATTTTAATTTTACAACGCCTAAACATAGTGAGAAAGAGACGCCATTTAAATCTTCTGATCTAGCATATGACCCAACAAGAGGAGACTTTTATCTCAAACATGATACGAGTACGCCAGTGTTTGATCGAGAGGAATCGGTAGTAGACCCCGTTGATTTAACGATTCAAAGTACAGAAAAAGTGGAACAATTAGAAAGTGTTGATGAGCAAGTGACCGATTATCCTATGACCAAAGAGGAGATGGTGATTCCTACCTCCAACGCTGAATTTCCAGATTTAGATTATTTTGGACAAATGCATGGAACTTATTTATTTGCTCAAAGTGACACGGGGTTATATATTGTGGACCAACATGCTGCTCAGGAACGAATCAAATACGAATATTTCCGTAAAAAAATTGGTGAGGTCACAGACGACTTACAGGAGTTATTAGTGCCCATAGTTTTAGAGTATTCAGCAGATGATGTCATACGAATAAAAGAAAATAAAGACGTACTTGAGCGTGTAGGTATCTTTTTGGAAGAGTTTGGGCACAACAGCTTGATTGTTAGGTCACATCCGACGTGGTATCCACAAGGAGAAGAAGAATCAACCATACGAGAGATGATAGACATCTTTTTAGAGACTGGGAAAGCAGACGTTGCACAGTTTAGAGAGGCAACAGCTATTATGATGAGTTGTAAACAATCGATAAAAGCGAATCATCACTTAAATGACTCACAAGCACGTGCTTTGTTAACGGAGTTGAAAACATGTGATAATCCATTTAATTGCCCGCATGGACGGCCAGTGCTGATTCACTTTACGAATAATGACATGGAAAAGCTATTTAAACGCATTCAAGATCCTCATTAAAGGAGAGATAATATGGAGATTGTTTTAGCCTCATCATCGCCTAGACGAAAAGAACTGTTAACAATGATACAATCAGATTTTACAGTTCATCCAGCTGATATTGATGAAACCGTATTGCCAGGTCAGACGCCACTTGAGTATGTGGAAAAGATGGCAAAAGAGAAAGCCGAAGCACTTGTGGAAAACTATCCAACCAGTATCATTATTGGATGTGACACGAGCGTTATCCACAATGGGTGTATTATGGGGAAACCAAAAGATACACAAGAAGCTAAGCATATGTTGAATGCTCTGAGTGGTGATACACATGAGGTGCTAACAAGCGTGTGTATCATTACACCAGAAAAAACGTATAGGCATACAGAACACGTAGATGTGACTTTTTATCCATTGAGTGATTGTGACATAGAGACATATTTATCCACAGGTGAACATGTGGACAAGGCTGGGTCTTATGGTATCCAGGGAAAAGGCGCCTTATTTGTTAAAGCCATTGAAGGAGATTATTATTCGATTGTTGGGTTTCCAGTAGGATACGTGAATCAAATATTAACTAAAAAATGAGGTGAGAGGAGTAGATGTATGATGACTTTTGATAAAGAAACATTACGTCAAACGTTAACACCACTACAGTACCAAGTCACACAAGAAAATGGAACAGAGCATCCCTTTACAAGTGAATACGATCAATTGATGGATGAAGGTATTTATGTGGATATTGTGAGTGGTGAACCATTATTTTCATCAAGAGACAAGTATGATGCGGGGTGTGGTTGGCCATCCTTTACGACACCTATTGCGACGTTAGAAGAGTTAGAAGACACGACATTAAGGCGTACACGAACAGAAGTAAGAAGTAAACAAGCAGATTCTCATCTAGGTCATGTGTTTCCAGATGGACCAAGTGAAGCTGGCGGTTTGCGATATTGTATCAACGGAGCGGCTTTGCGTTTTATTCCAGTCACGCAACTAGTGAATGAGGGATACGGAGAGTATGCATCCTTATTTGAAGCATAAGTATGACGATACCGTCATACTTTTTTTGTCAGGAATAGATTTAGGTAATTTTCAAAAGATGTGATACAATTTTAGGGAACGTACGTACGTGGGAGGATGAAAAAAAGTGTTTGAATATATAAAAGGAACACTCACATATGTGAGTCCCTACTACATTGTAGTAGAAACGAATCAAATCGGGTACCAAATTGCCGTGGCGAACCCTTTTCGATTTTCTGTCTATCAAAACGAAGAGGTCACAGTATACGTGCATCAAGTGATTCGAGATGACGCGCATTTACTATATGGTTTTTCTAATTTGGACGAGAAGCAATTGTTTTTAAAACTGATTAGTGTATCAGGAATTGGTCCCAAAAGTGGATTAGCGATTATGGCGCTAGATGATCATGGTGGCTTGGTTCAAGCGATTGAATCAGAAGATGCTAAGTATCTGACTAAATTCCCAGGAGTAGGCAAAAAAACAGCACAACAAATGATTTTAGATCTACAGGGCAAATTAGACGAACTTGAAATAGGCGACACAGCATCTGTAGTGGTGGGAACACAGGATGATTTATTTAGTACAGTAGACACGTCTACGCTAGATGAAGCGGTAGAGGCGTTACGTGCTTTAGGGTATACAGAACGAGAAGTAAAACGAATCAAACCTGAACTAGATACGTTGAATGCTAAGACAACGGATGAATTCTTAAGATTTGGTTTGAAATTATTAATGAAAAAATAGGGAGGGAAAGATATGAACGAAGAAGAAAGCCGTCTGTTGTCGGGGGATGTTGAAAAGACAGAGGAGCTACTAGAAAAATCGCTACGACCTCAATTTTTAGCTCAGTATATTGGTCAAGAGAAAGTAAAAAGAGA
The DNA here is from genome assembly GCA_052104115.1 of Vagococcus sp. GTDB lineage: Bacteria > Bacillota > Bacilli > Lactobacillales > Vagococcaceae > Vagococcus. The sequence continues at coordinate 37,789 of JBQELZ010000003.1, read as the reverse complement.
GTTAACCATTTATATCGAAGCAGCAAAACAGCGACAAGAGTCTTTGGATCATGTCTTACTTTATGGACCTCCTGGATTAGGCAAAACAACCATGGCCATGGTCATTGCGAATGAGATGGAGGTCAATATTAAAACAACTAGTGGACCTGCTATTGATAAACCAGGTGACTTAGTGGCAATATTAAACGAATTAGAACCTGGGGATGTTTTATTTGTGGATGAGATTCACCGACTACCTAGAGTAGCAGAAGAGTTATTGTACTCTGCCATGGAGGATTTTTATGTTGATATCATGGTAGGCCAAGGACCAACAGCTCATCCAGTTCATTTTCCACTCCCTCCCTTTACCTTGATTGGAGCGACGACTAGGGCAGGCATGTTATCAGCCCCTTTGCGTGATCGTTTCGGTATTATTTGTCATATGGAGTATTATGATGACCATGATTTGAAAGAAATTGTGTTGCGTTCAGCAGATATTTTTGATACAGCTATCAAAGAAACAGGCGCATTTGAAATAGCCAGACGCTCAAGAGGGACACCACGTATTGCGAATCGTCTATTAAAACGTGTGCGAGATTTTGCTCAAGTAGAAGGGAATGGTGATATTGATGTTCACATTGCTGACAAAGCATTGGTTATGTTGCAAGTGGACCATAAGGGATTAGATTACGTGGATCAGAAGTTATTAAAGACCATGATTGATTTATACGGTGGCGGACCAGTTGGGCTAACGACCATTGCTGTCAATATCAGTGAAGAGCGGGAAACTGTGGAAGATATGTATGAACCGTACTTGATTCAAAAAGGTTTTATTAAGCGAACCCAAAGAGGTAGAGTTGCCACTGAGTTGGCTTATGAGCACTTAGGATATATTTATCCACATGATTCATAAAACACATCCAAACTGATTGGATGTGTTTTTCTAACGAAACAGGAATTATCGTTGTCATCTGTTTTTATTTGAAGCTAAAGATGATAGAATACAACAAGTAGACTGATAAAAGAAAAGGTGACTATTATGACATTAAGTACGTCAGATTTTGATTTCTATTTACCAGAAGAATTGATTGCACAAACACCTTTAGAAAATCGTGCGGCATCAAGACTTTTAGTATTAGATAAAGAAACAGGACATGTAGAAGATAAACACTTCGGTGATATTTTAGATGAATTACATCCAGGAGATGCTCTAGTGATGAATAATACACGAGTATTACCTGCAAGATTGCACGGAGAAAAACCAGATACAGGAGGCCATTTAGAAGTATTGTTGTTAAACAATACTGAAGGTGACACGTGGGAAACTTTAATTAAACCAGCAAAACGAGCAAAAGTAGGGACAAAAATCTCGTTTGGAGATGGTAGACTAACAGCGACAGTAACAGATGAGTTAGAACATGGCGGACGTATCATTGATTTTGATTATGATGGTGTATTTCTAGAAATTTTAGAATCGCTTGGGGAAATGCCGTTACCACCTTACATCAAAGAAAAATTAAATGACAACGAACGCTATCAAACAGTATACGCAGAAGAAAATGGATCAGCAGCTGCGCCTACTGCAGGCTTACATTTTACACAAGAGTTGTTGGCTAAAATTGAATCAAAAGGGGTAAAACTCGTCTATTTGACACTTCATGTTGGGCTAGGAACGTTTAGACCAGTCAGTGTGGAAGATTTGGATAACCACCATATGCATAGTGAATTTTATAGACTGACAGAAGAGGCTGCGAGTGCTTTAAGGGATATTAAGAAAAATGGCGGACGAATTGTTGCAGTCGGTACGACGTCGATTCGAACATTAGAAACAATTGGGACCAAATTTAAAGGTGACATTCAAGCCGATAGTGGTTGGACAGAGATTTTTATTAAACCAGGCTATGAGTTTACATTAGTGGATGCTTTTTCAACGAACTTCCATTTACCAAAATCAACATTAATTATGTTAATCAGTGCATTTGCTGGAAGAGAAACGATTATGCAAGCGTATGAACACGCTGTGGCTGAACGCTATCGCTTCTTTAGTTTTGGCGATGCTATGTTTGTAAAATAACGAAAGTAGGGAAAGAAATGACAGAACCAGCGATTAAATATCGTTTAATAAAAAAAGAGAAACATACGGGAGCTAGATTAGGTGAAATCATTACGCCTCATGGTACGTTTCCAACACCTATGTTTATGCCAGTTGGGACACTAGCAACGGTTAAAACCATGGCACCGGAAGAATTAAAAGACATGGGTGCAGGTATTATTCTAAGTAATACTTATCATTTATGGTTGCGACCTGGTGAAGATATAGTTGAAGAAGCAGGTGGTCTTCACAAATTTATGAATTGGGATCAGGGTATCCTAACAGATTCAGGTGGATTCCAAGTGTGGTCGTTAGCTGACATGCGTCAAATAGAGGAAAAAGGGGTACACTTTAGAAATCATCTAAATGGGTCTAAAATGTTTTTATCTCCTGAAAAGGCGATTCAAATTCAAAATAAATTAGGACCAGATATTATGATGAGTTTTGATGAATGCCCGCCATTCTATGAAAGTCATGATTATGTGAAAAAATCAATAGAGCGAACAACTCGTTGGGCTGAGCGTGGACTAGAGGCTCATCAAAATCCAGACAGACAAGGACTATTTGGGATTATCCAAGGAGCTGGCTATAAAGATTTACGTCAACAAAGTGCCAAAGACTTGGTGTCTTTAGATTTTCCAGGGTATTCAATCGGAGGCTTATCTGTTGGAGAAACCAAACAAGAAATGAATGAAATTTTAGAGTATACCACTCCACTTATCCCAGAAAATAAACCTCGTTACTTGATGGGAGTAGGGACTGCAGACTCATTGATTGATGGAGCTATTCGTGGTGTAGATATGTTTGATTGTGTCTTACCAACTCGAATTGCTCGTAATGGGACATGTATGACAAGTCAAGGTCGTTTAGTGGTGAAGAATGCTAAATATGCCCGTGATTTTAGACCGATTGATGAGAAGTGTAATTGTTACACATGTCGTAACTATTCACGTGCTTATATCCGTCATCTTATCAAATGTGATGAAACATTTGGTATGCGTTTAACGTCATATCATAATTTATACTTCTTGTTAGATGTGATGAAACAAGTTAGACAAGCCATTATGGATGATAATTTATTGGAATTTAGAGCCGCATTCTTTGAAGAATACGGATTTAATGAAAAAAATGCGAAGAATTTCTAAATATATCTAAATTGGCCTAGTGTAACGCGTTAAAATTTGGTAAAGTTGAAAGTGACTTAAAGATTGAGAGGTGTAAGAAATGGCAGGAGGATTTGGCGGAATGTTGATTCCGTTGTTAGTCATCGGTGGTATGATGTTTTTTATGACACGTACACAGAAGAAACAACAAAATCAACGTCAAGAACTTTTAAACAGTGTAAAACCTGGTAATGAAGTGATTACAATCGGTGGTTTATACGGTGTTGTTCATGAAATTAACGAAGATAAAGGAACAGTCACATTAGACTGTGAAGGTATCTACTTAGAGTTTGAACGTGCTGCAATTAAAACAGTTAAACCAGCTGCAACAACAGAAGTAACTGAAACAGTAACAGATGTGGTTGAAGAAGATGGTTCTGTTGAGGAAACAATTGATGTAACAGAAGAAGAAAAAGAAAATCAATAAGATTTTCTTTTTCTTTTTTTATTGAAAGAGGGGTAATAATGGTTCATGAGCTGATTCATGGAATCTTTATGAAAGGATTTAATAAACAAGGCAAAGTCTCATTTGGGTTTAAAAACGGTATGGCCTATGCGACAAGCCCGGGGTCTCTTTATAGTAAGGGAGCTTTTACTATTATTTCTATCACACCTTTTATCATACTATCAGGTTTGTTTTTAGTCGTATATTTGATGCATCTGATTTTGTTTAATCTGTATGTGCGTATGGCTAGTTTACATGCGGGAGGGTGTGTTGGAGATTTTTATTTGGTCTATTTAAAAAGTCGCTTCCCGAAAAAAGCGTTGGTTGAGGATACAGAGACAGGAATTCGGTTCTATAGTACAATCAAGTCATTAAACGATGAGGTTAAGGAGTAAAATCATGACGAAAAAATTGTCTAAAGGAAAGAGATGGTTGTTACGAAATGTCACTAGACAACAAGCTAATAGCTTGAGTCAATTAGGATACCCTGCTATTACAGAGGAAGATATTATGGATTATTTGGTGTTGTTTCGCTGGAAGCAAGTAATGCCAGATACGTTAGAAAAAATGAAACATGACGTGATGTGTGTTACAGTAAATGACTATTATGATTATCAACAATGGCGAGCGCTGACGAGCAAAGAGTTTCATGATCTAGACTTATTGTAGCTATTACATTTTTTTTCAGAAAATAACAAATTGTGAAAAGTGACGTATCTTTATTATTAGGAAAGAATTATAAATAACAGTTGCTATGTAAAAGAGTTCTGTATACAACCAGAACTCTTATTTTTATGGCAAACAAAAGTGAAAACGCGTTCACGACGACAAAGTGAAAAATATCACAAAAAGCTATTTACAACTGAAAAAAAATAAGGTATATTACATTTGTGAAGTAAAATACAAATTATTTCAGGAGGCTATTATGGTTAAGACAAAAGATAAAAAAGTTGAAAAGAAAGACGTTAATGTGACTGAAGTTATTGATGAATTGGTATTAAAGGGAAATAAAGCACTGCAAGATATGAAGCAATTTGATCAAGAAAAAGTAGACCATATCGTTCATCAAATGGCGATGGCAGCGTTAAATCAACATATGCCCTTAGCGAAAATGGCAGTCGAAGAAACAGGCCGAGGGATTTATGAAGATAAAGCCATCAAAAACATGTTTGCATCAGAAAGTATTTGGAACAATATCAAGTATGATAAAACAGTAGGGGTTATTCATGAAGACAAGCAAAAAGGCATTATTGAAATTGCAGACCCAGTAGGTGTAGTCTGTGGGGTAACCCCAACAACTAACCCGACATCTACAACCATTTTTAAAGCAATGATTTCAATCAAAACACGTAATCCAATTATTTTTGCTTTCCATCCTAGCGCACAAAAATGTTCAGCTGAGGCAGCTCGTATTGTCAGAGATGCGGCTATCGACGCAGGAGCACCTGAAAATTGCGTTCAATGGATTGAAACACCATCTATTGAGGCAACTAATACATTAATGAACCACACGGGTGTTGCTATCGTACTAGCAACAGGTGGTGCGGGTATGGTGAAATCAGCTTACTCAACAGGGAAACCAGCATTAGGTGTTGGACCTGGTAACACGCCTGCTTATGTAGAAAAAACAGCGAAAATCAAGCGCGCTGTGAACGATTTAATCGCATCTAAATCGTTTGATAATGGGATGATTTGTGCATCTGAACAAGGTGTTATTGTGGATAAAGATGTATACGATTCTGTTAAAAAAGAATTCGAAGCGCATCAAGTTTATATTGTTAAACCTGATGAATTATCCAAATTGGAAGCAGCTGTGATGAATGATACTAAAACGGCTGTAAATCCTAAAATTGTCGGACATTCTGCTGTATCTATTGCCAAAGACGCTGGAATTGAGGTACCTGAAGGCACGAAAATTTTAATCGCAGAATTGGAAGACGTTGGAGCTGATTACCCATTATCAAGAGAAAAACTATCTCCTGTTTTAGCAATGTTTAAAGCGAATAATAGAGAACATGGTCTAGATTTATGTGAGAAAATGTTAAAACTAGGAGGAGAAGGACATACAGCAGTCCTACACTCTGAAGATGAAGACTTACATATTGCTTTTGGATTAAGAATGAATGCATGTCGAATTTTGATCAATTCACCAGCAGCGCAAGGTGGTATTGGGGATATTTATAATGAAATGATTCCATCATTAACACTTGGTTGTGGCTCATATGGTAAAAACTCAGTATCTAAGAACGTTACAGCCATTAATCTTATTAATACAAAAACGGTCACGAAACGGAGAAATAACATGCAATGGTTTAAACTTCCAGAAAAAATCTATTTTGAATTAAATTCAATTCAATATTTACAAAAAATGGAAAATTTAGAATGTGTTTTTATTGTCTGTGATCCTGGAATGGTTGAGTTTGGGTATGCCGATAAAGTGATAGAGGAATTGATGAAGAGAAATAACAAAGTCACATTTGAAATGTTTTCAGATGTTGAACCGAATCCGTCAACTAATACTGTTTATGCAGGAACAAAACAAATAGAAGCATTTAAACCTGATACGATTATTGCTATTGGTGGTGGTTCAGCTATTGATGCGGCTAAAGGAATGTGGTTGTTCTATGAACACCCAGACACTGAATTCTTTGGGGCAAAACAAAAATTCTTAGATATCCGTAAACGTACGTATAAAATTGAGTCGGCTAAAAAATCTAAGATGGTTTGTATCCCAACAACATCAGGTACGGGTGCAGAAGTTACACCATTTGCTGTTATTACAGATAGTGAGACACATGTGAAATATCCATTAGCAGACTATGCGTTAACGCCTGATGTGGCTATCATTGACCCACAATTTGTCATGAGTGTTCCGGCATCGGTAACAGCAGATACAGGAATGGATGTTTTAACACATGCGTTAGAATCATACGTATCTGTTATGGCATCTGATTACACAAGAGGATTAAGTTTACAAGCGATTAAACTAGTCTTTGATTATTTAGAAGACTCAGTGAAACACCCTAATTTAGAAAACAGAGAAAAAATGCACAATGCTTCAACAATGGCTGGTATGGCATTTGCAAATGCATTCTTAGGAATATGTCACTCTATTGCTCATAAGATTGGTGGAGAATATGGTATTCCTCATGGACGTACGAATGCTATTCTATTGCCTCATATTATTCGCTATAACGCCAAAGATCCATCAAAACATGCTCTATTCCCTAAATATGATTACTTTAGAGCGGATACTGACTATGCTGATGTTGCTCGTTTCTTAGGATTAAAAGGAAATACGACAGGTGAATTAGTTGAAGCACTAGCGAAAGAAGTGCATGATTTAGGTGAACGTGTAGGCATTGATATGAACTTGAAAGCACAAGGATTAAGTCAAGAAACATTAGATAATACGGTTGATCGCATGGCTGAGCTTGCTTATGAAGATCAATGTACGACAGCTAATCCGAAAGAACCACTCATCAGTGAATTAAAACAAATCATTATTGATTCTTATGAAGGATAGCATCAATTATAAAAAAAGATGTCATACTAATGTATGGCATCTTTTTTGTCTGATGAGTCATGTTGGATAGGACTTATTTAATTTTTGTAAAACTGGTTGTTGATTTATAGATTATACACATAAATGATGTTAGAATAAGGTTTGTGTATTTAAAATGAAGGTCAGTTCGAGGTGGAAATGTGAAAAAATTTAATTCAAGTAAACATATTATTATTGCATTATCGATTGTTATACTAATCGTTTTATTAATCAGTTTTAGTGCCATGCAACGTGATGATAAGAAAAAAAGTCTACCTGGTCAATCACAAACCAATAGTGTGATTGCAAAAGTTGATAAAGTCGTATCAGCACCATATAGAGGCCTAGAAAATGGTGTGAAGTCAGTTATCAATTTATTCAGCACGTACTCAGAAAATGATCGTCTCAAGAAAAAAATTGACTATAATGCGTCATTGGAAGCAGAGATTGAAAATTATAAAATAGAAAATGATAAGTTAAAAGAACAGTTAGAGTTGAATGCGACCTTATCTAATTATGATAGTGTGAATGCCAGTGTTATCAATCGTTCACCAGATAGCTGGCAAGATGTACTCATTATTGATAAAGGTAAAAATGATGGGATAGAGGTCAACATGGCAGTGATGGGGGATAAAGGACTAATAGGTAGAGTAATTATTTCAGAAGAAAGTAGCTCAAAAGTAGAGTTACTCACAACTGTTAATCAAAATACCAATCATTTTCCTGTAATGATTCCTTCAAAAGATGACAAAATGGCGTATGGCTTAATGGAGTCTTATAACAGTAAGACCCATACTCTGGTTGTTTCACAGTTAACGACGGTTGATGGAATAGAAAAAGGAAAATCGGTCACCACATCTGGGTTAGGAAACAATTCACCAAAAGGATTATTAATAGGTGAGGTCCAAGAAGTTAAAAAAAGTAAGACGGGTCTGCATGATGAGGTCTTAATTACACCAATTGCGGATATGTATGATGTAAGTTCCGTCACTGTGATTAAACGATTGGCAGGGACAGAAAAATGACCACTAATAAACGAAAAGTATTCACTTATGTGTTACCAATGGTTTTTTTTATCATGATGTTAGCTGATGGGCATATTAGTAGTTCTATATTAGGGTGGACAGCTGTCCCAATGGATTTTACAAGCAACTTGTTGCTGATGTTTTTAATGTTTTCAACGTTTCAAATGGATAAAGCATATATCATTGTGTGGGCTTGTTTGATAGGGTTGTTGTATGATTCGTACTTTTATAATGTGATTGGCATTAATTTTATCCTATTCCCATTGATAGTAGTTTTAATGTATCTTGTCTTTGAACACGTGCTACCTAGTACGTTTACTATAATTTTAAGTTTTATTGTATTTGTCACATGTTTGGCAGTAGGTCGTGTGTTACTACTCAGTATTTTTAAATTAACAGACACGTCTGTGTTAGATTTTTTTGCACGTACACTAGCTCCAACATTGGTGTTGAATATAGCCATGATATCAGTGTTGGTAGTCCCTTTGAAAAAAATTTTTAATATAAAAAAATAGTAGTTATTCCAATGAAATGTGTTTGTAACATTCCTATTATATGATTGACATGTGTCTATGATACAATTCATTTATCGTTAAATTGAAAATAAAAATTTATATATTATAAATATTTGGAGGAACATAAAACGTGAAAAAGAAAATCTTATCTACATTATTAATGAGTAGTATGATGTTATCTGCAACAGCTCTTCCATTAGTGGTAAGCGCCGACTCAGTAGACAATAAAATTGAAGCACAAACAAAAAAAATAAACGATTTACAATCAAAAGAAGCATCAGCAACATCTCAATTAGCAACTATCCAAGGTAGTATTGCTTCAATTAGAGAAGAAGCAAATGCGTTACAAACAAAACAAGTTGAGTTGGGAAAAGAAATTACGTCTTTAAATAATGAAGTAAAAGATTTAGAAACGCGTATTGCAAAACGTGATGCATCTATCAAAGAACAGGCTCGTTCAGTACAAGTAGATGGAAGTAGCTCAAATGTGGTTGAATTAGTGATGAATTCCGATTCAGTATCAGACGCAGTGACAAAAGTTATGGCTGCAACTAAATTAGTTGGTGCTAACAACGACATGATGAAACAACAAAAAGAAGATAAAGATGCAGTTGAAGAGAAAAAAGTAGTGACTGAAGAAAAAGCAGTTGAAGTTCAAGAAACAGCAGTAGCTTTAGAATCTAAAAAAGGCGAATTAGAAGATCAAGAACTAGCTCAAACAGCTGTAGTCAGTGGTATTGCTGCTGAAAAAGAAACTGAAACAAGTAAAAAAGCTGAATTAGAAACTCAAAAAGTTGAAGCAGAAAAACAACGTGCTGCACAAAAAGCAGCTGCAGAAGCTGCACAAAAATTAGCACAAGAACAAGCAGCACAAGAAAAAGTAGCTGAAGAACAAGTAGTTCAAGAAACACAAACTCAGGTAGTTCCTACAACTAACACTACTGAAAAAGAAGAACAACCAGCACAATCTCAACCAGTGCAAGAGCAACCAATACAAAATCAAACACAAAATCAAACACAAAATAAACCAGCACAAACAACACCACCTAAACAAGTAGAAGTAAGCAATCCTGGACCTGCTGCTAATGGAAATGCAGTTGTATCAGAAGCTTATAAACATTTAGGTAAACCGTATGTATGGGGTGCTAAAGGCCCAGGTTCATTTGACTGTTCTGGATTTACATCTTATGTTTACCGCCAAGCAGCAGGTAAAGAAATTGGTGGATGGACAGTTCCTCAAGAAAGTGCAGGAACTCAAATTTCATTAAGCCAATTACAACCAGGAGATTTAGTATTCTGGGGTTCTAGAGGTGCTACTTACCACGTAGGTATCTATGTTGGTGGTGGACAATACATTCATGCTCCACAACCAGGAGAAAATGTAAAAGTAACAAGTATTTCAGATTGGTCACCAGCATTTGGAGTACGCGTTAACTAATTAAAAATATAGTAAGACTCTGATTCAATTGAAATCAGAGTCTTTTTTTATATAAAAAAACCACCCTAGATACCAATAGAGTGGTCAGTTAATTAGTTAGCAGTATAAGGCTCTGTTAAAGCCATAAATTCTTCTATATCAGATTTGATGATATCGATACCAGCTTGCCAAAAATCAGGTTGAGTTAAATCAACGCCGAGATGTTTCTTAGCTAAGTCTTCTGTTGTCATTGAAGCTGTATCGCGCAGTAAGGCAATATACTCATCTTCGAATGTAGCTCCTTGTTTCTGAGCGAATGCGTAAATTCCAAGACTGAAGAGATAACCAAACGTATAAGGGAAATTGTAGAATGGCACATCATCGATGTAGAAATGTAATTTACTAGCCCAGAAATGTGGATGATAAGAACCTAAAGCGTCTCCGTATGATTCTTTTTGTGCAGCTACCATTAGTTCTGTAATGTCATCATCGGTTAAAACATTTTTCTTTCTTGCTTCATGGAAGTTATTCTCAAAAATAAAACGTGCATGAATGTTCATAAACATAGCAATTGCATTTTGAATTTTGATGTCTAATAAATTAATTTTTTCCTCAGTATTAGTAGCTTGTTTAAGTGTTGCATCAGCTACGATTAATTCAGCAAAGGTACTGGCAGTTTCAGCTACGTTCATCGCGTAGTCTTGACTCATTGCAGGTAAATCCCACATAACATGAGAATGGAAGGCGTGCCCAAGCTCGTGAGCCAAGGTTGATACTTCATTAATTGATTCACCATATGTCATAAAAATACGAGATTCTTCACTTTCTGGTAAGCCCGTGCAATAACCACCAGGACGTTTTCCAGAACGATCTTCAGCTTCTATCCAACTCTTGTCAAAGGCCATTTGAGCAAATGTGGCCATTTTAGGACTAAATTGTTCAAAGTTTTCTACAATAAACTCAGCTGCTTGGTCAAATGTATAGCGCTTTTCTTCGAATTCTCCTAACACGATTGGTGCATCTTGGTCTTGCCAATCCATTTTATCTTTCCCGAAAATATTTGCTTTACGGATTAAAAAGTCAACAAAAGGTTGTTTGTTTTGAGCAATGGTTCCCCACATAGCATTTAGAGTATCTTCTTGCATACGGTTGTATTCTAAAGGAATTTGTAGATGATTCGTAATACCATGTAATGAATTATTTGTTAAACGATAACCATCTAAATGGTTTAAAGTATCTGCAAATAAAGGTGCTTGCTCAGCCCATGTTTTTTCCCAACTTTCAAATAAAGTTTGTCGAACGATAGGATCAGCATCTCCCATCATACGATTAAAGGCTTGCCCAGCTGATAAATTGATGATTGAGCCATCTTTTTCAGTAAACGGAATCATTATTTGAGCGACGATTGTATCGTAATGTGTACTCCATGCGTTAAATCCATCAGTAGACAATTGACTGATGATATTTTCTTCTGATTCCGATAATAAGCGTTTTCCATTTTCACGACGTTCTGCTAAATTAAATGTTAATCCATGTTTGGTAAATAAAGTGGATGTTTGCAATTGTTTCCATATTGAATCAGATAGGGATGTTAATTGTTTGGCAAATAGCACGTCTGCGTTTTCAAACCCTGTCATTTTGCCATATAGGCTAGCCAAAACAATACCTGATTTTTTGTTTGTGACATCAGCTGACTGAATGGCTGTTACAAAACTAAGTGTTTGATTAAATCCATTTTGCACATGCTCTTGTGTGTCAATGATGTGTGTCAAGTGTTGAAATTCGGGTTGGTCAGTTTCTGGGTTCCAATCAGATACAAGCTTTGTATACTCAGCGATTTGTGTGTCTAATAATGTTAAACGGTCTTCTAATTGTGGTGAATCAATGCCACCTTTAAAGAGTGAATCTAAATCCCATGTTAGTGAATAAGTCATACTTAAAAATCTCCTTTCATTATCACTCATTATTATACACGAATAATAAAATAAATTGAAAAATATTATTAGAAAGGGTACGATTACTAAGACTAGGAGGTCATTATGAAAACACAAAAAAAGAATGGCAATCTTTATTTTATGATTGCCTTACTGATTATGGGTATTCTATTTTATAGTTCCTCTCAAACGTATGAGGAGCAAACAGCTGTACCATTATTAGAAAAAGTATTAAAAGACGAGCCATTTAAAGAACAGTTGAGTCATGTGTCATTGTCATATTCAGAGTCAGAAGTCAGTATTCAAAAGATTGGTTATGCTAAATTTGTTGAGTTTTTTATCCGAAAAGGGGCTCATTTTTTTACCTATTTTTTATTAGGTGCCAGTTTATTTGCCGGAACACGTATTAAGATAAAACAAAATGTCATTGCCTTATTTTTAGCCTGGCTAAGCGCGACTGGTTATGCTGCACTTGATGAATACCATCAACTATTAACTGGTGGTAGAAGTCCGTTGTTCCAAGATGTTATGTTAGATAGTTCAGGGGCATTAACAGCATGTGTGTTATTATTAATCTTTTTAACGTGGAGAAATCGTTCGAAGAGTAAGAAAAAATAAAAATAACACCCTATTGCATGTGTAACTATGATAGAATGCACATGTATAACGAATTTGATGAAAGTAGGGATTAGAATGGCAGGACATTCAAAGTGGAACAATATTAAAGGTCGAAAAGGTGCACAAGATGCTAAACGTGGTAAAATTTTCCAAAAGCTATCGCGTGAGATTTATATGGCAGCCAAAAGTGGTGGACCTGACCCTTCAACTAACCCTTCATTAAGATTAGTATTAGACAAAGCAAAAACAGCAAATATGCCGAATGATAATATTCAACGTGCCATAAAAAAAGCAACATCTGCTGGTGAAGGTGAAAATTATGATGAAGTTGTGTACGAAGGATACGGACCAGCAGGGGTGGCTATTTTAGTACATACATTGACAGATAATAAAAATCGAACCTCAACAAATGTTAGAGTCGCATTTAACAAAAATGGTGGTTCATTAGGTGAATCGGGATCAGTTGCCTATATGTTTGATCGCAAAGGCTATATTGCAATTGTTCGTGAAGGATTAGAAGTGGATGAAGATACAATGATGATGAGCGTGTTAGAAGCTGGAGGAGAAGATTTAGAGGCATCTGATGAAGTCTTTGAAATTTATACAGATCCAAGTGAGTTTCCAGCAGTTCGTGATGCATTAGAAGCAGAAGGATATGAGTTAGCTCAATCTGAATTGACGATGGTTCCACAAACCTTGGTCGATTTGACAGATGAGCAATTAGAGACATTAACGACCATTGTTGATGTGTTAGAAGATGACGATGATGTATCCGATGTGTTTACATCTGCCAATATGTAAAAAAACAAGCAAAGAAGGAAACGATCCGTCGTTTCCTTCTTTTTTGATGCCATAGGACACAAAAAATAGATTTTCTCGAATTTTTATGTAGAAGTGGAAAGGAGGAGCGATGAGTACAAAAAAAGAGTCAGTGTCACTTTTAAAGACAGGTTACCGGGTTAAAGCAAGTGATATGTACATTTTTCCAAACAAGGACGGATATACCATTTCTTACAGGCAACATCATGATATTGATAACTATAAAGTCATCTCTAAAGATGACGGAGAAAAATTAATTTTATGTTATAAATATTTAGCAGGAATGGACGTTTCAGAGAAAAGAAAAGTTCAAATGGGTGGTGCAACGTTACACATAGGAGGTGTAGAGCGAAGAGTTCGGATGTCTACAGTAGGCGATTTTTTAAACAGAGAGACACTTGTCATTCGATTTCTATACAAAATTGGAAACGAATCGGAATTAAAGATTATGTTTCCAAATCAATTGGAAGTATTGAAGCATCGTGTGAATAAAGCAGGATTGTATTTATTTTCGGGACCGACAGGAGCGGGAAAATCGACGACTATGTATGTTTTAGCTAAGCATTTACTAAACAAAAAACCACAACAAATTATTACAATTGAAGACCCAGTCGAGATTGAAGATGAGGACTTTTTACAATTTCAGGTAAACGAAAAAATTCATCTAACATATGAATCTTTAATAAAAGTTTGTTTAAGACATCGTCCAGATATTTTAATTGTTGGAGAAATTCGAGACGTAGAAACTGCAAAGATTGTGGTTCGAGCTGCTTTAACAGGACATATGGTATTTTCAACGATTCATGCCACGGATAAAGAGAGTGTTTGGATTCGGTTAAGAGAGTTTGGTATACCAGATGTGGAGATAAGTCAAAGCTTGAAAGGAGTTATCTTTCAGCAATTACTACCAGTAAATAATCAAAAAGGATATAGCGTGCTATATGATATGTGGTTAAACGGGGAGGGTACTGATTGGGAAAAAAGTTTGCAAGAAGCCGTCAAGCGAGCCATCATTTCTGAGGAAACCTATCACGCTTACAAAAAAGAAAACCTTTACTAGAAAAGAAAGACAAGGGTTTATTTTATTGTTAGCTGAGTTATTAGACAATGGATTTAGTTTAGACCAAGGCTTACAATTTATGATGACGGTTAATCCAAGTAAAAAGAAAGAAATAAAACACATCAAAAAAGGACTAAGTAAAGGAAAGTCTTTGAGTTGTTGTTTAAGTAAAGTGGGATTTACACAAGCACAGTTAGCTCAATTGAGTTTTGCGGATATTCATGGTGATATTTCTGGGACTCTCATACGGATGTCTGAGCAACTGGTGGATGAGGATACACAAAGAGCAAACCTTATCAAGTTAATTAGTTATCCTATTCTATTATTATTTTTCTTAATGAGCATGGTATTTGGCATGAAATGGTACATTTTACCACAGTTAGGAGATATGTACGAGCAATCAAATAATCAAAATATTGGGTTAGTTTTGGTCGACAGAAGTCCGATTATTCTATTGGGGATTCTATTGACAGTAGCTGTGGTAACGATGGGAAGTAAGCTCTATTTTTCGAATAAAACAGCAATTCACCGAGCAAATACGTTGTGTCAAATTCCAGTTTTAAAACATGTGTTAACAAAATACTACACCCAACTTTTTGCAACAGAGTGGGGGATGCTACTAACTCAGGGGATGGAATTTAGAGAAGTTGTGTTGATTATGGATCAGGATGGTTATACTCCTTTGATGAAAGAAATGTCCCAACAAATTAAGGAACAATTAGAACAGGGATACATGATTGATGAACCAATAAAAGAGTGGCGATTCTTTTCGCCTGAATTAACGTGGATCATTCATCAGGGAGAAGTGAAAGGCAATTTAGGAAAAGAATTATTTATTTATGGTAAAAAAGAATGGAAAGCACTAATAGAAAAAATTGAAAAAGGCATGAGTTGGTTACAACCATTAATGTTTCTGCTCATTGCAGTGCTCATTATTTCTGTTTATGCGGCGTTATTACTACCAATTTATAGTGGAATGGGTGACTTATATTGAACGAGACAACTGTTAATAAAAAGAAAAAGAATGCAGGGTTTACTTTATTAGAAATGTTAATTGTTTTATTTGTTATTGCTGTATTGATTATTTTATTCGTACCAAACTTAGTGAAGCAAACAGATAGCATCAATAAACAAGGAGATGCTGCTTTAGAAAAGGTGATAGAAACGCAAAGTGAGATGTATTATCTAGACCATAATGAACGACCAACATCCACAGAAGTGTTATTAGAAGGCGGTTATATCTCTAAAGATCAAAAAGCCAAAGCAGATAAATTAGAGATAAAGGTTGAGTAGGCAAGTTAGTTTTAAGTATGGTGGGTTTACACTGATTGAAAGTTTGCTTGTTTTAGTTGTCGTATCGATTTTTATGATATTGCCGATACTTTCAATTAAGGGATGGCAAGAAGACGTCAACATCGAGATGGGATTATCAGAGTTTGAACGTAATGTTCAAAGAGTGCATCAAGGGGCAATTTTATTTGAGAAACCAACTAGAGTTGATACGCAGTTGGCTAAACAGCAAATCACATATCAGTATTATCAGAATGGAGAAAAGGTAGTAGTTGTGCAACATATTGCGTATCCTTTAGAACTAAGAGGAAACGGCAATTTTTTATTCAATGGAACAACTGGAAATGCGAGTAAATTGTCCACCATTCAATTATATGACAATAAGCATGAGGTTAAATATAAGTATAAACTCCAGTTAGGAAGTGGAAAAGTAAACAAACATGTGGAATGAAAATAAAGGATTTATGTTGTTAGAAAGTATGATAGCCATGGTTATTATCAGTGTGTCTGTCCTATTTATTATGAGTAGTATTGTGTTTATTAGGTATCAAGAAAAAGACAAGCGAGATATGCTAGAGCTAGCTGTTTTTATGGACGAACTTCAACAAACACGAACAACGCGTGAATTAGAAGATTGGATGATACAAAAAGCAGACGCCCAAGGCATAAAGATAAGGGTATGGAAGGAAGGGAATATCAAATTAGAAAAAGCACGGGTGCAACTCAGCGTGTATCAAAAATAGTTAAACGACACGCTGGTTTTACACTACTTGAATGTTTGATTGCATTAGTTGTGCTGATGGGATTATTGGTGTTTTTAGTTCCATTTATCCAAACAATTGAACGCGTCCAAAAAGAGACTCAAAAGGGGTCATTTTTAGAAATTCAAACTGGAAAAATTCAATTGGAAAATGAAATAAATAAGCTAATATTTTTATATGAGCAGGACAATAAATTATATTTTAAAGATGAAGAGGCAAATACTGTTGTGATAGAGCAATATCAACACATGATTCGTAAGACGGTCGGACATCAACCGATTGTATCTGATGTTAAACAGGTTGATTTTTCAGAAAAGCATAGTTTTATTAGAATGGAGATAAGGAGTCTAGATGAAGAAATATATATCTACTTTATGCCATGTAAGAAAAAATGAAGGTGGTATATTGATTCCTGTTTTGGCTATACTGGTTATGATGACAACTTTAGTGCTTTTTTTTATTCAAGATGGTTATATGAGGCAAGAATTTACAAAACAGACCACAGATTTTTATCTTGCTAGAACATTAGAAAACATGGCTATAGAAGAAGTTAGTCAACAAAAAGTGATACAGAATCAACAAATCGACTATAACATAGGAATTGTAAAGATAATTAAAAAAGACAACTCTAGTAAAATAACGGTAGAAACCTGTTTAAATAATCAGTACAAGCGAACAAAAGAAAGAACATTATCCTTTAAAGAATAGGAAACAAGTTGTTTTCTATTCTTTTTTTGAGTTTTTTATCTTGAATTATTCGTTTTCATTCGCTAGAATAAGACAGTAAGAGACTTTTGTTATAATGCGGTGGAAGAGGTGAAACGTATGTCTCAACATATAGTTGAAAAAGGCTTTCAATTATTGCACCAATCAGTTGAAGAACTCCAACAAGCTTTAAACACATCATTTTTAGATGCCTACATTGAAAATGCTGAAAACATGTTAGATGGAAAAACGGTTCGTGTGGTAGACGGAATCCCTAAGGAAGACAACGTAGTCAAAATAGAAAAGCTTTACGAAGAGCTTGAATCCTTAGAGTTGTCAAAAGAAGATAAGCGAAAGATAACTCAATTAGTTTTGTTACAAGGTTTGATAAAAGAACCGGTACAAGCGAATCATCAACTAACACCAGACGGTATTGGCTTTTTGTTTGTGTACATGATTGAACAACTCACACAAGATAAAAAGACACTGTCTATTGCTGATTTATCGGTAGGGACAGGTAATTTATTATATACTGTTTTAACAAATCTGGAATTAGCTGGGTATCATTTAAAAGGGTTTGGTGTGGATGCAGACGATATGTTGCTAAGTGCTGGCTTACTTAATAAGGATTGGATAGGGTTAGATGTGTCGTTAACACATCAAGATAGCCTAAAACCATTGCTTTTGGACCCAGTAGATATTGCCATTTCAGACTTACCAATTGGTTATTATCCAGATGATGAACAGGCAAACATTTTTGAAACAAGTGTCAACGAAGGACATAGTTATGCGCATCATTTATTAATGGAGCAATCAATGAAGCATGTTTCACCAGACGGATTTGGTCTGTTTTTACTGCCATCTAATTTTTTAGAAACCGAACAAGCGGATGCTTTAAAACAATGGTTAGTTAGCACAGTGTATTTACAAGCGATTGTCAAATTACCAGATTCATTGTTTAGTCAAAAAGGAATGGGAAAATCCATTGTAGTTGTACAAAACAAAGGGGAACATGCCTCACAAGTGAAAGAAGTATTACTAGCAGAACTACCATCATTAAAAAATAATGATGCAGTATTAGCATTTATGAACGATTTTCGCGTATGGCGTGAAACGACTATTAAATAAAAAGGAGATTATCAATTATGTCTAAAACAATTGCAATCAATGCAGGAAGCTCAAGTTTAAAATGGCAATTATACACGATGCCAGAGGAAACAGTTATTGCTAAAGGAATCGTAGAAAGAATCGGAATCAACGACTCTATCTTTACCATTAAATATGGTGAGGACGACAAATATGAAGTAGTAAAAGATATCGAAAATCATGAAATCGCGATTAATATGTTATTAGAACAATTAACTGAATTAAATATTATCGCGTCATTTGATGAAATTACAGGAGCCGGACATCGTATTGTGGCTGGTGGTGAACACTTTAAAGAATCAGCTATCATTGACGACGAAGCATTAAAATTAATCGATGATTTAGCTGAATTTGCACCATTACATAACCCAGCTGAAGCACAAGTTATTCGTGTATTCCAAAAATTATTACCAAAAACATTAAATGTTGGTGTATTTGATACGTCATTCCATACATCTATGCCTGCTGTAAATTACCTATACAGTATTCCAACTGAATACTATGAAAAATTTGCTGCTCGTAAATATGGTGCACACGGAACAAGTCATCGCTATGTTGCTGAAAGAGCTGCTGATATGTTAGGTAAACCATTAGAAGAAACAAAAATTATTACATGTCATTTAGGTAATGGTGCATCAATTACAGCTGTTGATGGCGGTAAATCTGTTGATACATCTATGGGATTCACTCCGCTAGCTGGATTAACAATGGGAACTCGTTCAGGCGACATTGATCCGTCATTGTTACAGTACTTAATGGGCAAACTTGGTTTAACTGATATTAAAGATATGATTGATATTTTAAATAAAAAATCTGGTTTACTAGGTATTTCTGGTGTGTCAAGTGACATGCGTGACTTAGAAAACTCAGAAAATGAGCAAGCCAAATTAGCATTAGAAATTTTTGCTGACCGCACTCGTAAATACATCGCAAGTTATGTATCAGTGATGAACGGCGTAGATGCTATTGTCTTCACAGCTGGTATTGGTGAAAATGATATTAATATGCGTAAAGAGATCATTGATGGTATGAGCTGGTTTGGTTGCGCGATTGATGAAGACAGAAACAACGTTCGTGGTGAAGAACGAGTTATTTCTACAGATGATTCTAAAGTGAAAGTATTATTAATTCCAACGGATGAAGAACTAATGATTGCTCGTGATGTTGAAGCATTAAAAAAATAATGAATTAACCTGTATATATTAAAAAAGACACACTTCTTAGGCGTAACCTTTGAGGTGTGTTTTTTTAGTTTGGCTATTATTTGTAGACTTTTCCTTGATAAACTATTTTATGGTAAGAGTTATCACACGTCACATATTATTTAACCACAAATAAAATAAAATTAAGTGATATGTTTTTTTAAGAGTAAGATGATACGAATAAAGAATCATCAAGAATCGCATTAATCCAATGTCCAAACTCACATGCTAGATGAAGTTGGTGTTCTTTAATCATATTATTGGGCAAAATTGATGGAAATTCGACTAAAGCTCTAAAACGAAACCCATTATCTTCTCGTTTAACCTGATGCCTAACGCCACCGATGATTTGTCCGTTTTCTAATTTAGCAGTACCGAAAAGTTGTGCAGTGAAACCAGGACTGATTGTTGACGTTAATCCCTCATCTTCACCATAGTGGGCAAAAAAACGAGAACCACCAGTAAACTCTAATACTTCTTGTACTGAGTCTGAGACACTTTGTAAGACATAGTGATCTGGATTTGAATTTAGATTAATAGCTAAGTGCTCAGGTGTATTAATCATCATAATGTAACTGATTCGATGTAAGACGTCTTCAGGAGTTAGGTGACTATTAGTAACCACGATATCTGTTGAACATAGTTTACGATGGTTTCGTGATGCATACGTTCCTAGAATGGAAGAGGTATTCCCGAGTGTAGTATATGCAGAAAAAGACTGACGTAGTGTATCGAGCCCCAATGCTAGTTTGGCAGCTAAAATCTCTTGTCTAACAATGTCATTATCTTTTTTTTGAAGAGCGTTATAAAACATAGGTGTAAATTTACACTCTTTTCTTTTATTTAACCACTTATATGAATGGATGAGTCGTTTAAATTCCCAATCTAATATGTGTGATAAAGGGACATTGTGGTCATTAATAAAAAATGTCATATTTTTGTCTTATAGCATTGTTCCATCTCCTTTTTTAGAGTTATTTTATGTGAATTATGACCGCCACTCTTTTTGATAGTTCAACATACTTATGGACAATCGATTTAGAATGGTGTGAATGACAAGTAGATCGTTATGTGTTAATTCATCTAAATCATTCATTACATTGGTATACAAATCTTTGTGTATAGTCTCATGGTAGTTAAAAATCTCTTTTCCTTTGTCGGTTAAAAGAAAGTATCGTTCTTTTTTATTTGAATTTATTTCAAGTTTTTGGATTAACTTTTTTTGTTCTAAGTTGCTAATTTGTTGTGAAATAGCCCCTTTCGTAACGCCTAAATGCTCTGCTAACATTGTAGTATTAAAACTTGGATAAGTCCCTATTGCTTCTATTAGGTGAACAGCACCCGTGTTTAACTTCATATGATTAGGGAAGCTGATAGGCTTTTTTTGAATGTGGCTTATTTGATTGTTTACTTTCATGAAGTGTTCGGCTAGCTTAATAAATTCTTCGTTGTTTGGCATGATGACGACCTCCTAAGTTTATTGTATAGGTCTAAACAATTTGCGTCAAATAAAAGAAGGTGTCAGCGTAACACCTTCTTTTATTATTATTTATTTTTTTTATCTTTTACCATTAATTTGTTATTTAAGTCAGTACGAACAATGATGACGTCACAGTGAGCATGTCTTGCCACATAACTTGAAACAGATCCAATTAAGATACGCTCCATAGCGTTCAGACCGGTTGCTCCTAACATAATTAAATCAATGTCGTATTTTGTTTGTAGCTCACGTGTAATGGCTGTTTTAGGTGCACCGTATTCAATCAAATACTTCACACTTTCTAGGCCATGTTCTTTGGCGTAATCAATGTATTTCACAAGTGTTTGACGAGCAATATCCGCTGCTTCTGCTGCTAGAGTTTCGTCAAAAGAAGAGACAGATTCAAAAGCGCGAATATCAATGACGTGAGCGATATACAATTGACAATTATTTCGTTTGGCCACATTGACCGCTTTTTTAAATGCTTGCTCGGCCTCATGTGACCCATCTACAGCGACTAAAATATTTTGATATTCTTTAAACATATTAACACCCTCTCCAATATTAGTGAGTCATTTTTTTAGAAAGTTGTATCGTAAATATCGCAGAACACATTAATACGATGGCAATATAGGTTAGAGCCATGTCGCGAGTTGGCAATAAGACACTAAGGGTTAAACCTAAAATGCTTAAGCCAATGAAGCTAGTAGAAAGTGCACGAAGAGTTTTACGATTATCTACAGAAAACAACACTTCTAATTTTTGTTGATTTTTTTTCATATACATTCCAATACATCCCAGTATGATAGAAAAAAGAATCATCACTATCTTAATCAATTATATCACAATCCTATCTAAAAAAATGGTTATAAAAAAAGCAATCTGCAGAAAGGCAAATTGCTGACTTATATTTGAAATAAAAAATATCCGTAGATGCCGTTATGTGCCCTGGATGGTTGAACCCGCTGAATATGCAGGTGGGAATTGCTGTCAAAACGTCGAACTACCAAGTGATAAGGCCTGTTTTTAGTCCTGACTCGTTAACTCCCAATGTAAAACGATTTGTTCGGTCAACACTAATGAGAGCACCGCGCACATCACAGATATCTTAGATTTATAGTAACACAAGAAAATAATTTCATCAATTGTAACTGCTTATATTCATTAAAATTAGTGTCTTTTTTTGGCTTGTTTTAGTCTTTTTAGTTGTTGGGATAGGACTTGCTCATACTTTCCTGTTTCCTTTGGTTCATAGTATGTTTTGTTTACTAATTTATTAGGTAAATACTGTTGATTCACCCATCCACCTGTATGATTATGAGGGTATTGATACCCAACACCACGATTTAATTCCTTTGCTCCACTATAGTGAGCATCTCTGACATGGTCTGGTATGTCGCCAATCCATCCATTTCGAATATCAGATAAAGCGGCATCGATTCCCATCATACTGGAATTTGATTTAGGTGATAGACATAAATCAATGACTGCCTCAGCAAGTGGGATACGTGCTTCTGGTAGGCCCAATTTTTCAGCTGCTTGAACAGCAGAAACTGTTCTGGAACAGGCACCTGGATTTGCTAATCCGACGTCTTCATAAGCAATTACTAGTAGTCTACGACAGGCAATAACAAGCTCTCCAGCTTCAACTAAACGAGCCAAGTAATGAAGAGCAGCGTCCACATCGCTTCCACGAATGGACTTTTGGAAAGCTGATATCACGTCATAATGAGCATCTCCATCCTTATCATGGTACATAGCTTTTTTTTGGACACATTCTTCTAAAATTGGAAGTGTCAATAATATTTGCCCGTCCTTATCAGGTGGCGTTGATTTTGCAGCAAGTTCAAGTCCATTCAGAGCACTTCTTAAATCGCCATTGGTTGCACGAGAAAGATGGAGTAGAGCTGCATCATCTAGTGTGACATCCAGATGAGCTAGTCCATTTTCTTTATCTGATAAGGCGTGTTGAATTGCTTGTTTGATATCTGATTCGTTAAGAGGGGTGACTTCAAATATCTGAGTCCGACTACGAATCGCTGGATTAATAGTAATATAAGGGTTTTCTGTAGTGGCGCCAATTAAAATAATACGTCCATTTTCTAAGTGTGGTAGCAAGAAATCTTGTTTTGGCTTATCTAATCGATGTACTTCATCTAGTAGTAAGATAACAGAACCACTCATTTTGGCTTCTTCAGCTACTACTTGTAAGTCTTTTTTTGTATCAGTCGCAGCATTCAGCATTCTAAAAGCGTAATTAGTTGAGCCAGCAATGGCGCTTGCAATACTTGTTTTACCAGTTCCAGGAGGGCCGTATAAAATCATGGATGAGAGCATTTTGGCTTCAACCATACGTCTAATAATTTTTCCAGGACCTACTAGGTGTGTTTGTCCAACGATATCATTAATCGTTGTAGGCCTCATTCGGTAAGCTAATGGTTTTTGCATGTGTTCTCTCCTCTCCTTATGTCTAACTGACATTATATCATAGAAATTAAGAAATGACGGGATGTTAAGGATTGGCAAATGGTGTGTTATTCTGTATGATAGGGAAAGAAATAAACAGAAAATGAGTGAGCAAAATGAAAAAAGAAACCATGTTAACAGAATTAGAAAGACAACTCGAAAAACAGCTTATTGATATAGACTTTGCCATCGATTGGAATACGAAGCAACATAGTGTAGAAGTTATTATTGTTTTATTTGCAGAAAACAAAGAGGGCGATACAATTGAAGATGAGGGTGGCGTTGTCACTGAGGAAAATGTGATAGAATTTGAAGATGCTGTGCTGTTTTACTCTCAAGATAAAGAGATGTTTGATGAAGAAGATTACTTGGCAATGCTTCCGTTTGACCGAAAAAAAGGAATCTCTAAAGCGTACATTCAAGCGTTTGCTGGTTACTTAAACGAGGTAGCAACAGAAGGACAAGATGATTTACTAGACTTTTTATCAGATGATAGCATAGATGTATTTGAGTTAAAATGGAATGATGACGTGTTTGCCGAACGCATCGCAACCATTGATACTAAACAAGCAATGCCCTATCCAAAATTTTAGAAAGAAGGATGACTAAATATGAAATGGAACCAAGTGTCAGTGCTAACTGCAAGCGAATCAATCGAAGCCATCTCTAATATTATGATGGAATCTGGTGCTAATGGAGTTGCTATAGAAGATGCTCTAGATTTGGAGAATTTTGAAAGTGATCCATACGGCGAAATATTAGACAAAGAATCCTTTGATCACATCAAAGAAGGAGCGAAAGTTATTGCGTACTTTCCGGAGACCCTTTTTTTACCTGAAATAGTCCCAACAATTAAAGAACGTATTTTAGAGTTGGTTACATTTGGATTAGACGTTGGTAAAAATGAACTAACCACATCAGAAGTGGCAGAAAGTGATTGGGCAACAGCATGGAAAAAATACTACCATCCAGTCGCTATTAGTCGCTACTTAACTATTGTACCTGAATGGCAAGATTATCAACCATTTGCATCTGATGAGCACATTATCAAACTAGACCCTGGAATGGCGTTTGGTACAGGGACACATCCAACTACTCGCTTAACCTTACAAGCATTGGAAATCGTGTTACATGGTGGTGAGACAGTATTAGATGTTGGAACTGGTTCTGGAGTATTGAGTATTGCTAGTAAATATTTAGGAGCTAAAGACGTGTATGCCTATGATTTAGATGAGGTAGCAGTAAAAGCAGCAAAAGAAAATATGGACTTAAATCCAATAGCAAAAGATGTTTGTGTTTCTGCAAATAATTTATTAGTGGGCATAGAGAAGCAAGCGGATGTGATTGTTGCTAATATATTGGCAGATATTATCATTATGTTGATCCCTGATGCTTATCGATGTTTGAAAAAAAATGGGACATTTATTGTGTCTGGTATTATTGAAGACAAGGCCGAGTCTGTGAAAGAAGCGTTGTATAAGCAAGGCTTTAAAATTGATCAAACCTTTCAACAAAAAGATTGGCTAGCTTTTATCATTAAAAAGTCAGTAGAGGAGTAATATAGATGCAACGTTACTTTTTAAATGAGCCTTACAAAGAACAACCGATATACCATTTAGTAGGTGATGACTTTCATCATGCTGTACATGTGATGCGGATGAAAATAGAAGAGCAATGTTTTTTATCATTTAATGATGAAATTACAATCATTGCAAGAGTATCAGGTGTGTTGTCCGATTGTGTAGAGTTAGTAGAAGAAGGTAAAGAAACGATGATCAAAGAACTCCCTTATGATGTGACAATTGCGTGTGGATACACAAAAGGGGACAAGTTAGAGTGGGTTGCTCAAAAAGCAACAGAACTTGGCATGACTGGCTTAATAGGGTTTCCTGGAACCGCGTCAGTTGTGAAATGGGATAGTAAAAAATTGGCTAAAAAGCACACGCGTTTTAAAAGGATTGTAAAAGAAGCAGCGGAACAATCTCATAGGCAAGTTATACCTACCATTGATTTATTAACTAGCTTTAACGAATTAGTAGATGTGTTACCTAAATATGACATAGTCCTTGTTGCTTATGAAGAATCTGCTAAGCAGGGAGAGCAAGTCCAGTTAGTCCATGCCTTGCAATCGATTCGACCTAAGCAACGAATCCTTGTTGTATTTGGTCCGGAAGGTGGTATTATACCAGCAGAAGTTAAAAAATTAGAAAAATCTGGAGCTGTATTATGTGGATTAGGGCCAAGAATATTACGGGCTGAAACTGCACCACTTTACTTGCTATCTGTGATGAGCTATCAATGGGAACTTTTGACAAACAATAAATTATAAAATGTAAAGAAATAGTGGGTTTAATCACTATTTCTTTTTTGTTTTTTAATAAAATATATAAGGATATTGTGAGATTAAAGTGACAAAATAGTCACTTTAATAAAGAACTAATATTTAAAAAAAGTTAATTAAACTTATCTAAAACAAATTAAATGTTCTTTTTTTTAAAAAATACTTTTAAAAACATTTTAAAAACAAATGAGATGTTCATAAAAAAACATGTTATATGGAGAGAGGAGGCGAGCTAATACATTGATTTAATGAATACTATAGTTATAATTAGTGTTATAAGGTTGTTGGTACAAATAAAATAACTCTAATGATTTTTTTATGATTATAAAATGATATGATTGAATTCGTTACGTGATTTTTTCTTATACTAAATTTTAGAAAGGGAGGGAGCTTGATTGAGTCATAAAAAAAATAAATGGCTGTACTTAGTGGTACTCATCTTAGTTATCGCATTTGCGATAAGTGAATCTAACTTAGTAGGTGCGGATGATATAGATTCTACTATGCAAACAACAGATTCTATGCTTAATGATATAGAGACGACAACTGACAGCGAACTCCCAGAAACAACTGATTCTAAAGAAAAAATAAATACAATCGATGTGCAACAAACTAGTACGATAGAGGAGTCTCTTATAGAAACAAATGAGACATCGAGCATCGATGTCAAACCAATAGCTCGTGGACGTTCAGTTAGTGCGTTGAATATGTTTGAAATTGATAGTGAAACAACACTCATTGAATTTTTGGAATCCCCTATTAATGTCAACGGTAAGTTGACTAAAGATATTACTTTGAATCACAGCGCGACTGTTAGGAGCAATAAACATCTAGACCTGAATGGTAAAATAATTAGAGCAGGAGATGGTAGTAAACGTGATCCATTAGGCCAAATCCATTTGACTGGTACAAGTATGACAGAATTTTCTATAAAAAATGGAGAGATTCTTGGTGGAGATACTAGGGGACTAGGTAAACAAGCAGTCAGTATTGGGTTTATTTCAGTAGATGATGAGACAGGTTGGATGTTAATGGTTAATGTGAGAGATATTACTCACACGAGTCAAGGTGGTTTCTTTAAAGGGAATACCTCTAACATTGTGTTTGATGGTGACGTGACATTAAACAACAATCAATTTAATGTCAGAGCCCTAAACATGGAATTTAACGGGATATTTAATGGAACGACGAGTGCAAAAGGAAATCCAGAGCTCCATTCAAAGTTAGATGGAGGGTTGAATTTAAGTTTCAATGATGATAAGGCTTATGGTAGTACAAAGGATAAACGTCGGGTTCTTAATATAACGAGTACGGCCCAAGTAAAATTGATAAATACCAATGAGGGCAGTAATTATTATGCAAATAACATTGCGGGGTTTTCTCAAGTGAACGTATCAGGATCGCTTGATGCTGAAGCGATTAGTCCAAATATTAGAACAATGGTATCTAGTAGTTCAACAACAACTTGGCTACCAAATAGTAGAACTGAGGTAAACGTACATCAAGGATCCGTATTTAAATTACACAATAAAAGTTCATCTAATTATGGTGTGATATATACCTATAACACCACTTTAACCATCGACAATCCGAAAGAATATGATTTGAAGTCAGCGAATAATATGATAATGAAATCTAATGATTATAACTCCAATATTTATTTTCATAACACAAACATAGCAGTTTGGAATCATTTAAGCGATGTTCCCCCTCTTGATGGCAATTTTTGGACAGATGTTCAAAATTTGAGTATAGAAGGATTCCGTTCTAATAATGGAAAAGTTACAAGTTCAGATTTAGAAGTAGAAGCTCATTTCACAACGAATTCATTTCAAAGTTATAATAGAATCTCAAATAATTTTAAAACCCCTCATCTGATACCAGATATTAGTTATAAAGATCTAACAGCTGAAACATATGTCCTACCTAATAATGCCACGTTATTTTTTGGAACGGCGCTCTATAAACAGCCCAATGACCCATATATGAACGATCCAATAAACAGTAAACAAGTCTCGTTGAGTATAGGTAGGCAGTCTATCCCAAGCGTTATGACAACTATGATCGGGGAATGGCAATTTAACAATCTAAATTTGGAACAAGTCAAAGGTGGTACTAAGGGTGAGGTTCTTATGAATGGGTTCACCAATCAAACATCAAAGGTTGAGGTAACCATTATAGACAAACTGCCTCCAAAAGTAACTCCCAAAGTTATCAAAGTCCCCGTTGGTGATACAATGACGTTAAATGACCCAAAACGAGGATTGTCTAGTTATAGTGATGAAACAACATCAAAAGACAAACTTAAAATTGACATGATAACTGGAAAAGATGAGAGAGATAAGATGGTTGAAAAACCAGGTGTTTATCAAGCGGATATACGAGTGACGGACGAGGCAGGAAATGCCACGATAGTCACGTCAGATGTTGTCGTCTATCAAGGTGATAATCCTGTCACTACACATTTTGTAGTTGGTGAGGACATGACTTATGATTATCGTGAGTGGATGGGATTAGAAGAGCGTGACAGACAAAAAAAAGTGCTAGAAATAGGCCGAGTTAAAGGTTATAACATTTCAGCAGAAAAAGTTACTGAATTATCAAGCACCATGCTGAATGTGAGGATACCTCAAAAAGACTGGAAGCCGAATGATATCATTCCAGTAACAATCGAAGTGGGTGGTTATGCTCATACAGTGAGAGTGTCGCTTGATTCTCATGAAGTGACTATGACTATCAAGCATATATATGACAATGGAAGTCCAATCATTGGTGATTTAGAAAAAAATAGACCTTTGGAACCTATAACCATCCCAAATGTGGAAGTAGGAGATGATTTAGAAGTCGTTTTAAAAAAGGCGAATATTAAGACAAGTCATGAAGGATATACTTTTTTAGGAATTGAAGTAGATGGGTACACAGAACAACCAACTAGTGTCCCAGATAAAGATTTTACAGTCCTTTATCGTTATAAAGGGATGACACAAGTGACACCGACAGACTTAGATTTTAAAACGATCACATTATCGTGGGATGTTAGACAATTATTTGAACCATCAAATGATGCCTCACAAATAATATTTGTAAATACGATGAAAGAAAAAGATGTGACATTATCAGTCTCTCTACCCAATGGAATGACTTTAAAAAGTGGTGAGCAGTATAAAGGTGACTTACTTTACTTCGAAGGAAATGATACACCTTTAGTCATCAATCATGAAGCGACTGACCTAGTGAGACTTAAAGGTGGTGATGCACCACCAATTGCGACATTGGATGCTAAAGGAAAGACAGAAAACACAGGGTTTAAACTACGTCAGTCTAACGGTAACTATGTTGGCGAATATCATGGAGAATTATTGTGGACAGTAGGTGATACACCACGTCCATAGTAATGAAAAGGAAGAGGTCGATGATAAAACGAATCATACAGTTAATGATGTGTTTGGGTTTGGGATTATCCATTGGTTTACACTCACATCCTATTTACGCCATGACAAACGGTGTTGAGAGTGAAAAGGCTTTAAAAAATCCCTATGATGTGACAATGAAGGAGTCATCTTCAGTGATTCAGTATGCTGACTCACCGGTGACAATTGGATTTTCGGAAAAAACGATAGGCGTACAGAAAAAGGAAGAAGTACGACAGTTGGCAATGTATGCTTACCTGCCCCAGACAGGTGAACAAGTGGTAACATCGATAGTCTTGCTAGGATGTCTAATTATTATGTTGACAATCCTACTTATCTATAAAAACAAAAAACAAGAGGAGAGTTATTAAAATGAAAAAAAGTATTGTAAGTAGTTTATTAATTAGTGCTGTATTATTAGGTGGAAGTGCAACTGTATTAGCAGAGGGATTAGAGAAAGTGACAGGATCAGATAGCAGCTACACATCACACTCTAAAGTTGTTTTAACACCAGATACAGAAAAAACAGATCCTAAACTTCCAAATGAGCCGGATGATGGAGCAACAGGACAAGCTGGACCACTTAGTTTGGATAATGTTATCCAATTTGATTTTGGCACAACAACAGTGAAGGCAGTGGAGGATATTAAAGATTTAGCATCTGACACAATGCAAAACGTTCAAGTGACAGATAAGCGTGGTACTGGTGCTGGATGGAGTTTACAAGTATCACAAACAGACTTAAAAAATGGTGGAAAAATCTTAACGGGTGCGACTATTATGATGGGAGAAGGAACTGTTGTTAATGCTGTTGACGCAATAATAGAGGGAAAACCAGAATTAACTAAATTAGAGTTGACTAGTACTCCTAATATGATGTTAAATGCTAAAGCAGAAAAAGGTATGGGGACTTGGATAGCTAAGTTTAACGAAACAAGAGAAACAGGTAAACAGATTGAACTAAAAATCCCTGCAGGCGCTCATCATATTGGTGAATATAAAGGAACAGTTATATGGACATTGAATGATACACCAGGTGCATAATCGTTATTAGAAAATATAAAGTTTAAAAAAGGAGAGGAGCAATG
Source organism: Vagococcus sp. (assembly GCA_052104115.1). Classification (GTDB taxonomy): domain Bacteria; phylum Bacillota; class Bacilli; order Lactobacillales; family Vagococcaceae; genus Vagococcus. The sequence continues at coordinate 7,289 of JBQELZ010000003.1, read as the reverse complement.
GATGAAACGAGTAGTAGTCGGGGCTATCATGTGTATAGGGATTACGGGTTTCATGACTATGGTTGATGCTAGAATGATAAATCAATCTAAAGTCACTATAGTTCCGGGCCATGGTCCTATTGCTCCCATTGATCCGGATCATCCTTTAAATCCGGCACCTCCAGAGCCACCAGGGACGACACCTGATAATCAATCAGGACCAATCCAAATAAACTATGTGGCTCCATTGTATTTTGGAGAAAACATAGTGATAGATAACCCTCGTGTGGTTGTACCAGTAAAAAATACAAAGACGCCATTTTTTCAAGTCACGGATTTGAGAGGAGTTGGGACGGGCTGGACATTGAATGCCTCTTTATCAGATTTTGTATCCACACAAGATAAGGCAAAAAAAATAAAAGGTGCCAGTATTTCGTTTCAATCTCCTCATGTTGTAACAACTCACAATGCTCACGAAGGATTGGTATTAGTGCCAAATAAAGTTGAGTTGTATGCAGGTTCCTTAGAGTCTGTCGTATTTATGACAGCGAAAGAATTAACTGGATATGGCACATGGGCTGTGACGTATCCAAACAATATAAAAACTGATGGTATAGCTGAAAATATTGTGTTTCATGCAGATAGTCACTATATTGAGGAGCAATCAGATTATGAAGCAACTTTAATGTTTGAACTAATTGATGGACCAAGCATAATTAAATAAAATGGAAAAGAGAGAGCTTTCTCTCTTTTCCATTTTAATATTAAGATGAAGATAATGAATAAGAATAAGAGGATGAAAACATGAAACGACTAAATAAACGAAACAAATACGTATTTTTTATAGGATTATTAGTATTATTACTTCACTTAGTAGGGAGTCCACTGGTAAGTAGTGCAGAAGAAAACAAAAATGAAGCACTCAGCTTTTCGATGAAAGTGACACTACCAGATAATCAAATAAATAAAAATGCTAGTTATTTTGATCTGCAAATCAATCCAGGTGACCATCAAGAGTTAACTGTTACTGTGACCAATACAGGTTCAGAAGACAAGAAAATAAGAGTCACGCCAACAAATGCAATAACGAATCAAAATGGTGTGATTGATTATGCTATTCGAGAAAAAAACTATGTCTATGATTCGACGTTAAATAATCCTTTGGCAGACCTTGTCAGTGATGCTCAAATAGTTGATGTCCCAGCTGGTGGTGAAAAAGATGTTGTGTTTCAATTTCAAGCTCCTACTAACTCTTTTAAGGGGCTGATACTAGGTGGTTTTGTCGCTGATTTACCGGAAGAAAAGGATCAAAAAGAAAAAAATCAGGAGTGACGATTACAAACCGTGTACAAGTGGTTAAAGGCATTATGGTGAGAACCACGCAAGATACTGTGAAACCAGAGTTGGTTCTAAATGATGTGGTCCCAGCATTGGTTAATTACCGGACAGCTGTGACAGCGAATCTACAAAATACACAACCTACGATGATAGGTGAGATGAAAGTGGTCGCTGAGGTGACTAAAAAAGGGTCGAAGGATATTATAAAAAAAGAAGTGAAGGAAGGATTAGAGATGGCACCAAACTCTAACTTTGATTTTCCAATTATGTGGAACAACCAACCTTTAGAGCCTGGAACCTATACGCTTCATCTAGTCGCGACATCAAGAGGTGAGGAGTGGAAGTTCACAAAGGACTTCACCATTAAAAAAGAAGAAAGTAAAGCCTTAAATGAAGAAGCTGTTGAGCTTGTTGAACCAGAAGGCATGCCAATGTGGGTATACATTATTATCGGATTATTAGGCATGATTGTTTTACTATTAATTTTTTTATTACTAAGAAAGTCCAAAAAAGAGGATAAAAAATAACAGAAAAGCACTGAGTAGATCATCTGCTCAGTGCTTTTTATTAGACATTTTCTACCTATTAGGAAATAATTGAGTTTATTTTAGAGAACTTAGAGAGAATCATTGAAAACATAAAATAAAGTGAGTATAATTAAACTAATAATCATGTCACGATAAGTACTAAAATAGTACTTTTTTTATAAGGAGGGACAATATGCCAAAAGAAAAAGTGTTAACAGCTGAAGAAGTTATAAAAATGGTATCAAGCTATATGAGTCCTCAGCATGTGGAGTTTGTTCAAAAAGCCTGTGAATATGCAACTATTTCTCATGAAGGTCAGTTTAGAAAATCGGGTGAACCTTATATTATTCATCCAATTCAGGTGGCAGGTATTTTGGCTGAACTCAACATGGATCCCCATACAGTAGCAACGGGATTTTTACATGACGTTGTGGAAGATACTGAGGTAACATTAGATGATTTATCCAACGAATTTGGTCCAGATGTGGCAATGTTGGTAGATGGTGTCACCAAATTAGGGAAAATAAAATACAAATCTCATGAAGAGCAACTGGCTGAAAATCACCGTAAAATGTTATTAGCAATGGCACAAGATTTACGTGTCATCATGGTGAAGTTAGCGGATAGAGTACATAACATGCGCACGCTAAATCATTTACGTGAAGACAAACAACGTCGCATTGCCAAAGAAACGATTGAAATCTATGCTCCATTAGCCCACCGTTTAGGGATTAGTTTGATTAAGTGGGAGCTTGAAGACCGTTCTTTACGTTATTTAAATCCTAGACAGTATTACCGTATTGTTCACTTGATGGACTCTAAACGTGGTGAACGTGAAGCATATGTAGAACAAACTGTGGAAGAAATTAAGACATCTACGGAAGAGTTAGGCATTTATGGAGATATTTATGGTAGACCAAAACATATTTATTCGATTTATCGTAAAATGAAGGACCAAAAGAAAGAATTTGCAGAAATTTATGATTTATTGGCGATTCGTGTCATCGTTGACTCTATCAAAGATTGTTATGCCGTATTAGGTGCCATCCATACGCAATGGAAACCATTACCTGGTAGGTTCAAAGATTACATCGCTGTCCCCAAAACAAATATGTATCAGTCGCTACATACCACTGTCATTGGTCCAAGTGGAAACCCCATTGAAATCCAAATTAGAACACATGACATGCATGAAATTGCAGAATTTGGGGTAGCTGCACATTGGGCCTATAAAGAAGGAAAAACGGAAAAACAAGAAGATAAAAATGCCAATCAGATTAGTTTGTTAAGAGAAATTATCGAATTACAAGATGAAAGCTATGATGCCTCTGAATTTATGGCGAGTGTTAAAGGTGAAATATTTAGTGACAAAGTATATGTCTTTACACCAAAAGGAGATGTAACAGAGTTACCCAAAGGCTCTGGACCACTAGATTTTGCTTATAATATTCATACAGAGGTTGGAAATAAAACGACTGGTGCAAAAGTGAATGGGAAAATGGTTCCTTTGGATTATAAATTAAAAAATGGTGACATTATAGAGGTACTGACGTCTGCTAATTCATTTGGTCCAAGCAGAGACTGGGTGAATATGGTTGCGACAAGCCGAGCAAGAAATAAAATTAAGCGATTTTTCAAAATCAAAGATAGAGAAGAGAACGTTGAAAAAGGACGAAATAGTCTCGAAAAAATGCTCTTAGAAAATGATTTCGCACCTAAAGATTTTTTAACAAAAGAAAAATTAGCAGATGCATTGGACAGATTTACCTATCAAGCTGCAGATGATTTGTATGCAGCCATTGGGTTTGGTGAAGTGACTACACAAGTTGTTTACAACCGATTAACGGAAAAAGAGCGAAAAGAACGTGGTTTGAAAAAACAACAAGAAGAAGTAGATGAATTATTAAATCAGCCTGTACAGAAAAAAGAAACCAACAAAATGACAATTCGTCATGAAGGTGGTGTTGTGATTCAAGGGGCAGATAATTTATTGATACGTATTAGCCGATGCTGTAATCCTGTACCGGGTGATGATATTGTTGGGTATATTACAAAGGGGCGTGGTGTCTCTATCCATAGACGAGACTGTCCAAATATGAACAGTTCACCGGAAGTACAACAACGACAAATCGACGTTGAATGGGAAGATAATGCAGCAAGCAGTAACCAAGATTATAATGCAGATTTAGAAATTTATGGGTACAATCATTCAGGATTGTTAAACGATATTTTATTATTGGTGAATGCGAATAGTAAAATGTTAGTTGGTGTGGAGGCCAAACCTGCAAAAAATAAAATGGCTGTTATCCACTTGACGATTGCCATTCAAAGCTTGGCACATTTAGAAAAAATGGTTGATAAAATAAAAAATATTCCAGATGTTCATAGTGTGCGACGAACAAATGGCTAATGGGGGAGGGATACGATGAAAGTTGTTTTACAAAGAGTCAGCCAAGCAAGTGTTACAATCGATCACCAAACAACGGCTGAGATAAACAAAGGATACTTACTATTAGTTGGTGTGCAAGATGGTGATACTGATACTGAAGCAGATTATCTAGCTAAAAAAATTAGCCAACTTCGTATTTTTGAAGACGACAATAGTAAGATGAACTTAGATATTCATCAAGTGTCAGGCTCTATTTTATCGGTATCACAATTTACGTTACTTGCTGATACTAAAAAAGGAAATCGTCCGAGTTTTACCAAATCAGCTCATCCAGATGAGGCTGTAAGATTGTACAATTACTTTAATGAGCAACTAAGAGGATATGATCTAGTCGTTCAAGAGGGCGTGTTTGGTGCGGATATGACAATTGGACTAGAAAATGATGGTCCTGTGACTATTATATTTGATACAAATCATAAATAGCTAAGTTCCTAAAGAAAGATTTTTCTTTAGGAATTTTATTTATTCGTGGAAGAGGGAATAAGAATGAAAGTAGTTGTAATAGGTGGATCTTTTGCAGGTGTACATTGCGCAGTACGAGCAAAAGAATTGTATCCAAATGATGACATTGTAGTCATTGAACGCGAATCGGAATTGGGATTTATACCAGGGGGACTAACCCTTTATTTAAACGAGTCTATTCATGACTTAGATGATGCCCACTTTATTTTAGCTGAACAAGTCCGCGAGCTAGGAGTCGAGGTTAAGTTGGAGACAACAGCGTTAAGTTATAATTTTGATGAAAAAATTGTTCATACGAATAATGGAGATGTCTGTTACGATAAATTGGTCATTGGGACAGGCTCGTCTCAATGGTCACAGAAATTAGCAGTAGAACATCCAGCTCTTTTAACGTATAAAGGAAAAGAGTTCGCAGAAACTGCTCTGACAGCTATAACAAATAGTGACACAATAGTTATTATTGGCGGAGGACAAACAGGGATGGAATTGGCGAGTGCTTTAATTCACCAAGGCAAACAGGTGACAGTCATTGAGAGTATGGGATATCCGATACATAAGTATTTTGATGAAGATGCCTTGTATCCTTTTTTACGTCATCTGGATCAGAAAAAAGGATTGATATTCCGTTACAAAGAAACAGTGAAAGAATTATGTCCAAAGAATGGATTAACAGTGGTCACACAAAAAGGAAATTATATAGGGGACCGTGTTATTTTAGGCGTAAATGTTCGCCCTAATCTTGAGATGTTTGAGGGAAATTTGGAAAGTCATAGTGACCAGACTATTCGTGTAGATCCTTATTTAGAAACGTCTCAACCTGATGTGTTTGCGGTAGGTGATTTGATACAGGTCACGGACCCCTTGATTCATCAATCTATTTACCTACCTTTGATTAATAATGCTGTTAGGTCAGGATTAGTCTGTGCTGAAAATTTAAAAGAAAAAAAAGTTCCATTTTCTGGTGCGATTCGTATTATTGGAACCTATGTCTTTGATTATTATCTAGCTAGTTGTGGATTGACGGAGGAAGATGCCTTCTTATATGATGGAGATGTGGAAAGTGTGCTAATGACACGCTCATTGTCAACTATCAACCCAAAAGAGGTACGTGTTAAATTAGTGTATGACAAGCAGACAGAGCGTCTACTAGGCGCCCAACTGGTGTCGAAATATCCAATACTCGAAAAAATCAATACTTATGCACTAGCCATTGACACACATCTGACTTTAAAAGAGTTGGAACAAAAAGATTATTTTTATCATCCACTCTATGCCAATGCGGTAAATGATATGACGTTACTTGACTACAAAGGATGTCGATTTAATTGAAATATGAACAATTATTAGAAAAAAAAGAAGCCAAACAGCTTGTATTATTGCAACAATTGATGTTGCGAGATGGGGAGGTTACGAGTCAGTGGTTGTCTAATGAATTAGGCATATCCAAAGCCTCACTTGAAACCTATATAGCAGATTTAATTGATACGTTAAAGGCATATAATGGCGGTATTAATCTGTCATATGACGGTCAAAGTGTGGCACTCAGAATAGAGAATGAGTTTTCCTTGAATCAAGTAGAACGAGATTTCTTTTTATCCTCTATCAAGTATCGCATTCTAGAGTATGTGTTTGAGCATCATGAGTTTTCCACAGTTGCTTTATCCCAGTCACTAAAGTTAAGTGAATCTACACTTTTTCGGAAAATTAAAGAAATCAACATCTTGTTAGAGGAATTTGATATCTCAATTTGGCAAGGTAGATTAGTTGGTGAAGAAAGTCAAATCCGTTATTTTTATTTTCAGTTCTATTGGTTTCTATCTCACAATCAGTTACAAGTAGTAAGTAAACGATCACTTCCTTACATTAAAATGATTGAAAAAGGTCTAGGCATTCATTTGACAGAGAATAGTCGGTTGAGAATGGGATTGTGGATGAAACTGGCGAAAAAAAGAATTAATGCCCCTCATCAAGAACATCAGAAAATGAGAGAGAAGAGCACCCCTTTTTTACGTGATCCATTTTATACCAAAGTTAGAGATATCACGATTCGTGCCTTTGGTCATTATGCTGTCGAAATAGAAGAAGAAGAGAGCATGCTTCATTTCAGCTTTCTTATTTCAATGTCGATATTATCCGCGGATGATTTTTATGATTATTCATTGATTCGCTCTAGGTTTACGCCAACAGCGATGATGGATACGTTGGCATTAGAAAGTATTGTTCTTTATTACAAGCCTCTTATATTGTCGCGTAAACTAGAAGCTCATTTATATTTCTTATTGGCTCAAATTCATCCAATGTTGTATTTTTTTAAAGGAGATATAGAAATTTATGATCGTTTAAACATTTGGAAATTGGAAGAGGAGTTGTCAGGTCATTCTATTCAACCACTGACAGATCATTTATTAGATATGTGCTTGGAGCGTTTCAATGTTCATAAAGAGGACCAAAATAGTTTGGTTCATTTAACTAAAATTAAATATTTGCTTAGTTGTAGAATCAAGTTAGTCACCCTAAAATAATAAAAAAACACC
>JBQELZ010000002.1:0-179784 GCA_052104115.1 Vagococcus sp. | reverse complement strand
CCATGGTGTTTTTTTATTATTTTAGGGTGACTAACTTGATTCTACAACTAAGCGATATTTATATTTTAGAAAGAGTGGATAAAGACACTTATGACTCATTAACAAAAGGTTATGAGTCAGTCGAAGACAAAGAGGCTACACTTGTAAAAACCAATGAGATGAATGCAATGTATAAAGATGATGTTGAACGTTATTTTGGGACAGCGACTAGTTGGCTTTATGGAGATAAAGGATCTTATGGTGAATTAGGTAGAGGAAATGATATGGCATTTAATGAAGCACAACTTGAAGCCTTTAAAGGATTGAGTACTGGAAATGTTTTTCCAGATAATGATAGAGATCAAACGGAATATGATGATGTCTACTATGGTCTATCTGGGTTACAAGACCAATATGCTCTATCTAAGGAAGATGAGACATATGGAGTGATTACATTAACATCAAAAGCTGATATACAGGATGCTATCCTTTATGGAGAAACAGAAGCAGCGATGGAAACAAAAAACTCCTTGATTCATTTATTGATGAAAGCAACTAAAAATAAAGAGAAATTTGTTAGTATTAAAGTAGTGGATAGTGAAGGAAAAACTTATTTGGTGATTAAAAATGGAAAAATTGACTATGACAGATTAAATGATAGTCATTAGGTTAACAGAAGGGATTATTGCAAATGAAAATAGGCGTTATCGGATTAGGTGGTATTTTTAAAAAAGCATATTTGCCTATATTGTCAAAAAATAGGCAAGATTGTGAGTTTTACTTTACCAGCGAAAATAAAGATACAATAAACATATTAAAACACCAATATGGGTTCCACCATGTTTGTCACTCTTTAGATGAGTTACTGGCACTAGATATCGATGCTTGTATGATTCATTCGGCCACTGTTGCCCATTATGATGTGGCAAAAAAATGTCTAGAAGCAGGTGTACATGTATTTCTGGACAAGCCGTTAAGCGAAACGATAGATGAAACAAGAGAATTACTCGCTTTGGCTGAGCAACAAGGCGTGGTATTAATGACTGGATTTAATCGCCGATTTGCACCGGGTGTCATGGACATCAAAGAGTTGCCAGGTAAACGGATTATTTATTTGGAAAAAAATAGAGCTTTTGCTGAATTTTCCCCAACGTTTGCGATAAATGATATGTTTTTACATTTAGTAGATACGGCTGTATATTTGTTGGATAGCTCAAATATCAAGGTAGTGTCTTCTAAACTAGTAGGAGAAGATATCTTAGAATATGCTACATTACAATTAGAGGCAGATGGTGTGACGGCTATCATTTCAATGGATATGAAGAGTGGGGCGCATACGGAAGTATTCCGAGCGACAAGTAAAAGTGGGGTTGTGACTATGAATAATCTATCTGACATCACGTATGAAACACCTAAAGAAACAAATTACGTTAAGGTACCCGACTGGACGCCAACATTGGTTAAACGAGGGTTTGATGATATGGTCAATGCCTTTTTACATTTTGTAAGAACAGATGATGCATCCGGGTTGAGACAAGAACACGTTTTACTTAGCCATGAATTGTGTCACATAATGTTGAATAGAAATTAAGATGGATAGCATTATGGAATATAGTCATTCAATAACTGACACTCTAGTTTTTCTAGAGTGTTTTTTGGAAGTATTTTCTTAAAATTTCTTTAGAATTTCTCACAAAGATTTTACTATTTTAGGTATAATGTATGTAAGAAAAGAGGTTTGTGATGAAAGAGATAAATATTTATGAAAAACTCAGAAACAACCCCATTATTGCAGCAATAAAAAATGACTCTGATTTGGATGAGTTATTAGATTCGGATGTAGACGTTATTTTTGTGTTGCAATCATCTTTATTAACTATTAAAGATTTATCCAAACGAATTGAAGACAGTGGAAAAGTTGGGTTTGTCCATCTTGGACTAATCAAAGGCTTATCAGATGACGAGATTGGATTGCGTTTTTTAAAAGAACACACTTATTTTTCAGGTATTATTTCAACAAAATTACATCAACTCAGTATAGCAGAAGAGTTGGGTTTTTTGACAGTGTATCGTATTTTCATGGTGGATTCTATTGCATTTGATTCATTGAGAAAATGTCAAAGTCCTAAGCATCCAGATTTTATTGAGATATTGCCAAATCCAAATGGAAAAGTGATTAAGTTAGTTCAGAGTCACATCAAACGACCTTTGATAGTGAGCGGATTAATCACAGATAAAGACGATGTAATCAATGCCCTAAAAAACGGAGCCATCGCTATATCATCCACGAATAGAAATGTTTGGAATTTGTGAGAAAACGCTTGCAAAAGCATGGCAGTAATTCTATAATTAAGTTAATTAAATAAACAGCTAGAGAAAAGAGCGAACTAATTATCTTCACTAACGTGAGGTTGATTTAGTTCGCTCTTTTCTTTTATTAACTGGAGGTAAGGAAATGTATGACGTTACCATTATTGGAGCTGGTATAAGTGGTTCATCACTAGCATATGAGTTAAGTAAATATGATTTGAAAGTATGTGTACTAGAAGCAGAGAATGACGTGGCTGTAAAAACAACAAAAGCCAACAGTGCTATTTTACATGCAGGGTATGATCCAAAACCTGGGTCATTAAATGCCAGACTAAATGTAGAGGGAGCAGAACGAGCAAAAGAAATTTGTGCCAAATTAGATGTGCCAAGGCGTGAGATAGGATCTCTAGTTGTGGCGTTTTCAGAAGAAGATTTAGGTACGGTAACGAAACTATACGAACGAGGTGTGAAAAATGGAGTTCCTGGGATACAAGTGTTGACCAAAGAGGAAACGTTAGCTAAGGAACCACATCTAAATAAAGATATATTTGGTGCTTTATATGCACCAAGTGCAGCGGTTGTGAATCCTTGGGAGTATACCATTGCTATGGCAGAAGTGGCGATTAAAAATGGTGTCGTGTTTCATTTCAATCAAAGAGTGACAGATATTACTAAGGTAGACGACCATTTTGAGATTCAAACAACTCGCTCAAAAATAGATACAAATTATGTCATCAATGCCGCAGGAGTAGAAGCAGGAGACATTCATGAGTTAGTGGCTGAACCAACATTTACTATGATGCCATGTCGTGGAGAGTACTATTTACTTGATTTAGAAGAAACTGATACAGTGAATCATATCGTATTTCAATGCCCAACAAAAGTTGGAAAAGGTATTTTGGTCGCACCAACGACACACGGAAATATTATTGTTGGCCCAAATGCTGAAACTATCGAAAAAGACCTAGTAAATACAGGTCAAGATACGTCTAATACAAGGTTAGGATTAGAGGTTGTAGCAAAAGGAGCTAGAAAGAGTGTCCCAACAATAAATTTAGCGAATTCGATACGTAATTTTTCAGGTATTCGGGCAAATACAGATCGAGATGATTTTATCATCGAACAAGTGATACCACACTTTTATGATGTAGCTGGAATAAAATCTCCAGGTTTGACTGCGGCACCAGCCAATTCATTGTACGTAATAGAGATGATGGAACAACATGGGTTAACATTAAATAAAAAAGAGCAGTACGTGGATGAACGACGACGTATTCATTTTAATGAAGCAAGTATTGAGGAAAAACAAGCCTTGATTCAAGAAAATCCAGATTATGGCCAAATCATCTGTCGTTGTGAAAATATCACAGAAGCGGATATTAGACAGTCTCTTCGTCAAACGTTACCAGCCTCATCTGTGGATGGTGTCAAGCGACGTACTATTGCTGGAATGGGAAGATGTCAAGGAGGATTTTGTGGTCCTCGAGTAGTTGAAATTATTGCAGATGAATTGAAAATATCTCCTTTAGACGTAGATTTAGATAGGTTTAATAGTCATATTTTAGTGAGTCAATCGAAGGAGGAAGTCTAATGTATGATTTAATCGTAGTTGGTGGAGGTCCGGCTGGATTAGCTGCGGCGCTTAGTGCCTATGAGAATGGATTAGAAAAGGTTTTAATTGTGGAACGAGATGTAGAATTAGGTGGTATTTTAAATCAATGTATCCACAATGGATTCGGGTTACATTATTTTAAAGAAGAATTAACAGGCCCAGAGTATGCTGGAAAATTTATTGAAAAAGTAGCAGACACCCCTATTGAGGTTTTACTTGATACGATTGTATTGGATGTGACAAAAGACAAGAAAGTTCATGTGATGAACAAATCAAAAGGCTATCAAATTCTTGAAGCTAAGGCCATCGTTCTTGCTATGGGATGTCGTGAAAGAACACGTGGTGCGATTCAATTACCTGGTGCAAGGCCATCGGGTATTTTGACAGCCGGGGCTGCCCAACGCTACGTCAACATGGAAGGATACATGGTTGGAAAGAAGGTCGTTATATTAGGGTCAGGTGATATTGGACTAATCATGGCTAGGCGTATGACGTTAGAAGGTGCTGAAGTACTGGCGTGTATCGAAGTGATGCCATACTCAGGAGGATTAAATCGAAATATTGTTCAATGCTTACATGATTTTGATATTCCGCTTTATTTATCACATAGCATTATTGATATTAAGGGGAACGAACGATTAGAATCCATTACCATGGTTCAAATCGATGAAAATAGAGAGGTTATTCCTGGAACAGAGCAGGAAATAGAGTGTGATACGTTGTTACTATCTGTTGGGTTGATTCCGGAAAATGAGATATCTCGAAAAGTCGGAATTGACATGGATAGCAAAACAAAAGGCGCCTTGGTTTTTGAAAATAGAGAAACCTCGCTCCCAGGTATTTTCGCCTGTGGAAATGTTCTTCACGTCCATGATTTGGTCGATCATGTGAGTGCTGAAAGCATGCTAGCTGGTAAGTCAGCTGCTCAGTATGTTCAAGGCATTACGGATGGGCCAATAGAAGGAGAGGCAGGTATCACGATTCAGAATGGAGATGGTATCTCCTATGTCTTGCCTCAAAAAATACGAAAAAATCAAGTGGATAAAAAAGTCGAAATTTACTTTAGAGTAACTCGTGTTATGGATAAATGTGAAGTGGTTGTTACCAACAAAGGAGAAGTGGTAACGACATTTAAGAAGAAAGACCTGGCTCCAGGAGAAATGGAGACACTGAATTTACGAAAGAAATTTTTGGATGCAGAAGATATCACGGAGTTAGAACTATCAATAAAGGAGATGTAAAAAATGGCTGAATTAATTTGTATTGTCTGTCCCAAAGGCTGTCACTTACATATAGATGAGGAGCAAGATTATAAAGTAACTGGGAATAACTGCCGTAAAGGAGAGACATATGGGAAACAAGAGCTGATTAACCCGGTTCGAACGATTACGTCAACCTGCAAGATTAAAGAAGGCAATCTACCTAGAATACCAGTGAAAACAAGTGATACGATTCCAAAAGGTAAAATGACGGCGATTATGTATGAAATCAATCAAGTTGAATTGACAGCACCTGTCCATATTGGAGACACGATTATAACCAATGTGCTGGATACAGGTGTGGATATTGTTGCCTGCAAAAATATGGAAAAACAACCGAAACCAACAATTATAGGAGGCTATTAACATGACATTAGTAAAAGTGGCGTACGCATCAAATACAGGGAATACAGAAGGTATCTCAGAATATTTAGAAGATGCTTTTGAGGACTTAGGAGTGGATATCGTTAGAGAAGAAGCGGACGATGTTGATGACGATTTTTTTGATGATGCAGATATCGCTATAGTTGCGACGTATACAGACGGTGACGGGGAGTTACCCTTTTCATTTGAAGACTTTTATGAAGGCATTCAAGAGAAAGAGTTAGCAGGGACATTGTTTGGCATTGTGGGAAGTGGCGATAGTGAGTTATACCCAGATTATTTCTGCCAAGCAGCATTCCTGTTTGAAGAAGCATTAGATAAAGCTGGTGCCATTAAATCTGCAGACACACTAACGATTGAAAACGATGCAGATGACGAAGATATCGAGAGAATTAATGAGTTTGCTAAAGAACTCGTGTCAAAAGTAAAAGACTAGGTGATTAAAATAACGTAGTGTAGTGTCACTATGCAAAAAAGGAAGAGCGGGATGAAACAAACAAAAACAATGGATGGAAACACAGCAGCAGCCTACATGTCATACGCATTTACTGAGGTAGCTGCCATCTATCCAATCACGCCTAGTTCAACCATGGCAGAAATTGTGGATGATTGGTCGGCAAAAGGGAAAAAGAATATATTTGGTAAACCTGTAAAAGTGGTAGAAATGCAATCAGAGGCAGGAGCTGCAGGTGTGGTTCACGGGTCACTTAAAACAGGAGCTTTAACATCTACTTATACAGCCTCTCAAGGTTTGTTATTAATGATTCCTAATATGTACAAAATTGCTGGGGAGCTGTTACCGAGTGTTTTTCATGTATCAGCACGAGCGATTGCGACAAATGCATTAAGTATTTTTGGGGACCATAGTGATGTGATGGCAACACGTCAAACTGGATTTGCAATGCTCGCAGAAGGTAGTGTTCAAGAGGTCATGGACTTATCAGGTGTGGCTCATTTGGCAAGTATTGAAGGTAGTTTACCATTTATTAATTTTTTTGACGGTTTTAGAACCAGTCATGAGTTACAAAAAATTGAGGTAATTGATTATGACACATTGAGTCCGTTAGTGGACCAAAAAGGCTTAGAACATTTTAGAAAACGTGGATTAAATCCTAATACACCAACTGTTTCAGGAACAGCTCAAAATCCAGATATCTATTTTCAATCACGAGAGACGGTCAATCAACATTATGAGGATATGCCAGGCATTGTTCAAAAATACATGAAAGAAATCAATACCATTCGTGACACAGAGTATGATTTGACAACGTATTATGGAGATACTGAGGCAACAGAAGTCATTATTTCTATGGGATCAGCGACCCCAACTATTAGACAAACGGTTGATTACTTAAATAGCCAAGGTCGTAAAGTAGGGCATATAGCTATTCATTTATACCGTCCGTTTCCAGCTGAAAACTTATTAGAAAAACTACCAGATACTGTTGAGAAAATTGCAGTATTAGATCGTACGAAAGAACCTGGTTCAGATGGTGAGCCGTTGTTATTAGATGTTCAAAGCGTGTTGTATCGACATAAAAATCGTCCTATTATTATTGGAGGACGTTATGGAATTGGATCAAAAGATGTGACCCCAAATCAAATCGTGAGTGTTTATGATCATCTATTATTAGATGAATCAGAGATGAAAACGAGATTTACCATTGGAATTGTGGATGATTTGACTCATTTGTCTTTACCGATGACAGAAACATTAGATTTAACACCACTCTCTACGTTCCAAGCGAAATTCTGGGGATTTGGGTCAGATGGGACAGTGGGAGCAAACAAACAAGCAATAAAAATTATTGGAGACCACACAGATAAGTATGCGCAAGCCTATTTTTCATATGATTCCAAGAAATCAGGTGGTGTGACCGTCTCCCATTTGCGATTTGGAGATGATCCAATTAACTCAATTTATTTGGTGCAACATCCTGATTTTGTTGGCTGTCACAATGCAGCTTATATTCACAAATATGATTTAATAAAAGGGTTAAAAGATGGTGGGACGTTCTTATTAAATACGGTTTGGGACGAAGGAAAAGTCTTACGTTTACTACCAAACCACTTAAAACGATATATAGCAGAACATGATATTAACTTTTACATTATTAATGCCATGGAAATTGCTCAGTCAGAAGGATTAGGTAGACGTATTAATACAGTGATGTCCACGGCATTCTTTGAATTAACCAATTTGATGACGCGAGATGAGTATTTGCCACTCCTTAAAGATGAAATCCAACAGACATATGGAAAAAAATCATCTGAAGTCGTGCGTTGTAATCACCGAATGATCGATAAAACATTTGATGCATTGATAAAAGTGACTGTACCAAATGAATGGGCCAGTATTGAGCTTGTTAAAAGAAAAGAAGAACAAAATGTGCCGTCATTTGTAACTAATATTATGAAACCGATAGAGAGACAAGAAGGCGACCAATTAACAGTGACGGATTTGATTGACAATGGCATGTTGGGTGGGACGATTCCACTTGGTACATCTGCTTATGAAAAACGTGGCATCGCTCTTGAAGTACCAGAATGGATACCTGAACAATGTACAATGTGCAATGAATGTGCCTTTGTGTGTCCTCATGCAGCGATTCGTCCATTTTTGGCGAATGAGGAAGAGATGGAAGAGGCACCAGCAGGCTATATAACACGAGATTTTAAAGGGAAAGATGGCTTGAATTACCGTATCCAAGTGTCTGTAGAAGACTGCACAGGATGTGGATTGTGCGTGGACGCGTGTCCAGCAAAAGATAAAGCTCTTGTCATGAAACCGTATGAAGAACAACATGCAGAAGCTGTAAATTGGGCCTTTTCTATGACATTAAAACAAAAAGAAGTGAAAGTAAAAAAAGAATCTGTGAAAGGGTCGCAATTTGAGCAACCATTGTTAGAGTTTTCTGGCGCTTGTTCTGGTTGTGGTGAAACCCCATATGTGAAATTATTGACACAACTATTTGGTGATCGTATGATGATTGCCAATACAACAGGATGCTCATCCATTTGGGGAGCATCTGCACCAATTTCACCTTATACAACGAATCAATATGGACAAGGGCCAGCATGGAGTAATTCACTCTTTGAAGACAATGCAGAATTTGGTTTTGGAATGCATGTTGCTAATCAAGTGAAACGCCAAGTAGTGGTGGATAAAGTGGTGGCAATTTTAGAGAGTGACGCTGGAACAGAAGAGACGAGAGAAAATCTTACAGATTGGCTAGAACATTATGAGGATGGTGCAGGCACGAGACAACGTGCAACAACCTTATCCAATGCATTAAAATTAGAAACAGCAGACGTATTTAATGAGTTATTGTTAGATGAAAATATGTTTGTTAAACCAAGTCAATGGATGATTGGTGGGGATGGTTGGGCTTATGATATAGGTTTTGGCGGTATTGACCATGTGCTAGCATCAGGTGAGGATATTAATATTCTTGTTATGGACAATGAATTGTATGCGAACACAGGTGGACAAACATCGAAAGCTACCCCTCAATCAGCGATTGCGAAGTTTTCATCTGCAGGAAAGAAAACAACGAAAAAGGATTTGGGCATGATGGCGATGACATATGGAAATGTTTACGTGGCACAAATATCCATTAATGCTCATCCAAATCAAGCGATTAAAGCCATAGCAGAAGCTGAAAGTTACCCAGGACCATCACTCGTTATTGGTTATACACCATGCATTAATCACGGGATTAAAGGTGGTATGGGAAATGCATTAGTAAATGCGCAAGAAGCGGTAGAATCAGGTTACTGGCAATTGTATCGCTATGACCCAAGATTGGTCGAAAAAGGCAAAGACCCAATGAGAATGGATTATAAGAAAGCCGATATTGATAAAATGCCTGATTTCTTAGCCACTCAAACAAGATTTTCTTCGTTAGCAAATGTGATTCAAGATGAAAAAGTGGTTTCTGAGATGTATGACAAGACAAAACAAGATGTGAAAGAACGAAATGAAACCTATAAACGATTGGCGAATGTAAAAAAATAATAGTTATTGGAAGGCTCTCTAGGTGACTAGAGGGCTTTTTTTTGTTTTAATAATAAGGTACCAAAAAAGTTGAAAGAGATGAAAAAATGAGAAAAGGATTGAAACGAGTAGGGGGACTATTATTAATTGTCCTTATTGCCTGCTTAGGGTTTATCGCTTACTTATCTGTGAATGAGTACAAACCACAAGAAAGAGAAGACATTCCTACCGCAAGAGGAACAACTAGATTAACAAAGAGCATGCCTATTTCAGTGACAACATTTAATATTGGTTACGGAGGACTTGGAGAGACAGCTGATTTTTTCATGGATGGTGGGAAACAGGTTCAACCAAAAACAAAAGAAGTTGTTGAAGAAAATTTATCGGGTATTGCCCAATCACTAAAACAACGTCCATCTGATATTTATTTACTTCAAGAAGTAGATAGGCAGTCAAAACGGTCATATGGTATTAATCAAGAGCAGTATCTTAGAGAGCAGTTACAGATGACTAGTGTGTTTGCTTACAATTTTAAAGTACCTTATGTGCCTATTCCGTTGCCACCAGTTGGTAGAGTTGAGAGTGGATTAATGACATTGACTCATGCTGAGATGAGTGAAGCCAGCCGACTATCTCTCCCGAATCCATTTAAATGGCCAGTTCGTTTGTCTAATTTAAAAAGGGGTTTGCTTGAAACACGATTTAAGCTGGAAGATAGTGACAAAGAGCTGGTGGTGATAAATTTACATTTGGAAGCATATGACAATGGCAGTGGAAAAATAGAACAAAGCAAACGGCTTGGTGAGGCATTAGAAAAAGAATACCATAAAGGGAATTATGTGATTGCTGGTGGTGATTTTAATCAAGTATTTGAAGGCAGTCATAGATTTCCGGATACAGGTAAAGAAGGCTGGAAACCAGGGAACTTATCCCAAAAAGATTTACCAGACCATTTTTCTTATACTTACGATGATCGTTATCCCACCGTCCGCGTATTAAATGCTCCTTATACCCATTCCTATGAGACGAGCCAAGTGTATGTCATAGATGGATTTATCGTATCAGATAATATAGATGTGACTCATGTGAACGTGATGAATTTAGAGTTTGAACATTCCGATCATCATCCGGTTCAATTAGAAATGAGATTGAAACCATAAGAATGTCCCTCCTATTTGTATGAATAGGGGGGCTTTTTTTATAACATTTATTTTATATTACATTAATAGTTGAAACAGTAATAATTATGTAATATAATTGTAATATAAAAGAGGAGTAAGGAGGATAAGAGAATGAAAAAAGGATGGATCGTACTAAGTAGCATCATGGTATTGGGCTGCTTTCCACTGTTGGTAACGGGAGAAACGGTAGAAGATACATCTACTATTACATCTACCATCGAAATGGAAACGAATACACGTCAAACGACAGACAGCATAGAAAAGACAGAAACTGATACAACGACGGAGAAAAAAGAAACAAGTCCGACTGTTGAAAAAACAGAAAACATTCAACAGATGCCTAAAGCGGTGCAGGGTGTATGGATAAGAAAAGAAAATGGACAGGAAAAAGTAATAGAAATCCGTCAAAACACATATGTTTTATATGGAGTAGAGTATCAAATCAAAAATTACACTGTCAAAGATGGGATCTACACAGTTATTTGGGATGAGCAAGCGTATTTGAATACATACGGAAAAACAGAACCCTGGAACCCGCAACCGTTTATCTTCGCCTATCAGTCAAAAGAGGACAGTCTTACTATTGGTTCTGATACGTACAGTCGTAAAGGTGTGGATTTGACAGATAGCGATACAGGCTATGTGGATAAAACAACATTTGATTCATATGTTGACCATCAAGATGTTCCAAAAATAATACAAGGAAAATGGGTAGCGCAATTAGATGGGCAACAATTAGTGTGGACAATTGGACCTAGACATATTAGTGTTAATGGTGTGTTGGATTATAAAATAGTTGGCTACGGCTTGAATGGGACTCAATTTACCTTGGTTTGGAGCACAAACGATTATATTGAACGTTATGGTAAGCCAGGTATGTTTGATCCACAACCATTTATTTTTAGTTATGTATCAAAAGATGATACCTTAGTTTCTGGAGATCTTGTATTCTATAGAGATATTGATAAAAAGACTGAAGAGACAACGAGCACAACAACTAAACAAGTAGATACGAAGAAAGATAAGCCTAAACTATTGCCGCAAACGAGCGAAATGACTCGCCCAGTATGGGGAATAGTTGGTGTAGTCAGTGCGTTTATCGGAAGTATTGGACTGGTTATAAGAACCTATAAATAGGTAAGATAAAGGACTCTTAGTCATAGTGAGAGTCCTTTATTCTGGGGAAAAGAAACGATAAAAGTGATATTTATTGAGAGTGAGGACATGTACGAGTGAAGAAGAAAGTCTGGGTATTGTTAGGGATGATTATGTTATTGATGATTGTGTCAGTTATGTCGATTAAAAAGGTTAAACTTGCTGTAGCAAAATCAAATGACACAAATGTAGAGGTAGCGTCTATATCATCAGATAATCAAGTGATAGATAAACAAAGTAAATTAGTAGAGAAAACGATATTTGAGGAAGAACAAGTTGTGACAAAAGAGATGTACCCAAAAAAAGATTTAAATCATGATGGAGTTAGTGAGGATGTGTTACCGAAAGGGACAGTGGTATCTGTTGAGAAAGTAGCTAATAATGATGAGTGGGTCCGTATTATTAGTGACCCTGAAAAAGGATATATTCCTAAGGATATATTAGAGTCAAGGAGTATATCTATAAAAGAAAGAGAAACAAAAAGAAAGGCTGAGTTATCCAAGTCGGAGTTTGAGACTAGTATGGATAAAGCCTTAGAGACATTTTTAAAAGAAAAAGGTGGAGATGTCAGTATTTATGTGGAAACAGTGGATAAACAGCATGTGTATGAGCATCAAGGAGATAAGGTAAATCGAACAGCAAGTAGTATCAAATTACCTTTTATCGCCTATGTTATGACACTGATTGATCAAGGAAAATTAAATGAAAATACGCCTTTGACGTTCACTGAAAATTATCGAATGGATGGAACAGGCATTATTCAATTCGAACCTGCCGGAAAGCAATACACAATTAAAGAACTATCAGAGTTAGTGATTAGGTATAGCGATAATGTGGCCTATATTATGTTACTGAATCATGTAGGTGAATCTGCGTTTATCCAATTTTTAAGTGAATTGGATAGCCAATCACCAAATAATCGGGTGTTTTCAAGTGCTCGAATTTTAAGCAAAGCAATGGCTTTTGTGAATCAAGAAAAAGATAAAAACAAACAGATGGCACTGTTGTACGGATGGTTACAAGACAGTATTTTTGATGATGGAGTTGCAGTTGGATTGCCTGGTGTAGATGTGGCGCATAAGACAGGATGGATGCCAATGTATAGTGTGAGCAATGATATTTCACTGATAAAAGACGACAAACGCCCTTATTATCTAACGATTATGACCAATGGATATGATACTACTTATAGTGAAAAAGCCATTGCTGATATTGCTCAACTTGTGGACGAGCATATGTTAAGGTTAAAATAAAAAAACATCTCTGTGTTGACAGAGATGTTTTTTATTTGAAACTGGCTTTATCGAAACTTAGTAACTGAGCGATTAAGCTATGACTAATGGCAATAGGCAGAAAGACAATCACAGCAATAAATAAACACCATTCATATGCTAATGTGGTTCGGGCATCCTTTTTAAAGATAGCTTTTTTTGATATTCTTGAAAAAAGAGAGCCAATTGGGATACCAAAAGTATTTCCCATAGTGATAACCTGAACAGATGCTAAGATGGACTTAGCTTGTTTTTGTCCGTACAAATAGACTAAATGGTCCCATGCTTTCTTGGAAACAGCACCTCTGTTATCCGCCACATGCTGTGCAAATAAAATACCCGCTTGTTCGGCTTCAGGTATTCCTTCCATCCCACCACCTAATAATTGATTGATTTCAACTCGGCTCATACCAGAGTCTAAAGCAAGAGTGGTATGTCCATAGGAACATAGGTTACACCCATTTACTTCTGTTACAGCAAGCATTAGACGAGAATTAAAATGCTTGGATAAAAGCCCTTTCTTTTTTCCAAGCACAAGAGTTGGCATATTTAATAAACCGTAATACATGTTTTTATAAGCTTCAGATAAAGTAGCTAAATCGTTTGACGCATTCATTTGCTGACACCTTCCTAAAAGATGATATGTTACTATCATAGCTGAAAAATGACGGGAGAGACACTTTTCAGCTTATATTTGTTTTAGGGAACAAGTCAATCAGAAACAAACGTGTAAACGCACGCCCGTGAACAAAATTAAATGAACGGGTGAGTGTGCTTATTATGAGTGGAAGTTATCTAGTTGTCGCCAGACAGATAAAGCATCATGCATACCTTTTACATTGTGGACTCGAACGATGTCAACACCTTTTTGTATGGCATAAAGAGAGGCCGAAACGGTTCCAAAGTCGCGTTCTTTAGGACAAACTTCCTGAATCAATTGAGCAATTGTGCGTTTTCTAGATACACCATAAAGAAGAGGATAATCTTTGTATCGACATGCGTCAGGATTGGACAAGATATATTGATTGTCCTCTACAGATTTATAGAAACCTATACCTGGATCAAAACAAATATGATCTTTTTTTATCCCTAAAGCCTGACACTGAGTTATTTTTTCTTTATAAAAATCGTGTAAATCGTCAGAAATTGATTTATAGGCATGCCGTTCTCTGGAGTGCATGATAATGACAGGTACTTGATACATTGCGACAATGTCCGCCATGCCGGGAGTATCCATGCCACGGACGTCGTTAATGATAGAGGCACCAGCTTTTATGGCAGCTTCGGCTACTTCTGGAAAGTAAGTGTCAATTGAAATGGGTATGTCTGAAAAACGTCGAATACCTTGAATAATAGGTATGACACGCTGTAATTCTTCTTCAAATGGTACTTCGATGTATCCTGGACGTGTAGACTGACCCCCAATATCAATGATATCTACTCCATTTTTTATAAGTTCTTTTGCATGATTGATAGCACTAGTACTGCTTGTGTAGTCACCCCCATCTGAAAATGAATCAGGTGTTACATTTAAGATACCCATAATAGGATTAGTTTGAAACATGTTGTATCCTCCTCATTAGTTCTTTGAACGCTTGAATTCTAGGACTTAGACTATTTCGCTCCTGTTGAGAGAGCTCAGACAGAGACTGTGTATAGTCTTTTGGAATGAGAATGGTATCAAAACCATAGCCATCATCTCCAATTTCACGTTGAGCGATAGTACCTGTGAGGTTTTTTGTAACAGTTAGTGTTACACCGTTGGGTTCATAGTAAACCAAACTGGCTGTTAAGCAAAATATCCGACTATCTGTTGGTTTGAATAAACGTAATAGTTTCTGATTCTTTTGACTATCTGAGTCATGTGCATCAAAAAAACGAGATGTGTGGATGCCTAAGTAATCAGGATAGTCATACAATGACAAGCCACCATCATCTCCAATCACTGGCGTATTGAGTTTACTACCAATTATTTGTGCTTTTAATAGTGCATTATCAGTAATGTTTGTACCAGTTTCGTGTATGGTGATATTTTCTGATAAATCTCTGTAAGAGTGAATTGTTACAGATGGATAGGCAGTTTGTAATTCAGCTATTTTTTGTTGGTTATTACTAGCTATATAGATTATCATACTAATCCAGTGCTCTTAAAAAGTCGTTTTTTAAGTCCCTATTTTCTTTAAAAACGCCTTGATAATGGAAGGTTTTGGTTAAACTACCTCTTGCTTTTACACCACGCATGGACATACACATATGCTCAGCTTCAATAGAGACTGCGACTCCTTTTATTTTGACTTTTTCCGTTAATAAACGAGCAATTTGAATGGTTAAATCTTCTTGGACATTAGGACGTTTGGCACAAAAATCAACCATACGAGCTACTTTACTTAAACCAAGTACTTGATTATCAGCAGGAATATAAGCAACATGTGCTTTACCAAAAAATGGTAGAAGGTGATGCTCACACATGGAGTAGAATTCAATGTCTTTCACTAAAACCATATCGTCTTCGTTCATACTAGGGAAGACTTTGTAATTATCAAAATCATTTTCTTCTACAGATGAGAATACCTCAGCATACATTTTAGCAACACGTTTGGGAGTTTCTTTTAATCCGTCTCGCTCTACATCTTCACCAATGGCTGTTAAAATAGCCGTTATAGCGTCTTCAATAATCCGTTGTTGTTCTATTTTCATTTGTCTGACCAACTTTCTTCCGTTTGATTGACGTCATTTGCATTGCCCGTTTCTTGAATCCATTCATCTAATGTTTTTCCCAAGAGTGTAGGATATGAATACACATCCTTTAAAGGAATTAAGACAAATGAACGTAAGGTTAATTCTTTATGAGGGATGGTGAGCGTCTCTGTGTCCATTTCGATACAATCCATCCAAATAATATCTATATCAATTGTTCGTGGTCCCCAACGAATCAATCGTTCCCGTTCTAATTTGGCTTCAACTTCATGAATCTTATTCAGTAAGATAAGAGGAGATAAGTGGGTTTCTATTTGTATGACACAATTGAGAAAATCATCTTGAGGGACATTGCCATAAGGTTTAGTTTGATAAACATCTGATTTTTTTATCACTGAGACACCTAATATGTTGTCTAATTCTTTCACTGCTTTTTTTAAAAAAGCCATACGATCTCCTAAGTTACTACCTAAAGCTAAGTATGCATCCATATTAATAATCTCGTTCCATTTCCATTTCAACATTGTCAAAAAATCCAGGGATTGGGACATGGTATTTTCTGACCCGAACCATGGCGTGATTAATGAAGTGTCCATACTTTTTACCAAGTAAATCCAAAACATGATAAGTGACAGCCTCAATCAAATCATAAGATGTTTGTTCTAAATCGTGTTTGATATCAGAGTAAATGTCGGCATAGCTAATTGTTTTCGTTAGGTCATCTGTTTTACCAGCCTCCTCTAGAGGTAAAGAGACTTCTATATCAAGCTCTAATTTTTGGCCTAATATTTTTTCCTCTCCCATGACTCCGTTGTACGTATAAACGAGCATATTATTGATTCTTATTTTTCCCATGACATTGTCTCCTTTTATTACTTATTTGACATAATGTACTACACGTTTATTATACATAAATACGTCAAATAAAAGTCATTTTTTTTGTAAAAAAGTGTTTTTTTATGTTGAAAGAAGTATCAAGAAAATTGGTAGAAAGAGACAATTTTTATTAATAATCATTATTATATGATATGAATGATATATAAGTTATAATAGGATATTATGTTGTAAAAAGGTCTGTAAAGTTATATAATATGATTATATTAATATAAAAGAACACAACGGCTTAAGTTTGTTTTATAGTGGGAATACACCTATTTTTTATGGAAGAGTGTGTTATTTTTTTAGGTATACATGTGAATTTTTTAACATTCTTTTTTAAGAGGAATGAATACGTTTTTTATAGGGGATGCTACCCTAAATTTATAAAAAGTGAGGAAGAGACAGATATGGTGAATAAGTACTTAGAAGAAGCAGAAAGCAGTTACACAATGAGCACTGTGATGGAGGAGGCACAGAGATGTTTATTGTGTTTAGATGCACCTTGCTCGGCAGCCTGTCCTGCTAAGACTGATCCAGCGAAATTTATTCGCAGTGTGAGATTTAGAAATGTTAAAGGTGCAGCAGAAACCATTCGCGAAAACAATGCATTAGGTGCCATTTGTGCCCTTGTATGTCCAACTGAAAAGTATTGTGAAAAAGGATGTGCGCGGTCAGGAATTGATACACCTATTAATATAGGAGGTATTCAAAAATATGTCACTGATTTTGAGCGATTAACAGAAATGGAAATTTTAACAAAAGGTGACCCCAATGGCAAAAAGGTTGCAATTATTGGGAGTGGACCATCTGGGTTACAAGCTGCAGCATCATTGCTTCAATTAGGATATGACGTGTGCGTTTATGAAAAAAATAGTCAAGCCGGTGGGTACTTAAGGTATGGTATCCCTGAGTATCGTTTACCTGACGCCATTGTCAATTATGAAATATTAAGAATAGCTCATTTAGGTGCAGAATTTATATATAACACGATCATTGGCAAAGATATTTCGATGGAAGAATTAAAGGATAGATATGATGGTGTCATTATTGCTGTTGGAGCGAGTGAAGCAAAGGAACTTCCAATGTTTGAAGGAAATCCGTTTGTCGAAACAGCTGTGTCTTTTTTAGCATGTGCAAGGACTAATAAAGGAGAGATTGAGGTACCAAAAAATGCTTTGGTTATTGGTGGTGGTGACGTGGCGATGGACGTTGTAACATCGTTAAAATTACTTGGCGTTCCCCATGTAACAGATGTGGCATATGAAGAGTTCTCAGAATTTTTAGCATCTGATAAAGAATTAGCAGGTGCTCAAAAACAAGGAGTGACGATTATCGATGGCTACTATCCAGAATCTGTTGAAGGTAATAAAGTGACATTTAAGCATAGACGATTAAACAATGAGCTATGTATTGAGGCTGAAAGGATTATATTAGCTGTTGGACAGAAAGTAAATGCTACTGGACTGGGGATAGAGATTGAAAAAAATCAAGTATTAACTAACGGTTATCACACGGATAATAAGCATGTATTCGTAACAGGAGATATAGCTCATGGGGATAAAACAGTTGTGTGGGCGGTTCAAAAAGGAAAAGAAGTAGCAGAAGTTTTACATATGAGTTTAGGAGGTAACAACTAATGATTAAGAAAGATTTGTCGATAGATTTTTTAGGTGTTCGATTTGAAAATCCTTTTTGTTTATCTTCATCACCAGTGGGTAATTGTTATGATATGTGTAAAAAGGCGTATGATACTGGATGGGCAGGTGTGGTCTTTAAAACGATTGGACCTGAGCATTTTGAAATTGATGAAGTGTCACCTAGATTTGATATTCTGACAAAAGAGGGGACTCCTTTTGTCGGGTTTAAAAATATGGAACAAATAGCTGAACACTCTTTAGAAGAAAATTTACGAGATATAAGACGATTGACAGAGGAGTATCCTGAAAAAGTAATGATTGCATCTATCATGGGAACCAACGAAGAGGATTGGGTAGAATTAGCTCGTTTAGTAACAGAAGCTGGAGCAGACATGATCGAGATGAACTTGTCTTGTCCACAAATGACATCTCATGATATGGGTTCCGATGTTGGCACAAATCCAGAATTATGTAAAAAATACTGTGCCGCAGTGAAACGTGGTTCAGACTTGCCGATGTTGGCTAAAATGACTCCGAATGTGACTGATATGGTTCCTATTGCTAAAGCATGTATGGAAGGGGGAGCTGATGGAATTGCTACTATTAATACGATAAAATCTATTGCAAATTTAGATTTAGACAGAAAAATAGGCTTACCATCTGTTAACGGAAAATCATCGATTTCAGGTTATTCTGGTAAAGCAGTGAAACCAATCGCACTAAGGTTTATGCAGCAATTACGTTCAGATAAAGAGTTAGAGCATTTACCAATATCAGGTATTGGTGGTATCGAAACGTGGGAAGATGCTGTTGAGTTTATCCTATTAGGAGCATCTACTTTACAAGTCACAACTGGTATCATGCAGTACGGCTATCGTATTGTTGAAGACATGGCAAATGGATTGATGCATTATATGGAGGAACAAGATGTAGATACGTTAGAAGAACTAGTCGGTCTTGCTAATAAGAATATTATTCCAGCAGAGGATCTAGACCGTGATTATAAAGTCTATCCTGTGATTGACCTGGATAAGTGTATCGCTTGTGGCCGATGCTACATTTCATGTTATGACGGGGCACATCAAGCCATTATATGGGATGATGAAAATAGAATACCTCATTGTAATAAGGAAAAATGTGTTGGGTGTCATTTGTGTACATTGGTTTGTCCAGTTGGAGCGATTCGTAAAGGTGAGGTTGTAATGAAACCAGGGCGTACAGGTAACCCAGCAGAAAAAATGATTTGAGTTAGTGTCAAAGAGTAGGTGCTAAGACTTACTCTTTTTTTTGTGAGGTTAACTGAGGTATACTGAAATAGAAGGGAGATGTAACCATGACAGAACCTAAAATTTTTAGTATGTCTTTTGCGAGTGTCTATCCATTGTATTGTACAAAAGTAGAGAAGAAAGGGAGGACACAAGCAGAATTAGATGAGATTATTTTTTGGTTAACGGGATATAATAAAGAAGGATTGGCTGAGCAGATAATGAATAAAGTTGATTTTCGAACATTTTTTGATGAAGCACCTCAGATTCATCCGAATGCGTCTCTAATTAAAGGGATGATCTGTGGCTATCGTGTAGAAGAGATTGAAGATGCATTGATGCAAAACATTCGGTACTTGGATAAACTCGTTGATGAGTTAGCGAAGGGAAAGAAGATGGAAAAGATTTTAAGACAGTAAAACAGTAGCGGATGGATTCTGCTACTGTTTTACTGTCTATTTTTAGTTGTTTTTAATCACTTGAATGGTGTAAGAAATATTTGGCATACATTCTTGTAATTGGTCTAAAATTCGTTGTAAAGCATCTAAACGATACTCTGTTGTTGTATATGCGTTACCTTGAATAACAAATAAAATATCAGTGGTATCTTCATTAATTTTATAGTTTTCTGAATCACGGCAACCGAGATAAGCTAATATTCCTTTTTGATCGCGGTAGACAAAATCGTAATCCGCTACTTTCTTTTCATTAGACATGATGGGATAAAAGATATCTTCTTTTTTAGATACAGTAAATTCAAGAGGAAAGTCGATTTTAGTTAGGTCATGAGCCCCAATTGATAAGTAAGATCGTACAGTCTCTAGATTGTAAATATCGACAATACTATTGATTTTAGGCATGGCACCTTTTCGTTGGATTGTTTTAATGAGTGCTTCAGCTGCAGGTGGGTATTTTTTTAAGCTCCGATTCACGCTTTGAACCAACTCTCTGTATCCATTGACGATTGTATTTTCTCTTAATATATCTAGATCCATCGATTCTGCCCGTTTTACTTGTAAATCCAGTTCCTCTAAAAAAGCAGGTGTTAATTCAGCAGCGGCATCTAGGCCAGTTACTTTTGCAACAACAATTTCATGAATTCCTAATTCTTCTAAACTGTTATCAAGGATAAACTCCATTCATTCCACTTCCTATTCTATCAATTTCTTAGTGAACGTATAAAACGACTACATCTTCTAT
The DNA here is from genome assembly GCA_052104115.1 of Vagococcus sp. Taxonomy (GTDB): domain Bacteria; phylum Bacillota; class Bacilli; order Lactobacillales; family Vagococcaceae; genus Vagococcus. The sequence goes on along the minus strand of JBQELZ010000002.1, from coordinate 158,958 downwards.
TATGGTACATCTGTCACTTTATTTCTATGATAAATAGAAAATAATGTGTGAAAATGATAAGTTGTAGCTAAAAATAATAAAAATGGAAGGGTATCTCATTTTTTTGTTGCATTTTCAACAAAAAACAGATAAATTATAAGTAACTTGAATGTAGGGAGAGCGAAAAATGATTACAAATTTAGAGACATTGTTTACAGATAAAGGGATTTATTTTGAATTGTATGATCATGATGCTATTTTTACCAATGAAGATGCTGTTATTATGAAGGAAGAAAAAGGGTTTACAGGAACGGAAACTAAAAGTTTGTTTTTAAAAGGAAAAGATGGTAGATATTATGTTTATTTTACCTTTACAACTAAAAAAACTGATTTTAAACGCTTAAAAAAAGTGACAGGTCAAAAATTCTCGATTGTGCCACCAGAGGTTATGGAAGAAGTGACAGGTCAAAAGCCTGGAGCTGTTTCACCGTTTGGGTATACCGAAGATGTGCCAATTATTATTGATGAAGAAATATATAAGCAAGATAAGTTAGTCTTTGCACCTGGTAGACCAGATCAGACAATGGTCGTACTAGGAAAAGACTTGCCCAAAATATTAGAAGTTTTAGAAAACGAAACGTACTTTTTCCCATTGTCTGATGAAGGCGTGGAATAATGTCTGATATTCTGAGAGAGATTGGCTATATATCCAGAGCATTGTCATCGATTAGTAACATTGAATTTAAAGAAATCAATCTGAACAAGGGCCAATATTTATATGTCAGTCGAATTTATGAAAATCCTGGGATTATTAATGATGCTTTAGCGGAATTGATAAAAGTCGAGCGATCCGTTGTGTCAAAATCAGTCAAACAATTAGAAAAAGACCAACTAATTGTAAAAAAAAAGGATGTTAAGAATCGCAAAATAAAACGACTATTTGTGACTGAAAAAGGAGCTAGGGCGTACGATTATTTAAAGCGAGAAGAGCAGTACTCAGAAAAACAGGCATTGACAGGTATTACGAAAGAGGAGCAAGTGGTCGTTTTGGATGTGCTAAAAAAAATGAGACATAATGTTGCAGCTGATTGGGAATGTGTTAGAAGCGGCAATAAGAGAGAGTACTAATAATAGTTGGGAGATAGCATATGACATTAAAAATTGGGAATGACCCATGGCAAAGAGCGAGCAGTTTGTATGTTAGAATGAGTGTGTTTGTTATAGAGCGTGGCGTAATGCTAGATGATGAGTTTGATCAGCATGATGGGGAAGAGACGGTGTATGCAGTCGTTTATAACGATGAGGGCCATCCTGTTTCTACCGGCCGATTTATAAAAGAAACAGATGAAATATGTCGATTTACTCGAATCGCAACATTAAAGGAGTTTCGAGGTCAACAACTTGGAAGTCAAGTGATGAAAGGATTGGAAAAATATGCCAAAGAGCATAATTTTCAACATGTGGAAATTCATGCTGAATTAACAGCTGTTGATTTTTATACTAAGCACGGGTATAAGAAAGCGTCAGATGTGTATTTAGAAGATGATATTCCTTGTCAAACCTTGTCAAAGCAATTATAAAAAAACAGCCCTTAATCATTCAATGGGCTGTTTTTTATCGTTTTAATTAGTTTGGTGTTTGTCCACAACAGTGTTTGCATAGTTTTCTAATTCTTTGACGTCTTTTCTGGCTTGATCTAATTGTCCATCTTTGTCAATTGATTCTGATTCTAAATCGTGTTGTTTGGCTTGAAGAGTGCTTTTTTGTGTTTCTAGTGAGGCAATTTGTTCTTTTAACTGTTTGTAATTGGTGTTTGTTTCATCTAATTCTTTTTCTAAGTCTAAAATTTGATTTTCATATTCTTGTTGATGTTCTGCAGCAGTTTTAATGACGTCTGTGTTTGCTTTTTTTGCTTGATTTAATTCTTTTAATAGTACGGCATTTTTTTCTTGCATGTCCTTAATGAGGACATCTTTATCTGTTTGCTTGCTTTCAGATTCTTTTAATGAGTTAGCTAACTCTGAAATGGTTTGATTTGCATCATTCTTTTGATTGGTTAAATCTGTAATAGATGAATGTGAATGACTAAGTTCAGTGTTTTTATTGCTAAGTTCGACTAATTTAGAAGCAAGTTGATTGGACATGTCTTTTTTTTGCTCATCCATTAAAGATAAAGCGTCTTTCTTTTCTTGTAACATACCATCTAGTTCATCAATTGATTTTTTTACACCATCAATATTTGGTTCGCCACCCCATGTATATAAAGTGTTTGCACCATATGATCCACCTAGTACTGCTAATACTAATAGACCAACTGTCATTAATTTTTTCATGTTTTTTATGTTCCCCTTATAAGTATCTAATTTAGTGTACTCGATACATACTATACCTATAAAGGTATCTCGTCTATGTCTAGAATTACGTAAGGATGTGAAAAAAAAGACGCTCATTTTGTTTCTTTTTGTCATTTTTTATTTATTTAGTGAATAAAAATAAATAAAAAAGAGTATATATCATTAAAATGACTTTTTTTAAGTCTAAAACACCTTGAATTAGATAATAACTTAAATGATATGATAATAACTATAATAAGTGAGACGTATCAATGTATGTAGAAAAATAAAAAAACCGAAAAAAGAATTCGGCTTTTTTATTTTAATTCAATTTTCGCTTTGTTAATCATTTTCTTAACTTCAGATGTGCTTGTTCCACCATGTGAAGTTCGACGATTCATGGCATTCCTAGCGTCTAGCATATCATAAATATCTTCTTGAATCTGAGGGGAAATACGTTGATAGGTATCCAAAGAAATATCTTGTAAATAAATCCCTTGTTTCATACACGATAAGACCAGCTCCCCAACAATTTCATGAGCTTTTCTAAAGGGTATGTCCTTGGTCGCTAAGTAATCGGCTAACTCTGTGGCATTTGAAAAATCACTAGCTGTAGAAAATTCCATTTTTTCTTTGTTAACGGTCATCGTATCAATCATGCCAGACATCGTTTTTAAACTTAAAGAAAGGGTATGAGCAGTATCAAACATGCCTTCTTTGTCTTCTTGTAAATCCTTATTATAAGCCAAAGGTAATCCCTTTAAGACAGTTAAGAGTGAGAATAAATTCCCGTATACTCGGCCTGTTTTTCCTCTAATAAGTTCAGCGTAATCAGGGTTTTTCTTTTGTGGCATGATAGAACTGCCCGTTGAAAACTTGTCTGATAATTCAACAAACTGATACTCGTGAGAGCTCCATAATATGATTTCTTCGCACAAACGAGATAGGTGCATCATCAAAACAGATCCATTACTTAAAAATTCTAAAATAAAATCACGATCACTGACACCATCTAAGCTGTTGTCATAAACAGTTGCAAAGCCTAATGATTTAGCTGAATAAAATCTATCAATTGGAAATGTTGTGCCAGCAAGAGCAGCACTTCCTAAAGGGGATAGATCTATTCTTGCTAAGCTATCTATGAAACGTTCTTTATCACGTTTCAACATTTGATAATAAGCAAGTAAATGATGCCCAAATGAAATGGGTTGTGCATGCTGTAAGTGAGTGAAACCAGGCATTAATGTGTCACAATGTTCTTCAGCTTTATCTACAATGGACTGTTGCAGTGTCGTGATATCTGCTATTAATTGTAAAACCTCATCTTTTAAATAAATATGCATATCAGTGGCTACTTGGTCGTTTCGACTTCTAGCAGTGTGTAGCTTTCCAGCTAGGGGTCCAATTTTATCATGAAGAGCTTGTTCAATATTTAAATGAATGTCTTCATGCTCTTCTTTAAAGGGAAATGTTTGAGCAACAATCTCTTTTCTAATATCTTTAAGACCATCAGAGATACATTTTTTCTCATCAGGTGTGAGGATGCCACAATGTTCTAGCATGTCTACATGAGCTAAGCTTCCTGTAATATCTTGGAGCGCGAGTTGATGGTCAAAGGCAATGGATGAACCAAAGCTATTTAGCCAAGCGTCTCCTTGGTCTGTAAAACGACCACCCCATAATTTTTTCATAATGTCCCTCCTAACCTTGAATGGATTGAATTTCAGCATTTACTTTAGATGGAAGTCCCCATAACTGGATAAAACCAATCGCAGCATCTTGATTGAAGGTGTCTGCAGATGTATACGTGGCAAGATTTTCATCGTATAAACTATTCGTAGATTTACGTCCCTCAACTATGGCATGCCCCTTAAATAATTTTAGACGAACAGTTCCGTTGACATATTGTTGTGTTGATTTAATAAAGGCAACTAGAGCGTCTGTCACAGGGTTGAACCACAAACCATTGTAAATAATTTGTGACAATTGATGTTCAATCATGGGTTTAATATGAGCCACTTCTCTAACTAAAGTCAAATCTTCAAGCTCTTTGTGAGCGGTTAATAAGGTAATAGCCCCAGGACATTCATAGACTTCACGGGATTTGATACCAACTAAACGATTTTCCACATGATCAATTCTTCCTATCCCATGCGAACCTGCCAATGTATTAAGAGCTAGTATCAAGTCTGATAAAGCCATGTGTTCTTGATTAATCGAAATAGGAATACCTTGTTTGAACTCTATCTCAATATAATCGGGCGCGTCGGGTGTTTGTTCTAAGCAAGTCGTTAACTCATACGCATCTTCTGGTGGGGTGGTCCATGGGTTTTCTAATACACCACATTCATTGGCACGTCCCCAGAGATTCTGGTCAATCGAATAAGGACTGTCCAAATTTATTGGAATGGGAATATTTTTTTCTTTTGCGTAATTAATCTCTTCTTCACGTGACCATTTCCATTCACGAACAGGTGCTAAGATAGTTAGGTTTGGATCTAACGTCGAAATAGCCACTTCAAATCTTACCTGATCATTTCCTTTACCGGTACAGCCATGAGCAATTCCTGTAGCACCTACTTCATGAGCAAGCTCAACCAGTTTTTTAGAAATGAGTGGACGTGATAGGGCAGACACTAAAGGGTATTTCCCTTCATACATGGTATGTGCTTGTAACGAGATGAGAGCAAAATCCTGTGCAAATTCTTCTTTTGCATCAATGGTATAAGAATCTGATGCACCAACATCTAATGCTTTTTGTTTTATCTCTTCTAAGTTTTTTCCTTCTCCAACATCTAAACAACAGGCGATGACATCATAATTTTTTTCCACTAACCACTGAACAGCAACTGATGTATCTAACCCACCTGAGTAGGCTAAAATTATTTTTTCTTTCATATCCTATCAACTCCTCAATTAATTCTTTATAATATATCAATAAAAATACATAAAATCAAGCGTTATTTTGTATATTTTTAAAAAATATTCAAAATAAAATGTTTTTAATGTATATTTTAATGGTATAAATTATTTTATACATAGTTGAAAGACAAATGAAAAATGAATATGATGGGAATGATTGATAAAAAAAGAAATTAGTGGTATAAAAAGTTTAAGAATTAAAATAGTGACTTTAGGAAGGAATGTTTAGTATGCCGATTGTACACATTGAATTATTAGAAGGACGTACGCAAGAACAAAAAAATGCTATGGTAAAAGACGTGACAACAGCGATTGTAAAAAATACTGGTGCTCAAACAGAAAATGTTCACATCATTATTTCGGATATGGAAAAAGGAAATTACGCTGTTGGCGGTGTGACGAAAAGTAGTATTATGCCCTAAAAATGTTAGACATATTTGTTAATATCAGTAAAAAGTATGTTGAAAGCTAGAAATTATTATCTACCTGTGATAAAATTATAAAGATATCAATTAGATTAGTAGAGATTAGGAGGATATAGCGTGTATTCACTCTTATTAACCATTATGCTTATTTTATCTGTGTTAATCATTATTGCGGTAATGATGCAACCAAGTAAACAAAATAGTGCAGCAAGTGCTTTTTCTGGCGGTGCTAGTGAGTTGTTTGGAAAATCGAAAGCAAGAGGATTTGAAGCCTTTATGCAACGAGCGACAGCTGTTTTAGGTGTTGCTTGGGTAGCAGTGGCGATTGCTTTAGCAGTTTTATCATCAAAATAAGTCATTATAGTCTCCTGTTTATGACAGGAGACTTTTTTATTGATACAATGTAAACAAGAATTTAGTTAAGGGTGAAGAAGATGTTATCAGAAAATTTATACATAAAAAATGGATCTAAAGCAGTGTTAATCATGCATGCTTATACTGGAAGTCCTAATGATGTGAGGATGTTATCACGTAGTTTAGAGAGAGAAGGGTATTCAGTGTATGCTCCATTGTTTTCGGGACATGGGACGACAGAGCCAATGAATATTTTAACAAGAACGCCAGAAGACTGGTGGAATGATGCTAAAGATGCGGTGGCATTCTTAAAAAAGGAAGGCTTTCAACAAATAGCTGTATTTGGACTATCTATGGGAGGTTTATTCGCCATGAAGTTGATTGAGGCATTTCCAGAAATATTTATCGGTGGTGGTGCTTTTTGTTCGCCAATTATTCCCGATGATAGCCACCAAATATATCCTAATTTTTTAAAATACTGTGAATTTTTATTTAAAAAGAGAGGGTTAACTGGCACAGAATTAGATGCTGAATTATCTTTAGTAAAAGAGCCACTAAAAGAGCAGTTAACAGCGATTCAACGCACAACAAAAGAAGTGTCAGAAAAATTAGAACAGATTGAATTGCCGATTTTTTTAGCACAATCAGGACAAGATGAAATGGTGAATGCTGAGTTAGTATACGAAGCGGGTCATAAATTAAAAAACTCATATCACGACATCCATTGGTATCCAAATAGTACACACGTCATTACAGTAAGTAAAGATAGACAATTATTTGAAAAAGATGTTAGATTATTTGTTAATAAGCTAGCATGGAATGAGGAATGAGAATGATAAAAAATATTAAAGAACAAATTTTGGAGTATATGACTTCAAGTAAAAAAATGTCCTTTTCCATGGAACAATTAGCGGAAGGATTGGGCCTTCAAAAGAGTCAAGATTTTAAGTATTTGGTCCAAACTATTGCTCAAATGGAACGGGAGACAACGGTGGTATTTAATAAAAAAGGAAAAATAAAATTAAACACCAAAGAAACGCTACTAACAGGTATCTTTAGAGCCAATGAGAGAGGCTTTGGTTTTGTCTCTATCGAAGGTGAAGAAGATGATGTGTTTATTTCAAAAGATCATACTTCTTTTGCTTTAGATGGTGATACCGTTGATATTGAAATTTTAAAACCAGGTAATCCGATGGAGGATCAAGCAGCAGAAGGAAAAGTTTCTTCCATTATAGAACGGGGTTTTACGCAAGTTGTAGGAATCTTTACGGCATTTCCAGAAGAAGAGCAACAGTCAACAGGGTTATACGGGTCTGTCACACCGAAAGATAAAAAGTTGAGTCGTTATAGAGTGTTTATTGCTGATGAAGGATTAACAGCAGAAGATGGAAGTGTGGTTGTGGTTGAATTAACTCACTATCCAGAAGCTGATTACACCAATAGTTTAGAGGGACTTATCAAACAAGTAATTGGTCATAAAAATGATCCTGGGATGGATATACTATCGATTGTCTTACAACATGGTATCCCCACTGATTTTGATGAAGACACGCTGAAAGAAGCAGATGAAACCCCTGATACGGTAATGGATGAAGAACTTGAACACCGTAAAGATTTAAGGGATGAGTGTATTGTCACGATTGATGGTGCGGAAGCAAAAGATTTAGATGATGCGGTGACAGTAAAAAAATTAGAAAATGGCAATTATTTTTTAGGTGTCTATATTGCAGATGTGTCACATTATGTGAGAGAAGAAACTGCATTAGATGGTGAAGCGAGTGAACGGGCAACAAGTGTTTATTTAACAGATCGTGTGATTCCAATGTTGCCAAGAAAATTATCAAATGGTATTTGTTCTTTAAATCCAGGTGTTGATCGTTTGGTGATGTCGTGCGAAATGGAAATTAATACTGATGGTCAAGTCATTGATTATGATATCTTTGAAGGCGTGATTAATTCCAAAGCTAGAATGACTTACAAAGCTGTCAATGAATTACTTGATAAAACAAATGAAGAAACAATAAAAGAGTACGAAAATTTTGTGACATTGTTTGAAAATATGGCTGAGTTACATTATATTTTAGAAGAAAAAAGAATGGCTCGTGGTGCGATTGCATTTGATGATAGAGAAGCTCAAATCGTTGTAGATGATGAGGGCTATCCAATTGATATTGTTTTGAGAACAAGGGGTACAGCTGAGAGGTTGATTGAATCTTTCATGTTAGCAGCAAATGAAACGGTTGCTGGTCATTATACACGTAAAAAATTACCTTTTATTTACAGAATTCATGAACATCCTAGGGAAGAAAAAATTCAACGATTCTTTGAATTTGTGACGAATTTTGGTATTCTAGTAAAAGGTAAAAAAGATGACGTAAGTCCTAAAGAACTACAAAAGGTGTTGGATCAAATTAGTGGGCGTCCTGAGGAACCAGTTGTGAGCATGATGTTATTAAGAAGTATGCAACAAGCCAGGTATTCAGAAGATCCATCAGGACATTATGGACTAGCGGCAGAAGATTACACCCATTTCACATCTCCTATTAGGCGTTATCCCGATTTAATCGTTCATCGGTTGATTAAATCGTATCAAATAGAACCAGTAACGGATGATGTAAAAGAAAAGTGGGAGGACGTAATCCCTGATATTGCGGATCATAGTTCTAAAATGGAACGACGGGCTGTTAATGCTGAACGAGAAACAGATAGTATGAAGAAAGCTCAATTTATGCAAGATAAGATTGATCAAGAATTTGATGGAGTGATAACCTCTATTACAAAATTTGGTATGTTTATTGAATTACCGAACACAGTAGAAGGATTGATTCATGTGAATCAATTAAAATCAGATTATTTCCATTTTATTGAAAGTCATCTTGCTCTTGTGGGTGAAAGAACAGGTGTCGTTTATAAAATTGGACAACAAGTCAGAATTAAGGTGACAAAAGCTGATGTTGATACACGGGAAATTGATTTTGAGTTGTTATCAGCAGAACCGTTAACTGACAAAATAGAGATTCCAAAACAGCAAAAAGGTCAATCAAATCAAAAACGTCATTTGAATAAAAAAGGTAATGAGACAAATAAAACCTATTCGAAAGATAAAAAGAATGGACCAAAAGGTAAAAGTAATGGAAAATCGCCTTTTTATAAAAAAGCGATTAAAAGTAAAAAAGGACGTAAAAAGAAGTCATAGTGAGGTGATGAAATGCCAAAGGGTGAAGGCAATTTAATTGCGCAAAATAGAAAAGCACGTCATGACTATACCGTAATGGATACAATCGAAGCGGGAATTGTTTTAAAAGGAACTGAGATAAAAGCAATTCGTCAGCGTAGGGTCAACTTAAAAGATGGATTTGCACGTATTAGAAATGGGGAAATTTATTTAATGAATGTCCACATCAGTCCATACGAGCAAGGTAATTTGTTTAATCATGACCCATTGCGCACGAGAAAACTGTTAATGCACAAAAAACAAATCAATCGATTAGTGGGAGAAACGAAAACAACCGGAGTAACGCTTATCCCATTAAAAATTTATATTAAAGATGGATTTGCGAAAGTATTAATCGGTGTTGCTAAGGGTAAGAAACAGTATGATAAACGAGAAGATTTGAAAAGAAAAGACATGAATCGAGAAATAAATCGTTCATTAAAAGATAGACAGAGATAAAATGAGAAGAAGGCATAAATTTGTTAAAATTTATGCCTTTTTTTTTAATAGTTAAATAACTCTAAAGACATCTTTTTTTTATGAAATTACTTTGTGTTATTTATCATTTGGTGGTATCATAGTCCTAGTTGGTTTCAAAATTGATTTGAGTCCCAACTGGTGGATTTATATGACTTTATGTCATTATTTTCACCAAAAAAATGAGAGTGAAAGCTTCTCAATGAGAGAATTTTCTAAAGGAAAAGGGGTGAAATGTGGTGGAAGAAAAGTCCTTGATGATTGACATTGGAGGAATAACATTTGACGGAACAGTTTGTTTAATGACAATACTGACATGCGTCATTGTTTTTTGTATTGTTTATTTCTGCAGTCGAAATTTACAGCTAAAACCTAAAGGGAAACAAAACGTGCTGGAATTCCTAGTTGACTTCGTACGTGGAATAGTGTCTGATAATATTCCAAGTAAAGAAGTAAATGACTATCACTTACTGGGCTTTACATTTTTTATGTTTGTATTAGTCTCTAACTTATTAGGATTAATGACAAAAGTCACACTATTTCCAAGTGATATCTCATTATGGAAAAGTCCAACAGCCGATCCATTAGTAACATTAACGTTGGCATTTATAGCAATTATTTTAACGAATTACTACGGTATTAGAAAGCAAGGTGTTAAAAATTATTTTGTAAATAGTTTTGCAAAACCAACAGCAATCTTATTACCAATCAAAATAATTGAAGAATTCACAAACGTATTAACGTTAGGTCTTCGTCTATATGGGAACATCTTTGCGGGTGAAGTTCTGTTAACGTTAATTGCCAATTTAGGATCTAGTAACCCAACAAGGTTTATTTTAGCTCTACCACTGGAAGTGATCTGGCAAACATTCTCACTATTCATTGGTGGTGTACAAGCCTTCATTTTCGTGACTTTAACGATGGTATATCTATCACATAAAGTAGAAGTAGAAGAAGTGTAACTCAAAAAAATTTTTAAACAACATTAGGAGGAGATCAGTAATGCAATATATTGCAGCAGCTATCGCAGTTTTTGGTGCTTCTATCGGAGCAGCATATGGTAATGGTAAAGTAATTTCTAAAACACTAGAGTGTATGACACGTCAACCGGAAATGTCAGGACAATTAAGAGGTACAATGTTTATTGGTGTTGCATTGATCGAAGCGGTTCCTATTTTGGGTGTCGTAATCGCATTATTATTGGTCTTCATGAAGTAACAATCAAAAGATGGAAAACATCTTCAGGTGTCCGCTATGATATGAAGATGACCGAGGAAGGACGTGTAGTAAAAACATGAACTATCAATTAGTCATTGCTAATTCAGGCCAAACTACGCTTAGTACAATCCTTTTCGTAACTGTTTCTTTTCTTGTATTGTTATTAGCTTTAAAGAAATTTGCATGGGGACCTGTAGTCAACATGATGCAAGAGCGTCAAGATAAGATTGCAAATGATATTGATAACGCTGAGAATTCAAGAATTGATGCTGATAAATTAGCTAAACAAAGAGAAATGGAACTTAAACAGTCACGTACTGAAGCGCAGACTATAATCGCTCAAGCGAAAGAGACAGCAGAAAATAATGCTCATGCCATCTTAATGGATGCTCAAGAGCATGCAACGAGAATGAAAAAACAAGCACAAGAAGATTTGCGCGTTGAACGTGAACGTATGATCGACGAAGCGAAAAAAGAAGTAGCAGACTTGTCTGTAGAAATTGCTTCTAAAATTCTAAAGAAGGAATTATCGGCAAGCACTCATCAAGAGTTAATACAATCTAGCATTGAGAAGCTAGGGGTCGATAAAGATGAGTAGAAAATACGAAGTATCTAGAACATATGGTAAAGCATTATTTACAGAAGCTTTACAAAAAAACATGGTATCTGAAGTATATCAAGAAATGCTTCAATTAAGAGAAGTCTATCGTCAAGTTCCTGATTTAGGAGAAATACTAACAGATGATCGTTTATCTGTTTTTGAAAAAGTTAATATAGTAAAAGATTTAGAAAACAGCTTTAGTGATAATGTGGCTAAATTTATTCATACAGTTTATGATTATGGTCGCATGGATGAAATGCCAGAGATAATCGACGAGTTTGAGCACTTATATTATGATCAATTTGGAATTATTGTAGTAGATGTGACAACAGCTGTTGCATTATCTTTAGAACAACGACATGATTTAGAAAATCGTTTAGCTAAACAATTCCATGCTAATAAGGTTGTGTTACGACCAAAATTAGACCCAAGCATTATGGGCGGAATGATCGTAGAATCTGAGCATCGTGTCATAGATCAAAGTGTGAAGGCTGAATTGGAAGACATTCATGTCGCATTACTGAAATGATGCTTATTGACAAGGTGAGAGGTGAAATACATGAGTATTAAAGCGGCAGAAATTAGTTCGCATATAAAACAGCAACTTGCTAAATACGAGGAGTCTTTAACAGTAGACGAAGTAGGTACCGTCTCATTTGTTGGGGATGGTATTGCACGTGCCTACGGGTTAGAGAACGCGATGTCAGGTGAATTGTTAGAATTTGATAATGGTGTATTCGGCATGGCACAGAACTTAGAGTCTGACAGTGTGGGTATCATCATTTTAGGTGATTTTGAAGAAATTAGAGAAGGCGATAAAGTAAAACGTACAGGACGTATTATGGAAGTTCCTGTGGGGGATGCTTTAGTTGGTCGTGTAGTGAATCCATTAGGTAAACCAATTGATGGTTTAGGTGACATTAAGACGAATAAAACACGCCCTATCGAAGCACAAGCTCCAGGAGTTATGGCACGTAAATCGGTTTCTGAACCATTACAAACAGGAATGAAAGCTATTGATGCTTTGGTTCCGATTGGACGTGGTCAACGTGAATTGATTATTGGTGACCGTAAAACTGGTAAAACGTCGATTGCGATTGATACAATTATTAACCAAAAAGATCAAGACATGATTTGTATTTATGTGGCAATTGGACAAAAAGAATCTACTGTTCGTAATCAAGTAGAGACATTAAAAAAATATGGCGCAATGGACTATACAATCGTTGTATCAGCAAGTGCGTCTCAACCTGCACCGTTGCTTTATCTAGCACCTTATGCTGGAGCTGCAATGGGCGAGGAATTTATGTATAACGGAAAACATGTATTGGTTGTTTATGATGATCTATCTAAACAAGCTGCAGCTTACCGTGAAATATCACTATTATTGAGAAGACCTCCAGGTCGTGAAGCATTCCCAGGGGATGTATTCTATTTGCATTCACGTTTATTAGAACGTGCAGCGAAATTGAATGACTCATTAGACGGTGGGTCTATGACTGCACTTCCTTTTGTTGAAACAAAAGCTGGAGATATTTCTGCTTATATTCCAACAAACGTTATTTCAATTACGGATGGTCAAATCTTCTTAGAAAGTGATTTGTTCTATTCAGGTGTTCGTCCTGCTATAGATGCTGGTTTATCAGTATCTCGTGTTGGTGGGTCGGCACAAATTAAAGCGATGAAAAAAGTTGCGGGTACACTACGTATTGATTTAGCAAGTTATCGCGAATTAGAAGCCTTTACTCAATTTGGTTCTGATTTAGATGCGTCAACACAAGCTAAGTTAAATCGTGGTAAACGCACTGTTGAAGTATTAAAACAACCAGTTCATGAGCCAATTGCGGTTGAAAAACAAGTGTTGATTTTATATGCTTTAACAAATGGTTTCTTAGATACAATTCCAGTACCAGATATTCTACGTTTTGAAAGAGAACTATTCGAATACGTGGGAAATAATTATCCAGCAATATTTGATACAATCAGGAATACTAAGAATCTACCAAATCCAGAAGACATAAATAAAGCAATTGATGAATTTAAGGGTATTTTCAGTTCAAGTCAGTTTTCAGTAGCGGATGAAATGAAACAATCCTAGAAAGTGGTGATTGAGTATGGGCGGCTCCCTTATTGATATTAAGAAGAGAATAGCTTCAACAAAAAAGACGAGTCAAATTACAAGTGCTATGCAAATGGTAGCAGCTTCCAAGTTGACAAAATCTGAACAATCATCAAGACGTTTTCAAGAATATGCTTCAAAAGTAAGGTCTATTACAACTCATTTAGCATCTTCGCAATTACAGGCGATTGAAAATGCAGATTATTCTAGTTTTGAAGACCATATGGAAATGTACCATAAATTATTAATTGCTCGTCCAGTTAAGAAAACAGGATACATAATAATTACTTCAGACAAAGGTTTAGCAGGCGGTTATAATAGTTCAGTTATTAAAAATACGGTAGAGATCTTACAAAAAGCTCACGAAGATCAAAATGAGATTGTGTTAATGGCAATAGGTGGCACAGCTTCCGACTTTTTCAAACATCGTCATATGCCAGTTGCATATGAGTTGAGAGGATTAAGTGATCATCCAACTTATAATGAAGTGCGAAAAATCGTAAACTCTGCTATCCAAATGTATAACAATGAAGTATTTGATGAATTATATGTTTGTTATAATCATCATGTTAATACGTTGTCATCAGCATTTCGTGCTGAAAAAATGCTTCCTATAGTGGATTTAGATTCAACAGAAGCAACATCGTATGAACAAGATTATATTTTAGAACCATCTGAAGATGCCATTTTAAATACGTTACTGCCCCTATACGCTGAAAGCCTTATCTACGGAGCAGTGTTAGATTCTAAGACTGCTGAACATGCTGCTCGTATGACAGCTATGAAGAATGCGACAGAAAACGCAGGTAATATTATTGACGATTTAACTATCTCATTTAACCGGGCGCGCCAAGCTGCGATTACAGAAGAAATTACTGAAATTGTAAGTGGTGCAGCAGCATTAGAAGACTAACGGGGAGGAATATATGAAATGAAATTAGGAAAAATAGTCCAAGTTATTGGTCCCGTTGTTGATGTGGCTTTTCCTTTAGACCAATCATTACCCGATATTAACGATGCATTAGTTGTTTATAAATCGGAAAGCAAGCAAAAAGTAGTCCTTGAGGTTACTTTAGGACTTGGTGATGGTGTAGTCAGAACGATTGCTATGGAATCAACAGACGGCCTTCAACGTGGCATGGAAGTATTACACTCTGGTTCACCAATTAGTGTACCAGTTGGGCCAGATACATTAGGACGTGTCTTCAATGTGTTAGGTGAAACAATCGATTTGGATAAACCAATCAGTGAAGACATCGAAAAACATAGTATTCATACTAAAGCACCTGCTTATGAAGATTTAAGCTCTAGTACAGAAGTATTAGAAACAGGTATTAAAGTAATTGACTTACTAGCTCCTTATTTAAAAGGTGGTAAAGTTGGTTTGTTTGGTGGTGCAGGTGTAGGTAAAACTGTACTAATTCAAGAATTAATCAATAATATCGCTCAAGAACTTGGAGGTCTTTCTGTTTTTGCTGGTGTTGGTGAAAGAACACGTGAAGGAAATGACCTTTATTATGAAATGAAAGATTCTGGTGTTATTGAAAAAACAGCTATGGTGTTTGGTCAAATGAACGAACCACCAGGTGCCAGAATGCGTGTAGCGCTAACAGCTTTAACAATGGCTGAATATTTCCGTGATCAAGAAAAACAAGATGTGTTACTATTTATTGATAATATCTTCCGTTTTACGCAAGCTGGTTCTGAAGTATCTGCCTTACTAGGCCGTATGCCTTCAGCCGTTGGTTACCAACCAACCTTAGCCACTGAAATGGGACAATTACAAGAACGTATCACATCTACTAAAGATGGATCAATTACATCTATTCAAGCAATTTATGTACCAGCCGATGACTATACGGATCCGGCTCCAGCTACAGCTTTTGCCCATTTAGATGCGACAACTAACTTAGAACGCCGTTTGGCAGAGCAAGGTATTTATCCTGCGGTAGATCCTTTAGCGTCATCTTCTAGTGCTTTAGAACCAAGTATTGTTGGGGAAGAACACTATCAAGTTGCTACTGAAGTTCAACGTCTATTGCAACGATATAAAGAATTACAAGATATTATTGCTATTCTAGGTATGGATGAATTATCTGATGATGAAAAAGTAATCGTAGGGCGTGCTAGAAGAGTTCAATTCTTCCTGTCTCAAAACTTCCATGTGGCTGAACAGTTTACTGGTCAACCAGGTAGTTATGTGCCTTTACGTGAAACAATTCGTGGATTTAGAGAAATATTAGATGGTAAATACGATCATTTACCAGAAGATGCATTCAGAAGTGTTGGACGTATTGAAGAGGCAATTGAAAAAGCTGAGAAATTAGGGTATTAAGAAGGAGGTAAAAATAAATGAGTTCCTTCGTTGTTAATATCGTAACGCCTAGTGGTATAGTTTATGACCATGAAGCAAAATTTCTTGTAGCAAATACGCAAGCAGGTTCATTAGGAGTATTGCCAAATCATTCACCACTTATTTCACCTTTAAATATTGATGCTGTTAGAATCGATCGAATCGATTCCGACACCAAAGATAATACAAAAGGTAAATCAGATTGGGTTGCAGTTAATGGAGGCATTATTGAGATTAGAGATAATGTTGTGTCTATTATTGCTAACAGTGCGGAGACTGAGGAAAGCATTGATATTTCTAGAGCTGAGCAAGCGAAACAACGTGCTGAAGAAAAAATTGCACAGGCTAAAGCAGAAAAAGATAAAGAAATTGACTTAGATCGGGCTGAAATTGCTCTTCATAGAGCGGTTAACCGATTAAATGTGGCCAATAAAAAAAGGTAAAGAGTATGTCACTCTTTACCTTTTTCTTTATGAAAGGAGATAGTATGCAAGTATACGGGGTAGACACATTGGTAAGAATATTTAGTCATGCGGCGTTTATTTATTTGGCGTTTTGGGGACTTCAGTCATTAAGGTTGGATTTAATCTTTAAAAAAGGCCAACAATATTATAGACAGATTAGATTGACATATGTACTATTGGCTATTTTAATTGGTTACACAACGAGTAATTTTTTCTTAGAAATCATATTTTTAACACGTAATTTATTTGAAAGCATGATGTAATCGGTTGAAAATGAGAAACTTACTATTGATAAGAATAAATGGTACTATTTTTGTGTTAGACATGATATAATGTTGTAGATTTATATTATATTCCTTATATTTTTGGAGGGAGAATTATGGAGTACATACTGGTTCGTAGTGGTAATAAACTTAACGGACGTGTAAAAATTGAAGGGGCAAAAAATGCTGTATTACCAATTCTTGCGGGTGCTTTATTAGCAGATCAAGGTGAAACAAAAATTACAAATGCTCCGATACTATCAGATGTACTAATGATGAACAATGTCATTAAACATTTGAATACGGATATTGATTTTAACCAAGATAGTAATACAATTACTATTAATGCAACAAGAGAATTAAATTGTGAAGCCCCTTTTGAATACGTTAGTCAAATGAGAGCATCCATTGTTGTAATGGGACCATTACTAGCAAGAACTGGACACGCTAAAGTAGCAATGCCAGGAGGATGTGCCATAGGTAAACGTCCAATTGACTTACATTTGAAGGGATTTCAAGCACTAGGTGCTGAAATAACACAGACCAATGGATATATTGAAGCAAAAGCAGACGAACTTAAGGGAGCTCGTATTTATTTGGATTTCCCAAGTGTTGGAGCAACTCAAAATATCATGATGGCTGCCGTTAAAGCAAAAGGGACGACTGTTATTGAAAATGTAGCGAGAGAACCTGAAATTGTTGATTTAGCAATTTTTTTAAACAAAATGGGTGCTAAAATCACAGGTGCTGGAACAGAAACAATTCGTATCGAAGGTGTTAGTACGTTAACAGGAACAGAACATGCTGTGGTTCAAGACCGAATTGAGGCTGGAACATTTATGGTCGCAGCAGCAGCTACTGCTGGGAATATTTTGATTGAAGAAGGTATCATGGAACACAATCGACCACTTATTTCTAAATTGCGTGAAATGGGAGTATCTGTTAGGGAAGAAGCTGAAGGTATTCGTGTGATTGGTCCAGAGGTTTTAATGTCAACAGACATTAAAACATTACCTCATCCAGGATTTCCAACAGATATGCAAGCTCAAATGAGTGTTTTAATGACATTAGCCAATGGTGCAAGTGTTCTGACTGAGACCGTGTTTGAAAACCGATTCCAACATTTAGATGAAATGAAACGTATGGGGGCTACATACAACATAACGAATAATGTTGCTTACATTGATGGTGTGTCTGCTCTACAAGGAGCAGAAGTATCAGCAACTGATTTAAGAGCTGCTGCAGCCCTTATTATTTCAGGATTAGTAGCGAGTGGTATAACAAAAGTTCATCATCTTGAATATTTGGATAGAGGCTACTATCATTTCCACAAAAAGTTACAAGTTTTAGGTGCAGACATTGAGCGTATTGATGAGTCTAAAGAAGTAGGAAAAGCAAAGAGCGAGCAAAACGTATTAATCAAGTAAAAAGGGGAGACAAAGATGGAAGGAACCACTAAAAGAATTATCATTCAGTTGGCGATTGTCTTTCTTGTCATTCTCCTTATGATTGTCTTATTTTTTACCGGGATTTTTATAGGATATGTATTTTTAGGAAAGGGAAATGCATCTGATGCATTCAGCCCAGAAACGTGGAATCATATCTTAGATTTTATTAAGTAATGAACAAGACCTTTTAACGAGTTAAGTTAAGGGTCTTTTTCTATAGATAAGGTGAGAATGATGTTTAAAAAGATACTGATATTACCCGTTCGGTTCTATCAAAAGTTTATTTCCCCTTTATTTCCAAAAAGTTGTCGGTATCACCCAACCTGCTCTCAATATATGATTGATGCCATTAATTATCATGGTGCAATTAAGGGACTGACGATGGGAACAGGGAGAATATTGAGGTGTCACCCGTTTGTAAAAGGGGGGATCGACTATGTTCCTCCAAAATTTACATTAAGAAAGAATCCAGATGAAACATATCGGGGACCATATACAAAAAAAGCTAAGAACACTCAAAATAAATCATGAGTGCCTTAGCTTTTTCTTTTCGTCTAAATAGTTTAAATTTTCTGACAATTCAGTTGACATTAGATTAAAATCAGATTATATTAATAAACAACTTATTAAATTAATCATGTTATTAGATATGGGAGGAAATAAAATGAAAAAAATTACAGGTATGTTACTAGCCGGTCTAGTTTTATTATCAGCATGTGGAACCCCAGGTGGTGGGACTGCTACAAATGGAGAAAAATCAAAAGATTCAGATACAATCAAAATTGGATTGAACTTAGAATTATCAGGTGCTGTAGCAGCATATGGTAATCAAGAGAAAGACGGTGCTGAGCTGGCAGTTGAAGAAATTAATAAAGCTGGTGGGATTGATGGCAAAAAAATTGAGCTTGTGACGAAAGACAATAAGTCAGATACTGCTGAGGCTGCAACTGTCGCTACAAATTTAACCACAAAAGAAAATGTTGTAGCGATTATTGGACCAGTTACATCTGGAGCAGCCAAAGCACAGATTCCAAATTCAGCAAAGGCGAAAGTACCAGTTATCACTCCTTCTGGTACAGACGATAGTATTACAGTGATGAATGGAAACGTACAGGAATATATTTTTAGAGCAAGCTTCCAAGATTCATTTCAGGGTGTCATTTTAGGAAACTACGCTTCTGATACGTTAAAAGCCAAAAAGGCAGTGATTATTGGCGATGTATCAAGTGATTATGCCAAAGGATTAACCAAATCATTTAAAGACACGTTTAAAGGCGACATTGTAGCAGACGAAAAATTTAATCAAAAGGACAAAGATTTCAAAGCAATTCTTACAAAAATAAAAGATAAAGACTTTGATTTTATTTATTTACCTGGTTATTACCAAGAGGCCGGTCTAATTATCAAACAAGCGCGTGAAATGGGAATTGAACAACCTATTTTAGGAGCTGATGGTTTCTCTGATGAAAAATTAAGTAGTATTGCTGGAGAAGAAAATATGAATGATATTTACTACACAGCTCACTTTTCAGAAAAAGCTCCTTCTTCTGACCGTGTAAAAGAATTTATTGATAGTTTTAAAGACACATACAAGAAAACACCAAGTTCGTTCAATGCTCTAGCATATGATTCAGTATATATGTTAAAAGCAGCTCTAGAAGATGCTGGAGAAGTTGATAGTCAAAAAGTAACGGATTCTTTGGCTAAGTTAACAGATTTTGACGGGGTTACTGGAAAAATGACAATGGATAAAGATCATAATCCTAAAAAGCCGGCGGTTGTAATTGGATTACAAGATGGTAAAGAAGTTTCTGCAGATATTGTAAATCCATAATAGAAACAAATAAAGTAGGATGTATACCATCCTACTTTTTAAATGAAAGAGGGGGTGTTGATAGTGGATGTGTTTCAACAATTAATTAACGGTTTATCGTTAGGCAGTATTTATGCATTATTGGCATTAGGCTATACGATGGTATATGGGATTATTAAATTAATTAATTTTGCTCATGGAGAAATATATATGCTTGGTGCATTTGTCGGTTATTATGTCACTAATAATTTGAAATTAGGACTTATTCCAACTTTGCTCGTATCAATGGCTATCTGTGCAGTGTTAGGTGTGGCAATTGAATTTTTGGCTTACCGACCTTTAAGGAAATCAACAAGGATTGCAGCACTTATTACTGCAATCGGAGTGTCATTTCTGATCCAATCACTAATGATTTATTTTATTGGAGCAGATACAAGGCCATTTCCACAAATTATTGACAATACGAATTATAATTTGGGCTTATTTACGATTAGTAAAATTCAGTTGATTATTTTGGCGACCTCTTTAGTTTTGATGATGTTACTACAAGTCATTGTGAAGCATACTAAAATGGGGAAGGCCATGCGTGCAGTAAGTGTGGATGCTGATGCGGCTCAATTGATGGGAATCAATGTGAATCATACGATTTCATTTACATTTGCAATTGGTTCGTCATTGGCGGCAGCTGGTGGTGTGTTAATTGGATTGTATTATAACAGTATTGATCCTATGATGGGCGTTGCACCAGGACTGAAGGCTTTTATCGCAGCAGTATTTGGAGGAATTGGTATCATACCTGGGGCGGCTCTAGGAGGATTTGCAATTGGTATTATTGAAACATTTGTCAGTGCCTTAGGGTTTACAGCCTATAGAGATGCGGTAGTGTATGGTATTTTAATTATTGTATTGCTTGTTAAACCGGCCGGATTATTAGGCAAAAATGTCAAAGAAAAAGTGTAGGTGATAAACATGACGAAAAATATTAAAGCGAATATGTCTTGGTTAACTCTAATGGGCGCCGGATTTGCGGTATTAGGCATAATGTATACAACTGGATTGATGTCCCCTGTATTGGAGACAACATTAGTTCTTATGGGAATCAATATCATTTTAGCAGTCGGATTAAATTTAGTTATAGGGTTTTCTGGACAATTTTCTTTAGGCCATGCCGGTTTTATGGCAATTGGTGCGTATGCAACAGCAATATTTTCATTAAAAATGCCGACAATGTCTGGGTTTTTGTCTGGTCTATTAGTTGGAGCTATTCTATCTGGGGTGGTTGCATTGGTGGTAGGCATTCCAACGCTACGATTATCAGGAGATTATTTGGCCATTGCAACGTTAGGCGTATCAGAGATTATACGGATTTTAATTATGAATTTAGATGATATCACAAATGGACCGGCAGGGTTGTTTGGTATTACTCCATTTGTAACTTGGTCAATGGTTTATGTGATTGTGTGTATAACAACTCTTATTACAACTAACTTTATCCACAGTGCTGCAGGTAGAGCAACGTTATCGGTTAGGGAAAATGAAATTGCAGCTGAAGCCATGGGCGTTAATACAACAAAATATAAAGTAGCAGCGTTTGTTATTGGTGCGATGACAGCAGCGATTGCAGGTGGTTTATACGCTAGTTATGTTCAAACGATTGTTCCAGGGAATTTTGACTTTATGAAATCAATCGATATTTTAATTATTGTAGTATTTGGTGGTGTCGGAAGTATTACAGGAACGTTTATAGCAGCCATTGTGTTAGGTTTTTTAAATATGTTTTTACAAGATGCAGGAACTGTTCGAATGATAGTCTATGCATTGGCATTAGTTGTCATCATGATTTTTAAACCAACTGGATTGTTAGGAAATAAAGAATTATCGTTTAAACGATTCTTTAAAAAAGGAGGGTCAAAGGATGTCACTTCTAAAGGTAACTAATTTAACTAAAAATTTTGGCGGTTTAGCAGCTGTATCCAATGTTAGTATGCATTTAGATAAACACGAGCTTGTTGGTCTTATTGGCCCAAATGGAGCAGGTAAAACAACTCTATTTAACTTGTTGACAGGTGTATATGAGCCATCAGAAGGTGATGTGGTATTGGATAGTGAGCAAGGTGAGGTTAGACTAAATGGAAAGAAACCTTATAAGATTGCCAATATGGGATTGAGTCGAACATTTCAAAATATTCGTTTGTTTAAAGAACTCACTGTACTAGATAATGTACTAATTGGTATGAACACCACACAGAATGAAGGCATTTTGCCAGGAATACTTAGATTGCCTAAGTTTTTTAAAGATGAAGCGGTTATGGAGAAAAAAGTATTAGATTTACTTAATATTTTTGACTTAGAAGATAAAAAAGAATCATTAGCAAAAAATTTATCATATGGTGAACAAAGACGACTTGAAATTGTTCGGGCTCTTGCAACGGATCCTAAAATACTATTTCTAGATGAACCAGCTGCAGGTATGAATCCACAAGAAACAGCTGAATTAACAGAGCTGATAAAAAAAATTCAAAAAGAATTTGATTTAACGATTCTATTAATTGAACACGATATGTCTCTTGTAATGGATGTCTGTGAAAGACTTTATGTACTAGAGTATGGGCAAGTTATTGCAGAGGGGCTTCCATCAGATATTAAAGAAAATCCAAGAGTGATAAAAGCATATTTAGGCGGTGATTTGTGATGTTAAAAGTCGAAGAGTTATCTGTTCATTATGGGATGATTCAAGCAGTTAAAGATATTTCGTTTCATGTGAACCAAGGTGAAATTGTCAGCTTGATAGGAGCTAATGGGGCAGGAAAAACGACTATTCTAAGAACGATATCTGGTTTAGTTCGTCCAAGTTCTGGTATAGTGACATTTGAGGGTAAACAAATAGAAAAAGAAACATCTCCCAAAATAGTTCGTAGTGGGTTAATCCAGGTGCCTGAAGGACGACATATATTTCCTGGAATGACAGTAATGGAGAATTTAGAGTTAGGTGCATTTTTATATAACAATAAATCTGAAAGTAACGACATTTTAGAGATGGTGTTTACCAGCTTTCCAATTCTAGCCGAGCGTAAAAACCAAGATGCTTCAACGTTGTCTGGTGGAGAGCAACAAATGCTTGCAATGGGTAGAGCATTGATGTCTAGACCTAAATTATTGCTATTAGATGAGCCGTCTATGGGACTCGCACCCATTTTTATTAAAGAAATCTTTTCTATCATACAAGAAATTAATAAGCAAGGAACGACTGTTTTATTAATTGAACAAAATGCTAAAATGGCATTGAGTATTGCGGATAGAGGATATGTACTGGAAACGGGAAATATCGTGCTAGAAGGTAGTGGACAAGATTTATTAGAAAGTGCAGATGTTCAAAAAGCATATTTAGGAGGATAAGACATGTTAGTAAAGGATTATATGGTTACAGAGCTTGTTACGATAGGTGAAGACACAAAGATCGTTGAGGCGGTAGAATTGATGAAGACGCATAGCATTCACCGATTGCCTGTAGTGAAAGATAAAAAGATTATTGGTTTAATAACGGAAGGTACGATTCAAGAAGCGATGCCATCAAAAGCCACAAGTTTAAGTGTGTATGAGATGAACTATTTAATTAATAAAACAACTGTCTCAGACGTGATGATTCATCAGGTTGAAACCATTACCGATGCCTCACTGTTAGAAGATGCTATCTATCAGATGCTAACAACAAAAGTAGGCGTTTTACCTGTTTTAAATGCCAAAGAAGAGTTAGTAGGGATCATCACCAATAATGACATATTCGATGCATTTTTGAGTATAACAGGATACAAAGAGCCGGGGACCCGTGTTTCGATTAAAATATTAGAGGATCATGAAGGTGTTTTGGCAAAATTAACAGATATTTTTGCAGAAAATCAGTTAAACATCGTTCAAATTGTGGTCTATCGACATAAAGAAGTACCTGTTATTGTGGTTCAATCAACATCACCGGAATCGACAAAAATCCAATCGTTACTAGAAGATAAAGGATTTGATGTGCTCTCGTCTATTCAAACGTTTCAACGATAAAGAGTCTATCTAGGCTCTTTTTTGTTGTAAACGAATGATAGACTTAACAAATTATCTATTTTATGATATTCTCAATGAGTTAGGAATAAAAGAGGTGAAAACTATGAAAAAAAATAAACCTGTAGAAGTAGAAATTAAAGAAACAACTGTTCAACGTAATGGAAACGTAATGGATGTACATCAGTTATTTATTGGCAAAAAATTAATTGGAGAAGTGGAACAAATTGATGAAACTAAATATCAAGTGAGTGAAACTGATTCGGCTGTGACATTTGTAAAAACGATGGAATCAGGATATGAAGAGGTTTTAAGAAGTTGGAATCTACATAATTAATTTTTTTTGAAAAAGGGTTGCATTTTTTCAAAAAATTATGTATTATATGGAAGTCGGGTTTTTAAAACTTGATTTTTCGGAGGGGTAGCGAAGTGGCTAAACGCGGCGGACTGTAAATCCGCTCCTTCGGGTTCGGCAGTTCGAATCTGCCCCCCTCCATTTCTTATTGGGCTATAGCCAAGCGGTAAGGCAACGGACTTTGACTCCGTCACTCGTTGGTTCGAATCCAGCTAGCCCAGTTTTAAACTAACAGACACTGTTGGTTTTTTTTTATCTCTAAATATGGTATTCTAATGGTATGATGAGTAAATGTTAGGAGAGAGTATAATGGAAGAGTTAACAGGTAAGTTAAAAGATCAATTATTAAACTATCGAGATATTATCAAACAAAACGAAAAAATTGACGACTTAAAAACAAATGCGAATGTATTTAAAGAGAAAAAAGTGAAGACCAACAAATTAAATACAAGAAAATGGCAGTCAAAACTTTATTAATGTGAATACAGCTTACACGTCGTAGTGTAGGCTGTTTCTTTTTAGCTAGACACATTTATTTTCCAAAATATTCCTTTTTCAAATGGTTGTATAGTTTGTCTATACCAGTTATAATATAGTCAATGAAACGAGAGAAGGATGTGCACTTATCGTGGTTGCAAAATTACCTGTATACATTAAAATTCATGATCAAATAAAAAAAGAAATTGAAGAGGGTAAATGGCAAGTAGGAGATCGTTTGCCATCTGAAAGAGAACTATCAGAAACGTTTGATGTTAGTCGTATGACATTGCGTCAAGCAATTCAAACGTTAGCAGATGAAGGAATTCTAGAAAGAAAAATCGGGTCTGGCACATATGTTGCTAGAAAAAAAGTGCAAGAAACCATGCTTGGTACAACCAGTTTTTCAAATATTATTCGTTCTCAAGGAAGGATACCTTCTAGTGAGACAATATCATATTTTGTGACAAAACCTAGTTCAAGTGAGATGGAAAAATTAAAGATTGATAAAAATACGGATATACTAAAAATGGAACGCATTCGATTTGCGGATGATATACCTATTTGTTTTGAAGTAGCAAGTATTCCGTATCATTTTATTTCTGGTTTTGATAAAAGTGAGATAACGACGTCTTTTTATAAGGTGATTGCTGATCAAGGTCACCGAATTATTGGAAAATCATCTCAAACAATTTCTGCGTTAGTAGCATCTGAAAAAATAGCACATTATCTTGATATTAGAAAAGGCGATGCGATTTTGAGATTGCGTCAAATATCCTATTTTGCAGATGGCACGCCATTTGAGTATGTGAGAAGCCAATATGCGGGTGAACGGTTTGAATTTTATATGGAAAAATAAAAAATGATTTGAACCAACCTTCTGGTTCAAATCATTTTTTTAAATGGGTGTTTCAACATAGGAAGTATCCCCAAGTTCAATGGTACATTGATTGCTTAATAGATTAATAATAGCATCAGAGGTTTGATTAATTAAGGATTTGTCTGCCATAATTGTTAAAGTAACCACATTTGTAAAATCTGAATGAGCCAATGTCAGATGGTTATTTTGTTGTAAAAAGTACTCAATCTTACCATGTAGATTATAATCAAGTGTGACATGAATGGCTTGTTGTAATGTACCTTTAACAAGACCAACATGATGCAGAGCATCGGACACGGATTGACTGTAGGCACGAATAAGACCACCAGAACCAAGTTTTGTCCCACCAAAGTAACGTGTTACGACCGCAAGAACATTTTGCAGTTCTTTAACTTTCAAGACTTCTAGCATAGGTACACCTGCTGTTCCGCTAGGTTCTCCATCGTCGCTAGAACGTTGAATCGTTTGATTCTCACCTAAGACATAGGCTGAACAGTTATGATTCGCCTTCCAATGTTCTTTTTTTATGGTCTGTATGATATTTTTAGCCTCTTCTTCTGAATCAACGCGTTTTAATGTACAAATAAATCGTGATTTTTTGATGTCGATTTCGTATTGGCCGTCTTTTTTTATGGTATAGTAATGTGATAGCATGATGACCTCCTAACTAGATTGAGTATAGTCATATTTGTTCATTATTTCAAGTTAGGATAGTAAAATGATTAAGGAGTACAGATATGAACAAAAGATATAGTATAGTTATTTTAGTAATGGTGTTAATGGTATTAGCAAGTTGTGGACAACAGTCGAAGAAGACAACGAATGAGAAAAATCCGACGGACAATAAAGATGCTTTGATGTATACATTTGAAATCGACAAGCATGATTATCGTTTCAGATTGTTAGATGGTTGGGTAAGGTTTCCTGATAAAGACAGTAAGATTGTTTTTTTAGTTGCGAATAAAGACATTAAGTCGTTTATGACAGCAGGCTTTGAAGAGAAACAAGAAAAAAGTCTAGAGAGTTATAAAGAAGATTACTTAGAGAAATTAAAAGAAGCTGGCGCAATAGTAAATGAAGAGCCAAAAAAAGAAACAGTGAATGATTTGGATGTATATCATGTAGGGTTTACATCAAAAGATAATAAGAACCGCACGTTAACATACCGAACTAATCTAATTGAGACATCTGATTATTTTATTAATCTAGGGGCATGGACAAGTCAAGAATCACCATCTAAAGAGATTATTGATGAGTTAGATACTATGTTAGTTAACTTTGAACAACTTAAATAAAAAATCATGGTCGCTACACGTGACCATGATTTTTTATTTAAGTTAATTGGTGTGTAATCCAATCATAGATGTCATCCATCACATCATATTTTTCTTCTTCATTTAAGATTTCATGTCTTAGGTCATGATAAAGTCGTAGTGTTACATCAGTGAAAAAATGTTCGTTTAAATCTACGGCAATTTTTCTAGGCCCTTTTCCAAAATTTCCAACTGGGTCTTTTTCACCACTAACGATAAGTAGTGGTAAATCGTGGCGTATTTGCTTATGCCAATTTGTACGAGTGGCATGATCCATAAGTGTTAATAAAGTATAGAATCCATTATTGGTAAAAATAAATCCTGTTTTATCATCCGCTTCATATTGATTCACATTCTCTTCATTTTTTGACAACCAAGCAAAGGAAGACTCTGGTTTCTTAATCCGTTTGTTGAATGAGCCAAATGCGAGTTTATCAATAGCTGGATTAACTGTTTTAGGACTGATTGTGTTTAAGCCACCTAAAATTCGTTTTAATACTGTTATTTCATCTTTTCTATCGCCAGTTCCCATAATTATGGCGCCATCTACATCCTCAGAGTAGGTTTTGAGATAATTTCTAAGTATAAACGATCCCATGCTATGCCCCATAATAAAAAAAGGCGTTCTCGGATATCGTTTTTGAATATAATGTGTGATTTGGTACGTATCTTCAATTAGAATCTGATCACTATCACCCTTAGAAAAATAACCATAAGCAGGCTTCTCTTGATCAACAGAGTCTCCATGACCTAAATGATCATGTCCGACTACTAGAATATTATTTTCGTTTAAAAATTGAGCAAACTCATCATAACGTTCTATGTATTCGGCCATCCCGTGAACAATTTGTAGAATTGCTTTCGGTGTTCTAGAGGCATCTGGTTGCCAAATAACGCCATTTAAGTCCGTCATTTCATCTACTGATTCAATTAAAAAGTATTTTTTCATGTTTGACCGTCCTTTCAAAATGTGTCTGTCTGATGTCATTATAGTCTATTTAAAACAAATCAACTACTTATTTACGTATATTTATTATATAAAGAGGTGAATTGAGTGCTGACTGACTTTTTGAGTGGGAGAAAATTATTAAAAAAAGAAATACCTAATGACATGTGGTCTTTATTAAATGGAGCATCTGTTGAAAAGCAACCAGCAATGATTGTTAAAAAAACTGTTGTCATATGTGAACGGTGTGGCACAACTCATTTAAAGGAAATGATTCGTATTAAAAGGAATAAAGGTAACATGTATTACTGTTCAGAATGTTTAGGGTTAGGACGAGTGGATAGTGAATCTAGTTTGTACTATATCCGGGACAGAAAAAGAAGAGGGAGACACGTTGATTTTGCATGGAAAGGGAGGCTGACATCGTCCCAAAAAATCATATCCAATGCCTTAGTTAGTCGCTACAAACAAAAGAAACATCATCTAATTCATGCGGTTACAGGTGCGGGCAAAACTGAAATGCTTTTTCCATTAATCTACTACGCTTTACAGAAAGGACATAGAATTGTAGTGGCTTCGCCTAGAGTCGATGTGTGTTTAGAGTTACATCCAAGATTTCAACAAGCTTTCCCAAAAGAAGATATATCATTATTATATGGCAATCAGACTGATGCTTACCGGTATTCGTCATTTGTTGTGTGTACAACTCATCAGCTATTACGTTTTTATCACGCATTTGATTTGATTGTGGTGGACGAAATTGATGCCTTTCCTTATGCTGATAATGCGGTCTTAGGTTTTGGCACTAAAAAAGCTTTAAAAAAAACGGGAAGGCTTGTCTATTTGACTGCAACACCAAGTCCCAGCTTATTGAATCAAGTTTCAGCTGGAGAATTAAAAATAAGTCACTTATCCAAACGCTATCATGGTTATCCTTTACCTGTTCCGGAAACGGTTTGGAGTTGGGGAATAGATAAGAAAATTAGACAAGGCTTGTTACCAACTCGTTTAAATGAGTTGTTGGAAAAACAAAAAAGGCAGTGTTTGATTTTCTTTCCCAATATTCAATTGATGGAACAATGCGCCAGCGTACTAAAAGAGCTCTTTCCAGATAAACGTATTGCATTTGTTTATGCTGGTAAAGTAGACAGAGAAGAGATAGTGGTTGAGATGAGAGAACATGTTTGGGATTGGCTTTTAACAACGACAATACTGGAAAGAGGTGTCACCTTTCCTAATATTGATGTCTTTATCATGCAAGCGAAACATCGTGTGTTTAATGTGGCGAGTTTGGTTCAAATTTCAGGTAGGGTTGGAAGAGTAGCAGACTATCCCACAGGACATATTTATCTATTTCATAGTGGAAAAAGCAAAGCTATGAAACAAGCCATAAAACAAATACAAGATATGAATAAGGATAGGACGTGATGAAATGAAGTGTGTTATGTGCCAGACAGAGATATCAAGAGAATTGAGTTTGTCTCAGTTAATAGGGCATTCTAAACTTAGTAAAACAACGTGTTGTAAGCCATGTTTACAAACATTTCATAAAATAGATCTAACAGATGAGTTAAGGTGTCAAACATGTTGTAAAGTGATTGAATCAAAAGGAGAATGCGAGGATTGTGATAGGTGGGCTAAATCTTTACCCACTATTACACTGAAACATACCAGCTTATTTGATTACAATGAAGCCATGCAACGTTATTTCAAACAGTATAAATTTGATGGAGATTATCGACTTTGTCAGATGTTTTCTGATGAGATGAAACACGCTATAGAAGCCATACCAGATGTGATTGTTGTGCCTATTCCCTTGTCGAAAGAGCGAGAAAAAGAGAGAGGATTTAATCAAGTAGAGGCTATGTTACAAGCGAGTGGAATTGACTTTGTTCCAGCATTAAAAAAAAGAATAGATAGTCAGAAACAGTCGGAAAAAAATAAAGATGAACGATTGGTGAGTAAACAACCATTTGAACTACGGACAAAGAGCATAAAAAAAGTAAAAAATAATCATGTGTTATTAGTTGATGATGTTTATACAACTGGTAGGACTATGCTACATGGATATGATTGTTTATTGAAGGCTCAACCAAAAGGAATTCAGTCATTTTCTTTGACTCGATAATATAAAAAACGTTTTTTTAACAAAGTTAATTGTCATTTTAAGGTAAGTTAGTTATAATAGAAGTAGGAAGAGAAGGATGAAAGAGTGGTCCTGGATTCATTCTCTTTTAGTGATAGACGAAAGGGGTAATTAGTATGTTTAGATACAATGTACGCGGTGAGAACATTGAGGTTACTCAAGCCATTCGAGAATATGTAGAGAAAAAAATAGGTAAACTAGAACGTTATTTTACAGATGTGCCTGAATCAACAGCACATGTTAATTTAAAAGTTTATTCTGATAAAACAGCAAAAGTAGAGGTAACGATTCCATTGCCATACTTAGTTCTTAGAGCTGAAGAAACGTCACCTGATTTATATGCAAGTATTGATTTAGTTGTGGATAAATTAGAAAGACAAATTAGAAAGTATAAAACAAAAATTAACAGAAAATCAAGAGAAACAAATCTAGAATCTGCAACAGCAGCTATGATTTTCAATACTGATACAACTGAAGCAAACGATGAGCCAGATTTGGAAATCGTTCGTACTAAACGTCTTTCATTGAAACCAATGGATAGTGAAGAAGCTGTATTACAAATGAACATGTTAGGTCATAACTTCTTTATCTTTGAAGATGCTGAAACAAATGGTACTAGCATTGTTTATCGTCGTAAAGATGGTAAATATGGTTTAATTGAAACTAACTAATGATTCCATAAAAAGCCCAAAAAGATTGCTCTTTTTGGGCTTTTTTACTACATATAACAAGATAGTCATAATTAAGAACAATTTTATCTTATTTTATTTTGGTATGATAAAACTGGGGGATAAAATATGTCAGATGTTTTTGCAATTAGTCCATTATTTGATAATTTAGATTTAGACAAAGAATTAGTTACACATATCAACTCATGGTTGGATAAAGAAAAGATAAAAGCAACGTTAGAATCGTTTCCATACGTGGATCATCATGATCCCTTAAAGACTATACTATACTTTTATCAGCAACCAATGAATTATTTTAATAGCGAAAATTATTTTGGGTTTCCGTATGAAGCAAGATATGGTTACGCTGAAAATAAAACATTGTTATTTTTAGATGTCGGATCAATTCTTGGAATGAACGTTGTACCACAACTCGCCAAAGCACCACTTATGTTTAGCAGTCATGAAATTGGGCTTGTCTTAAAGCGAATCGTTCGACCAGAAACTAAAAAAATTATTTTTATGAATGTTGAATGCATTGCACCGGATTTAGGTTTAGGGATGTTGGAAGAGTTGGGGATTAAATTTTACAACCAAAACAATCAAAAGTTAACAATAACAGCTGGTAAAATAGGACAAATCAAGAGTTTCTCCTATGAAATTTTAAATAAAAAATGGTTATCTTATGAATACATGGTGCTTGAAAGCCAAGGAGATCAAGGTAAGTTACTAGGAGAAGAGAGTATATCCTTTACCAACCGGAAGCTAACAGGCGCAAGCCCTGAAATCGCTAAAGTCTTAGAAAGAGAAACTAAACAATGTGCAAATACATTTGAAAAACTATTGGATAAGCGTATTATGTACCAACCAGAAGCAAGTGTTGGGAACGGATTTACGTTTGGTTGTTTGTCATTTTTTAGACAAGTAAAAGTTCAAAATCAAGTGAAAGCGTTTGTTGAATTGACAGATTTAGAACAGAGTTTAGATAAGGCTGATTATTTTTTACTACCAGAAGACTATTTATCCTTTAGAGAGTTACTAAATGAACGAGGAACAAAAACTTTAGTACTTCAGGAAAACAATGATGAAGAATTTTCTGGTTATCCAAATGAGGCAGGTGTGCCATTTCCAAAACTGTCCATTGAACATATGGAACAGGTAATGAATCACATTAAATCAACATTGAAATTGTTATATTTTAGATGTCCGTAACTAAAATATATTGTGGTTTACTGAACGTTATGATAAACTATATTCAAAGTAAATACGATGAAGGAAATCAGTGAAAATCTGATGCTGTACCCGCAACTGTATTGTGGACGATATAAATAACCACGGCATATTATGCTGGAAGGATTTATAGAGGTTGAAGCAAAGCCAGGATACTTCGTTATAACTTGATTTTTCGGGAAGAGAAAATCGTTATGCTATTTGTGATGTCTTAAAAGAAAGACAAGAAGCATTTCGATATACCGAAATGCTTCTTTTTATTACGCTATTTTCTTAATGCTTCTTTTTGGATTTTTTGGCGGTAATCTCTTGGAGACATATTTGTCACTTTTTTAAACAACTTACTAAAATAACTAGGTTGAGAAAAACCTAAACTATGAGCGATACTATCAATTGACCAAGTAGAGTCTTGAAGTAGAATCATTGATCGATTGATTTTTTTCTCGTTGACGTAATCAACAAAGTTTTGCCCAACTTCTTTTTTAAAGAGTTTACTAAAGTAATAACCAGATAGATAAACACTACTAGCGACTTCATCTAAAGTGATGACTTCGTTTAGATGACGATTGATATAATCAAGAGCGTCTATGATTTCTTGGCGGTCAGTTTGTACCTTTGAAGCGTCGATGGGCTGACTTGAGATATGTTTAAGGTGTATCTTGTCATAGTCTTTTACACTAGAAGTGTGGACAGGTTCATTTTTTTGTAAAAATTGATTAGGGACATTTGTCGGTTCTTGAACGGTTAAATGACTGCTCATAATATCAGATAAATAATAATTAATGATGATGGTTAATAACTGACTACCTGCTTTGATACGCTCTGATGTGGTAGAAGGCATGTTATTGTATGCCTCAACAAAAATAGGATCATTTTGCCAAATTGTTTTTTCAGTAATGATTTGTTGAAAATCACTTTTATCGTCTATTTTTGTCTGACCACATAGAATAAATCCAAGAATTTGATTATCAATTGTGACAGGGTATGAAAAATCGACTAACCCAGCATGGCAAATATATGGTGTTGTTACGTTGTTTTTCAGAGAACTTCTCCCTCCAAACATATCACAATTTTGACATAGTTGACGCGTGTCCTCATTGTTACGCATTAATTGGCAAAACGGAGAGAAACCATATCCAGCTGTCAATTCCTTCCCTTTCGTATCAACTAAAATGGTTGCAAGCCCTGTAGCCTCAGTGAATTCACTAAGAATTGTATCTAATGTTTTTTGGTGAGATTCAATATATTGTGAGTGATCGTCCATTTAAATTGTCCTTTCCTTATCAAAATAAAAATAATACAAATTAGATAATCCGTTAGCAATAAAATGCTAATACTTATTTATTATACCCTAAATTTTAGTTATGTGAAGAGTTGATGTTTAAAGGGCTTGTGCGTTTTTTAACAAACTCGTATTAAAATAGTATCACTAAATTGTTATATTTGAATGAATAGGCAATTGTATCAAAAAAAGGCTATGGCAAAAATGTCATAGCTTTTTTTTTATACTAAGCGTGTAAGAAAAATAGATTAAGTAATTGGGAGGGTTCCAACAATGCAACAAGAAGCATTAGGTTTAATTGAAACTCGTGGTTTGATCGCATCAATCAATGCAGCAGACGCGATGGTAAAAGCAGCAAACGTCACACTAGTTGGTCAAGAAAAAATTGGTCAGGGTCTTATTACTATTATGGTACGTGGTGATGTTGGTGCTGTTAAAGCAGCTGTAGATGCTGGTGTCGTAGCGGCTGAATCAATTGGTGAAGTGATTTCAAATTATGTGATTCCACGTCCACATACAGATGTAGAAGAAATTTTACCAGTTATTCGCGAAAGTGTTAGTGAATAACAATGGCCAATGAAGATTTTTTAGTAGATAAAATAATGGAAAAGTTGATGTCCGCATCTGATTTAACGCAAACGCTAACAGACGACGGAATGACTCAACGCAAGGAGGAAACAAAGGTGGATAAGAAATTAAGTTCACTTACTGAATTTGTTGGAACAGCTAACGTTGGAGACACTATTGGACTTGTTATTGCAAATGTTGATGCTCAATTAGCTGAAGTTATGAATTTAAAGAAAAATTACCGTTCATTAGGGATTGTTGGTGCTCGTTCTGGTGCTGGCCCTCAAATTACTGCAGCTGATGATGCTGTGAAAGCAACTAATACTGAAATCGTTAGTGTTGAATTACCAAGAGATACAAAAGGTGGCGGTGGTCACGGTGTGTTAATTATCTTTGGTGGTGATGACGTATCAGACGTTAGACGTGCTGTAGAAGTGACATTAAAAGAAACTGAACGTACATTTGGTGACGTTTATAATAATGAAGCAGGACATATTGAATTACAATATTCTGCTAGAGCAAGTTATGCGTTACAAGAAGCATTTGGTGCTGAATTAGGAAAAGCATACGGATTAATCGCTGCAGCTCCTGCAGCAATTGGTGTAGTAATGGCGGATACAGCAATGAAAGCTGCAAACGTTGAAGTGATTTCTTATGCATCTCCAAATCATGGTCAAAAATTCTCTAATGAAGTAACTATTCATATTAAAGGGGATTCAGGAGCAGTCAAACAAGCTGTTATTGCAGCAAGAGAAGTTGGGAAAGACTTATTAAACACATTAGGTAGCGAACCAGTCAATGATTTCCCATCATATATCATTTAGTTGTTAGGAGGAAAAAGTGAATGAAACGTTCAAAACGATTTGAAGTACTTGAACAACGTGACGTCCATAAAGATGGATTTGTTAAAGAATGGATAGATGAAGGGTTTATCGCAATGGAAAGCCCTAATGACCCAAAACCAAGCATTAAAATTGAAAATGGTGTCATTACAGAATTAGATGGAAAAAAACGTGAAGATTTTGACTTAATTGATTATTACATCGCTGATAACGGTATTGATAAAGATAATGCCGAACGTGTTTTATCGATGGACTCAGTTGAATTAGCTACAATGATGGTGGATCCAAATGTAGCAAGAGATGAAATTATTAGTTTAACAACATCAATGACACCAGCGAAAATCGTTGATGTGGTCAGCCAAATGAACATGGTTGAATTGATGATGGCTATGCAAAAAATGCATCCAAGAAGACGCCCAGCGACACAATCACATGTTACCAACTTACGTGATAACCCAGTTCAAATTGCTGCTGATGCGGCAGAAGGTGCATTTAGAGGATTTGCTGAGCAAGAAACAACTGTTGCAGTTGCTCGTTATGCTCCGTTTAATGCTATTGCTATTTTAATTGGTTCTCAAGTGGGACGTCCTGGTGTGTTAACACAATGTTCTGTTGAAGAATCTGCTGAATTAGACTTAGGGATGAGAGGATTTACCTCTTACGCTGAAACCATATCAGTTTATGGAACAGAACCTGTGTTTACAGATGGAGATGATACACCATGGTCTAAAGGATTTTTAGCATCATGTTATGCATCACGCGGACTTAAAATGAGATTTACATCTGGTTCTGGATCAGAAGTTATGATGGGATATGCAGAAGGAAAATCAATGCTTTACTTAGAAGCACGCTGTATCTTTATCACAAAAGCAAGTGGTGTACAAGGACTACAAAATGGTGCGGTAAGTTGTATTGGTATCCCAGGATCTGTTCCATCTGGTATCAGAGAAGTATTAGCAGAAAACTTAATTTGCTGTATGTTAGATCTTGAAGTTGCTTCTGGTAATGACCAAGCGTTCTCGCATTCAGATATGAGACGTACTGAAAAATTAATGGGTCAATTCTTACCTGGTACAGACATTATTTCATGTGGTTATTCAGCGGTTCCTAACTATGACAATATGTTTGCTGGATCAAATACTGATATTGAAGACGTGGATGACTATTTAGTGTTCCAACGTGACTTAAAAGTAGATGGTGGTCTTCGTCCTGTAACAGAAGAAGATACAATTAAAGTAAGAAATAAAGCAGCGCGCGCTATTCAAGTTATCTTTAAAGAATTAGGTTTACCTAAGATTACAGATGAAGAAGTTGAAGCAGCGACTTATGCACATGGCTCAAAAGATATGCCAAATCGTAATTTAGTAGAAGACATGAAAGCAGCACAAGAAGTCTTAACACGCGGTTTAACAGGTGTGGATTTAGTAAAAGCACTTGCTAATGGTGGATTTAGAGATGTAGCAGAAGATGTTTTAAACATGTTAAAACAACGTGTA
This sequence comes from Vagococcus sp., assembly GCA_052104115.1. Lineage (GTDB taxonomy): Bacteria > Bacillota > Bacilli > Lactobacillales > Vagococcaceae > Vagococcus. Next base: position 122,726 of record JBQELZ010000002.1, on the reverse strand, counting down.
GCAGGTGATTTCTTACAAACATCAGCTATCTTTGATGATAAATTCAATGTTATTTCAGCTGTTAACGATTGCAATGATTACCAAGGACCTGGAACAGGTTACCGATTAGAGGGCGAAGAGTGGGAAAAAGTAAAAGATGTTCCAATGGCTATAGACCCACGTTCTGTCTAGATTGAAATGGAGAGATGAAAAAATGTCAGATACAACAATTAATGAAACATTGCTAAGAGCAATTATTCGTGATGTATTAAAAGAAATGCCATTAGATGACAAACCAGTTACTTTTCAAGAAACACTAAATCAATCTAGTCATTCATCTAATAATCAAACAGCAGCGACTGTTGCCACATCACAAAATGTTATTACAGAATTAAAAAAATTAGACTGGTTTAAATCATTAGGTGTCGCTAAACCTGGTGTGTCACAAGATGAAGTTGTGATTGCAGTAGCACCTGGTTTTGCTGAAGCTATGTCTGAAAATTTATTAGGTACAACACACAAAGAAATACTACGCCAAGTAGTTGCCGGCATTGAAGAAGAAGGATTGCAAGCCAGAATTGTTAAAGTATTCCGTACTGCAGATGTATCATTTATTGGTGTAGAAGCAGACAAAATTTCAGGTTCAGGTGTTGCAATTGGGATTCAATCAAAAGGAACAACAATTATTCATCAAAAAGATTTAGAACCATTATCAAATCTTGAATTGTTCCCTCAAGCACCAACTCTTACGTTAGAAACATATCGTGCTATTGGTAAAAATGCGGCAAAATATGCGAAAGGTGAATCACCTGATCCGGTACCAACTGTCAGTGATCAAATGTCACGAGTAGCGTACCAAGCTAAATCGGCATTAATGCATATTAAAGAAACAAAATACGTTGTGATAGGGAAACCAGCTGAAGAAATCCAAGTTGATTTCTCCAACATGTAGGAGGTAATGAAATGACAGAATTAGATAGTTTGATAGAAAAAATTAAAAGTCAAATGGATGTATCTGATTTAGAAGCTTTAGCACAAAGTAGTGTGGTTTCTTCATCTCAAAGCGAATCAATGATGAAACGCAGTGATTATCCATTATTTGAAAAACATCCTGATCTTGTTCGTGCCCCTAGTGGTAAACAACTATCAGATATTACATTAGACAGTGTGTTATCAAATGAAGTCGATACGAAAGATTTACGCATTACAAAAGAAACATTGAAATATCAAGGTGAAATTGCAGCAGATGCAGGTAGAACAGCTATTCAACAAAACTTTGCACGTGCAGCCGAATTAACGGTTATTCCTGATGAGAGATTGTTAGAAATGTATGGTGCACTAAGACCATATCGTTCTTCAAAACAAGAACTACTAGATATGGCTACTGAATTAGAAGAAACATACAATGCGCATATTACAGCAGATTTCTTCAAAGAAGCGGCACAACATTATGAAACACGTAAAAAATTAAAAGGTGATAACTAATCAAGGAGGCCAATCATGAAGAAAGTCATTGGTGTTGATATAGGAAATTCATCTACAGAAGTGACATTAGCCGAGGTCAGTTCAACTGGTGATGTGACATTCATTGCTTCATCTATATCTGAAACAACAGGAATTAAAGGAACCAAGCAAAATTTGATTGGGATTAAAAATTCCATTGGCTCTCTGCTAAAGAAAACAGCGTTAGCCACAACAGATATTGATTTAATTCGAATAAATGAAGCAACACCAGTTATCGGTGATGTGGCAATGGAGACTATCACGGAAACGATTATTACCGAATCAACGATGATTGGGCATGATCCAAAAACTCCTGGTGGCGAAGGTCTTGGAATTGGATATACAGTGATGTTAACTGAGCTCGTTCAAAAAAGCGATAAAACATTACCATATATTGTCGTTATACCAAAAGAGGTAGACTTTGATGATGCGTCAAAATTGATTAATTTATATGTTGAACATGGATACAATATTACTGCTGCGATTTTACAACAAGACGACGGTGTCTTAATCAATAACCGATTAAATCGAGTTATTCCAATTGTGGATGAAGTAGCATTTATTGATAAAGTACCATTGAATATGCTTGCAGCGGTAGAAGTTGCAGGGAAAGGTCAAGTTATTTCAGAATTAGCGAATCCATATGGTATCGCGACTGTCTTTGAACTAACATCTGACGAAACCAAAAATATTGTTCCAGTCTCTAGAGCTTTGATTGGCAATCGATCAGCGGTTGTTATCAAGACACCAGAAGGAGATGTGAAAGCTCGTACGATTCCTGCAGGTCATTTAATTGTCAACGGTGACAATCATACCGAAAAAGTAGGCATATCAGACGGAGCTGAACGCATCATGAATGTTATTTCGGATTTTAAAGAAATTGATAACGTGACGGGTGAGTCTGGAACGAATATCGGTGGCATGCTTGAAAGAGTTCGTCAGACAATGGCTGAATTAACAAACAAACAATTAAAAGATATATTTATTCAAGATTTATTAGCAGTGGATACATTTGTTCCGTTAGATGTCAAAGGTGGACTTGCCGGTGAGTTTTCATTAGAACAAGCGGTAGGGATTGCTTCAATGGTGAAGTCAGATCACTTACAAATGTCTATGATTGCAGAAGAAGTCGAAAAAGAATTAGGTATTTCAGTTGAAATAGGTGGTTCTGAAGCAGGCGCTGCCATACTTGGAGCATTAACAACGCCAGGAACAAATCGACCATTAGCGATTTTAGATTTAGGAGCAGGCTCAACGGATGCTTCTATAATAGATAAAAATGGTAAAACAACCGCTATTCATTTGGCGGGAGCAGGCGATATGGTAACAATGATAATTGATTCGGAGTTAGGATTAAATGATCGCTACTTAGCAGAGGACATAAAAAAATACCCTCTTGCTAAAGTGGAAAGTTTATTCTATATCAGACACGAAGATGGAACAGTGGAATTTTTTGACAAAGTATTACCCGCAAGTATCTTTGCCAAAGTCGTTGTTATTACACCGAACGGATTTGTCCCAATCCCAGGTGATGTTAGCATCGAAAAAATAAAGATAGTTAGACAAACAGCAAAAGAAAGAGTGTTTGTGACCAATGCGTTGCGTGCACTCGCTCATGTAAGTCCAACTGGAAGTATTAGAGATATTCCATTCGTTGTTATTGTTGGTGGTTCAGCACTTGATTTTGAAATTCCACAACTTGTTACAGATGCCTTGTCACACTATTCATTAGTAGCAGGAAGAGGAAATATTCGTAAAGTTGAGGGACCACGAAACGCTGTCGCAACAGGTTTAATTTTAACCTACGCCAATGAAGTGAAAGGAGAATAATGATGCCAGTCAGACCAACGATATATGTCACAAAACTGTCTGAAACAGCCGACTTAAAATGGCTGCTATGTGGAATGGAAGAAGAAGAGATTCCTTCTGAAATTGTTCCATCGCAACACACAGATATGATTGATGCAGCATATGAGTCAGCGGTAAATTCTCCTTTAGCTGTAGGTATTGCAATAGATGATAAACAAGCTGTGTTACATTTTAAGAGTTTACCTGAAAGAGGTCCTCTTTTCATTGTAGAAAATACAAGAGAAAAGATGATGACGCTAGGTATGAATGCAGCGCGTTTAGTTAAAGGTATTCCCTTTAAACTTGATAGTTAAAGGAAGTGAAAACGTTGAATCAAGCATTAGGAATTATTGAAGTAGTTGGATTTGGTTGTGCCGTGAATGTCTCAGACGTCATGGTTAAAACAGCCAATGTCAAAATCGTTGGAATGGAACGAGCAAAAGGTTCGGGCTGGCTAACGATTAAAGCATTAGGTGATGTTGGCGCTGTAAATGCAGCAGTCGAATCAGGATCAGCTGCAGCAAAAGTAGATGGTAAATTAGTGACATCTAGAGTCATTCCAAGATTAGGTGAAGGATTAGATATCTGGTTGAAAAAAGGTCTAGATGCAAGTACTGATAAACCTGAAACATTACAACCATTAGAAATACCACATCCAGTTGAAGTAGCACCTGTTACTGAAGAGATGGATGACGTAGAAAGTAACGTATCTGTTGAAAAAAAGTTAGAAACTGATACAGAAGAAGACATGCTAACTAATGATGTTTATACATGTAACATTTGTAAGGATCCAGCTTGTACGAGGAGCAAAGGTGAACCTAGACGAGAGTGCTTACATCACGAAACATTAAAATAAAATATATCGGAGGAAATTATTATGAATAACGCATTAGGAATGATCGAAACAAAAGGTTTAGTAGGAGCTATTGAAGCAGCAGACGCAATGGTAAAAGCAGCTAACGTAACATTAGTTGGTACAGAAAAAATCGGTTCTGGTTTAGTAACAGTTATGGTTCGCGGTGATGTTGGTGCAGTTAAAGCAGCAGTCGATGCTGGAACAAGTGCAGCAGAATCTGTAGGAGAAGTATTTGCATCATACGTTATTCCTCGTCCTCATACTGATGTTGAAGGCATTTTACCAGAAAAAAACTAGAAGTTAGATAGAAAGTAAGGATGACTAACATGAATGAATCTGAATTAAGAGAAATAATTCGCAAAATTATTACAGAAGAAATGGAACCAACTATTCCAATAGGCGTGTCTAATCATCATATTCACTTATGTCAATCAGATTTTGATGCTTTGTTCCCTGGACAAGAGATGACAGTTAAAGTGCCATTGAAACAACCTGGTGAATTTGCAGCAAATCAAATGGTGACAGTGGTTGGACCTAAAGGCGAAATAGAACGAGTTCGCGTACTTGGACCTTGTAGAAAACACTCACAAGTAGAATTAGCTAAAACAGAAGCTCGCTTAATCGGTGTGCCTGTTCCAATTCGTATGTCTGGTGATTTAGCTGGGACACCAACTGTCACAGTTAAAACAAAAGATGGTCAAGTTGAGATTCAAGGAGCCATTGCAGCAAAACGTCACATCCATATGAGTGATAAAGATGCAGAAATGTTTGGTGTTAAAAAAGGTGATCTAGTCAAAGTTGAGATTGAAACAGAAGAACGTCGTACTATTTATGATGATGTAGTCGTTCGTCCTGATCCAAAATTTGTATTAGAAATGCATATCGACACAGACGAAGCGAATGCTGCTGACATTGGCAAAGGAACTGTCGCAAAATTAATTAAAGAATAGAGGAAAGTCTCATGAATTTAAAACAGACTAATCACGTATTGAAAGAATTTGCAATGATTTGTAATAAGCATGATACCGTCAAAAAAATCAAGGTAAATGGTCCCTTAAAAGTAGGGATTGATCTCGGGACATCTTCGATAGTGATTGCTGTTTTAAATCAAGAGAACCAGCCTTTGTATGGTAACTTTCAATATGCAGATGTTGTAAGAGATGGCATTGTGGTCAATTACATGGAATCTGTAAAAATTGTGAGACGGTTAAAATCCGAAGCAGAAAATTATTTAGGTGTTGAGTTAGAAACAGCTTGTGGAGCAATTCCTCCTGGTACAGGTGTATCAAGCGAGAAAATTGTAGAAAATGTACTTGGAGATGCTGGTTTTGAGGTGACGAAAATCATTGATGAGCCAACAGCAGCAGCCAAATTTTTACACATTGAAACAGGTAGTGTGATTGATATTGGTGGAGGAACAACAGGTGTGAGTAACTTTGAATCATATCAAGCAACCTCTACGTTTGATGAGCCCACTGGTGGATACCATATGTCGCTAGTTTTAGCCGGTCATGAAAGATTATCTGTAGATGAGGCTGAATTATTAAAACGGACATCTAAAGAGGAACATGTGATCTTTGGTGTGATTCGGCCAGTTGTTGAAAAAATGGCGTATATTACCAAACAGTATGTGCAAGCAGGACCTAACGCACCAGTATATCTTGTAGGTGGTTCAACTAATTTTTCTGAGTTTGTTACCGTTTTTTCAAAAACACTAGGACGAGATGTGATTCGTCCAGATTATCCACAATTTGTAACACCATTAGGAATTGCGATGTATGACTAGGGGGTGGGAAAATGGATGAAATAGAACTCATTAACGCCGTAAAAGAGAGATTAGTGAAACGAGAAACTGCAACAATAGTAATGAATTGCCAAGAACAATGCCAATTAGTGGCACCTCCTAAAACAGACCTCTTTTATGACTATAGACACATTGAATTGAATCAAGTCCCTATTAAATTGCTACATGATATGTATCAATTTGCGGAAACACCGTGGGTTGACTGGTTATTAACTGGCATATCCTATCAGGTTATTTTTATGATGAACCTAAATGAATTTAATTTACCATTTGTTCCTTGGAAAATGCTGACGGATTGGCCGATTCTATTTACTATATTTAATCGTCCAATCTATGCATTTAATGCCTCAAACATTTCTAGGAACATGTTAATCATGTTGCCAAAAGAGAGTGTGTTAGTAACGTTGACAAAACAAAACGTAACAGCTGAGGCCAAAGAATACATTGACAAAAATAAAATAAAAGTGATAGAAAGGTTTAATGAATCATGTATATGGGCAGAGTAGTAGGGTCAATTGAAGCAAGTCAAAAAGATGCGTCTTTAGTTGGTCGCAAACTAATGATTGTACAACAAATTAATAGTAATCAAGAGTCCATTCGATATGAAGAAGTCGCTGCAGATACAGTAGGAGCTGGAATAGGTGAGTATGTTCTTTTAGTAAAAGGAGCAGGTGCCAGAAAAGCGAGTAAAGATGCTTCGCAAGGGCGAGACGTTGTAGACTGTGCGATTGTTGGGATTATTGATCGGTTTAACAAGTAAGGATAGGGTGTGTCAACATGGCTATTTATACCAAAACAGGTGATAAAGGAACGACGAGTTTATTTGATGGGAAACGAGTAAAAAAATATTCGGATCGTGTCGAAACATATGGCACATTTGATGAGTGCAATACATGTATCAGTGTCGCTGAAAAATTTTGTCAAAGCGAAGAAAACAAACTGTTTTTAACGCATATTCAATACAAAATGTTTCAATTAGCTGGTGAGATTGCTACATCTGATAATGATAAATTTTCAATGAAAAGTCAACAAATTTCTAAAGAGGATATTGCTGAATTAGAAGAATTGATTGACCGTTATACAGAGAAATTACCGAAGATTACTACATTTATTTTACCAGGATCAAGTGTTGCAGGAGCGCATTTACATATGGCAAGAGCTGTATGTCGACGAGGTGAAAGAATGTTGGTTCGCTTATCTGAAGAAGAAGCCATTATTCGACCAGAATTATTAAAATACGTCAATCGTTTATCAGATTGTTTATACATTATCTCACGTGATGAAGATCATACGGATAAAGAAGAAAAAATCATTGATGAAATAGTAAGACGTTATTATAAAGAAGAAGGTGCAAACGTTGAATAGCTTAGACAAATTAGTTGAAAAAGCATTAATAAATATTCAAGCTGATGCGTTGTTTAGTAAAGCAAATTTACAACAGGCAATCGATGCAGCGGAACAAAAAGCACAAGACATACATGTACCAGTTACGATTTGTATTAGCGATTTATCAGGAAATCCACGCATGCTATATCGTATGGAAGAAGCAAAATTGGTCAGTTTAACACTTGCTCCTAAAAAAGCATCTTCCGCATTATTAATGCAATCAGAAACAAAAGATTTAAACAAAGATACAAATCCCGGTGGAGAATTGTATCAAATTGAAACCATGATGGCAGGAGAACTTGTGACATTTGCTGGTGGTATACCGATTATGTATCATGACAAAATGATTGGAGCCATTGGTGTCAGTGGTGGAAAAGTGTCAGAAGACCAAATAATATGTGAAACAGCAGTTGCTGCGTTATTAAAAGGAGAGTAATTATGTCAACATTAGAAGAACAAATCAGAAAAATTTTAGCAGAAGAATTAGAAAGTTCAGCATCATCTACATCTGTATCAACTGGAAACAAAGGTGTATTTAAAACAGTTGATGAAGCTGTAAAAGCAGCACAAGCAGCACAAGATATATATGTGGATTGCTCAATTGAAACACGTAATAAAATCATTGATGCCATTAAAGATGGATTTGCGCCATTACTAGATCATATTGCGACTGAAATTTTGAATGAAACAGGCATGGGAACTAAAGAAGCTAAAATTAAAAAATTAGAAAACTCTTTATTTAATACTCCTGGAACAGAAGATTTAACGTCTGAAATCCAAACAGGTGACGGCGGACTTATTATGTACGAATACGCACCATTTGGCGTTATTGGAGCTGTGACTCCAAGTACAAATCCAGTAGAAACAGTTATTGCTAACGCAATTATGATGCTTGCTGGTGGAAATACTGTTTACTTTAGTGTCCATCCAGGTGCTAAAAACATTTCACGTTGGGCTGTTGAAAAAGTAAATGAATTTATTGAAGCAGCTGTAGGCATGAAAAACTTAGTTGTTACAATTGAAAAACCATCGATTGAAGCAGCGCAAGAAATGATGGCTCATCCTGATATTGCAGCTCTAGTTGTAACAGGTGGACCTGGTGTGGTGCATCAAGCAATGATTTCTGGTAAAAAAGCAATTGGTGCTGGTGCTGGTAACCCTCCTGCAATGGTTGATGAAACAGCTAACGTTAAATTAGCTGCTCGTAATATTGTAGATTCAGCAGCATTTGATAATAATATTTTATGTACAGCAGAAAAAGAAGTTGTAGCAGTTGAAAGCATTAAAGATGAGTTAATTCGTTTGATGCAAGCTGAAGGAGCCTTTTTAGTAAAAGATCCTAAAGATGTGGAAACATTATTAAGTTTAACTCTTAAAGAAAATGGAACACCAAGCCGTGATTACATTGGTAAAGATGCCACTCTTATTTTAGATGCTGCCAATATACGTTACACTGGTAAACCAAACTTAATTATTTTAGAAGCAGACAAAAATCATCCTTTTGTTGTGAAAGAAATGTTAATGCCAATCGTTCCAGTTGTTTGTGCACGTGATTTTGACGACATGCTTAAAATTGCTGTAGAAGTAGAAGGAAAAAATCATCATACAGCGTCTATTCATTCAGAAAACTTGGTAAATATTAATAAAGCAGCACATCGTATGAACACATCAATTTTTGTTGTGAATGGACCTACTTATTCTGGTACTGGTGTTGGCTTTACAGGTGCATCAGCTTTAACTATTTCAACTCCAACTGGTGAAGGAACTACGACAGCTAAAACATTTACACGACGTCGTCGTTTGAATTCTCCAGAAGGTTTTTCAATGAGAGTTTGGAGGGACTAAAATGAATCGATTCATCATACCAACCAAAGTCTATTCAGGGGTTGACAGTTTAGATGTTTTAAAAACCATTACTCATCAAAGAATAATGATGGTATGTGATTCATTTCTACCTGGAACCGACAGTTTAGACCGTATTCAAAACTTATTACCAAACACAAATGACATCATGATTTTTTCAGATGTTAAACCTGACCCGCCATTAGAAAATATAATGGCTGGTGTCAGTGTGTATCAAACCTTTCAACCAGAGTGTATCATTGCAATTGGTGGTGGATCAGCTATAGATACGGCTAAAGCCATTCGATTTTTTGGCGAAAAAATGGTGGGAACGGATATTGATAGTTTTATTGCAATTCCAACAACCAGTGGTACAGGATCAGAAGTTACTAATACAGCTGTTGTATCAGATACTAAAAATGGTGTGAAATTCCCAATCATTAAGGATCATTTGATTCCTGATATTGCGATTTTAGAACCAACCCTTGTTATGAGTGCACCGAAGAGTGTAACAGCATTCTCTGGTTTAGATGTGATGACACATGCTCTAGAAGCATTAGTAGCCAAAGAGTCAGATCTATTTACAGATGCATTGGCAGAGCAAGCAATTGATGTCATTGCTAACCAATTAGTCACAGCGTATGAGCAAGGCGATGATGTTGTAACTAGACAAAATGTCCATGATGCGTCATGTGCTGCCGGACTAGCTTTTAATATGGCTGGTTTAGGAATTTGTCATTCTCTAGCGCATCAATTAGGAGCAAAATTTCATGTGCCACATGGTCTAGCGAATGCGATGTTATTGCCGTATGTGGTTGGATTTAATGCACAAGATAAAGATGTGGCAAAAAAATATGCCACTGCAAGTCGTAAAGCAAATATCGGATCACCTAGTCTAAGTGATACATTACAAGTAAAAAGATTACAGAAACATATTTTCACTATGATGAAAGCCATGAACTGTCCTAAAACATTGACAGAATTTGGTGTGAAAGAAAAAGACGTATTAGAAAATATGGAATGGATTGTCAGCCATGCTAAAACAGATGGAACATTCCCAGGAAATCCAGTATTGCCAACAGATGAAGACTTGGCTAACATTGTCAAAAATATTATTAAATAATAAGGAGTTTATGTATGCAGGAGTATGTTGCAGAGTTTATTGGGACAGTTGTCTTAATCGTATTAGGTATTGGCTTAGGAGCCAGTGTAAATTTAAGCAAAGCATATGCAAAAGGATCTAACTGGTTATATATTTGTTTTGGTTGGGGCCTTGCTGTTGCGTTTGGTGTGTATGTTTCGGGTTTTCTTGGTTCTGAAGGTCATTTAAATCCAGCGATAACATTAGCATTCGCTGCGTTTGATTTGTTTGCAAAAGAAAAAGTCGTAGGCTACATTATCGCTCAATTTTTAGGAGCATTTGTTGGGGCATCCATTATTGCCTTACATTTCTACCCTCATTTTAAAGAAAGTAAAAATGAAGAAGAAGGAAACTCGGTTGCTATTTTTGGATCAGGACCAGCAATTCCAAACAAAGTATTTAACTGTTTAAGTGAAACGATCGCAACGTTTTTCTTTGTATTTATTTTATTAAACCTTGGTGAATTTACTGAAGGGTTAAAACCATTGATTGTAGGACTCGTTATTACATCTGTTGGTTTAGCTTTAGGTTCGACAACAGGGTATGCATTAAATCCATGTCGTGATTTTGGTCCAAGATTTGCTTATAGAGTCTTACCAATACCAAATAAAAGCGACGCTCATATGGATTATGCGTGGGTTCCAATTGTTGGCCCAATTATCGGGGCGGTATTAGCTAGCCTTGTTTACACATTGATTTTTTAGTGAGAAAGGACTAACATTTTATGACAAAAGTAATGGCGATTAACTCTGGTAGTTCTTCATTGAAATTTAAACTATTTCAAATGCCAGAAGAAGAAGTGCTAACAGAAGGCAGTTTTGACAGAATTGGGTTTAAGCAGTCTGTCTTTGCTTATAAGCATCAAGGAAAAAAAGAACAAAAAGAATTAGAAATAAAAAATCATGCGCAAGCTGTAGATGTTTTATTAGATGCTTTAATAGCAGAAAACATGATTGAGTCTTATGATGATATTCAAGGAGTTGGACATCGTATTTCTCATGGTGGTACTTACTATGCTGATGCAACGCTAATTGATGAAGTGGTTGAAGATAGGATTGATGAGCTGAGCACTTTATCACCATTACACAATCCAGTTAATTTGATAGGTATTCGCTCATTTAAAGAAGCATTGCCACATGCTAAACAAGTTGCCATTTTCGATACATCGTTCCATCATACGATTCCAGAAAAAAATCATATGTATGCATTGCCATATGAGTATTATGAAAAATATGGTATTCGTCGTTATGGGTTCCATGGTCCAAGTCATCAATATGTGGCGGAAGAATCGATGAAATTAAATCCAGAAGGCCGACGATGTATTACATGCCATATCGGAAGTGGTGCAAGTATTTCTGCTATTTTGGATGGGGCATCAATTAATTCTTCAATGGGCTTCACACCATTGGCAGGATTAGTAATGGGAACACGAACTGGCGATTTAGATCCTCAAATTTTACCTTTTATTCAAGAAAAAGAAGGACTATCTCCACAAGAAATAAAAGATTTAATGAATAAAAAATCTGGTCTACTAGGTATTTCAGGCGTATCTAGTGACTGCCGTGACGTTGAAGCAGCAGCCGATGCTGGCAATAAACGTGCTCAACTAGCGTTAGATGTTTTTGTTCATCAAATCGTTCATTACATTGGTGCTTATACAGCAGATTTGAATGGATTAGATACATTGGTGTTTACAGCAGGTGTAGGTGAACATTCTTCACGAACTAGAACGGCTGTATGTGAGTATTTAACCTATTTAGGCGTTAAATTGGATGAAGAAAAAAATAAAAACAATGAGTTATTTATTGAAGCAGCAGATAGTCAAGTGAAAATATTAGTGATTCCAACAGACGAAGAAGTGATTATTGCAAGAGATGTCATGAGAATCGCAAAACTAGGCTAAACAAGTTATATACTATTAATAATATAAAGTAAACATACAGCAAGGAAAGAACCAAATTCCTTGCTGTATGTTTTTATTTTTCGAGAGGATGGCTTAACTTTTTTAAAGAAATTGTTATATAGTCATAATAAATGATAGAAAAGAGTCTTTTTAAGAATAAAGAGTTTTATTTTGTTACAACTAATGCTAAAATATATAAGATGACCTCATTCTATTATAAAAGAATAAAAATTAAAGAATAAGTACGAGAGGGTAGGATTTAATTCATGGCTAATTTTTTGAAAAACATTATAGAGAACGATAAAAAAGAATTAAAAAGACTAGGACATTTGGCAGACAAGATTGACTTGTTAGCAGAGGACATGTCTAAATTAACAGACGAAGAGTTACAAGCTAAAACAGATGAGTTTAAAGCGCGTTACCAAAAAGGTGAAACATTAGATCAGTTATTAACTGAAAGTTTTGCTGTTGTTAGAGAAGCCGCAAAACGTGTGCTTGGTTTGTTTCCGTATAAAGTTCAATTAATGGGTGGTATCATCTTACATGATGGTAACATTCCAGAGATGAAAACAGGTGAAGGTAAAACATTAACGGCAACGATGCCTGTATACCTAAATGCTATTTCAGGTGAAGGTGTCCATGTTGTTACTGTAAATGAGTATTTAGCAACTCGTGATGCGAGTGAAATGGGTGAGTTATACAATTTCTTAGGATTGACAGTAGGGTTAAACATCAACTCAAAATCATCTGAAGAAAAACGTTTAGCTTACGCTTGTGATATTACGTATTCTACAAACAACGAATTAGGATTTGATTACTTAAGAGATAATATGGTTGTTTACCGTGAACAAATGGTGCAACGACCACTGAATTTTGCAGTAGTCGATGAAGTCGATTCAATTTTAATTGATGAGGCAAGGACACCATTGATTATTTCTGGACAAGCAGAAAAATCAACAGCAATGTATAACCGTACTGATAATTTCATGAAAGTGTTAAAAGAAGACGAAGATTACAAAATTGACGTTCAATCTAAAACAATCAGCTTAACAGAAGAAGGTATTTCTAAAGCAGAGAAGCATTTTAATGTAGACAACTTATATGATATTGAAAACACTTCTTTAACACATTATATGGATCAATCGTTACGAGCGAACTTTATCATGATTCGAGATATTGATTATGTGGTTCAAGAAGGCAAAGTCATGATTGTTGACCAATTTACTGGACGTATTATGGATGGTCGTCGTTATTCAGATGGCTTACATCAAGCGATTGAAGCCAAAGAAGGTGTAGAAATTGAAGATGAAACAAAAACAATGGCTAATATTACGTTCCAAAACTATTTCCGTATGTATAAAAAACTGTCAGGTATGACAGGTACAGCTAAAACAGAAGAAGATGAATTCCGTGAAATTTATAATATGGAAGTAATTCAAGTACCAACAAATAGAACCATTCTTCGTGATGATAGACCAGACTTATTGTACCCAACATTAACAAGCAAGTTTCATGCTGTTGTGGCGGATATAAAAGAACGTCATCAAAATGGACAACCCGTTTTAGTGGGAACAGTTGCTGTTGAAACATCTGAATTATTATCAGAAATGTTAACAAAAGCAAAAGTACCTCATGAAATATTAAATGCTAAAAATCATTTTAAAGAGGCTGAAATTATCATGAACGCCGGTCAAAAAGGAGCAGTTACGATTGCTACGAATATGGCTGGTCGTGGTACGGATATTCGTTTAGGTCGTGGTGTTGTTGAAGTGGGTGGATTAGCCGTTATTGGTACTGAAAGACATGAGTCAAGGCGTATTGATAATCAGTTACGTGGACGTGCTGGACGTCAAGGAGACCCTGGTGTGACGCAATTTTATTTATCTCTTGAAGACGATTTAATGAAACGATTTGGTTCTGAGCGAATCAAAGCTTTCTTAGATAGAATGAATTTAGAAGACGAAGATGCAGTGATTCAAAGCAAGATGTTATCAAAACAAGTAGAATCAGCGCAAAAACGTGTTGAAGGTAATAACTATGATACGCGTAAAAACGTTCTACAATATGATGACGTGATGAGAGAGCAACGTGAGGTTATCTATAAACAACGTTATCAAGTTATTACCTCGGACACTGACTTGAAACCTGTTTTATTAGGTATGGTAGAGCGTACAATTGGTCGTTACGTTGATGGGCATACACAAGGTGAAAAAGACAATTGGAATCTACAAGGCTTGGTTGACTTTACAGGGTCTGCTATTACGCATGAAGATGCCATTTCATTGTCTGATTTTGAAAACAAGACACCAGATGAAATGAAACAATTTATTTTTGACAAAGCAACAGCTATTTATCAAGAAAAAGAAGCTATCATGGAAAGTCCAGAACAATTATTAGAATTCCAAAAAGTGGTTATTTTGAGAGTTGTAGATACAAAATGGACAGATCATATTGATGCAATGGATCAATTGAGAGAATCTATTGGCCTTAGAGCATATGGACAAAATAATCCATTAGTGGATTACCAAACTGAAGGATATAAAATGTTCAATGATATGGTAGGCGCAGTGGAATATGAAGCGACTCGTCTGTTTATGAAAGCAGAAATAAGACAAAATGTTCAAAGAGAGCAAGTTGCGCAAGGTGAAGCAACGAAACCAACAGAAGAACAAGGTCGCGTATCGAAAGATGAAAAGAAAAAACCAGTTCGTGTGGATGACAAAGTGGGAAGAAATGATCCATGTCCATGTGGTAGTGGTAAGAAATATAAAAACTGTCACGGTAAACCAGTTTAAATCAAACATTGCGACTTAGATAATCTGAGTCGCTTTGCTGTTTTTGAGAGGAATGAAAGTAGTATGGAGAATAGTGAAGTAAGAAATGAATTAGACACCATCAAAGAGAAAATCGAAAATTTTAGGAGGTCTCTTTGACTTAGAAGAATTGGAAGAGAAAATAGCTGAATCCGAATTTGAAATGTCTACACCTACTTTTTGGGATGATTCAGAGACAGCTCAACGATATATTGATGAAACAAATCAACTTAAAACACAATATGAATCGTTTAAAAACTTGGAGAATCAATACGAGGAGTTGGAGCTACTATTTGAAATGGTTCTAGAGGATCCGGATGACGAGTTAACCAGTGAATTGATAGAGCAGTTAAAAACATACAAAACAGTGGTTGAGGAATTTGAATTATCTCAATTATTAAATGAAGAGTATGATAAAAATAATGCCATATTAGAGCTTCATCCAGGAGCGGGGGGAACAGAATCTCAAGATTGGGGAAGCATGCTCCTTAGAATGTATACAAGATGGGCAGAGGCACACGATTTTAAAGTTGAGACATTGGATTACTTAGCTGGAGACGAAGCAGGAATAAAGAGTGTGACATTGCTAATCAAAGGTTACAATGCCTATGGTTATTTGAAATCTGAAAAAGGCGTGCATCGTTTGGTGCGAATTTCTCCCTTTGATTCCAATAGTCGAAGGCATACATCATTTTGTTCTGTGGATATTATGCCAGAACTTACGGGGGATGTGGATATTGAGATAAAATCGGATGATTTAAAAATTGATACGTATCGTGCGAGTGGAGCAGGCGGTCAACATGTCAATAAAACAGAATCAGCTATTAGGATTACCCATATGCCAACTGGAGTCGTTGTAGCGAGCCAGGCACAACGTTCACAATTAAAAAATAGAGAACAAGCAATGGGGATGTTAAAAGCAAAACTTTATCAATTAGAGATTGAAAAACAAGAGCAACAAGCTGCAGAAATAAGAGGCGAGCAACTTGAAATTGGCTGGGGCTCTCAAATCAGGTCTTATGTTTTTCACCCATACTCAATGGTTAAGGATCATCGGACTAATTATGAGGTTGGCAATGCACAATCTGTAATCGATGGAGAACTAGATGGTTTTATAGATGCTTACTTAAGATGGAAAATGTAAGAACGTTCAATGTGTCTATGACTAACAAAATGACATGTAAATGTAATCAAATGACATTAAAAAAACAAGACAAATCATGTTATACTTATGACAGATTTGAATTAAAATCGTTGGAATAAAATAAGCTGGGGTGAATGCTAATGATCGAAATGAAAAAAGTAACAAAAAAATACTCTAATGGCACAACAGCTATCAGAAACTTATCAATTAATATTAATCAGGGTGAGTTTGTCTATGTTGTTGGACCTAGTGGAGCTGGAAAATCAACCTTTATTAAATTAATGTATAGAGAAGAAAAAGCAACTAAAGGTAACTTAAATGTATGTGGGTATGATTTATTAAATATCAAAAATCGTAATATTCCATATTTACGTAGAGAAATAGGCATTGTATTCCAAGATTACAAATTACTAATGCACAAAACTGTTTATGAAAATGTAGCCTACGCGATGCAAGTAATTGGTAAAAAACCACGTGAAATTAAAAAACGTGTGATGGAAGTCTTGGACTTAGTAGGATTGAAACACAAGGTGCGAGTTTTCCCGAGTGAACTATCAGGTGGGGAACAACAGCGTGTTGCTATTGCTAGAGCCATCGTTAATACGCCGAAAGTATTGATTGCAGATGAGCCTACTGGTAATTTGGATCCAGAGAATTCTTGGGAAATTATGGATTTATTGGATAGAATCAATGGGCAAGGAACAACTATTGTCATGGCCACTCATAATAGTATGATTGTAAACGAAATTCGTCACCGTGTCTTAGCAATTGAGAATGGACGTATCACTAGAGACCAAGATGAGGGGGATTACGGGTACGATGATTAGAAACTTTTTTAGACATGTAGGTAGTGCATTAAAAAATTTAAAACGTAATGGTTGGATGACATTAGCATCTGCCAGTGCAGTAACAGTAACTCTAACACTAGTAGGAATCTTTTTAGGAGTTATTTTGAATGTGACGAAAGTTGCAGAAGATATCAATAAAAATGTGGATGTATCAGTCTTTGTTGATTTTGGTACATCTAAAGAAGATATGGATAAATTAGGTGAGGACTTGAAAAAAATACCTAATGTATCTGATGTGACATTTTCAAGTAAACAAAATGAGTACAAAAAATTAACAGATAAACTAGGGGATACTTGGAAACTATTTGATGGTGATGATAATCCGTTGTATGATGTTTATATTTTAAGTGCAAAAGATTCAGAATCAATTAAAGGCATTCAAAAGAAAGCATCAACGCTTCCGAATGTATTTAAAGCCGACTATGGTGGACAGAACTCTGATAAGTTATTCTCTATTTCTAAAAATGTTAACTTATGGGGAACGATTGCAGCCGTATTTCTAGTCGCTGTTGCCATCTTTTTAATTTCTAATACAATTAGAATTACGATTATTTCTCGTAAACGTGAAATTCAAATTATGCGTTTAGTGGGAGCTAAAAATGGATTCATTCGTTGGCCTTTCTTCTTAGAAGGAGCGTTTATTGGATTGTTAGGTTCTATTTTACCAATGTTACTTATTTCATTTGGCTATGCTCAAGTCTACTTTTTATATACAAAAAGTATGATGGCATCTGCTTCATATGATTTAATCAAACCAGCTCAATTAGTGTTACAATTAAACATATTAATTGTTATTATTGGTGTTGTTATAGGTTCGGTTGGATCTGTATTATCGATGAGACGTTTCTTAAAAGTTTAAAAAAGAATGCTTGAACCATCAGTTTAGGAATAAACTGATGGTTTTTTGTAAAATAAATAAACAAAAAGATGACTAATAGTCATCTTTTCGTTTATAAGGGATGATATTCATCACTAACTCAATGGGGAATATCTTATTAGTGACTAGAAACAGGTTTGTTTGCTTGTTTGATACACAAAGATATCAAATTAATCAACAAGTTGGGGGCTTATTCATTAATAACAAATAAACAAAACCACGTTTCTTATACAGTATAACACATAAACGATAGAATAATAAATGTTTATTTGAAATAAATGTATTTTAATTATGAATATTAAAATATGATTATATTGTAAAATCAATGTAAAAAGACTTGCATTTTTCCTGTTCAAATTATATGTTTAATCTGTATTAATAGTGACATTATTTTAACGAGTTAAATTAAAGGCAATATTAGGAGGTAAACTTGTGAAAAGAGTTTATAAAACGATTATTCTTTTAGGAATGGGAATCGTCTTAACAAGTTGTGGAAATGTAGACAATGGTGAATCGATAAATGCAGTGGGATCATCTGCTATGCAACCGTTAGTTGAAGCAGCGAGTGAGCAGTATAGTAGTCAACATTTAGGAAAATTTATCAATGTTCAAGGTGGAGGAAGTGGTACTGGATTGAGTCAAGTTCAATCTGGTGCAGTGGAAATAGGGAATTCTGATTTATTTGCAGAAGAAAAAGATGGGATTGAAAGTTCTAAACTTGTCGACCATAAAGTAGCCGTAGTAGGTTTGACACCAATTGTTAATAAAAAGGTTGGCATTAAAGATATCTCAATGGATGAATTAAAAAAAATATTTACAGGTGAGATAACCAACTGGAAAGAAGTTGGAGGCAAAGACCAAGACATTGTTTTGTTAAATCGTGCAGCAGGTAGTGGTAGCAGATTTACATTTGAACAATGGGTACTAGATGGAGAAAATTCTAAAAACTCTCAAGAACAGGAATCAACAGGAATGGTTCGTCAAATTGTGAGTACAACACCTGGTGCGATTAGTTACGTGGCATTTTCATATGTAACAGCCGATGTGGCAACACTGTCTATTGATGGAGTAAAACCGACTGAAGAGAATGTGATGACTAATAATTGGGTGATTTGGTCATATGAACACATGTACACCAAAGGAGCCCCAGAACACTTAACGAAGGAATTTCTTGATTATATGACATCCGAT
Source organism: Vagococcus sp. (assembly GCA_052104115.1). Classification (GTDB taxonomy): domain Bacteria; phylum Bacillota; class Bacilli; order Lactobacillales; family Vagococcaceae; genus Vagococcus. Next base: position 103,591 of record JBQELZ010000002.1, on the reverse strand, counting down.
GAGGTACAAAAAGATATCGTCCCTCAATTAGGGTATATTCCCGTTTCAAGTATGGAAGTAGAACGTGATGTTGATGGTAGTATTCATAAAAAATAGTGCATAAGCATTAGGAGGATTTGCGTTGGAAGAAATACAGAAAAAACTATTGAGAAAATCTAAAAAAGCAAAATTAGAACAATTCGGTAAAACTATTAGCTTTTTAGCTATTTTGCTAATTGTTAGTGTTGTCGTAGCAATATTTTATTTTGTTGCGAGTAAAGGACTAGCTACTTTTTTTGTAGATAAGGTGAATGTGTTTGATTTCCTATTTGGTACAGAATGGAATCCAAGTTCTGTAGGCGAAAATGGCGAGCCGTTAGTAGGAGCTTTACCAATGTTAGCAGGATCGTTTATTGTCACTTTGCTATCTGCATTAATCGCAACACCATTTGCTATAGGTGCTGCTGTATTTATGACAGAGATTTCTCCAAAATTAGGAACTAAAATTTTACAACCAGTTATTGAGCTACTTGTGGGTATCCCATCAGTTGTTTATGGTTTTATTGGTTTATCTGTTATAGTGCCAGCGGTTAGAAATGTATTTGGAGGATCTGGCTTTGGTATTTTAGCAGGAACTTTCGTTCTTTTTGTGATGATTTTACCAACGGTGACTTCTATGACAGTAGATGCTCTTAAATCAGTTCCAAGACACTATAGAGAAGCTTCATTGGCTCTTGGAGCAACACGTTGGCAAACTATTTATAAGGTTGTTTTACGTGCCGCAGTACCGGGAATTTTAACAGCAGTGGTATTTGGTATGGCAAGAGCGTTTGGTGAAGCGCTAGCGATTCAAATGGTCATTGGTAATGCCTCATTAATGCCACATAATCTAATTACCCCTGCATCGACATTAACCAGTGTTTTAACAATGGGAATTGGTAATACGATTATGGGGACTTTACAAAATAATGTTCTGTGGTCATTAGCATTACTACTTTTATTAATGTCTTTATTCTTTAATATTATTACGCGTTTAATTGGTAAGAAAGGGGCAATGAAATAATGAATGCAAAAAAAGCGGATAAACTTGCAACAGGTATTCTTTATGGCATTGCAGTGATTATTACAGCAATATTAGCAAGTTTAATCTTATATATTTTAGGACGTGGGTTGCCTCATATTAGTTGGAACTTTTTGACTCAACCTTCTAAAAGTTTTCAAGCTGGCGGTGGTATTGGGATACAATTATTTAACTCGTTTTATTTATTACTCATTACCATGTTAATCAGTATACCTATTTCATTAGGTGCAGGTATTTATTTATCTGAATATGCTAGAAAAAATTGGTTTACTGATGTTATCCGAACTGCGATTGAAGTTTTAAGTTCGCTTCCATCTGTAGTTGTAGGTTTATTTGGATTTTTAGTCTTTGTTATCCAAGCAGGTTTTGGGTTTTCTATTATTTCAGGAGCGTTGGCGTTAACATTTTTTAATTTACCATTACTAACTAGGAATGTTGAAGAATCTTTAAAAGCGGTTCATTACACACAACGTGAAGCAGGACTTGCTCTAGGTTTATCAAGATGGGAAACTGTTACAAGAGTTGTCATCCCAGAGGCACTACCTGGTATTTTAACAGGTGTCATTTTAGGGGCGGGGAGAATATTTGGTGAGGCAGCTGCCTTAATCTTTACAGCAGGTCAAAGTGCACCAGCTTTAGATTTTACTAATTGGAATCCAATGAGTATAACGAGTCCTTTAAATGTTTTTAGACAAGCCGAAACACTAGCTGTACATATATGGAAAGTAAACAGTGAAGGTAACATGCCGGATGGCGCGCAAGTATCTGCGGGAGCATCAGCGGTGTTAATATTAGCAGTTTTACTATTTAACTTTTTAGCTAGATTACTTGGTAAGAAATTACATAAGAAAATTACGTCAGCGTAGATAGGGGATTCAACATGAAAAAATATAATTTAGAGGATACACACATTATTCAATTGAATCAAGAACATCAAAAAGTAGCTTTAGAGACGGAAGATATTCATGTGTGGTATGGACAAAATGAGGCGATAAAAGGTGTATCATTACAGTTTGAAGAAAATAAAATCACGTCATTAATTGGCCCGTCAGGATGTGGTAAATCAACGTATTTAAGATCATTGAATCGTATGAATGATCAAATAGATAATACTAAAGTGACAGGTAAAATTGTATATGAAGGAATTGATATCAATTCTTCAGCAGTTGATGTGTATGAAATGAGAAAGCATATAGGCATGGTATTTCAGCGCCCTAATCCATTCAGTAAATCAATTTATGAGAATATCACATTTGCTTTAAAACGTCATGGAATGACTGATAAAACTGAATTAGATGAGATTGTTGAGACAAGTTTAAAACAAGCAGCTTTGTGGGATCAAGTAAAAGACAGTCTGGATAAAAGTGCTTTAGCTCTATCTGGAGGCCAACAACAGCGACTTTGTATTGCAAGAGCAATTGCCATGAAACCTGATATTTTATTACTTGATGAGCCAGCGAGTGCTCTAGATCCTATTTCAACAAGTAAGGTTGAAGAAACACTGATTAATTTAAAAGAAAATTATACGATTATCATCGTGACACATAATATGCAACAAGCTTCTAGAATAAGCGATTATACAGCCTTTTTCTATATGGGACAAGTGATGGAGTATGATAAGACAAGAAAAATATTTACAAGACCTAAAATTCAATCAACAGATGATTATGTATCAGGTCATTTTGGTTAAGGAGGATGAGCATGTCTATTATCGAGTCAAAGGATTTGCATTTATACTATGGGAAAAATGAAGCCTTAAAAGGTATTACAATGGATTTTGATGAAGGTGGGATAACAGCGCTAATCGGCCCATCAGGATGTGGTAAATCGACCTACTTAAGAACATTGAATAGAATGAATGATTTAATACCCTCTGTTACCATTACAGGAAATGTTACATATAAAAATCAAGATATTTATAGTCCAAAAATGGATGTGGTATCATTAAGAAAGCAAATTGGCATGGTGTTCCAGCAACCTAATCCATTTCCATTCTCAATTTATGACAATGTCATTTATGGATTGAAATTAGATGGCAATTACACAAAAGAAGAGTTAGATCAAGTGGTAGAGGAGAGTTTGCAAGCAGCTGCTGTTTGGGATGATGTAAAAGATAAATTAAATAAAAGTGCCTTATCTTTATCAGGTGGCCAACAGCAAAGGGTATGTATTGCTAGAGTTTTGGCAGTAAAGCCAGAAGTTATTTTACTAGATGAGCCGACAAGTGCACTAGACCCAGTTTCTAGTGGTAAGATAGAAAATATGCTGTTAGAATTAAAAGACCAGTACACGATGATTATGGTGACACATAATATGCAACAAGCATCAAGAATATCAGATAAAACAGCCTTCTTTTTAAATGGGGATTTAATCGAATACAATAAAACAAAAAAAATATTTATTAACCCAGATAGAACAGAAACAGAAGATTATATATCTGGAAAATTTGGATAAAAAATAGAACAAGACTTTCGGGAGATGATAGAATGTTAAGAACTCAATTCGAAGAAGATTTAAATAATCTTCATGATAAATTTCATAATATGGGTAAAGATGTAAACGTCGCAATTAATAACTCCGTTAAGGCATTTATCGATCACGATAAAGCTTTAGCAAAAGAAGTTATTTCAGATGATAATAATATCAATCAACAAGAACAAAATTTAGAGAAAAAAAGTTTAGAAATGATTGCCTTGCAACAACCAGTAACAACTGACTTGAGAAATATAGTAACCATTATGAAGGCAAGTTCAGATTTAGAGAGAATGGGTGATCATGCTGTATCTATTGCTAAATCAACTATTCGTGTAAAAGGAAACAAAAGAGTACTAGAGATAGAAGACGAAATTTCTAAAATGGCTGAGCATGTTATGGGAATGGTAAATGATGTGTTAGTGGCTTATGTGAAAACAGATAGTAAAAAAGCAATCCAAATAGCATCAAGTGATAAGATAATTAATGAATATTTTAAATCAATCTATCGTCATTCAATTAGAGCTATGCAAGAAAATCCAGAAACAGTCATAGTAGGAGCTGATTACTTACAAGTTGCTGGTTATTTAGAACGTATTGGTGATTATGTGACAAATATTTGTGAATGGATTGTTTATCTGAAAACAGGTAAAATCCAAGAACTGGATTTGAATAATAAATAATAGAAGAATGCACTAGATTCACTAGGAATCCAGTGCATTTTTTCATTGTAGATTAGAATACCTACTAGGTGTAAGTTGTTTAATACACATGACTTAATTTGTAATCTTGTTGTAATTTTAATTTCATATAGAATATGATATAGTTTGTAAAGTAGATAAAAAAGGTAGAGGTTGATAAAATAATGAAATTAAAAAAATCGATTGTTATAACATTAGCAACAACATGTATGGTAGGGTTAGTGAGCCCTGCAGTGATTCATGCTGAAACGATAGATAACAAAATCTCGAATCAAGATAAAAAAATTAATGACTTAACGAATAAAAAACAATCAGCAGACAATGCTTTGGCTGAAATTGACACAAAAATTTCACAGTTGACAAAAGAAACAGATGCTTTATTATCTGAAAAAGTAGCATTAGAGAAAGAAGTTAATGACTTAACCAAAGAAATTGCTGAGTTAGAAAAAACGATTGAAAAAAGAAGTGAAAAAATAGACGAACAAGCGCGTTCTACTCAAGTTAATCAAGAAGAACAAGATATTGTTAATGTTCTATTAGGTTCTAATTCTGTATCGGATGCGATTGGACGAACGGTTGCCTATACAAAATTGGTAACAGCTAATAATGATATTATGAGTGTTCAAAAAGAAGACCAAGAAAAATTAGCATCTAAAAAAGTAAGTGTAGAAGAAAAAGTAACTGAGATTACACAAAAAGCTGAAACGCTAAAAGTAAAACAAACTGAATTAGAAGCATCTAAGTCGGAACAAGTAAAATTAGCCAACGAGATTTTAAAAAATCTAGACGGTGAGAAAAATAAAAAAGCTGAATATATCGCTCAAAAAGCTGAGGCACAACGTATTGCTGACGAAAATGCCCGTAAAGCTAAGGAACAAGCTGCCAAAACAAAAGCAGCAGAGCAAGCGGCGCAAGAAGCTCAAAAGAAAATTGAAGCAGAAAGTAAATTAGAAATTGAAGAACCTGTTTCATTAGGAAAACAAACAAGTAAACCAGGTAAAAGTGATAATAGCCAATCAACGGCACCAAGTTCTGCTAGTGGATTCCAACGTCCATTAAATAGTTTTACTATTACGAGTGGATTCGGTTCACGACAAGATCCAACGGGAACTGCAGGTAATTATCATGATGGTATCGATATGGCTGCGCCAGCTAATACGCCTATTATGGCATCAAGAGCCGGAACAGTTATTGAATCAAGCTTCCATCCAAGCGCTGGAAATCATGTGATTATTCAACATGATAATGGTTACTATACTTATTACATGCATATGATTAGCCCTGGAATTAGTTCGGGATCAACTGTTCAAGCAGGAGATATCGTAGGTTCTGTAGGAACTACAGGAAACTCAACAGGAAATCATTTACATTTTGGTTTAAGCACTGGTGTATGGAGTGGCTTTATGGACCCGTCATCATTTATCGGTTTATAACAATGAGTAAAAGAGATGACAAAGTCGTCTCTTTTTTATTTAGGTCTTTAAGTAGATAGATAAATCCATCTCAAGTCCTATGACAAATATTAAAAAAGAGGGCATAATAGGATATGTTAAGAGGAAGTAGACAAAACCTATAAGGAGGCTATACATATGCAAGAACGTGAAAGAATTTTAGAATTAGTCAAAAAAGGAATCTTATCTACTGAGGAAGCACTTGTTTTGTTAGAGAATATTGCCACTGAAAAAGATGAAAAATTGGTCAAAAAAGAGGCTACAAATTTGATAAAATCTGGTGGTAAACTAGATAATAAGATAAACGAGAGTGATAAACAGGAACACTCTCGATTTGAAGACTTATTTGAAAGTGATTTAGATGTAGATGAGCAGGACGTTGTTGAGACACTTAGAGCCAACGAAGAAAGAGATAAAGAACAACTAGAAAAAATTTTAGCAGAGTTAGCAGAAGAAGCTAACCAAACGTCTGTAGAACTCGATGAATTGAATGCTGATATTCAAGAATTACTTAAGGATATTAGAGAACAAGAAGAAGCCATCATGGTATTAAATACAATGGAAGATTTGGAAACATTGACACCAGAAAAATCAGCTGAACGAGATCAGTTAGAAAAAGATTTGTCTTATCTGATTGAAACGCTAGAACAATTAGAAGCAGAAAAAGAAATACGTTCTGAGGCGTTAAAGAATATCAAACGGGAACAAAAAGTGAACATGAAAGAAGAGTGGAAATCAAAGTTTGATATCCCGGAGGATTGGAAAGAACAAGCAAATGATACGATGAATCAAGTATCAGATAAAATGGGGGAAGCCAGTTCTCAATTTGGAGAGTTTTTGAAAAAAACAATTGAAACAGTAACAAAATCTGTTAATGACAATGTTGATTGGAAAGATATCAACATCAAAGTTCCAGGAGTTGCTAGTCAAAGTTTTACACATGAATTTGTGTATCCAGAAAACCAAGCAACGATTATTGATGTTAAAGTAGCCAATGGGAAAATTAAATTTAAAACATGGGATAATGAAGATGTCAAAGTAGAAGCAGATATAAAATTCTATGGGAAAATAAATTCGGACTCACTATTTGAGGCGTTTTTAGAGAGAAGTGATATAGATGTTACCGATGAAAAAATATCATTTCAAATACCTAATAAACGTTTGAAAGTAGATTTGACATTCTATTTGCCAAACAGAATGTACGATCATATTTCCATTAAAATGTTAAATGGAGATATTTTATTAGAACATTTGGATGTTGGAGATGTGTTTTTAAAGTCAACAAATGGTGAGATAACAGTAACAGATATAACAGCATCTATGCTTGAAGTTGAAGGAGTTAATGGTGATATAGAAGTGAGAGACAGTCACATTATTGATTTTTTAGCTGAAACAGTCAATGGAGATGTCTCTTCTAAGGCGAATATTCAAACGATTAAAGTTGGTTTAATTAATGGCGACATCCGATTGACATCGAGTCATAAAGAGATACAAAAAATACAATCTAGTGTTGTAAATGGAGCTATAAAAGTCGCTTTGCCTGAAAGTAAGGGAATAGAAGGCTACTGTAAAACAAATTTTGGTAGTATCAAAAACAGATTGACGAATAGTGATATTATTCGAGAGAAAAAAGATCGCACGAGTCAAAGTTTGGAGTTTAGTCGAGAAGCAGAAGACGAGTTAGTCAAACTGAATCTTACAACGACAACAGGTAGTATTTATCTAAAAGATACTGAAAATTAATTAATTTATGAGGTGAAATAAAATGAGGAAAAAATTAACTAAGTCAAATACGAATGTCATGATATCTGGTTCACTTGCAGGCATAGCTGAATATATAGGCATTGATCCGACTATTTTGAGAGTGATTTATGTGTTGCTCTCATTATTTACAGTAGGATTTCCAGGTATGATATTATATATTGCTTTGATGGTATTGATGCCTTCAAAAACAACGTATAACTATGAGCAGGATAAATATAGTCATCCTTATGGAGAATACAGATACACGGGACAAAAAGCAACACAACGACCTAGAAAAGAAGCAGAAAAAGTAGATAGTGATGATGACTGGAGCGACTTTTAATGTCGTATGTACAAAGACTATTCGTTAATACAATGGCATTTATTTCTCTCTCAGTATTGTTTCCAACTCGATTTTATGTCAGTAGTTTTTTAATTGCTATTGTTGCAAGCGTGGTATTGTCAATATTAAATATGTTTGTGAAACCTATTTTACATTTACTATCATTGCCTATCACGATTGTTACATTTGGTCTGTTTAGTTTTATTATTAATGGGATAATGTTGAAAATGACCTCTATTGTAGTAGGGCCACAAGATTTTGCTTTTTCAAGTTTTGGTTCTGCTGTTTTAGTTGCTGTAATTATGTCCATTGTGAATTCTATTGTATCAGATCATTTTGCTAGCAAATATATGTAAATAAAAGCCGACGATAGGGATATCGTTGGCTTTTTTATAAACGAAAAAGACACTAACCTAGTATCAGAGAGTGTTAAATGATAAAATAAAGCGGTTAAGATAATTAAGAATGGATAGGGAAGTGAGACACATGGTTCAAATAAAAGATATTGTCAATCAACTACAATTAGATGTTTATTCTGGCGAGGACTACCTAGAACGTCAAGTGACATCAAGTGAAATTTCAAGACCAGGACTAGAGCTAACTGGATATTTTAATTATTATCCACATGATCGAATTCAAATGCTTGGAAAAAAAGAAATTACCTTTACAGAAAAAATGACAACAGAAGAAAAAGACATGATTTTTAGAAAGTTATGTGACGATGCAACACCATGTTTTGTAGTGGCTAGAGGATTAACAGTACCAGAAGAGCTAATTAAATCTGCTAAGGAAAAACACATTCCAATCGTGACAGCAAGTATTTCAACATCACGCTTATCAGGAATTATTTCAAACTTTTTAGAAAGTCAATTAGCAGAACGGACGTCTATTCATGGTGTTTTAGTAGAAGTGTATGGATTAGGGGTTCTTATTCAAGGAACTAGTGGAATTGGAAAAAGTGAGACAGGGCTAGAATTAATTAAGAAAGGCCATCGATTGATTGCTGATGATCGTGTGGATATTTATCAACAAGATGAGCGTACTGTCATTGGTGAGGCGCCAAAAATTTTAGAACATTTAATGGAAATAAGAGGCGTTGGAATTATTGACGTCATGAACTTATTTGGCGCAAGCTCAGTCCGAAATAAATCACAGATTTCATTAGTTGTGGATTTGCAACAATGGGGATCTGATAACGAATTTGATCGATTAGGTAGTGGGACTGAATCTGTGTCACTGGCTAATGTGCCGATACCCAAGATATCTATACCAGTATCAACTGGACGAAATGTGGCAATTATCATTGAAGTTGCAGCAATGAACTTTAGAGCACGTACTATGGGGTACGATGCTACGAAAAAATTTGAAGAGAATCTAGCAAAATTGATTGAAGAAAACTCTTCAACTGATGAATAAGAAGAGGTGTTGTAAATGATAGGAACAGTAAGCCCAACAGCCTTTCATATTTTTGGTATTGCGATACAATGGTATGCCATAATTATTGTATCCGGTATTGTCCTAGCCTCTTGGCTGGCGACTAGAGAAGCTGTTAGAGTCGGATTAAAAGAAGATGATATTATTGATTTTATGTTCTGGGCACTACCTATATCCATTATAGGAGCAAGATTGTATTATGTAATGTTTGAATGGTCATATTATGCAGAAAATCCAGGTCAAATTTTAGCCATACGCAATGGTGGTTTGGCAATCTATGGAGGTTTAATTGCTGGAGCACTAGTGGTTTATTTCTTTACACGTCACCACTTTATACCAACATGGACGTTTTTAGATGTTGCTGCTCCAAGTGTTATCATCGCCCAATCTATTGGTAGATGGGGAAATTTTATGAATCAAGAAGCATATGGTGAAGTAACCTCAAGACATTTCTTGGAGGGATTACATCTGCCTAAATTTATCATAGATAATATGATGATTGACGGGGCATATCGTCAGCCTACCTTTTTGTATGAAAGTGTGTGGAATCTAATGGGGTTTGTAATTCTTTTCGTTCTTAGACGGAGAAAAGATTTCTTTAAAGAAGGCGAAATTGCGTTATCTTATGTTATCTGGTATTCTGTTGGTCGATTCTTTATAGAAGGGATGAGAACCGATAGTTTGATGCTATTTGATACACTTAGAATTTCTCAAGTTTTATCCGCAATTCTATTTATTGTAGCAGTTGGATTACTGATTTACCGAAGAAAAACAAAGAATTTGAGATTTTATAATCGAGTAATGCCATCATAAAATGCACTAAATGAGAAGTTATGCATGAATAGGTTAAAATACTAATAGGAATATGATAGAATTAGTGAAATAGATAAAAATATGGATTTTTTATTAAAGGAGTTTATTGGAATGACACAAAAAGTTGCTGTACTAGGTGCTGGATCATGGGGTACCGCATTAGCAATGGTTTTAGTTGAGAATGGGCATGAGGTTAATATATGGGGACATCATCCGGAGCAAATGGATGAGATTAATCATTATCATACGAATCAAAAATATTTACCAGATATTAAATTGTCTAATAAATTGGTGGCAAAAGGAGACATGGCATCTTGCGTGAAAGGGGCAGATGCTGTATTGTTTGTTGTACCAACAAAAGCAATGAGAAGTGTGACCAAGCAATTTGTTGAAGTGTGTGACAACCAACCCGTTATTATTCATGCGAGTAAAGGCTTAGAGCGAGATACGCATAAACGAATTTCGTTAGTCTTGAAAGAAGAGATACCAGAAGAAAATAGAAAAGGCATTGTGGTATTATCTGGACCAAGTCATGCAGAAGAAGTCGCTGTTCAAGATGTGACAACCATTACCGCAGCGTGTGAAGACATGGAAGATGCTAAATATGTGCAACGCTTGTTTTCAAATCATTATTTTAGGGTCTATACAAATTTGGATGTAATTGGGGTTGAGCTAGGGGCAGCACTTAAAAATATTATCGCACTTGGTTCTGGCGCTTTACATGGGTTAGGATATGGAGACAATGCTCGTGCCGCTATTATGACGAGAGGGTTAGCTGAAATTAGTCGTCTTGGTGTTGCCATGGGAGCTGATCCATTAACCTTTATTGGACTAAGTGGAGTTGGGGATTTAGCAGTGACTTGTACAAGTGTGCATTCAAGAAATTGGCGTGCAGGAGATTTGCTTGGCAAGGGACATACTCTTGATAATGTATTAGATAATATGGGAATGATTGTGGAAGGTGTGTCGACGACGAAAGCTGCTTATGAGCTATCACAAGAATTAGGCATTGATATGCCTATTACCGACACAATCTATAAAGTATTATATGAAGATGAGAAAGTAGATCAAGTGATAAAAAATATCATGCTGAGAGATTACAAATCTGAGCAAGAATTTTAGATAGGAGTTCTTAAAGTGGATAAAGTAAGGAAAGCAATTATTCCAGCAGCGGGATTAGGGACACGATTTTTACCAGCAACCAAAGCTATGGCCAAAGAAATGTTACCAATTGTTGATAAACCAACCATTCAATTTATTGTGGAAGAGGCAAGAGCTTCTGGTATTGAGGATATTTTGATTGTGACTGGTAAAGCAAAGCGACCGATTGAAGATCATTTTGATTCAAATTTAGAACTAGAAATGAATTTGAAAGAAAAAGGAAAAACAGAGTTGTTACAACTAGTTGAAGAAACAACAGGTCTGAATCTACATTTTATTCGTCAGTCTCATCCATTAGGTTTAGGGCATGCCGTACTACAAGCAAAATCGTTTGTTGGGAATGAGCCATTTGTTGTGATGCTTGGAGATGACCTTATGACAGATGAAACACCGTTGACGAAACAATTGATGGATAACTACGAGAAAACGCATGCGTCCACAATTGCTGTTATGGATGTTCCTCGGGAAGACGTATCAAAATATGGTATTATTAATCCTGGAGAAGAAGTAGAAAAAAACTTATATAATGTGATTAATTTTGTTGAAAAACCAGCAGTCGAAGAGGCACCCAGTAATATGGCTATCATCGGTCGATACTTATTAGCTCCTGAAATTTTTAATATTTTAGAAAATCAAACACCAGGTGCTGGTGGTGAAATTCAATTAACGGATGCTATAGATACATTGAATAAAACCCAACGTGTATTTGCTCACAAATTTACTGGAACTAGACATGATGTTGGGGATAAGTTTGGCTTTATGAAAACAAGTATTGAATACGGATTAAAGCATCCACAAATTAAAGACGATATGAAACAATTAATTCTTGATTTAAGTGATGAAATTCGACAAAATGATAGTAAAAATAGTGATAACTAAAAGAAGGAATTTAATTCCTTCTTTTTTGGTCTAGATGGAATGAGGAGAAGTTTGTTTATGGAGATAAAACACGGGATATTACATATATTAGATAGAGATGCGGGGAGCTTAATTTGTTCTCAAGCAGAGCTTGATTTAAAAGAGTATGCGGTAAAGCAATACCTTGACTCTATTATAAAACGTTTGGAAAAAGCAGAGTTTAAAGTAGGTTCATTGTATCAAGAATCAGAATTTTTGCAGGTTATGACGAATGAGTCTCTAAGTTTCGTTGATAGAACCTCGGATATGGCGCAAATGGTTTTTGATAGTTTAGCGATTAGTGAAGATGCACCTAGTGGAGATTTATTGTTTTTTGAAGCTGAAAAGTTAAATGGTGTTCCTTTATTCGGCATGATTAAATTTAATTATAAGCCAAGCTTTACACATCATGTGACTTATTTAGACGAAAAAATGCAAAACAATATTATTTTAAACAAAACCATTTTCCCATCAACAAGTCAAAGGATTGAAGAATGCTGTTTAGTCAATTTGGAGACATTAGAATTAAATATTGTTGAAAAAAAATACAGTTTTGAAGGTCAAAAAAGATTATTCTTCTCTGAGCGATTCTTGCAGATAGATCCAACACCAACGGTGACAGAAAACTTAAAGATTGTAAAAAAAGCAGTGAAAGAAATTGCTGGTAAATATAATGAAGAAGAGTATGTAAGTATGAGCCAAGCACAACAAGCTATATTTGAAAGCATTGAAGAAGATGGAATTATTAGTAATGAAAAAATAGCAGAAACAGTGTTCGTTAATAATGAGTCGGCTAAAAAAGAGTATATTGATATGGTGGAACAAACAAAATTTACTGAAGACATACCTACTAATGTGCCTAAATATGAAAAAAAATACAGTAAACAAAAGTTTAAATTGACGAATGGTATTGAATTAAGTATTCCTAGTGATGTGTTCAAGGATAAAGAACTAATCGAGTTCATTAATAATCCTGATGGGACTATTTCTGTGATGATAAAAAATGTGGAAGAAGTTGTTAGTAAATTTTAAGGCAGTTCGGTATAATGTAGGGGATACTAACAGGGGGAGATAGGAATGGAGAAAAAGACATCTAGACAACTAGATTATGAAGACACACATAATAAAATTTTAAAAACTGCGTCTATTTTATTTATGGAAAAAGGATTTAAAAATACAACCACACGTGAAATAGCTGAGGCGACACATATTACACAACCTAATTTATATCATCACTTTAAAAATAAAACAGAATTATATTTAGTAGTGATGACAAATTTTACATCTGCTGTGTCAGAACAATTAGGGAGAATCAGTGAGGACGTATCGTTAACGTTGGAAGATAAGCTCGTAAAAACGATGGTTGTTTTATTAGATAAACATCCAACGAATTTGTTTATGATGATACATGATATTTATGCACAGAGTAATGCTGAGGTAGCAAAGGAAATGTATACGCTATTTAAAACAACTTATATCAATAATATCATGGCTATGTTTGAAGCCGACAAAGATGTTTTACGAGACACCATCGACTCAGAACAAGCGACGCGTTTTGTTTTATACCATATCAGTGCCATATTAAGTATCCAAAATACCTATCAAAAAAATGCCAGCCTTGAAACTGAGATGAGAAAGACAGTTGATCTTATGTTAAATGGACTCGTGAATTAAACACAGCAAAAAGTTATTATTTTGCTGTGTTTAATTGTTTATCGAAAAAATCTGCTGTTTTTAACATAATATCCGATGTGATAAGATGTGGTTTACCAATTCCTGTATCATATACCATGTTTTGTCCATAGAAAGTGTCTTTATGAGCGATATAAAAATTATGACTGGCTTCATATGGAATTTTTTCATCATGTGTTCCGTGCCAAAAGTAAATAGGCCGTTCTGCTATTTTTTCTGGCATCAATGACAGATCATATCGTTGAGTCCAGGATAACATATCGGATATATCAACAGGCATCGTTAAATGTGGTGATTGTTGGACATGTTTCTTCATTTGATTGATAAAGCCATTAAAATCTGGTGTTCCCATTAGTATACTGGCTGATTGAATGTTGTCATGGTGGGTTAACAACGCTGCTGTTGTCATACCTCCCATTGAGTAACCACCGACCCCAATTTGATTATCTTTAATCAATTCTCTCTCATTAAAATAGCGGATAAGGAGGTCAAATTCACTAATATTATGTTGAATACTTGACCAAAAGGTAAACGAAGGAACCGATGATTTTTCATGAATTCTACGTTCACCATGATTCATCGCATCTGGAATAATCACACGAATATTTTTTTGAGCGATTTTTCGAGCTGGAGTTAAGGCCAATTCTTTAGAAGTTTGCCAACCATGGTAGTACACAACTAATGGTAATGGTTTGTTTTTTTCCGATTCAGGGAATACTTCTAATAGTGGTATGTGGTTGATGTTTCTTTTTCTGACGATTAATTTCATGTTGTCACCTCTATTTACTTATTTTAAAGAAGCGAAGGCAAAATGAAAAGCAAATTGCTTACGCCTTTTTTCTAGGCATCAATTTGCGCATTATTGAATATTGTTTGTGGCATTTTTATGCTATTTATCTTATAATAAAGAGTATTGAGGAAATATGAGAGGAGAATTTATGTGACATATCAAGCGTTATATCGTGAATGGCGTTCGCAAACATTTGATGATATGGTTGGACAGCAAATGATTACTCAAACGTTAAAAAATGCGATTATGCAAAATAAAGTTTCACATGCTTATCTCTTCACTGGTCCAAGGGGGACTGGGAAAACAAGTGCTGCTAAAATATTTGCAAAAGCTATTAATTGTCCTCACAGTATCAATGGCGAACCCTGTAATGAATGCGATAGTTGCATTGGTATTACGGAAGGTCGCATGAATGATGTGATTGAAATAGATGCAGCCAGTAATAATGGTGTCGAGGAAATCAGAGACATACGTGATAAAGTAAAATATGCTCCAACTCAAGTTGCTTTTAAAATTTACATCATTGATGAAGTACATATGCTGTCCACAGGTGCATTTAATGCCTTGTTAAAAACATTAGAAGAGCCACCATCTCATGTTATTTTTATTTTAGCAACAACCGAACCGCATAAGATTCCTGCGACTATTATTTCTAGAACACAACGATTTGATTTTAAACGTATTGGAATAACAGATATTGAGAGCCATTTAAAGCTTATTTTAGAATCCATGTCTCATTCATTTGAAGAATCGGCATTAAAGATCATTGCAAGATCCGCAGAAGGTGGTATGAGAGATGCTTTAAGTATTTTAGATCAAGCTATTTCATTTAGTGATGACACACTGACGTTACAAGATGCATTAGAGGTAACAGGGAGTTTAACCAATGAAATTATGGACCGATATTTAGAGGCCTGTTTTAATCATGAAACAGAGCAAGCCTTAGGTATATTAAATCAATTGTTAAATGAAGGAAAAGAAAGCAACCGAATTGTTGAGAACTTACTTTTGTATTGTCGAGACATATTGATGTACCAACAAGCTCCAAAAGTTGTTAACATGCAAGTGGGTTTTATCACGGATGGATTTAAAGCGTTGAGTGAAACATCTTCACCAGAGGATTTGTATCAATTGATTAATCAATTAAATGACACACAAAAAGATATTCGATTTAGCCATCAACCAACTGTTTATTTAGAAGTGATGACTGTACAATTATCAACGACTGATAGACATAAAAAAGAGTCACATGTGGATGAAACGTTAATCAAGGAGTTAGAACACAAAATAAATCAATTAGAATTAGTCGTTGAAGAACTTAAGACTAAAGGCATACACGTGCAGACGAGTCCTGGAGACACAGCTAGAACGTCCACACCTAAATCTAAAAAGAATAGTCAAGTGGAGTACAGAGTGCCAACTGAACAAGTTTATCAAGTACTTGATAAGGCAACTAAATCTGACCTAGTTCGAGTCAAAGAAGCTTGGCAAGAGTTATTAAGTATGTTAAGTGTGACACAACGTGCTGTGATTAAAGCAAGTGAGCCTGTCGCGGCAAGTAAAGAAGGCATGGTGATTGCTTTTGACTATGACATTCTATGTCAGCGAACGAGTCAAGATGAAGAGTTACAAGCTGCAGTGAAGCATAATTTGAATCGTTTAATTCAATACACTCCACATTTAGTAAGTGTCCCTAAAGAAAAATGGACAGAATTAAGAAAATCCTTTATTTCACAAATGGATAAAACGGACGATGATTCAGCCTCACAGGCGGAAAAAATGGATAAAGATCCAGTGGTTGATGAAGCCAAAGAATTGTTTGGCTCATTGGTTACTGTAATAGAAGATTAACAAATATGAAGGAGAGATATGTAATATGATGCGCGGAATGGGAAATATGCAAGGCATGATGAAACAAATGCAAAAAATGCAAAAAGAGATGACAGAAACCAAAGCACAACTTGATCAGCAAGAATTTACTGGACAAGCTGGTAATGGCTTAGTAGAAGTCTTAATGACTGGAGATAAACGAGTGAAAGACGTTAAAATAAATCCAGATGTGATCGATCCAGATGATGTTGAGATGACTCAAGACTTAGTTTTAGCTGCAACAAATGATGTGTTAGAAAAAATTGATGCAGAAACAGAACGTGTTATGGGTAAATATACTAAAAATATCCCAGGATTATAACAAAAGGAAAACAG
Organism: Vagococcus sp.; assembly: GCA_052104115.1. Taxonomy (GTDB): domain Bacteria; phylum Bacillota; class Bacilli; order Lactobacillales; family Vagococcaceae; genus Vagococcus. The sequence goes on along the minus strand of JBQELZ010000002.1, from coordinate 86,829 downwards.
GAAGGTAACTTCCTGTTTTTTAGCAGAAAGAGGGTCTAGTATAATGCATTATCCAACACCAATAGCTAAATTAATGGAAAGCTATATGAAATTACCAGGAATTGGTGCTAAAACCGCAACAAGATTGGCTTTTTACACATTAAATATGAGAGAAGAAGATGTGACTGAGTTTGCGAAATCACTAATCAGCGTCAAACGAGATCTTCATTATTGTGACATATGTGGAAACATTACAGAGGAGTCAACATGTGATATTTGTCGTGATCCTCATCGTGATAGAAGTATTATTTTAGTGGTTGAAGAAACAAAAGATGTGATGTCTCTTGAAAAAATGCGAGAATATAAAGGGTTATACCATGTTTTAAATGGTGTGCTGTCACCGATGGATGGTACAGGACCAGATGATTTAAATATTGCATCGTTAATAAAAAGATTACATAGTGATGAAATAAAGGAAGTTATTATTGCTACGAATGCCACAACTGATGGTGAAGCAACAGCCATGTATTTGTCCCGTTTGATTAAACCAGCTGGCATTAAAGTAACAAGGTTAGCACATGGATTAGCGGTGGGAAGTGATATTGAGTATGCAGATGAAATTACATTGTTAAAAGCTGTAGAAGGTAGAACAGAACTATAAGTGTAGATAGGAGCTTAATCATGAGTGGTATTTTTATAACGATTGAAGGCCCAGATGGTGCAGGTAAAACAACGGTATTAAAAGAGTTAGTTGAACATTTAAGACATAACATGACCACTCCAATTGTCGAGACAAGGGAACCTGGTGGTATTGATATTTCAGAAAAAATACGGTCTCTCATTTTAGACCCGTCACATACAGAGATGGATGATAGAACAGAAGCATTATTATATGCAGCTGCTAGAAGGCAACATTTGATACAAAAAGTATTCCCAGCGTTAAAAAATGGCGACTTGGTGATTTGTGATAGATTTGTAGATAGTTCATTAGCATATCAAGGAGCAGCTAGAGGAATTGGTATGACTGAAGTAGCCAAGATCAATGATTTTGCGATTGAAGGACGACAACCAGACTTAACGTTGTATCTTGATGTTCCGTCAGAAGTCGGACTGGATAGAATTGCAAAAGGAAGAAAAGCGACTGAATTGGATAGATTGGATACGGAAACTTTGGCATTCCATAAAAAAGTGAGACAAGCTTATCTTGAACTTGTTTCAAGCAATCCAGATAGAATGGTGCGAATTGATACAGTAGATCATATAGAAAATGTTGTAAAAAACTGTTATGATGTGATTGAAAAAAGATATCCAGAACTTTTTGATAAATAGAAAGGTGCGTGTCGAGAGATGAAATTATTACTAGCTATTGTACAAGATAAGGACAGCAATCGATTGTCAAATGAATTTAACGAAGCAAACGTACGGGCAACTAAATTATCGACAACAGGTGGATTCCTTAGAGCAGGCAATACAACATTTATAATTGGGATTGATGATGATCGTGTAGATGATGTCTTAGAAATTATAAAAGAAACGTGTCAGTCAAGAGAACAGTACGTTACATCCCCAGTAACGTTTGATATCTCAATGGATGTTCATTCAAGTTATCCAATTGAAATTCAAGTAGGTGGGGCAACCGTATTTGTGATGCCTATAGAAGGGTTTCATCAGTTTTAATGGAAACATTAGATAGAAACATAAACGAAAAGCAACCTCAGCTCCATCATTTTTTTAAACGAGTGTTTGAAAAAAAACAGTTGACTCATGCTTATTTAATGGAAAGCAATACAGGACAGGACAGTTATGATTTGGCTTTATGGATTGCGCAATCGATTTTTTGTGAGGCTCATACTCTATCAGATAGGCCGTGCGGTGAATGCTTAACATGTCGTAGGATTTCGCGAAATGATTTTTCAGATGTGACGACCATTGTTCCAGATGGTCAAACCATCAAAGTGGATCAAATTAGAGATATCAAACAAACCTTTATAAGAAGTGGGATAGAGTCAACGAAAAAAGTGCTTATTATTCGAGACTCTGAAAAAATGACAACCAGTGCAGCGAATAGTTTGTTAAAATTTATTGAAGAACCAGATGGCTCAATGTATATTTTTTTCTTAACGCATAATGCCAATCAGGTGATTTCAACGATCCAGTCGAGGTGCCAATTTATTTATTTGAAACCCGTTTCAAAACAAGTCTTAGCTCGCACCTTGGTAGAAGATGGTTTTACAGAAAATCAAGCAAATTTGTATTCAGAATTGGTGACATCTTCACAAGTTGCGGTTGAATTGTCTCAAGATGAGTGGTTTAATAATGCTAGAGAGGTTATCCAGAAATGGTTTGACTATATCAATCGAAAACATTCTTTATCTTTTGTATTTGTACAACAACATGTATTAAAAATAGGAAAAGAAAAAGAACAGCAGTTTATGATTCTTGATATATTATTAGCGTATTATAAAGTTGAATTGAATCAGAAAGTTAATAATCTAAGTGATAGCCAAATCATAGCCTTAAACATTGAAAAAATAATGGAGGCTAAACAAAAATTGCAAGCAAATGTTAGTTTTCAAAATGCTTGTGAGCAACTTGTGTGGCGGTTAATCCATTAATAGGAGGACATTACGATGATGGAAGTAGTAGGCGTCCGCTTTAAACCTGCTGGGAGAATTTATTATTATTCACCTAATGTGAAAGAAACATATGAGTATGAACAAAAAGTCATTGTGGAATCACAAAAAATTAAAGAAATGGCAACGGTTGTCATCCCAAGTAAACAAATAGATGAATCAAACTTGCCAGATCATATAAAACCAATTATTCAAATTGCGACGGAACAACAACTTGAAAAAATGAAAAAAAATAAAAAAGATGCTGAAGAAGCATTTGATATTGCCAAACAAAAAATTGAGGCACATGGATTAGATATGAAACTCGTTCAAGTCGAATACACATACGATAGAAGTAAAATGATTTTTAGCTTTACCGCAGATGGTCGGATTGATTTTAGAGACCTCGTTAAAGATTTAGCCTCATTGTTTAAAACACGAATTGAATTAAGACAAATTGGTGTAAGAGATGAAGCAAAATTATTAGGTGGTATCGGACCATGTGGTAGGCCTCTTTGTTGTAGCACATTTTTAGGAGATTTTTTGCCAGTCTCTATTAAGATGGCTAAAGAACAAAGTTTGTCATTGAATCCTACAAAAATTTCAGGGGTATGTGGTCGATTAATGTGTTGTTTGAATTATGAAAATGATGAGTATGAGCGCATCCGTAAAGAAATGCCTGATTTTGGCGAAAAAATAGAAACACCAGATGGTCCAGGTAAAGTGATTGGACTAAATATTTTAAGTCAAGTGGTTAAAGTGAAACTATTCCACCGAGAAACACCAATGAATTATGACTTTGAAGAGTTATCTGAGATAAAACAAGCTGAAAAAGAGTCTGTTGAAAAGGAAGATTAGCATGGATAAAATCAAAATATATGATGAATTAGTCGTGGTCGAACAACATTTACAAACCATGTTAAGCCAAGTTGGAGAAATGAAAGTTGTAGTAGATGCTTTATTAGAACAAAATCTAAACTTAGAATTAGAAAACCAACATTTAAGAGACAAATTAGATAAGCTTGAACGTGTCGAAGCACCTGATGATGGTAAACAAGAGTTATCAAAATCACGGTTAAATCTAGAAAAACTTTATGAGCAAGGATTTCATGTGTGTAAAGATTTTTATGGATCTAGACGAGAGAATCACGAAGAATGTGTTTTTTGTTCAAGCATGATTTATGGAAAATAAAACTGGTTAGGACTTGTCCTCACCAGTTTTTTTAAAGGAGTTTAATGAATGAAACAGCAAAAAAGTTATAAAAACAACACAAATGGTACATTATTTTTAGTTCCAACACCAATAGGAAACTTAGAAGACATTACTTTTCGAGCAATACGTGTTTTAAAAGAAGCAACGATTATAGCAAGTGAAGACACCCGAAATACACAGAAGTTATTGAATCATTTTGAGATTCACACCAAACAGATAAGTTTACATGAACACAATGCAAACGAGCGAGTACCAGAGTTGATTGATAGATTAATATCAGGAGATGTTATTGCACAAGTAAGTGATGCTGGAATGCCGTCAATTAGTGATCCAGGTCATGAGTTGGTAAAAGAAGCGATCAATCATGATATACCAGTGATATCTTTACCAGGAGCTACTGCAGGTGTGACGGCGTTAATCGCGTCTGGACTTAGCCCACAACCCTTCCTGTTTCATGGCTTTTTGCCAAGGAAGTTAGGCGAGCAAAAAGATGTGTTAACCGACTTAAAACGAGTGAAAGGTACAATTATTTTTTATGAATCTCCTCATAGAATTGTCAAGACCTTAGAGAGTATAGGAAATGTATTAGGTAAAAGTAGACAAGTTGTTTTATGTAGAGAGTTGACTAAAATTCATGAAGAATATACAAGAGGAACCATTGAAGAATTAGCAACTTTTTTTAACGAGCAAAAGATTAAAGGTGAGTGTTGCTTGATGGTAGAAGGCTTTGACGGTGTGGAACCAGAGGACGCTGAAACATTGGATCTTAGTGTTATGGAGCATGTTGACATGTTGATGAAACAAGATAATATGACAAGCAAACAAGCGATTAAACAGGTGGCACGATTAAGAGATTTAAAAAAACAAGATGTCTATAAAGAATACCATAAATAAGCTTTATCACTTAGATATTAGGGTTTAAGCCTTTAAAAATAAGTTGCATAATATATTGGGTATGATATAATTTCATTGTGTAAGTATAATTAAAATAGGAGATAAAATGTTCTTTTATGAAGAAAATCAATTAAATGTTTTAATTATATTAAGAGGATAAAAAAATTAGATAAAAGGAATTTTATTGTGAGGTGGAAGTTGATTGTTTAATAATTGGTTAAAGCGTCGAGATAACGAGTCTGATGTTCAAGAAGATGAACTAATAGAGGATACAAACCAAGAGGTAGAAGAAACGGGAGTAGTGCCTAAAGATACAAATGTAGTTACAAATAATTTAGATTATGACGATAGTGATGATGATTATTATTACTACTATTATTATGATGACGATACTAGAAAAAGTAATGAGCCAACTATTCCAGATTTGAATCTTGAAAAGGATGAGTTGTTAGGCAATGATACCTTATCAGAATTATACGATTCTGAACAAGATGTCTATACAAGTCCTTATGAAGAAGATGAATTAAACGTTTCTGATGTTCCAGTGGAAGAAGATATCTTAAAAGCATATGATGACTTAGTGTATGAGTCTGACGCTTTTGAAGAAACTCCTGTAGAAACACCAACGTATTCGGAACAGTTTACGTTATTGGAGAATGAAAATGAACAATTAAGATCTAAGTTGGATCGACTATTAATTGAAAATGATGAATTAAAGGTGGAGACGACTGATTTGGAGCGTTTAGTTGAAAATAATAGTCAATTAACCTCACAATTGGAAGAGTACGGGACTTTAATGGAAGAAAATCAAAATCTTCAAATTCAGTTGTTGGATTTTAATCGTGTCCAAAAAGAAAATGATACCTTGATTAATCAAACAGAAACGTTAAAAGCTGATTTGATTGATAAAGAAAATAAAATTGATGATTTAGTTGAACAAGTCGGTCAAAATGATGATAGTGTGATTGAAGAAAATAAATCGCTAACAGAAAAATTAGAAGAGTTGGCTAACAAATTAGTAGAAAAAGAAAATCAGTTAGCGGATGTCTCAAATCAACTTGTTGGAGCAACTTCCCTAGTGTCTCAAAAAGAAGAGGCTGTTTCTGAACTAGAACAGCAACTGATAGATACGACTAAAAATAACGCATCAGAAAATGAATCTTTGGTGAAAGAATTAGAAAAAGCCAAGGCTGAAGAGAGCGTATTGAGAGAGTCTCTAGATCAAATCAGTAAAGAGAGACAAGTGGAATTAACATCGTATAATGAAACCAAGCAATACTTAGATAAATTAAGCACAGAACTAAAAGAAAAAGAAATCAAGATTAGTGAATTAACAACAACAATTGAGTCTAAGGAACAAGATTTAGCCGGATTAATTGAAGAGAATAAACAATTAATTGAAACAGTTGAATCGTTAACTCACTCTATTGAAGAGCATTCAGATCAAGAAAAAGAACAGTTAAAACTAGATGAACTAAACAGAGAGTTAGATGAGTTAGGAACGCAACTGGCTCATTCAAAAGAACTTGAAACAGAATTAACAAAGAAATACGAACAAGAATTAAAGAATGCTCAAACATCAAACATAAAAGTGAAGAAAATGGAACAGGAGTTAACGACAATGAATGAAAACTTTGAACAACAACTAAGCCAAACAGAGAAATTAGAAAAAGAATTAGCTGAATTAAGAGAAAATCAAAAAACAATTAACACTCTTGAAAAAGAGCTAATGGATATGAAGGCTCAACAAGAAAGAGTGACAACTGGATTAACAGAGCTAAGTGCTCAAAAATCGAAAGCTGATAGTTTAGCTATGGAAGTGGAAACATTAAAAAATAACCAAAATCCAGATGTATCTGCATTGCAAGCTGAATTAACAAGAGTAAAAGAAGAATTAAGACATGCTAACATGAGAGCTGAGCAAAGTGGAACAATGAATCAATCTGATATTGCTCAAGTTATGTTAGAGGCACAAGCTAAAGCGAGACAAATCGTAGATGTGGCAAACTATGAAGCAAAACGACGTGTAGCAGATGCTGAAATGGAACTAAGTGCTGTTAGCCAAGAAGCTAGAAATTATTACCGAAAATTAGAGAAAACAAAAGCTGAATCAGAAGTAGTATTTGGCGAATTGTTAAGAAAATTAGAATCAATTGGAGATATCGATCGTATTTAATGGACAAGGGAGGTAAGATAATGGATGCAAAAGACGCTAAAAAGTCAACAGTCTATCGTAAATTAGGAGTCAGTTTTGTTGTGGGAACGACATTGTTTTCAGTTGTTTCTCCACTCCTTCAAGTTGTCGCTTATGCAGATGGTATCAATGAATCACCATCTAAACTCACTGCACCATTACTACCTGCAAGTTCCGCAGTAAATGATGTTAGCAAGGTATTGAGCAGCCAGGTGCTACCAAACGATAGTGAGGAGATGACAAGTGAGACTTCTGTAGCCCCAGTGGTTCCGGAAGACTCAACGTCGTCAGACTCATCAGCACCATCTGAACAACCAGGCACGTCTGATTCGACTGCCTCAAGTAGTTCAACTAACGGCGGTTCTAATAACTCATCAAGTAAACCGTCAAGTAGTTCAAAGCCTGTTACAAATCCGAGCACATCAACTAGCAAATCAACAGATAAAACGAAAAACTCGAAAGACGCCTCTAAAAAGGAAACAACGAAACCAAGTAGTTCGTCAAAAGGAACAACTAGTAAGAGAGTTAATAATGCACCAATAAAATATACAAGAAACCAATCAACGGCTGAGTTTATTGAAGAAATAGGTGAAAGTGCCAGAGAGATTGGTCAAAAAAATAATTTGTATGCTTCCGTGATGATTGCTCAAGCCATTCTTGAAAGTGGTTCTGGAAACAGCGGTTTGTCTAGACAACCAAATTATAATTTGTTTGGTATAAAAGGAACCTACAAGGGTGAATCAGTTGAAATGGCTACACTTGAGGATGATGGTAAGGGTGGTATGTTTACTATATCAGCTAAATTTAGAAAGTATCCAAGTTACAAGGAATCACTTGAAGATTATGCTGTATTAATGACTGGTGGAACATCAGGACGTTCTACTTACTATCAAGGAGCATGGAAATCTACGACTCAAAACTATCAAGAGGCAACCAAATATTTAACAGGTAGATATGCAACGGATACAAGGTACAATGATAAACTAAACGGTCTTATTGAGACTTACGGATTGGCTAAGTATGATCAACGAGAAGTGGTTGAGCAGACACTGAAAAAGTCAAAAGAGACAGAGCAGTTTATTAAAGATGTTTCAAAAGATATAGAAGAAGTCTCTGATAAACATGATATGTATGCGTCTGTTTTGATTGCTGAAGCAATCATTGACAGTTCATCAGGAAATCATGTGCTAGCAGACAAATACAATATTTATCAAGTTGAAGGTAATTATAAGGATAAAAGTATGAAAGTAGACACAATTAAGCCAACTAAATCAGGTGTTAAATTGGTTCCTATTGACTACAAAGCTTATCCGTCTTATAAAATAGCTACAGAAGACTATATCTCTGAAATAAAAAAAGATGATACGATATATAAAGAAATGACAAGAAGTAAGAAAGATAATTATAAAAAAGTAACGGCTTATCTGACAGCTCAAAATCAAGAAGATCGAAAATATCATAAGAAGTTGAATGCTATTATTCATACTTATGATTTGACCAAATTTGATAAAGAATCAGATAAATTAAAACGCGAGAAAATTGAAAAAGAAAAAAATGAAAAAGAAAAAGAAAAACAAAAATTAGAATCATTGGATATGCTGAATGCTGTTGGTCGAAATATGACTGAAAAGCTATCAGAAAGCCTTTCTAAACCAACTAAATACCAAGTATCACAGAAAAGAAGATAATCTATTTATCTTCTTTTTTTATTATTATAGGTAAATCTTGCTTTATGAAAAAAACTTGAAAAGATTTGTCTAATGCATCATAATGAAATAAAGTCTTATGATTCATATAAAGTTACAATAAGGTTAGCTGTTTCTACCTGATACCGTAAATATCAGTCTATGAGTAAAGTTGGGAAATTATTCCTTTTTTTTTAGAGCAAGTTTTTTTATTATTAAGGAGGATATACATGCAAGAGTTGTTGGATAAAATTAGACAAGAAGGAACTGTTTTGGGGGAGGAAGTGTTAAAAGTAGATAGCTTTTTAACCCATCAAGTCGATCCTGAGTTAATGAGCGCTATTGGAAAAGAGTTTGCGGAGCATTATAAAGATAGAGGGATTACGAAAGTTGTGACGATAGAAGCATCCGGAATTGCACCAGCTATTTTTACTGGACTAGAATTAGGAGTGCCTGTTATATTTGCGAGAAAGCAAAAGAGTTTAACGATGAATACAGAGCTACTTACAGCAAGTGTTTATTCATTTACAAAACAAACAACAAGTAATATATCTATCTCAACCAAGTTTTTGTCAGAGGGAGACAATGTCCTAATTTTGGATGATTTTTTAGCAAATGGTCAAGCAGCCTTAGGGTTAATCGAGTTATGTCATCAAGCTGGGGCACAAGTTGAAGCAGTTGGTATAGTGATTGAAAAGTCATTCCAAGATGGTAGAGAATTGCTTGAAAGCAAAGGATATACAGTAGATTCACTGGCACGAGTAAAGTCACTTGAAAATAATGAGGTTCATTTCATTAAATAAAATTATGGTACATCAAACAGCCCGTTTAGTTGAACGAGCTGTTTTTATTTGTTTAAATAAGATAAAAAGTGTAAAGATAAGGCTTTTTATCTTTACACTTGTCAGACCGATTGTTACTATTAAATTATATATTGAGTATAATTTAGTTACAAATGGAGAAATGAGAAAGTAGTGAGGAATTTTGTCTGAAATGATTGTACCAGGACAAACAATAGGAATTATTGGCGGACAGCATGTGAGTAGATTGCTAGTTTTGTCTGCCAAAAAAATGGGGTATAAAGTTGGTATTTTAGATCCTATGACGAATTGTCCAGCTGGGCAAGTAGCGGATTGGCAAATAGTAGCAGATTATAACGATGAGGCTGGATTATTGAAGTTATCTAAGCGGAGTCATGTTATCACCTATGAGTTTGAAAATATTGATGTGAATGCATTAGAGTATCTTGAAAAATTGGTGTATATACCACAAGGGACATTTGGGTTATCGATTACACAAGATAGATTATTAGAAAGACAATTTTTAGATAATCATATGATAAACATTGTCCCTTATGAAACAGCGGTTTTGATCTCAGATATTAAGGAAGCCACCACTAATATTGGTTATCCATGTGTATTAAAAAGCATTCGTCGTTACAGTGAGGATGATTTAATTGTTAAGATTGAGTCTGAAGGAGACATTGACAAGGCAGTTCCTTTGATTCAACAAGGGCCTTGTATCGTTGAAGCATATGTTTCTTTACAAAAAGAATTATTCGTTACAATTGGCATTAATCGAAATGGAGAATACACTATTTTTCCAATAGTTGAAACGATTCATTATAAAGACGGTAGACTAAAAAAAGTTAGAGCACCGATTGATATTGTTGGTCTAGATGACTTGTTAGAAAATCAGATTCATTTGATCGCTAAAGTGATTGCTTCAGAGCTAAATGTGAGTGGCGTGGTTGGGATAGAATTTTTCTTGACTGAGGATGGCAATTTATACGTCAATGAAATTTCCGCAAGACCTCATGAGTCAGGAACATACTCGATGGATGCATGTAATTTTTCAGAATACGATGTGCATGTTAGGGGAATATGCAACTGGTCAATGCCAAAAGTCGAGCAATTTATACCAGCGATTATGTTCAACATCACTAGTGATAATTATTTGGATGTGTTGAAAAATATTCCTAAAAAACGCAATTGGCATTATTATTTTTATGATTACCCATCTGATACTCATACATTGAAGTTGGGGCATATCACAGTGTTATCTGATAATATAGAAGAGACAATACAAGACGTAATTAATAGCAAACTCATTTAATAAAAAGACATTTAAAGTAGGTTGACTCACTATGAAAAAAGGAAAAACACAACAATTAGCTTATTCTTTTATCAAGCAGAAAATAGATGAGGGAACTTGGGAGAATGGGGTAAAAATCATTGAACAAGATATCTCTGAAGAGTTAGGGATAAGCAGAACACCTTTGCGAGATGCCATTCATTGCTTGATAGAAGAAGATTATTTGATAAAGGAAAAAAATAAAGGGGTTAGTGTTAGTAAGCGAATTATTTCCACAAAGGAGTTTATTGAACGAACCCAATTATTAGAACTAATACTCTCAAATTATTTGTTTCAGTTACAAACGAAAGGGCTAACCATTGATTGGACTGAAACTGAGACAGTGTTAGTGATGCTTGACAGAAGTTTAACACTAGAAGAGAAACAGATTAAAACCAGCGATATGTTAAAAGAATTTTTAAAACCACTCCGTAATCAAGTGATGGAGCAGATTGTCATAAAAAATGTGTATCAATTACATTATGTGGAATTTCCAAATGCCACAACAGATTTCTTGTATGAGCAGATTTGTGGGTCCTTTAAAAAGCTTTTGGCCTATTTAGTAGCAGCACAGTATGACCTAGCGAGAAAAGAAATTAGAGTATTCTTTAACAGACTAAACTTAGAGTTAATCGATAATCAGTTTTAACTCGGAACAGGAGAGTGGGATGAATAAAATTAAATTAGGCGGCACATCTATTGAAGTGCCTCAAGTGGCACTAGGTTGTATGAGAATGGCAGAATTGACAGAATTGGAAGCAACAAATGCACTTTCAGTTGCCTTAGAGAATGGCATTGATTTTTTTGATCATGCGGATATTTATGGAAAAGGACGTTCAGAAGAGTTGTTCGGAAAAGGGTTAAAGGCACTAAATGTTGAGCGTGAAACGATTATGATTCAGTCTAAATGTGGTATAAGAAATGGCTTTTATGATTTTTCCAAAGAACACATTGTGTCGTCAGTAGATGGCATCCTATCTAGATTAGACACAGACTACATTGATGTACTTGCTTTGCATCGTCCAGACACATTAATGGAACCAGAGGAAATTGCAGATGCTTTTGATGTGCTACAGGCAAGTGGAAAGGTAAGATACTTTGGTGTTAGTAATCATAGTCCTATGCAAGTAGAATTACTACAGAAAAGTTTGTCTCAGCCTTTAGTTGTCAATCAATTACAGTTTGGATTAAAACATGCTGGCATGGTTGCATCTGGTATGAATACAAATATGGAAAATGAGGCTGGCTTGTATCGAGATGGTGGATTGTTGGAATATTCACGATTACATGATATAACAATTCAAGCATGGTCACCGTATCAATATGGCTATTTTGATGGTGTTTTTTTAGGAAACGATAAATTTGAGGCATTAAATCAAACAATCAATGAATTAGCGGATAAATATGGTGTCACAGATACAGGAATTGCCACAGCATGGATTAATAGACATCCAGCGAATATACAAACAATTATTGGAACCATGAATCCTATCAGAATCAAACAAATAGCGGATGCTAGTGAGATAATATTAAGTCGTCAGGATTGGTATCGTTTGTATCAAGCATCAGGCTATACACTTTTATAAAGAAAGATTCGGGAGAAAATGAGGGATAAGATGGATATACAAGTAAAAGATGTTAAGAAACATTATGGTGTATTAGAAGTGCTAAACATTGATGATGTGACCTTTTTAGGTGGTAAAGCGTATGGAGTCATTGGTCCAAATGGTGCGGGAAAAACCACTTTATTTAAATGTATGACAAATATCATTACGGATTATCACGGTGACATTACGATTGATGGTGTATCCGTAAAAGAAAATAATGACATATTGACGAATGTAGGGATTGTTTTAGATGGGATATCTGTTTACAAAGACCGTACTGGTTGGTTTAATATTGAATATTTTTCTAGATTAAGAGGTAATTTTGATGCACAAAAAGCAGATAAGTTGGCGATTGAATTGGAGATTTCAGAGTATTTAAATGGTAAAGTGGCCACGTATTCGTATGGTATGATCAAAAAATTAATTTTACTAATTGCGTTGTTACATGATCCTAAAATATTAATATTAGATGAACCGTTTAGAGGATTGGATTCTGATACAGTTAGGTGGTTTAAATTTTATTTAAAGCAGATGACAAGTAAAGGAATGACATTAATCATATCTAGTCATGTAAAAAATGATATTGAATCGTTGTGTGATGATGTCCTTGTCATTAAAAAAGGACATGTTGTTAAGCATATCCATTTAACGGATGTAACTGATAAGATGATTCGAGACATTGTAACGTCTAATCAAGAAGGCTTTATCGTCATTTTAGAAACGATTAATTATTATTATAAAGTACTAAATAATGGTATCATTCGCCTTAATATTCAAGATGAACGATGGTCAGCTGTAAAAGAATTGATGAAAGAGCAACACATCGATATTACAGAGATGACAAAAGTTCATATCTTAGATAGTAGTCTAAATTAAGGGAGGGTATCGTATGTCTGGAAAGTTAATTTTTAAAATGGAAATTTATAAATATATGAAAGATAAAAAATATTTAATTGCGACTGCTGTGTTGGCTGTTCTAAATATTTTAACAACCATGTATTTTATTTACTTAATGGATCGTGTTGGTCATAAAATAGGTGAGGGACAAGAAGTATTTATTGGTATCTTTGGCTTAGTTTTTATGCTAACCGTTTTAGCCAATATCATTTTTATGTTTTTGTATCCTTTTCATTTAATGTCAATGGATTACAAAAATGATGTTATGGCATTGCTAGTGGCATCTGGTATCAATCGGACACGGTTATTTTTTTCAAAAATAGGTGCGACATTGATTTGGTCTGTTTGTTTAAGCTTTTGCTTAGTGTTTGCTCCAAGTTTTATTGTCTTAATAAAAGCATCCCAGGTAACTAGTTTAACTGCTGTGATGAATCAAGTCTTTACAGTGTTTAATATGAATCAATTTACATTAACAGGTACCTCTATCACTTTTTTATTAGATTATATCAATGGATTGGTTTTGATTTCTACAGCGACCATACTATTAAAAGGCAGGAACCTAACAATTTTACTTTATATCGGATTAAGTATGATACAAAGTATCATAGCTGGCCTGTTTATGATGGTACCAGCTCAATTGAGTTTTAGTACCACAGGGGTGTTAATGTATAATAATTTAGTAACAATTGTTTTAACTGTCATTTTTGTGTTACTCTCATTAAACACCATGAAAAAACAAAATCTATAGTTAAATGCGAACAATATGGTAAATAAAAGCAAGTTCATTATGAAATGACTTGCTTTTTTTGTTGGTGTAAGGTAGATTATCATAGGAAGCAAAAGAATAGAATGAATATTCGGTTTTGCTGTTAAAAAATGGTTAAAATAACCTAGGAGGAAGTATGATGAAGATTTTTGATTATGAAGATGTTCAATTGGTCCCTAATAAATGTGTAGTAGAGAGTCGTTCCGAATGTGATACAACAGTCACATTAGGCAATAGAACGTTTAAATTACCTGTTGTTCCAGCAAATATGCAAACGATAATCGACGAAGACATTGCTGAGTTTTTAGCAGAAAAAGGTTATTTTTATATCATGCATCGTTTTGATGAAGATGGAAGAATTCCGTTTATTAAACGCATGCAAGAGAAGGGATTGTTCGCATCTATTAGCGTTGGGGTAAAACCGAACGAATATGATTTTGTTAAGCAGTTAGCGGGACAGGGTATTGTTCCAGATTATGTCACGATAGATATCGCTCATGGGCATTCTGATTCTGTGATTAATATGATAAAACATTTAAAAACATACATACCTGATACATTTGTGATTGCAGGTAATATCGGAACACCTGAAGCAGTAAGAGAATTAGAGAACGCTGGTGCAGATGCGACAAAAGTTGGTATAGGACCAGGAAAAGTATGTATCACTAAACTTAAGACAGGTTTTGGGACAGGAGGCTGGCAACTATCAGCTGTTAGACGATGCAGTAAAGCAGCTCGTAAACCAATTATTGCTGATGGTGGTATTAGAACGCATGGTGATATAGCTAAATCCATTCGATTTGGTGCAAGTATGGTAATGGTAGGGTCATTATTTGCAGGTCATGAGGAATCACCAGGTATAACAAAAGAAGAGAATGGCAAGCGATTTAAAGAATACTTTGGTAGTGCCTCTGAATATCAAAAAGGTGAACATAAAAATGTTGAAGGCAAAAAGATTTGGATTGAACACCGAGGCAATCTAGCTGATACATTGAATGAAATGGAACAGGATTTACAATCATCTATTTCATATTCTGGTGGAAAAGACATCGAAGCAATTCGTAAAGTGGATTATGTGATTGTTAAGAATTCAATTTTTAATACCCATTCTTCAATGGCATAGGCAACACCATGTTCATCATTTGATTTGGTTAGTTTATTGGCAATATCTTTAACCGATTGAACGGCATTTCCCATCGCCACACCAGTACCAGCAAATTCTATCATAGTTAAATCATTCTCATTGTCACCGATGGACATAACATGTTCAGGCTTTAGTCCAAGTAATTCAGAGAGTTCTTTTACAGCATTTCCTTTGGTCGCTTTTTTGTTTAAAATTTCATAGTAATAAGGAGCGCTTTTCACCATGGCAAACGTATCATGGTAGTGCGCAGGGATTTGAGCAATTGCTTGATCTAAAATGGATTCGTCATCAATCATCATCGCTTTAATGATGTTAATAGAGGGCGTCATCTCAGAAATTGGTTGATAGATTAATGGAATACCAGTTAAAAAAGCTTCGTTTACGGTATAAGGACTAATGTCTTTATTTGCTGTGTACATGTTGTCGTAATCTTGTGCATGTAAGTGAACATTTAATTTCCTTGAAAGCAATTCAATATCTAAATAATCATCAAATGGTAAGGCATGTTCCAACATGACTTCTTTTGTGCCTGCATTTTGAATCACTGCACCATTATAAGTAATCATATAAGAATGATCATTTTCAAGCCCCAGTTCTTGGACTAAATCTAAAACACCAAGGGTTGGTCGTCCTGTGGTTAACACAATTTTAATGCCAAGATCAGAGGCTTTTTTTATTGTGTGTGCTACAACATCTGTTAGTTTACGGTCTGAATTTAATAATGTGCCATCTATATCGATGGCGACTAGTTTGATAGACAAAAGTGAGTCACTCCTTAAATTTTTGAATCATTTATTATCGCACCATTATGAATCTGTTTGTTGAAAGATACGATTTCTTCTTCAAATAAAGTATATGGGTCATTTTCTTTTGATGCAAGCATTTCTTTTGGAAAGTAAAAACGACGATCGCCTTTCGTTTCACCAGCTAAAGCGGCCACTAGATCACTTGCCTGGGATAATTCAATCAGTGCCCCATCTGCTTGCATCAATTCAATTTGTGTGCGGTGTTTATTCTCAGCAGGATGATAAAAATCATAAGGCAAGTCATAGCTTGAATTAATGGCCGAGTAGTTTTTAACATCAAATCCAACTTTTTCAATGTGTTCTCTAAGAATAGGTAGCTTATTTTCTGTTTCATCATTAAATGTGACGGATTTAAAAGGATGGCGATTTAAAAATCGTTTGGCCAAGTCACTTAAAATGGTATCTGGATGATCAACCCATGATAGAAAGCTTGTATTTAAGACACCATCATCTAATTTTAAATAGTCATCTAATGTGTAGTCATTTTTTAAAAAAGGTATGAGTAAAGGAGAATGTGTCTCAAAATAGTGGGCATCTTCTTTGTATAGCACTTTTCCTCGTTTTAATAAATGATCTAAAATGACTTCCATACCTCGTGAAACGGGATGAAAGTAAATTTGCATGTACATCTGATAACGACTGACAATGTAGTCTTCTACCGCATGCATACCACTCATTTGAAACGAAATGCCATGTTTATATGGGCGAATAACACGTAAAATACGAACTAAATCAAAGGTTCCATACTCCGTTCCAGTGTAGTAAGCATCACGTAACAGGTAGTCCATTCTGTCAGCATCTATTTGACTAGATATAAGCTGCACCACTTGTGGATTTGGATAGTCTTTGCGAATCACACTGGCGACTTGTTCTGGAAAAGTAGGCGAGACGCGTTTTAATATTTGATTAATTTCAGTTTTGTGTGAGGTGATAATATCAACGGTAAAGGCTTCATGATTAGTATCAAAAATCCCCTCAAATGTATGGGAATAAGGGCCATGCCCAACGTCATGTAAGAGTGCTGCGCAAAGTGCGACAAGACGTTCATTATCATCCCAACCGTCTTCTGGATACGCCTCGATTGAAAAATTACGATTAAAAAAATTACAAATTCGACGAGTGATTTCATAGACGCCTAATGAATGGCCGAAACGTGAATGCTCTGCCGCATGAAAGGTAAACGACGTTGTTCCTAATTGTTTGATACGTCTAAGTCGTTGAAATTCTTTGGCGTTAATCAGGTCTAAGATAACTTGATGTTCGACATGGATATAATGATGTATAGGATCTCGAAAGACTTTTTCAATAGGTAATTCTTCTTGTGCGTACATTATTGTTCCTCCAAATCGAATAATATGTCATTTCGTTGTGTCATGCGTTGATGTTGTTTCTTATAATCTGATGTGAAATTCTCTGAATCTAGGTACTCTTTTAAAGGATTCGATTCAGCAGGTAGTACAGTGTAGGTTTGTTCGATAACAGCTACTAGTTTTTCTTTCATCTCTTTAACGGTTAAAGAACTATTAAGACAATCTGATAAGGTGGTCATTGAGTCTGGATTAACTGGTGGAAATGGGGGAATGCCAAATGCGTCATCTAAACTTTTTTGATAGAATTGTCTTACTAATTCTCCACGCTGAGATTGATTTCCAGATACACTTAAGTAAATCATGATAGCTATGCCATTTTTGATGCGACGTTGAGCGATACCAGCTATTTTTTTCCCGTTAATACTTAAATCAAAATCCCCTGGGCAATAGGAATCTTTTACTTCATGTGCGTCAATCTTAACTGCATACTCTGATAATGCCGCTTCGATTAATTGTTTCATTAAGATATATCCTTCATCAATTGAAAAGGCATATTTACCTTCTCCTTGTGGAATAATCACCGAAAGATTTAAAATACCTTCATCTGCTATAACGGCTAATCCGCCTGAATTTCTTACAACGACACCATAGCCATGATTGTGTAGGGTATCGACTCCTTTGTTTAAATGGGTGACACGTGTATCTTGCATGCCTAAAACAACTTCTTTTTCCATTTCCCAAAAATGGAAAAGGTTTAGTTTGTGTTTGCCCGAAAATGCGGCGAATAAATCTGTATAGATAAAAGGATCAAATTTTTCCTTGTGTGTTAATGGTGTGTGATCAACTAATACTGCCTCTTTATTTATCATCATGTGTGACTCCTCTTTTTTCATTAATTCTATTATACCTATATCTAGACAAGACTAAAAGAAAAAGAGTTACGTGAAAGTTTGACAAATGATACAAAACAATTGAAAATAGAGGAAACAAAAGTAGAGGTGTTAACATGAAGGAAAGAAAAGCAACACCAGTTCTGATTCAAGTTCAGACTAAGGTGCATCAAAACAATGAGGAACTGGACTATCTTGTTGAGGTAGAAGGACAAACAGTAAAGATTGGTGATGTGTTGTATATAAGGTATGAAGAAATGATGGAAGGAATCGACACGCCAGTCCCTGTTACGATTAAACTCATGCCAGATGGAGTGGTTCAGTTAATCCGTTCTGGAGAAGTGAGAATGAAGTTGATGTTTGAGTATCAAAAAAAATTAGAAACAAGTTACAATACACCGTACGGAATGATGACTATTGCGACATATACAAAAGATAGTGATATTCGATTAAAAGATAACCCATTCTCTGGACACGTTAAAATTGAGTATGATTTGTATGGAGGAGAGGAAAAGTTAGGGAATTATCAATTAAATGTTAATTTCACGGTATAAATGGGGAAAATACGAGATTTGAATTGCAATTAGGTAGGGTTGTATTGTATTATAAAGAGTAGACTGTGAAAGGACGTGTGCCAGTTGGAAATTAAAGCTTTCGAAGGTATGAACAAAAATGAATTATCTATGATTGAAGTAGCTCATGCTATTTTAGAACAACATGGGGATATTATGGATTTTTCTGACCTAGTAAATCAAATTCAAAATTATTTAGAAAAAGCAGATAGCGAAATTAGAGATGTATTGCCACAATTTTATACAGATTTAAACATTGATGGTAGTTTTATTTCTTTAGGTGATAATCGCTGGGGCTTACGTGGTTGGTATCCAATTGACTCAATCGACGAAGAAGTTTCCGGAGTAGATGAGGACGAAGATGATAGTCCAAGACGTAAAAAGCGTAAAAAAGTAAATGCATTCTTAGATATGGATGCAGATGCAATTGATTACAATGATGATGATCCAGAAGATTCTGATTTACAAGACGAAGAAGAAGACGACTTGTATGATGAAGAAGAAGATGAAACAAAAGAAATTAAAGAATATACAACTGATTTATCTGAAATTGGTGCTGACAATGACGTAGAAGAAGACGAAAATGTTGGTGAAGTAGATGGTCTTTCGATTGTTGATGAAGTTGATCTATACGAAGATGAGGACGAAGAAGAAGAGTAATATATGGTAAATAAGAGGGTATCTGATACGATTGAGATGCTCTTTTTTTATTGATTACAAAAGGAGATACTTATGCTGACTCAAATTGTTGATTCTATTGTCTTACTATTAAATAGTTTTTCGGTGATGATTTTATTATTTGGTGTGGTGAAAGTGATGATTGATTTTTTTAGAAATGAAATGAGTCGTAGTGGACGACAAGAAATTGCTCAAAAAAATAATGCTATCAAGATGTATTTAGGTTCTTATATATTATTAAGTTTGGAGGTTCTAATTGCATCAGATATTATCGAAACAATTATGAATCCATCTGTTGAAGATATTCTAATACTTGCTGGTATTGTGGTCATTCGAACGGCTATTTCCTATTTTTTAGGAAAAGAAATAGAGCACGCAAAAATCGAAGGGTAAATAGATGTTTTGATATTTCACAAACTTGACGTAACAAGTTCTAAGGCTTACTTAGGACTTGTTCTTTTTTTTTATGACGAGTTGAATGCTTGACAAAAAAAATAAAACGCATACAATTATAGCTATACCAAATATAAAATATACTACAGGAGGTTCGTTATGACAGAGTTTGTAAAGTTAGACAATCAATATAAATTATATATTAACGGCGAATGGACAGATGGAAAAGGTACAAATAAAATAGATAGTTTCTCCCCTGCAAATGGTGAAAAATTAGCAACATTTGTTGATGCGGTTGATGCAGATGTGGATGATGCAGTTGAATCTGCTCAAGAAGCATTAAAAGATTGGAGAAAGTGGTCTCTTGTAGATCGCAGTAACTTATTGTTAAAAATTGCAGATGTGATTGATGAAAACATGGAGCATTTGGCGATGGTTGAATCTATGGATAATGGGAAACCAATTCGTGAAACAAAAGCGATTGATGTACCATTAAGTGCAGATCATTTTAGATATTTTGCAGGTGTTATTCGAAGTGAAGAAGGGTCGGCACAAGCGTTTGATGAAAATACCTTAAGTATTATTTTAAGAGAACCAATTGGAGTTGTAGGCCAAATTATTCCTTGGAACTTCCCAATATTAATGGCAGCTTGGAAGATTGCACCAGCTCTTGCGGCGGGGAATACTATCGTTATCCACCCGTCATCATCGACTTCTTTAAGTTTATTAGAAATGGCCAAATTAATTGGACCTCTATTACCTAAAGGTGTCTTGAATGTTATCACAGGTAAAGGGTCTAAATCTGGAGAATACATGTTACATCATGAAGGGTTTAATAAGTTGGCATTTACTGGGTCAACTGAGATTGGTTACAATGTAGCGAATGCTGCTGCTAATAGATTAATTCCAGCAACATTAGAATTAGGTGGAAAATCAGCGAATATTTTCTTTGATGATATGCCATTTGAAAAGGCTGTTGAGGGAGCTCAATTAGGTATTTTATTTAATCAAGGACAAGTATGTTGTGCAGGCTCACGTATTTTTGTACAAGAAGGCATCTATGATAAATTTGTTGGAGCACTCAAAGAAAAATTTGAAGATGTTGTAGTAGGTGAGTCTTGGAAAGAAGAGACTCAAATGGGCGCTCAAGTAAATGAACGTCAAGTAGGTCAAATTCTTGAAGCAGTCGAAAAAGGGAAAGCTGAAGGAGCAAATCTGTTAACAGGTGGTTGTAAGCTAGAGGGACCTTTAGCAAAAGGTTGCTACATTGCGCCAACGTTATTAACAGATGTGACGAATGATATGGAAGTAGCACGTGAAGAAATATTTGGTCCAGTAGCTGTTGTGATCAAATTTAAAACAATTGAAGAAGTGATTGAGTTAGCCAATGACTCTGATTACGGGCTAGGCGGAGGGGTTTGGACAACAAACATCAACACTGCGCTTAAAGTCAGTCGTCAAGTTGAAACTGGCCGAGTATGGGTAAATACTTATAATCAAATACCAGCAGGCTCTCCATTTGGAGGGTATAAAAAATCAGGTATCGGTCGCGAAACCCATAAGTCGATGTTAGATGCATATAGCCAAACAAAAAATATTTATATTGATACGAGCGACCAAGGATTTGGATTATACTAAGAATAAAAAAATAAGAATGAAACAAGATTTTGTTTTCTGAAAAATAAGGAAAAAGAATGATATGACTAGTAAAAAAAGGAAAACTCTGTTAAAATAACGGTGTTAGTTAAGTTACATCTTAACAAAATTGTTACTCAAATTTAGGAGGAAATTAATTATGGCATTAGTATCAGCAACAGAAATGTTAAAAAAAGCTAGAGAAGGTCAATACGCAGTAGGTGCATTTAATACAAACAACCTAGAGTGGACAAAAGCTATTTTACAAGGTGCACAAGAATCTAATTCTCCAGTAATGATTCAAACATCTATGGGAGCAGCCAAATATATGGGCGGTTACCAATTATGTTATGACTTAGTTAAAGACTTAATCGACTCAATGGGTATTACAGTACCTGTAGCTTTACATTTAGATCACGGTGAATACGAAGATGCTTTGAAATGTATCGAAGTAGGATACACTTCAGTAATGTTTGATGGATCTCACTTACCATTTGATGAAAACTTAGAAAAAGCAAAAGAAGTTGTTGCAACAGCACATGCTAAAGGCGTTTCAGTAGAATGTGAAGTTGGAAGCATCGGTGGAGAAGAAGACGGAATTATTGGTTCTGGTGAACTAGCTGATCCAGCTGAGTGTAAATTAATGTCTGATACAGGAATTGATTTCCTTGCAGCAGGAATTGGTAACATTCATGGTTCTTACCCTGAAAATTGGACAGGCTTAAGCTTTGAAACATTAGAAGCTATTGCTAATGTAACTGATGGCAAACCATTAGTATTGCATGGTGGTTCTGGTATTCCATTAGACCAAGTACAAAAAGCTATTTCTCATGGTGTATCAAAAATTAACGTTAACACTGAATGTCAAGAAGTATTTGCAGCTGCAACACGTAAATATATTGAAGAAGGAAAAGATCTTGAAGGAAAAGGATTTGACCCTCGTAAATTATTAGCACCTGGTACAACTGCAGTTGTTGAATTGGTGAAAGAACGTATTGAATGGTTCGGTTCAAAAGGTAAAGCATAATTAAATTTCTGACTACAAAAGCAATTGAAGCGTTCGCTTCAATTGCTTTTTTTATTTATATCTTAAGAAGCTAAGTGTAAATCTTTTTTTACTATACAATATATGGTAGAATATCAATGTTAAGATTAAAAATAATAATTGATAGATAATAAAATGAGCTGCTTCTTTAAGCAGCTTTTTTCAAGGGCAAAGTGAGGATATTAATAAACGATGAAAAAAATGATAATAAATGGCGGAAAAAAATTAAAAGGTGAAGTAACAATCAGTGGTGCTAAGAATAGTGCAGTGGCACTTATTCCAGCAGCAATACTAGCTGATTCTCCAGTTATACTTGAAGGTGTGCCAGATATTCAAGATGT
The DNA here is from genome assembly GCA_052104115.1 of Vagococcus sp. Lineage (GTDB taxonomy): Bacteria > Bacillota > Bacilli > Lactobacillales > Vagococcaceae > Vagococcus. Next base: position 64,035 of record JBQELZ010000002.1, on the reverse strand, counting down.
TCATTCATTAATGGAAATTTTAGAGTTGATGGGGGTTCAAGTTAGTTTTGAGAACAACCGTATGGTAATTGATCCAACAGATATGGTATCTATACCAATGCCAAGTGGTAAAATAAATAGTTTAAGAGCATCATATTATTTTATGGGTGCACTTTTAGGAAAATTTGGTGAAGGCGTTGTTGGTTTACCTGGTGGCTGTTACTTGGGTCCACGTCCGATTGATTTACATATTAAAGGGTTTGAGGCCCTAGGAGCAGATGTGACAACGGAGCATGGGGCAACGTATCTAAAATCAGAAGAGGGCCTACACGGGACACGTATCTATATGGATATGGTATCAATCGGCGCAACAATTAATGTGATGCTTGCTGCAGTTAAAGCAGAGGGTCGTACAGTAATCGAGAATGCTGCCCGTGAGCCAGAAATTATAGATGTAGCAACATTGTTAAATAATATGGGAGCTAAAATTCGTGGGGCTGGTACAAATGAAATTCGTATCGATGGTGTGAAAGAATTACACGGTTGCCGTCACTCTATCATTCCGGATAGAATAGAAGCAGGAACTTATTTAGCTTTAGCAGCAGCTTATGGTGATGGAATTAAGGTACAAAATGTGATTTATGAGCATCTAGAAAGTTTTATTTCAAAATTAGATGAAATGGGAGTAAATATGTTAATTGAGGAAGATTCCATTACGGTGAATCCATCAACTGATTTAAAACCCATTAATGTCACAACTGTTCCTTACCCAGGATTTGCAACGGATTTACAACAACCGTTAACACCATTGTTGATGTTAGCAAGTGGCAATAGTATTGTTACTGATACGATTTATGAAAAACGAGTTAATCATATTCCGGAGTTGGTACGCATGGGAGCTAAAGCAAGTGTAGAAGGAAGCATGATTGTTATTAACGGTACACCAGACCTTCAATTGCAAGGAGCGGATGTTGTAGCGAGTGATTTGCGAGCAGGTGCTTGTTTGATGATTGCCGGTATTATGGCTGAAGGTACAACAAGTATTACAAATGTTGAAAACATTTTAAGAGGATACGACAATATTATTCAGAAACTAACAGATTTAGGTGCAGATGTTCATATGGAAGAGTTGACAAATAAAGAGGTTGAGGCGTAAATGCGAGATTATCTGACAATGGGGGAATTGGACAACAAGACCCTTAAAGAAATATATACGTATGCAAAAGATTTTAAAATCCCATACTATAGTCAAATGAATAAAAAAGAATTGTCTTTAGCAGTGATTAGAGCACAAGCAGAAAAACAAGGTTTTTTCATGATGGAAGGCGTATTAGATATCGTCTCACAAGATGGATATGGGTTTTTAAGACCGATTAATTATACATCAAGCAAAGAGGATATTTATATTTCATCGTCTCAAATTAGACGGTTTGGACTAAGAAATGGGGATAGAGTGGCTGGAAAAGCACGTCCACCTAAAGAGTCAGAACGTTATTATGGGTTAATGCATGTAGAATCAGTGAATGGAAAAAATCCAGAAGAAGCCAAAGAGCGTCCTCATTTTCCTGCTTTAACGGCGTTGTACCCAGATAAAAAATTAAAACTAGAAACGACTAAAGGCCGTTTATCCACACGAATGATTGATATTTTTTCACCGGTTGGATTTGGTCAAAGAGGTTTGATTGTAGCACCACCAAAAGCCGGTAAAACAAGTGTCATTAAGGAAATAGCGAATGGCATCAGTGAGAACCATCCTGATGTCGAGTTGATTATATTGTTAATTGATGAACGCCCAGAAGAAGTAACAGATATTGAAAGAAGTGTAAATGGGGAGGTTGTATCATCAACTTTTGATCAATTACCAGAAAATCATACACGTGTAGCGGAATTAGTTTTAGAAAGAGCGTTAAGACTCGTAGAAGATAAGCGTGATGTGGTTATCTTAATGGATAGTATCACTCGTTTAGCACGTGCTTATAACTTAGTCATTCCACCAAGTGGACGGACATTAAGTGGAGGAATAGATCCTGCTGCTTTTTATAAACCAAAGCGTTTTTTTGGAGCAGCTCGAAATATTGAAGAAGGCGGAAGTTTAACCATTCTTGCGACTGCCTTAGTAGATACAGGAAGTCGTATGGATGATATTATTTATGAAGAATTTAAAGGTACTGGAAATATGGAACTTCATCTATCTCGTGAATTGTCAGAACGACGTGTCTTTCCAGCAATTGATATCAAACGATCTGGCACACGTAAAGAGGATTTACTTATGGCGCCGAATGAGTTGGAAGAAATATGGAAATTACGCCGCAATATGAAAGGCGATTCAATTGAAGCAACGAACCAATTGTTGAATTTTCTTAAAAAATCAAAGAGCAATGATGATTTCTTTGCTTCATTTAAGGATGTCTCATTTTCAAAAAAATAAATTGCCAAACAAGAGAAGTCATGTTACTATAGTAACGTTGTATAATAAACTCTGTCTCAGCAAATGATTCAGGGCAAAGGAGAGAAAAACATGAAGCAAGGAATTCATCCAGAATACCATCCAGTAATTTTCATGGACTCAACTACAGGGTTCAAATTCTTATCTGGATCTACAAAACACTCAGAAGAAACTGTCGAATGGGAAGATGGTAACACATACCCAGTAATTCGTGTGGAAACAACTTCTGACTCACATCCATTCTATACAGGACGTCAAAAGTTCACTCAAGCAGATGGACGTGTGGATCGTTTCAACAAAAAATACGGTCTCAAAGACGAAAACGCTGCAGAGTAATTCTGTGCCTAAGACATGCCATGATGGCATGTCTTTTTTTATAGTTATTAAAAATAAATAATCAGTCAGCAATTTATGAAAGAAATAAAATCAAATATGATATAATATTGACTATAATAAAGGAGTGAGAACATGCATCCAATGCAGCAAGATATTATAAACACATTACAGGTGAGGTCATCAATCATTCCAGAAAATGAAATAAGAGAAAGAGTTAACTTTTTAAAGGATTACTTGAAAGCTCATACTTTTATTAAAAGTCTGGTACTGGGCATAAGTGGGGGACAAGATTCTACACTGGCAGGAAAGCTAGCTCAACTTGCAATCGATGAAATTAAAGTAGAAACAGGAGATAATACGTATCAATTTATAGGGATTCGTTTGCCTTATGGGGTTCAAAATGATGAAGATGATGCTAAAAAAGCCATTGATTTTATCTCGCCAGATAAAGAATATGTTGTGAATATCAAATCATCTGTTGATGTTCTAATAGAAGAGATAGAACGGACAACTCGTATTCAAATCAGTGATTTTAATAAAGGAAATATAAAAGCTCGAGAGCGAATGGTCACGCAGTATGCGGTAGCTGGAGCATTCAGCGGAGCAGTAATAGGAACAGATCATGCTGCTGAAAATGTAACTGGATTTTTTACAAAATTTGGTGATGGTGCTGCGGATATATTACCATTATCTGGACTTACTAAGAGACAAGGAAAAGTCATGCTTCAGGAGCTGGGGGCAGATCCGTCTCTATATTTAAAAGTACCGACTGCTGATTTAGAGGAACATAAACCTATGATTGCTGATGAGGTGGCGCTAGGTGTCACGTATGAAGCGATAGATGATTATTTAGAGGGGAAAAAAGTGGCTGAGATGGATGCCAAAACGATTGAAGCTTGGTATAAAAAAGGCCAGCATAAGAGACATCTACCTATTACAAAAGAGGACACTTTTTGGAAAACTCAGAATTAGAAAGTAGGATAATAGAAAATCGTGCAAAAAATAAGGGAATACTTAACACGTATACAGTTAAAAGGCTATGTAAAAGTACTGCTTAGTCTAGCAATAGTTCTTATAAGTAATTATTACTTACAATTAAGTCAAAATGAGGGGTCTTTTGATTTAGCTACAAAATTTGCTTTTTCTTGGCATACAGAAAAATTTTTATTAGGAAGCCTGGTCTTATTGATAGTCAATGGGTTTATGGTATCGTTGTCAGGCTCATTTTTAGTAGGTACACTTTTTTATGTAGTGAGCATTGTGTTCCTTGGAATTGCTAATTATATGAAAATGTCTTACCGAATGGAACCTATTTATCCGGATGATTTAAAAATGTTGGTTCAATGGACAATGCTAAAAGATATATTGGGAACACCTTTATTTGTTTTTAGTTTACTCTTGATGTGTACAATGATTGCTTGGTTAGCCTATAGCATGTATCATTCCATTCATTTGCCGAAGAAACAGCAGAGATATAGGGTTATCACCTTAGTCGCAACAATTGGCTTACTAGGATATGTTGGTCAGTTTAATCGTCCCAATAATCTATTACGTCAATCCTTTGACCGTACCGCGTTGTGGATTTCATATAGTCAAAAAATGAATTATTATAATACAGGATTTATGGGTGGTTTTTTATTTAATCTAAAAGTAGAGGGAATGGATAAACCTTTAGGATATTCTAAGCAAAAGATAGATGATATTGTAACCGATTATGAAAAGCGAGCAATAGATGTTAATAGAAAAAAAGAGACAGAAGAACAACCTAATATTGTCTACATTATGTCTGAAAGCTTTTCTGATCCCACTCATTTGAATGGTATAGAATTGGCGAAAGATCCTTTGTCATCGTATAAAGAAGTCGCTGAAAAGTCTGTTAAGAGTGGTCAAATGCTCTCTCAAAATTACGGAGGAGGCACAGCTAATATTGAGTTTGAGGCACTTACCGGTATGTCTATGGCACTATTGAACTCCCAAATGACAACGCCATATACGATGATGCTACCAAAACAATCCACATTTCCATCAGTGGTATCCAATTTGAAAAAGCAAGGATATGAAACAACTGCCATACATCCTTACAATACATCGATGTATAAACGTAAAGATGTGTATCAAACATTTGGATTTGATACCTTTTTAGATGAAACTACAATGACATATAAAGAGAAGCTATCAAAAAATGGCTTTATCTCTGATGAATCAGCGTTTCGTACTTTATTGGATATTTTAAATGACAGCAGTCAACCACAGTTTGTCCATCTTGTCACGATGCAGACTCATATGCCTTATAACACGAAATACACGGATTCCCCATATAGTTTGGTGAATATGGAAGAGAATAAAAGCATTCAAAATTATGCCCAAGATATTGCTTATACATCAGATTCTTTGAAGCGATTTGTGATGAGGTTAAATCAATTAGATAGACCGACAAAATTTGTGTTTTGGGGAGATCATTTACCGTCTATTTATCCTGATGATATTCTCAAGAAAAATAAAGATGTAACAGCTCATTTAACAGAATTTTTAATTTATGACACACGCACATCAAAAAAAGAATCGTCACAAATCATGAGTCCTTTTTATTTTCCGTCAGAAATTGCTCAGACTAACGGTATAAAGACGACAGGATTTACAGAGTTGTTGACGGATATGTACCAATTTTTACCAGCATTTGAACAAAATCGTTACTACTATCAGAACGAATGGAAAGAAACGGTGGCATTAACAGAGCAAGAACAAAAGATATTTGATACGTATAGGCTGATTCAATATGACCTAATATCTGGAGAAAAATATAGTCTCAAGATGTTTGAAGATGGCCGTTAACGAGGTGATGTATGAACACGAATAAAAGTCAAAATAAAAAATACTTTAATCCTATATTAAAAGCAATCGGGCAATATGATATGATTGCCCCAGGTGAAAAAGTGGCGATTGGTATGAGCGGTGGAAAAGATAGTACACTACTATTTTTACTATTGGATGTCATTTCAAAGCAAAAACGTTTAGGATATGAGTTTGAAATCGTCCCGATTTCTTTAGATATGGGATTTGATATGGATTTAACACCCATGAAAGAATTAGTAGAGTCTAAAGGATACATATTAGATGTGGTTTCAACTAAGATTGCTAAAGTAGTTTTTGAGATAAAAGAGGAAAAAAATCCATGCTCACTTTGTGCAAAAATGAGAAGAGGGTCTTTATATAAGCGTGCTGCAGATTTAGGCTGTACAAAAGTAGCGCTAGGACATCATTTAGATGATGCAATTGAAACCTATTTTATGAACTTTTTATTTCATGGTCGCATGGAGTCATTTGAGCCTACGACATATTTGTCTCAAACGAACGTTACATTAATTCGACCAATGATTTATTTAGAAGAAAAAAATATCAAACAATTGGTGTCAGCGCAGCATGTACCAGTTATTTTTAATCCATGTCCAGTGGATAAAAAAACAAAGCGTGAGGATATGAAGCGTCTTATTGAATCAATGGCAGTAGAGTATCCGTTGATTAGACAACGATTCATACAAGGAATGGAACAAACTGAACATAAAAATGATTGGAAAAAATAGACAGGAATAAGAGATAATAATTGAGAAGACTTTATTAAAATGATATAATTTTAAGTGAATTAGTCATAAGGGAGTAACTGGCAGTTTTTAACTGTGGCAGCATCACCAATACAGAAATAATGCATTTCCTGGTGTTGTCTTAAATAGTGAGACTTATGTATGTTAATGGCATACGTAAGTCTCTTTTTTTGATTGAGTTTACTTACCGCCAAAAAAAGTAAGGAGGAAGAAAAATGTCAGAACAAAGAAAAAAGCAGTTAAATGATGCATTCTATGTGGAAGACGAGAAGCAGGTATTAGAAAAGCTTGAATCAAGTGAAAACGGCTTATCTAGTAAAGAAGTAGAAAAAAGGATTAGAGAGTATGGTCACAATCAGTTAGATGAAGGCAAGAAAAAGAGTTGGTTAAGCAAGTTTTCTGATCAATTTAAAGACTTTATGATTGTGATATTATTAGTTGCTGCACTTGTTTCTTTCATGATGGGAGATAAAGTTGAGGCCATTATGATTGTTGTTGTAGTATTGATTATGGCCGTCTTTGGTGTAATCCAAGAAGCAAAGGCAGAAGAAGCCATTGAGGCATTAAAAGATATGTCAACGCCAAATGCAAATGTTAGACGAGACAATACGACTAAAACAATTAAGAGTAATGAGTTAGTACCAGGAGATATCGTCTTATTGGAAGCGGGAGATGTGGTACCTGCAGACTTAAGGCTTATTGAGGCAGCATCGTTAAAAATTGAAGAAGCAGCATTGACAGGAGAGTCTGTTCCTGTTGAAAAAGAATTAACCGTGTTAGACAAAGAGGATATTGGGATTGGCGACCGTATTAATATGGGGTACATGAACAGTAATGTAACGTACGGTCGTGGTGTTGGAGTTGTTGTTGGAACAGGTATGAATACTGAGGTTGGTAAGATTGCTAATATGTTAGCTCAAGCAGATGAAACCAACACGCCATTAAAAGAAAATTTAAACAAATTGGGAAAAACATTAACTGTCGCTATCTTAGCGATTTGTGTCATTATGTTTGGAATTGGTATGCTACGCGGAGACAGCACGTGGATTGAAATGTTGTTAACGTCTGTGTCTTTAGCTGTTGCAGCTATTCCAGAAGGACTACCAGCTATTGTGACAATTATTTTAGCGTTAGGCACACAAAAAATGGCGAAACGAAATGCATTAGTTAGAAAATTACCAGCGGTTGAAACGCTTGGTAGTACTGATATTATTTGTTCGGATAAGACAGGGACATTGACATTGAATCAAATGACAGTTGAAGCCGTATTTACAAATAATGAGATTCACGAAGCGAGTGCTGAATTACCAGAAGGAAATAAGACGTTGAAAATTATGACGTATTGTAATGACACAAAACTATCAGATGATGGGACTTTAATTGGAGATCCAACAGAAACAGCCTTGATACAATATGGGTTAGACCATGATTTTAATGTACAAGAGCAATTAGCGAATCAACCACGTTTAGCGGAAGTACCATTTGATTCTGAGAGAAAGCTGATGTCTACGTTCCATAAAATGGAGAACGGCCAATATTTTGTAGCCATAAAAGGGGCACCAGATGAGTTATTAAAACGTTGCGTGTCTTATGATGTAAATGGTGATATTAAACCAATGGATGCAACAGAAAAAGAACTGATTTTAAATACGAATACAACTCTTGCCAAACAAGCATTACGTGTACTTGCTATGGCATATAAAGTGGTTGATGAGATTCCAACAGAGTTAGTGTCTCAACATGTTGAAACGGATTTGATTTTCTCCGGTTTGATTGGAATGATTGATCCAGAGCGTAAAGAAGCAGCAGAAGCTGTGAAAGTTGCTAAAGAAGCGGGTATTCGACCAATCATGATTACAGGTGATCATCGCGATACTGCAGAAGCAATTGCTATTAGATTGGGTATCATTTCAGAAGGGCAACATGATTCTGTCATCACAGGTGGTGAGTTGAATGAGATGAGTGATGAAGATTTAGCTCGTAGTATTGAACATTATTCAGTCTATGCTCGTGTGTCACCAGAACATAAAGTAAGAATCGTCAAAGCATGGCAAAAAGACGGAAAAGTGGTTGCCATGACAGGTGATGGTGTAAACGATGCACCAGCACTTAAAACAGCTGATATTGGAATTGGTATGGGGATTACTGGGACAGAAGTATCAAAAGGTGCAAGCGATATGGTTCTTGCTGATGATAACTTCTCAACCATTATTGTGGCAGTTGAAGAGGGACGTAAAGTTTTTTCAAATATACAAAAAACAATTCAATATTTATTAGCAGCTAACTTAGGTGAAGTATTAACTTTATTTATTGCAACAGTTGTTGGTTGGGATACACTACTTCCAGTCCATTTATTATGGATTAATGTTGTAACAGATACATTCCCTGCTATTGCATTAGGATTAGAACCAGCAGAGAAAAACGTCATGAAAAATAAACCGCGTGGAAGAGATTCTGATTTCTTCTCTGGTGGGGTCATGAGTAGTATCATTTATCAAGGTATTCTTGAAACAGCTATTACATTAGGCGTGTACTTTTTTGCTATTATGTACCCAGTGCACACAGGACGGGAAGCAGTTCATGCTGATGCATTAACAATGTCTTACGCGACATTAGGTTTAATTCAGCTGTTCCATGCCTTTAATGTTAAGTCTGTTCATGAATCAGTTTTCAAAGTAGGACTGTTTAAAAATAGAGTTTTTAATTATGCTATATTGTTATCCTTTGTATTATTGGCCTCAACGATTGTTATTCCAGGGTTCAATGATTTATTCAGTGTTGCTCATCTTGATTTACACCAATGGGCAGTCGTATTTGGTGCATCCATTTCGATTATCCCTATTGTAGAGATAGTTAAATTAATTCAACGAAAAACACTTTATAAATAACAGATAAGATGCCATGAATATCATGGTGTCTTTTTTTATCTAGATGAAAAAAATAAAAAAGTTAGTAGATTAATTAGACACTTCAAGTTATTTAATTAGGTTATTTGAGATAAAAGTGAAATATTTCGCAAATAAAGTGTCATATAATGGATAAAAGAAAGGATTAAGTGAATGAATTGATTAGAACTCTTACAAAAACCTTTAAATTTCTTCGTAAAAAGGGTACAATTAATAACATATAGTGGAATAGAAAGAGGGATTAGATTGAAAAAACCAAATCTTGGATTTTATATCCAAAAAATAAATGATATTGTGACTAACTCTGAAAAAGTCGGAGAAGAGATGAACCCATCATATGAAATCGTAAGACATGCGATTGATACTAATACATTAGCTGATTTAACGAGTGAACAATTAAAAGAGATTCAAGATCTTTTTGCAAGTGGAACAAAAAACTATGCAGAAATGTTATCTCAACTTAATGATCTAAAAGCACCTGTAAAAGTTATGGGAATTCATAAGAAATTAGAAAAATCATTTGAAAATTATGTGTCTGGATGCCAAGAAATGGTTGATTCAATTGATGTTGATGCAGCAACTGTTAATGCTGATATGTTTAATAAATCTGAAGAAAAACAAGACCAATCAACAGATGATATTTCATTTAGTATTCAACGAATGACTCAAATAGTGATGAATAAATAAGGATAGTAGTGATGATGACATCGAAGAGTTAGATGAAAACCTAACTTTTTTCTTAATGCCATCATCTTTTTTTATACACTGGACTAAAAAAGGGGAGATGAACGATGGGGATTAGATTAGCAACAATGGCTGATTTTAGTCATTTAGACATCTTGTTAAAGCAAGCTGCGATGCGGATAAAGCAAAAAAATTCTAATCAGTGGTCAACTATTTTGCATAACGAAGAGCAAGAAACACTAAAGCATCATATTCGTGAAAAAGAAGTTTATGTCTATGAGGTAGATGAGTCAGTAGCAGGGATGGTTTATTTGTATAAAGGACGTAGAGAGTGGGACAAAACCTTATGGGATAAACAAGTGGATACCTATTATTTACATAAACTGGCATTGGGAGATGGATATACTGGAAGAGGACTTGCTGTGTCATTTTTAGAGGAACTGATTGAATTGGCAAAGAGGGAGTGCAAAAGTATTAGACTTGATTGCATGTCCTCAAAGAGGATGTTGAATCAACTTTATCTAAACGTAGGCTTCACCTACAAAGGAACGGTCAAGCAAGTGGATGTGCCTGATTTGCCAGGAGATTTTAATTTATATGAGATAAGTTAAAGTTAGGGGGAAGAGCAACGTGGCATACAAAAATCATCCAGGACTAACCAGTGAAGAAGTGGTGTCAAGAGTGGCCGGATAAGATGTGAATCAATCTATCTATTCCAACTACCATACGTCATATAAAACAAATTTTTATGGAAAATAGCCTTACATTTTTTAATGTCATTAATTTGATTATAGCTTCATTTATTATCTACATGGGTAGCTATAAAAATTTGTTTTTTAGGTGTGATTGTCACCAATACATCGATAGGTATCTACCAAGAAATAAAAGCCAAAAAACAAATAGATACGCTAAGTATACTGAATGAATCACAAGTGACAGTAGTTCGAGATTATAAAACTATGACAATACCTCAAAATGAAGTGGTTAAAGACGAGTTAATTGTGATTAGAAGAGGTCAGCAAATTGTTGTGGATGGTATCGTGATTGAAACAGAAGGTATAGAGTATGATGAGTCTCAGCTAACTGGGGAATCAGATCTCATTATAAAATTGGAAAGAGACAGGGTTTTTTCTGGCAGTTTTGTAGTGAGTGGTCAAGCACTAATGAAAGCGAGACAAGTTGGCACACAGAGTTATTCCTACAAATTCGCTATGGAAGGGAAGCCAAAGAAACAAAAGCAATTCACAGTGAATTGCTTACCATCATTAATAGCTTATCCATTGTTTTATGGAGTAAAAAAATGACCCATATTCTCTTAGATAATCGATAAAAAAACAGATAGCATCCTAAGATGTTATCTGTTTTTATTACTAATTATTCAAAAATAGTGAAACCTTTACCAACTACTTCGTTTGCACTTGTAATAACGATAAACGCTTCAGGATCAATGTCTAAAATTTCTTGCTTGATGTCGATAAATTGTTCTTCACGTATAACAGCCATAATCATTTTTTTGTAATCTTGATTTAAGCCACCTTCAATAGGAACAAAGGTTACACCATAGCCCAATTCTTGTACGAGTTTTACTCGAATTTGATCGTACTGATTTGAAATAATAAATAGGTTTTTAGATAAATCAGGTCCGACTTGGACTAAATCAACCATGCGACTGGTTAAGAATAAAGAAATAAGAGCATATAAAACCGTTTGAATATCAAAAACAAAAAGAGCACTTAAAATAACTAATCCGTCACAAACAGCTAAAAGAATACTTAGCTTTAATTGTGTGTATTTTTGAATAATTAGTGAAATTAATGTTGTGCCACCTGTTGAACCATTTCCTAAAAAGACTAATCCTACACCAAGTCCAATGGATACCCCACCAAATATAGATGCAAGTATTGGATCATGTGTTGCTGGTCCCATACTGTGAAAAAGTGAAATAAAGAATGGCACCAGTAAACTCCCCAAAATACTTTTCATTAGTACTGCTTTTCCAAGTAAAACATAGCATAGAATTAGTAACACACCGTTTACAGCATATAAAATAAGGCTGGGTGATAGGTTAAAAAGTTCATGTAAAATAATCGTTAACCCATTGATGCCTCCAGACACAATTCTATTAGGCAGTAAAAAAGCATTAAACCCTGCACCTAGGATAATGGAACCTAGTGTAATCAAGGCGATATCGACTGGACGTTTACCAAATCGACTGTTTAATTTTTGAATCATATTTATCCCTCCAAGATGTCATACTAACTTATTTAATAAAAAGTGGCAACACATAGATTTCAGATTCTCATAAAAATAATATTTAGACTGCTACAGTTTACAACATTCATACAGTGTGTTATATTTCTTGTGACTATAAACAAAGGCGATTAAAAAGAGTTTAATCAGGCGATGAACCGTTAGTCAATGTGTGAATGAAGCATTGATAGATAGAATGAATCAGGAGGCAGCCCTTGATAGGGTGCCTCTTTTGATTTAAGAAAGTTGGAGTAGAAATGAGTTTATTAACAATCAATGAATTAAATTATGAATTACCAGATAAAGTGTTATATACAGATGGATCACTTAGATTAAATAAAGGAGAGCATCTGGGATTAACAGGAAAAAATGGTGCTGGCAAATCCACTCTATTAAAAATAATCCGAGGAGATGTTATACCAGATAGTGGTGAAGTGATTTGGCAAAATAATATTACGGTGTCTTATCTAGAACAACAACTTACTTATACAGAAGAAGAAACAATCTTCGATTATTTAAAAAAAGCTTTTGACCAGTTGTATCAAATGAGCGATGACATTCAACAGATGTATGAAGAATACGCTGAAACATATGAAGACGAGTTATTGGAAAAAATAGGTCAATACCAAGATAAATTAGAAAAACATAATTTTTACGGCATAGAATCTGAGATTGAAAAAGTTGCCTTTGGACTAGGTCTCAATGCAATTGGACTGGATAAGAGAGTGAGTGAGTTAAGTGGAGGGCAACGCTCAAAAGTCTCATTAGCCAAATTACTGTTGGAAACGTCAGATGTGTTTTTATTGGACGAGCCGACAAACTATTTGGATGTACAACATATTGACTGGTTGGCCACCTACCTAAATCAATTGGACAATAGTTTTATTGTTATTTCTCATGATAGAGAGTTTTTAAATAGTATAACAACGTGTATTTGTGATATAGAGTATCAACGTATTACAAAGTATATGGGGAATCTGACTGTTGCCATGAAACAAAAAGAAGCCCAAGCGGAGCATTATATACGAGAGTATGAAAAACAACAGAAAGAAATTGATAAACTAGAAACGTATGTGAGAAAGTATAAAGCTGGTAGCCGTTCAACAATGGCTAAAAGTCGTGAGAAACGGTTGAATAAGATTGATCGATTGACCCCGCCAACGGATTCAAAACCAGGACATTTTCATTTTCCATATAGTGCGTCACATTCAAATATGGTGATTGAAGCACAAAATTTAGAGATAGGGTACTCCAAACCATTGTTACCAAAGCTGAACTTGTCTATCCAAAATGGTGAAAAAATCGCAATTAAGGGATTTAACGGGATTGGTAAGTCAACACTATTGAAAACATTAATAGGTCTTATTCCAAGCCTATCTGGGGAAACAGACATGTCTAGGGAAACTAAAATTAATTATTTTTCACAAGATTTAGACTGGGAACATCCGAATCAATCTGCTTTTGATTGGTTAAAAGCCGCTTATCCTAAATTAAACAATAAAGAAGTGAGACGGTATTTGTCTCGTAGTGGAATCGTAGATGATAACGTGACGAAAGCATTATCTCAGTTAAGTGGTGGAGAACAAACGAAAGTGAAGCTATGTGGCTTAACCTTGTTACCGAGTAACTTGCTCATTTTAGATGAACCTACAAACCATTTGGATCAACAGTCTAAAGAATCTTTAAAAAAATCGTTGTTAGATTTTAAAGGAACTATTTTACTTGTTTCACATGAGGAAGAGTTCTATGAAGGGTTAGCTACTAAAGTTTTCAACATTGAAACGAATAAGTTTGTGTCATAATTAAACAGAAAGAATCATACATGGGAGGAACATGTATGATTCTTTTTTTAATACGTCCTATTGCATTTATATAATACGTCCTATTGCATTTATATAATACGTCATATATAATCGATACAGATCATATAAAACATTTGGAGGTTAACTCATGACAAAACAAGTATACAGCTTCAAAGAAGGAAATTCAGAAATGAGAGCAATATTAGGAGGTAAGGGTGCTAATATTGCAGAAATGACACGTTTGGGATTACCAGTTCCTTCGGGATTTACCATCACAACAGAAGCTTGCATGGAATACTTAGCAAAAGGGAATCAATTGAGTGAAGAATTAAAAACATCAATCGACTCTCATATGCATGCATTAGAAAAAGAATCAGGAAAAAGTTTTAGTTCTGATGACAACTTAATGCTATTGTCAGTACGTAGTGGCTCTAAATTTTCAATGCCAGGTATGATGGATACGGTTTTAAATTTAGGACTAAATGATGAAAATGTTGAAAAATTAGCAACAATGACTAATGATGCGTCGTTTGCCTATGACTGTTACAGACGTTTGTTACAAATGTTTGGAGATGTTGTTTATGGTATCGAATCAAGACATTTTGAAAACTATTTAGAGTTTTACAAACGCAAACATCATGTTAAGTTAGATGCTGACTTGACAGCAGATCAGTTAAAAGAAATTGTTGATGCCTTCAAAGGGATTTACTTGGAGATTAAAAAGCAAGAATTTCCTCAAGACCCAGAAGTACAACTTTATGATGCCATTGAAGCAGTCTTTCGTTCATGGAACAATGACCGTGCTAAAATTTATAGAAAATTACATCACATTTCAGACGACTTGGGCACAGCGGTTAATATTCAATTAATGGTATTTGGAAATAGTGGAACTAATAGTGGAACAGGTGTAGCATTTACAAGAAACCCATCAACAGGAGAAAACAAGTTATTTGGTGAGTACTTAATCAATGCACAAGGGGAAGACGTAGTAGCTGGAATTAGAACGCCCTCTCCAATACAAGAATTGAAAGACGCAATGCCAGAGATTTATCACGAATTTGAGCAAATGGCTGAGTTACTTGAAACTCATTACGGGGATATGCAAGATATCGAGTTTACTATTGAAAATAAAAAATTGTATTTGTTACAAACGAGAAATGGTAAAAGAACTGCACATGCCGCCTTTAAAATAGCTGTAGAATTAGTAGAGGAAGGTTTACTGACAAAAGAAGAGGCTTTGATGAAAATTGATCCACAATCAGTCAATCAATTGCTACATCCTGTATTTGTGGAAGAAGCGTTAAAAGAGGCTGAGCTGGTGTCAAATGTTGGATTGCCAGCAAGTCCAGGCTCAGCAACAGGTCGTATTTGTTTTGATGCTGAGAAAGCAAAAGAATGGTCAGATCAAGGTGAGTACGTCATACTTGTTAGACATGAAACGTCCCCTGAAGATATTGAAGGCATGATTGTTTCTAAAGCGATTGTGACTAGTCGTGGAGGTATGACGTCACATGCTGCTGTGGTTGCTAGAGGGATGGGAACATGCTGTGTGGCCGGCTGTAATGAGTTAGAGATAGACGAGTTCATGAAGACTGTCACATACAATGGCGGACAATTGGTAGAAGGTGATGTTATCTCTGTAGATGGAACAAATGGCGATATTTATTTGGGAGAAGTTCCATTAACGATGACCGATGGCAATGAGTACTTTGAAAAAGTGATGGAATGGGCACAAGAATTAAGTCGCCTAAACATTAGAATGAATGCTGAGACAGTGTCCGATATTCAAACAGGAATGGCGTTTAAAGCGTCAGGTATCGGTCTGGTTCGTACAGAGCATATGTTCTTTGCGGCAGAACGCTTAATTGAAATGAGACGTTTCATCTTATCTGATAGTTACGTGTCTAGAGAAGACGCTCTAAAAACAATTTTAGAGTATCAAATCAATGATTTTAAAGAAATCTTTGCGACAGTTGGAGATAAACCGGCCGTTATTCGTCTACTAGATCCACCATTACATGAATTTGTTCCGTCCAAAGCACAGGACGTTAGTCGTGTAGCAAAAGAGCTAGGAATTGCTGAGGATGTGTTAACACGTCGTATTTCAGAGTTACATGAAATCAACCCAATGTTAGGGCATAGAGGGTGTCGTTTAGCGATTACTTATCCTGAATTGTACTTAATGCAAAGTGAAGCAATTATTCGAAGTGCGATTGCGTTAAAACGTGATACTGGGTTAGACGTAGCACCTGAAATTATGATACCATTAGTGGGAATGGAAGCGGAGTTGACGATTCTAAAAGATAAAGTCGTAGCATACATTGATCAGATTCTAGAAGAAGAAAAGATGGAGTTATCGTACTCTGTAGGAACAATGATTGAACTACCAAGAGCGTGTCTAATCGCAGATGATTTAGCAAAAGAAGCAGCCTTCTTTAGTTTTGGTACGAATGATTTAACTCAAATGACATATGGGTTTTCACGTGATGATGCAGCGAAATACATTAATCAGTATGTAGCAGATGGCATTTTACCAATTGATCCATTCCAAACATTAGATGTTGATGGAGTGGGAAGTTTGATCAAAACAGCTGTTGAAAAAGCACGTACAGTGAAACCAGAGATGAAGATTGGTGTGTGTGGAGAGCTCGGTGGTGATCCAGCCTCTATTGAATTCTTTGACGAACTAGGATTGGATTATGTATCATGTTCACCATTTAGATTACCAGTGGCTTACATAGCAGCTGCTCAAAGTGCGATTAAACATAATAAGTAATAAAAGGGGTGAGGGGTAACATGGAATTAAGCGAACGTCAAAAGACAATCATCGAGATTGTAAAAAAACATGAACCCATAAGTGGTGATAAAATAGCAGAGCAATTAGGCTTGACTAAGCCGACTTTACGGAGTGACTTAGCTGTGTTAACAATGACTGGAATTTTGGATGCAAGACCAAAAGTGGGATATATTTACTCTGGCTTGTCTTTTGATCCATTACTCCATGATGAACTATTCCATGTTACAGTTGCAGAACTCATGGGCCCACCTATCATGGTGTTTCCAAACACAAGTATAAGAGATGCAACAACCTCATTGTTTATGTATGATAGTGGCTCATTGTATGTATCGGATGAAGTCACAGGAGAGCTAGTGGGACTTGTTTCTAGAAAAGATTTATTGCGTAGTTTACTAAATAATCAAGATAACGATATTGCTGTTGCAGTCATTATGACTCGAATGCCCAATATAGTCGTCGCCTATCCAGAGATGAGCGTTTTAGAAGCAGGTAAATTATTAGCGAAACATGAAGTGGATTCCTTACCAGTTGTGGAAGACAAAGGGTCCAAAATGGTGGTTGGTAAACTATCTAAAACAAGAATAGTGCAACACTTTATACAAATGGGAAGTGAGAGGTAAATTATGCAAAAATTAAGAGAACGTCAATACAAACAATTAAAACTATTTGTCGTATCAGATTCAATAGGAGAAACAGCTCAACGTGTGATTAATGCTGTGCTGGTTCAATTTCCAAATTTAGAAGATTATGAGATTAAGAAGTTTCCGTTTGTAGATTCAGAAGAAGTTTTGACATCTATTTTGTCTGATGCTCTACAAGAAAAGGCAATTGTTGTGACGACATTGGTAGATAAAAAGCTAAACGATGTTTGCGCAAATTTCTCAAGCCGAACGGGACTAGAGTATGTGGATTATATGTCACCGTTAATTAGCATCGTATCTGAAAGAACCAGGCAAGAACCGACAGGAGAAAGTGGGTCCTTGTATCATTTGGACCAAGATTATTTTAATCGGGTGGAAGCCATTGAGTTTGCAGTTAGATACGATGATGGAAAAGACCCAAAAGGATTTTCTAAGGCTGATTTGGTTATTTTAGGGGTATCGAGAACGTCAAAAACACCATTAAGTATGTATTTAGCCAATAAGTCATATAAAATTGCTAACTTACCTTTGATACCAGAAGTTCCAGTTCCAAAAGAGCTATTTCAAATCGATCCAAAACGTATTGTTGGGTTGACAGCTGATCCAGATTACATTATGAATGTCAGACAATCTAGACTGGATTCTTTAGGATTAAATGGCAGCTCATCCTATGTGTCATTAGATAGAATAAAAGACGAATTAAAATATGCTCATGATTTATATACCTCATTAGGGGCAACGATTGTGAATGTAAAAAATCGTTCGATTGAAGAGTCAGCTCAATTAATTGAAGAGCAAACTAAAAAATAAAGTCTAAAAAAAGAAGCGACTACCGCTTCTTTTTTTTGGAAAATAAGACAATAAGTCGTGTGAGAACGCAAACATCTTTAAATATGGTAAACTTAATGAGAAGAATGGAGATGGTTACGTTACTAAATAAATGGATGATTTTGAGTGTTTTAATAAAAAAAGAGTAGTATCTAATTAATAAGGAGTTTATATAAACAAAAGTTAATTTTTTACACATTTTATTGATAAAGAGTCAAATAAAATTCTGTTTATGAGTGGTATAGATACCCATATACCTCTAATTGTGTTAAAATGTAATTATTATAAATTAGCAATATATATTTTTATAGGAGGGATTTATGTGTTATTTTCAAATCAAAAAAGAGTAGATAATCTAAAAAGAATGTCTGAGGAAGAATTGGATATTTTGGTAATAGGTGGCGGTATCACAGGAGCAGGTATTACGTTAGATGCGGTTACTCGTGGCCTAAATGTTGGTGTCGTTGAAATGCGTGATTTTGCATCAGGGACAAGTAGTCGTTCGACAAAACTAGTTCATGGTGGATTAAGATATTTAGCACAAATGGATGTGAAAACGGTAGCAGAAGTTGGACAAGAGCGTGCGATTGTTTATGAAAATGCTCCTCATGTGACAACTCCTTTAAAAATGGTATTGCCGTTCTACAAAGGTGGAACGTTTGGCTCATTTAGTACATCAATTGGGCTAGATATGTATGACCGTTTGGCTCGAGTAAAAAAAGAAGAGCGTAAATTTATGTTAGATAAAGATGCCTCACTGTTACGAGAACCCTATTTAAAAGCAGATGGCTTAAAAGGAACGGGTGTTTATGTAGAGTATCGAACAGATGATAGCCGTTTAACACTAGAAACTATGAAAAAAGCCAATGAATTAGGTGCATTGATTGCTAACTATTCAAAAGTTGTAAAATTACTTTATAGCAATGACACAGATAAAATCATTGGAGTGAGCGTATTAGATACCATTAATAACGTAGAGTATCCAATTTATGCGAAACGTGTGATTAATGCGGCAGGGCCATGGGTTGATCATATTCGAGAAATGGATAACTCTAAAAAAGGGAAATACTTACATCTGACTAAAGGTGTCCATGTCGTGGTGGATAATAGTAAATTCCCAATTAGTAATTCTGTTTATTTTGATACACCTTATCATGATGGTCGTATGATGTTTGCGATTCCTCGAGAAGGCAAAGTGTATATTGGCACAACGGATACCTTTTATGAGAAAAATCCTGCAGAGCCAGGTGTTACATTAGAAGATGTGACATATATTATTGAAGGAACAAACCAAATGTTTGATATCACACCATTAACTGTTGATGACGTAGAGTCAGCGTGGTCAGGTGTTCGTCCGCTGATTCATGAAGAAGGAAAAGACCCATCTGAAATCTCTCGCCGTGATGAAATATTCCATGCGGAAAGTGGCTTGTACTCGATAGCTGGTGGTAAATTAACAGGCTATCGTAAAATGGCAGAGCAAATTGTGGATAAAGTATTAAAAGATATGGCAAAATCAGGCGAAGCTATTTTTATTCCATGCCAAACAAAAGACCAACGTTTATCTGGTGGAGAAATGGGTGGCAGTGAAGGCTTTGACGAACTAATCAGAGATGCTGTAAGAATTGGAACAGACAACTATAATATATCAGAAGAAGATGCTTTATTATTAGTACATCGCTACGGTGCGAATGTAACTAATGTGTATCAATATTTAATGGAAGACAACAATACGACTTTAGATGACGTCACATTTGCAATGTTACGTTATGCATTAGAGGAAGAAATGGTTATTCATCCGATTGATTTCCTGTTAAGAAGAAGTAGTTTTATGTTATTTAATATTGATAAATGTGTAGCTGTTAAGGATGCCGTTGTAGACTATATGGCAGACTATTATGGTTGGGATGAAGACATAACTGAAAAAATGAGACAAGATGTTGAAACTGAGCTCGCAAGTCATACAACGTTTGGTCATTAGTAAGCATCTATTGAATGGTTGACGTTCCTCTGATGTGTATGTCAGAGGAACTTTTTTAAAACAAACAAAAAGAGAGGAATAGCATGGATAAGAGACTAAAAAAAATATCAGCTCTGGGTGTTCCTAGTATTGTATTAATTGTTGCAGTTAGTGTTAGTGGGGTTTCAGGAGCAGTTGGAGTTCTTGTCGCTTTATCAAGTCTAGGACCGTTTGGAATTCCAGGTGGGATTTTAACTCTAGGTTTGATTGGTGTAATCAGTGCAACCATTACAAAGTATGGGACAGAGTTTGTCATTAAAGCAGTGGTGAAAGAGCAATTAAAAAAAATGACTAAAGATGATATTGTCGATGTTTTAATCGAGTATCCAATCAGTGAAGGATTAAAATTAAAAGTGATTGAATACGTAGAAAATGTATAAAAACAGCTATCCTTATTAAAGTGATAGCTGTTTTTTTAGTTATTTTCTAAAAAATGATGGGTTAAGCTGTTTAACTCTTTGCCTCTAAAAAAAGGAATCGAGTGGACACAGTGTGTCAGAACCTCTAGTCTCGCATTTGGCAAATATGACACAAAAGCGGTCATACTGCTGACATCCACGATATCATGATCCCCCATAATGACTAGTGCGGGTGCGGTTACATGTTGATACTGTTTAGCAGATATCGGCAAGTCTTTCATGGCGAGTTTTAACACTCGCGATTTTTTCTTTAAACGGAGCACATATTTGGATAGAAAATGGATTTGATTCGAGATAAATTGTTGCATTCGTTTTAATTGGTGATAAGTGACGTTTGGAGAAACTAATATCAATCGAGAGATACGGTTTGGAAAATAAGCAGCGAAGGTTAGAGCGATATTCGCCCCATCACTAAAACCTAAAAATGAACTGCTTTGTATGTTTTCATTCGCTAGAATACACTGAATATCAGTCATAATTTGTCCAAACGTAAGAGTATTTGTTGCATTGGAAGACCGACCATGGTCTCTTGTATCCATTAAAATTAATTTGTAATGGTGTTTAAAGGAATTAATTTGTCGCTTAAATGTTAAGTGATTACCACTGTTACCATGTATGAAAAAAAGAGGAGGGCCACTCCCAATGACCTGATAATAAATATGTGTCCCATCTAAACTTGAAATGATTTTCTCCATATGTCTCACTTCTTTCTATGATTTGAGCTCGTAAATTTTAGAGGGGCGACCTACTCCTGTTGCTTTTTCTCCAATTTCATTAAAGAAAGGCAGCATTGACTTTTTAAAGTTAGAGTGATCTATGTCTCTATAATTCACACCTAAGAATTTAGCATACACTTTTCTGGCTTCTGTGATAGTAAAGCAATCACCAAGAACACGTAGCACTTGGGGTTCGTGATACATTTTATTGCAAACACGGTTGAAAGCTTTGATAATAATTTGAGCATGGTCAAAGGCTAATTGGTCATGACCTAGTGATTCTCCTGTTTTTAAATCAAGTTTTATTTCTGCTTCATTAGGATTAATAAGCGTTAATAAATCTCCATCGCGCTGTAGGGAAAACCATGAAGCATCTGTAGCTTGATCGCCAGCACGTAAAGGTTCTTCACCAATAAATGTTAGATAACTCACTGTAATTACCCATCCCCTAGGGTCTCTCCCTGGAGTACTAAACGTATGTAGCTGTTCTACATGGCTTTTGGTAATGCACACATTTGTTTCTTCCATTGTTTCTCGAATACAACTATCTGAAGTGGCTTCTCCTTGTTTCACAAATCCTCCAGGTAATGCCCAAGAAAACTGATAAGGATGGGTATTCCGTTTGATTAATAAGACTTTGAAGTCATCTTGTTCTCTGTTATAACAAAATAAGACAATATCTACAGTGACAGAAGGCATGTCTTGTGTCGGAAAATGTTGTTTTTTATACCAAGTTAAAAATTCTGATTCACTTACTTGGGTTTCATAGTAATGTTGTTCATCTGTTTTAGTGTGGAATGAAGACATTTGAAACGTCCTTTCTTCATGTAATGATTAATATAACACTATCATTTTACCAAATAAATGGGATTAAGTAAGTAATGAATACTTAAAAATAGAAATTTTTGGTCTTTTTTACTGAATATCTAAAAAAGCGTAGATGAATGAATAAATTTTGTTCGTCCTGAGCATATGAGTTTACTTTTTATAGGGTGGGGGGTATATTGGTTGTGTTAATTAAATTGATGGAGGGGTCGTATGTTTTTATTTAAAAAAGTACCAAGTATATCAGCACAAGAATTGGAGCAGTTGTTAACTAAACCAATTGAACTTATAGATGTGAGAAGTCCAATGGAGTTTTCTGGAGGACATATACCAAAAGCTAAAAATGTTCCACTGGATAGAATTCAAACTTATAAACCAAAAGGAAAAGTCTATGTGGTTTGTCAATCCGGACCAAGAAGTAAACGAGCTGTACAATACCTAACAAGTCAAGGTGTGGATGCCTACAATATTGAAGGTGGTATGATGCGTTGGACAGGTAAAGTAAAGATGGGGGCTAAATAATATGAGAACAATTATTGTGGGTGGTGTTGCAGGTGGTATGTCTGCAGCGACTCGATTAAGACGACTAAATGAAGACATGGAAATTATTATTATTGAAAAAGGCCCATATGTGTCTTTTGCCAATTGTGGATTACCTTATTATGTATCAGGTGAAATTAGTGATCGTGAGGCATTACTTGTTCAAACGCCAGAAAAATTGAAAGCACGTTTTAATTTAGAAGTTCGTACAGATACAGAAGTTGTCTCAGTAAATAGTGAACATAAATCAATTACAGTAATAAAAGATGGCAAACAAGAATTGCTATCTTATGATAAATTAGTATTATCACCTGGAGCAAAACCATTTGTGCCACCAATTGATGGATTAGCGGATGCTAAAAATGTGTTTTCATTACGAAATGTGCCAGATGTGGATAAAATCATGGCTGAATTAGATGAAAAACAGCCGAAAAAAGCAGTGGTTATTGGTGCTGGATTTATTGGTTTAGAAATGGCTGAAAATTTAGTTCATAGAGGTCTGGAAGTAACGGTTATTGAAATGGCACCACATGTTTTACCCACAGTGGATAGTGAAATGGCTGCCTTTATTTCAAATGAACTGACACGTAATGGTGTGACTGTTCTTGTGAAAACAGGTGTTGTTGGATTTGAAGATGAAGGTCAGACATTGGTGATGAACACTGGTGAAAAACTAACAACAGATATGGTTATATTATCAGTTGGGGTTAGACCTGAAAATGGATTAGCAGAATCTGGTGGCATCAAATTAGGCATGCGCGGCGGGATACTTGTGGATGAGCACTATCAAACAAATGTAGAGGATATCTATGCTATTGGAGATGCGATTATTGTGACACATACGATCACAGGCGAGGATACTATGATAGCGTTGGCATCACCAGCCAACAGACAAGGACGTCAAGTGGCAGATGTGATAAGTGGTATTGATCGCAAGAATAGAGGAAGCTTGGGAACAGCGATTGTACGTGTGTTTGAAGAATCCATTGCCTCAACAGGATTAACAGAACATCAACTCTCTAAATTAGGATATGAGTATGATGTGATTCATGTAGATGGAAAAAATCATGCAGGGTACTATCCTGAAGCAACAACTATTGTATTAAAACTTTTATTCAATCCAACAACTGGAGCTATTTACGGGGCACAAGCAGTGGGGAAAGATGGAGTAGACAAACGCATTGATATTATTGCGACAGCTATTAAAGGACAGTTAACGGTTGATGACTTACCGGAACTTGAGTTTACTTATGCTCCACCATTTGGGGCAGCGAAAGATGTGGTAAATATGGTTGGCTACGCATCTCAAAATATTATGGAAGGAACAGCTAAATCGATTCAATTGAATGAACTGGATGCTGCGAAACAACGAGGCGCTTATTTGATTGATGTAAGAACAGCTGAAGAATATGAAAATGGAACGATACCAGGTTTTATCAATATTCCATTAAATGATTTGCGTACTCGTATGACTGACATTCCAAAAGACAACGAAATCATTTTAAGTTGTCACAGTGGGCAAAGAAGCTATATTGCACAACGTTTATTAGCTCAACATGGATACAATGCAAGTAATTTAGACGGTTCTTACTTGATTTATCAAGCAATTAATGGCTAAATATATGTAGTAAGGGGGCGTTAGGTAGTGGATGAAACAAAAAAGAAAATTGAGAATCGACTAAAACGGTCCGAAGGTCAAATCCGTGGCGTTATCAAGATGCTAGAGGATGACAAAAGTTGTCGTGATGTGGTGACTCAATTATCTGCTATTCGTTCAAGTATTGACCGTGCAATTGGAGTGATTGTAGCGGAAAATTTAGTAGATTGTTTGGAGATGGATGATTTAAGTAGTGACATGAAAGAAGAGAAAATCAAAGAAGCCATCGATTTAGTCGTGAAAAAATAAATAAAACAGCGAATTCAATAGTCAGTTGAATTCGCTGTTTTATTTGTGTAATATAATAATAAATGAGGTGAACAGGGTGTCTCGTACAAATAAATACAAAGGTATTATCTGGTTATCTAGTCTATGTCTCTTTATAGGTGTGCTCACTTATGTATTAAATGGTAGTATTGTTGAATTTATAGGATGGATAATTTATCAACCTATTATCCTTGTTGTTCTACATAAAATAAATAAAAAACGACATCGTCAGTTAGATGAGATGTGGGAACTGGCAGAGTGTTTAAATCTGACAGAAGTAGAATTGTCGTCAATGAGTTCGTTAGGAATCTATGATTTGGTTGCAACAAAGGCTAAAAAATCGCACCTTTTTACCGCCTAAAAAAGAGGTCGATGATTTAGTAAAAAAACTGAATGTGTTAGCAAATGAAAAAGCAAGGTGATATAAGGGGCTGACCTTATAAATCAAGACATTAACAAAAAAGCATGAATTCGAATTTTATTATAGTAATTAATGTAATCTATAACTGTCTGTATTACAATAGACGTAGGTTCATGATTGATTCTATCTAGGTAGAACGTTTCAGACTTTAGAGGAGTGTAGAGATTCGATATAAGTTAGTTCTATTGTAATTTCTTTAATTGTCATTCCGGATAACTTTAGTTCAATCACCTTATTCTTCACTTCAATTGGATGTGCCACTCTTTTTCTCATCAAAAAACACCTCCTGTTAAATTCATTTTAATTGAATTCAACAGAAAGTGCTTTTTTTATTGTGTCTCATTATTTGGGGTTAGTTCAATAATCACTTTGTTTTTTTACTAAACTAAACTAACACCAGAACTAGTTCCAAGACGACTTGCTCCTAATTCGATCATTTTAAGTGCGTCTTCTTTTGAACGAACGCCACCAGAAGCTTTTACTAATGCGTTATCTCCAACTGTATCTTTCATTAATTTAACGGCTTCAAACGTAGCTCCACCAGTTGAAAAACCAGTTGATGTTTTAACAAAATCAGCTCCTGCAGCAACGGATAAGTCACATGCTTTAACAATTTCATCGTCTGATAACAAACATGTTTCGATAATAACTTTAACAATAGCGTTTGGATGACTTGCTTCTACTACGGCAGCGATGTCAGCTTGTACTAAATCAAATTCTTTTGACTTAAGAGCACCAATGTTGATCACCATGTCAACTTCATTAGCCCCTTTAGAGATGGCATCTTTTGCTTCGAATACTTTAGTATCTGTTGTGTTTGCTCCCAAAGGGAAACCAATAACAGTACATACTTTAGAAACTGAATTAGCTAACAATTCATTTGCATATCCTACCCAAGTTGGATTGACGCAGACAGAAGCAAAATCATGCTCTGCAGCTTCCTCACATAATGTCTTGATTTGTTCTCTTGTTGCTTCAGGTTTTAATAGGGTATGATCAATATACTTTGCTAAATCCATTTAAAAATCTCCTTTTATATATAAATTCTTGTAAACGCTAATACTACTTTCACATTCTACCATTTTTTATATAAATTAGTAAGTCAAAAGCTAAAATTTAGGTGGATAATGGTTGAATTCTTCCACTCAAGGATGACAAAGGACCAGACTTAAGTCTAATAGAAAAGGTGTTATCGTTTATGAGATGATGATGGTATCAAAAGGAGTGGATTAGGGTGGTAAAAAAAGAGGACAATTATTGTTATCATTGTATTTAGTGGCATTGGTATGGATATTACTTTTTAAGTTTTCTACGAGTAGTGAGGATGTCATCAATTTAGTGTCTCATCAAGCTAGACATATCAACATTATTCCTTTCCATGAGTCTGTGATAATCAATAACCAGTTAGATATTTCTGAAATCCGTCAAAATAGTGTAATATTTATACCATTTGGTGGCCTTTTAGGAATTTGGTTTAAAGACGTATCTATTTTGAAAAAAATAGAGATCATGGGCCTATTTAGCCTAGGAATAGAAAGCATGCAATATATCTTTAAGATAGGTGCTGCAGATATGACGGATGTTATAACTAACTTAGTAGGTGGAATGATAGGACTAGGTATCTATGTGTTGCTAACTAGGTTCATTGATGAGAATGCGCTAGATAAATGGTTAGTTTGGATTGGAGCCATACTATTTTCAATGGCATGTGTCAGCATAGTATTACTGCTGTTGCTAAATTAAATGAATTTTCTGAATTTTAAGTGATATTTAATTGACACACTTATCCGAGTCTGATAGAATAACAATCAATAAATGAATTATTGCTTTGAAAAGAAGAGTACATTTTTAGCAGGTATAAAGAGACCTCGGATGGTGAAAAAGAGGAACTAAATAAAAATGGAAGATGGTCTTTGAGCATAGATGAGTGAGCAAGTAATGTAAACTTATTTCGGGAGTTCCCGTTATCGGACAACAGTATTGATAGAGTCTATCTCTTGCGTACTGGGTGAGGTTTCTGTTTTAAGGCAGAAACGAATTAAGGTGGTAACACGAAACTCAAGCTTTCGTCCTTTGTTTACTTTTTAAAGAAAGTAAGTAAAGGACGGAAGCTTTTTTTATAATAATAATTAAGGAGGCAAACAGATGAGTATGATAGAACTCGTTCAAGTTACGAAAACATTTAAAGCAAAAAAACAATCTGTTTTAGCCGTTGATCATGTGGATTTAACGATTAACAAAGGTGAAATATTTGGTATGATTGGTTACTCAGGAGCTGGTAAAAGTACATTAATTAGACTGCTAAACAATCTAGAAACACCAACATCTGGTCAAGTATTAATCAATGATAAGGATGTCAGTCAGCTAAAAGGTAAGGAATTAAGAGACTACCGGAAAAAAGTAGGTATGATTTTTCAGCATTTTAATCTACTTTGGTCTCGAACAGTAATGGATAATATAATGCTTCCTCTAGAGCTTGGGAAAGTCCCTAAAAGTGACCGTGAAGTACGAGCAAAAGAGTTGATAAAACTAGTAGGATTAGAAGGTAGAGAACAGGCTTATCCAAGTGAGTTGTCAGGTGGGCAAAAACAACGTGTTGGGATTGCTAGGGCACTTGCCAATGAGCCAGAGATATTGCTTTGTGATGAGGCCACAAGTGCCCTCGATCCTCAAACGACAGATGAAGTGTTAGAGTTGTTATTAGACATCAATAAAACGTTGAATTTAACAATTGTATTGATCACTCATGAAATGAATGTGATTCGTAAAATTTGTCATAAAGTCGCCGTTATGGAGCATGGAAAAGTGATTGAAACAGGTGATGTCTTATCTGTTTTCAAAAATCCACAGCATAAAGTAACAGAAAAATTTGTGAAACAGGATGCTTTAGTGGATGGAGAAGAAAATGAAGAAGCTTTAGAATACTTGGTTAGTACACATCCAGATGGCATGATTGTTAGATTATTATTCGAAGGAAATAAAGCGAATGAAGCAGTCGTTTCACAAGCTATACATAAGTATCCGATTGATGTAAACGTCCTGCAAGCGAATATTAGACAAGCAAATCAAACATCTTTTGGGACGATGTTGGTACAAGTAACAGGAGACTCATCTGTTTTAAAAGAGAGTCTGGTCTACTTTAGAGAAAATGGTTTAGGAGTTGAGGTGATACAACATGGATAAAGGGTTTATTGAGACTTACTTTAACTGGTCAGAAATCAATCCAGAGGCATTTGTTGTGGCAACAAAAGAAACACTTTATATGACTTTTGTGTCTACTGTATTTGTTGTCATTATTGGATTATTGGTCGGGTTGATGTTGTTTTATTTTAGTAAAAATGATACACCACTTTTTAAAGGATTGTACGCAGTGGTGTCATTAATTAGTAACACATTTCGTTCGATTCCTTTTATTATTTTAATCATTCTATTGTTTCCATTGACTAAAATGATGATTGGAACGATGTTAGGGCCAACCGCAGCTTTACCCGCTCTTATAATATCTGCTGCTCCTTTTTATGCTAGATTAGTTGACATTGCTTTTCGTGAGGTTGACCAAGGTGTTTTAGAAGCCAGTGAGGCCATGGGGGCTAGTCAGATTCAGATTATTTATAAAGTATTAATTCCAGAAAGTTTACCGGCATTATTATCAGGTATTACCGTGACAACCATCACGATGATTGGATTTACAGCAATGGCAGGTGCCATTGGTGCAGGAGGACTCGGAGCTCTTGCGTACCAAGCTGGATTTATGGGAAATAATTATACGATTATCATGGTTGCAACGATTTTAATATTAGTGATTGTATTTATAATTCAATGGCTCGGCGATGTATTGGTAAAAGTAACAGATAAAAGATAACTATTAGGAGGAAAAAAAATGAAGAAAAAATTATTGGCTTTAAGTTTATTGACTGTTGTTGCTTTGGGATTTGCCGCTTGTGGAAATAAGGCGGAAGATAAGAAAGAGAGTAGTAAAAAAGACGATAAAACAATTGTAGTAGGAGCGTCTCCAACCCCTCATGCAGAAATTTTAGAAGAAGCGAAACCTTTGTTGAAAGAAAAAGGTTATGACTTAGATATTAAAGTCTTCCAAGATTATGTTTTACCAAACAAAGCATTAGCTGAAAAAGAATTAGATGCAAATTATTTCCAACACATTCCTTATTTTGAAAAAGAGGTAGCAGATAAAAACTATGACTTTGCGAATGCGGGACCAATTCATTTAGAAAAAATGGCCTTGTATTCTAAAAGTGTGACAGATGTGAAAGACATTAAGGATGGTGCTTCAGTACTTGTTAGTAATTCTCAAACAGACTGGGGACGTGTTATTACAATGCTTCAAGATGCAGGCTTGGTGACGGTTAAAGAAGGAACGGACTTAACTACAGCAACCTTTGATGACATTGATAAAAATCCTAAAAAATTAACCTTCAAGTTTGATATAGATCCAGCAATCATGACAACAACTTATCAAAATGATGAAGGCGACTTGGTAGCAATCAATGCTAACTTTGCTGAGGGCATCGGACTTAATCCAGATAAAGATGGTGTGTTAGTGGAAAAGGAAAATTCACCATATGCCAATATTATTGCTGTTCGTTCAGAAGATAAAGACAGTGAAAAAATTAAAGCTTTAGTAGATGTGCTACATTCTGAGACAATCAAAACATTTATTGATGACAAATGGAATGGTACTATTACAGTTGTAAAATAATAAAAAGTTCTGAAAGACGAAGAGGTCTTTCAGAACTTTTTTTATAGTATTTGCAATAAACTAGCGGACAATGGAACCACAATAACTGTGATTATTCCAACAATAATCATGGAGATACTTGCCATAGCTGTTTCAGTTTCACCTAATTCCATTCCAACAGAGACTCCTAATGCGTGACCAGATGCTCCTAGAGCTAAACCTTGAGCAATCGGGTGTGTGATGTGACACCATTTAAGAGCTTTTTTTCCTAAAGCATAGACGATAACGGCGTTAAAAATCACGGCAAAGGAAGTTAATGAAACAATTCCCCCCATGGATTGTGAAATCGGCACGGCAATCGCTGTTGTAGCTGCTTGAGGTAACAATGACACCATCATTTGAGGATGCATATGAATCAATTTACCAACAGAAACAATACTCAATACAGAAATTGCAGAACCTACTGTAATAGCGGCAACAATTTCAACCCAGTATTTTTTGAGAACGTCTCTTTTTTTATATAAAGGAATAGCAAATGCAATAGTAGCAGGTTCTAAAAAGAAACTAATGACACTACCACCTTCATTGTACTGTTCATAGCTGATGCCTCCAATTTTCAAAACAATAACACCTAAAATCATAGCCACAAAAAGTGGAGTGAATAAGAAAAAACCATTAGATTTTTTGAATAAGAATGTTCCAATACCGAATACGACAAATGAAATAACAATGCCTAAATATGGGGTCATTATCTTTGCACCTCTTTTGCTTGTAGTAAATAGGTAGCCCCCCAACCAGTGATGGCTAGAATAACGAAAGTGGCTACAAAAATGACTGTAAAAATTTGGATCCCATAGGCGCTTAAAATATCCAAAGAATTAATTAATGAAATACCAGATGGAACAAATAAAAATGAAATAATACCAGTTAAACTTGTACCGAATGCTTCCACTTGTTCTAGTTTGATGATTTTCAGACAAAGTGCTAAAAATAATAAAATCAATCCAATCACCGATGCCGGCATAGGAATGGGTAGTAGGAAGGCGATACCTTTAGATACTAGCATAATAATTGCGAAGATAGAGGCTTGTTGTAAAAATGAATACACTTTTTTTTCCATGATGAGGACTCCCTTTTATCTTGAGTTATTTGATACATTGAGTATAGAGTGTTTTACGGAAGGTGTGAGAGTTTTGTCGTGAAACGCAAACATGAAAGCGTATGATACAAAAAATCACACGTCAAATGCCATGAGGCACCGACAGTGTGACAGAGGGATTAAATAAGACCTATTTTTTCTTTAAATGGTTTGACATAGGAACGACTTACTGGAACTTTTATACCATTATCTAGTGTGACTTGTAGAGTATGATTAAACCAAGGCTGAATCTCTTGAATTTTGCTTGAGTTTAATATAAAACTACGATGGGTTTTAAAAAATGTGTCAGTAGGTAGTTTTTTCTCAATCCCACTTAATGTTCCAGTTGTTTTATAGGTTTCTGTTTTAGTTTGGACACTGAGTTCTTTGTCATCTACAGATACCAAATAAATATCAGCAGGATGGACTAAAAAAATTCTGTCTTCTCCTTGGATAGGGATGGTGTCGAGACTATCTTTCTCTTTACTCACGTTGTTTGTATCAAGGGAGGTATTGTTAAAATGAATGGCCTTATCTAGCGCTTGATTAATAAGCAAGGCATCAAATGGTTTTAAAATATAGTCCATCGCGTTGACTTTAAATGCCTTTAGCGCATAGTCATCATAGGCTGTAGCGAAAATAAGGTAAGGTGGTTTAGATAATTTGGTAAGTTTTTCAGCCAAATCAAATCCACTTTCGTTTGTCAGATGAATATCTAGAAAAATAATATCCGGTTTATGATCCATTATTTTTTCCATGGCTTCATCTACTGAGTCCGCGTCAGCTGTGGAGGAAATTGCTGGGTGTTGGCTCACTAGATAGGTCAGTTCTTCTCTTGCTAATGGTTCGTCATCTACAATTAGTACATGTGTCATATTATTCATTCCTTTTTTTAAAGAGTTGGATGTGTATTTGTAACTGGTAGGGTTAAAGTAACACAAGCCCCACCAGTTGGTTTATTAGTAGCTACAAATGCAGCCTTACTACCAAATAGATTAGCCATTCTTCTGGATAAATTTTCAAGAGCGGTTCCTGTACCTTTATCAGAGTGCACGGATTCCTTACCTATTTGGCTGAGTTTCGATGGCTCAATACCTGAGCCGTTATCTGATACGTTGATCGTTAAGAGAGCGTCAGTCGTTGAAATAGTGACCATCACATAGTTCTGTTCTTTCCGGGACCCAAAGGCATGTTTGATAGTGTTTTCGATTAATATTTGAATCGCATATGGTGGCACCAAGCAGTCGGTCAATCCGTCTTCAATATCAAATGTCACAGTGTAGCGATTTGGAAAACGGGCTTGCTCTAGAGAAAGATATGCATCTACCTGTGCTAACTCTTGTTTTAAAGGAATCAACGTTTGTCTAGCCCCTTGTAAATTTCCTCTAAAATAAGTGCTTAATTGTAACAGCAACGTGCGTGCTTGGTCACTGTTTTTTCTCATTAAAGCCGAAATCGTGTTAATGGCGTTAAAAAAGAAATGGGGATTAACTTGAGCTTGTAAGGATTTTATTTCAGCTTCTTTTAAAAGCTTAGATTGAACTTCAGCTTCCCCTAATTCTATTTGAGACGAAAAAATAGACCCCAAACCTTTGGCTAATTGTTCCTCAACGTGAGTGAGTTGTTTAGCCTCAGTAAAATACATTTTTAATGTGCCGACAATGTGCTGATGAACAAACAGAGGAATCACAATAGCCGCTTCTAACGGACAATTGGGATGAGAGCAGCCGATGTCTTTTTTATGATGGGCAATGGACATCTCCCCACTTTTTATCACACCTCGTGACAATGCTGTGATGACCTCTAGTTCGGAGATATGGTGATCACTGCCAGCTCCTACATGTGCTAGAATTCGGTGAGTATCTGTAATACTAATCGCACTAACTTTTGTATAATGTTGGATGATGGTAGCTACTTCCTGGCAAGAATGTTCGTTTAACCCTTCTCTAAAATAAGGGAGTGTTTCAGCTGCAAGTTCTAAGACATCATGAGTCTGGACTGCTTTAGCTTGTTCCTCTTGCTTTAGAGTAGTGGTTAAAATAGATAAAAAGATAAAGGTCCCAACACTGTTTAAGACAATCATAGGAAAGGCAATGAAGCTAACTAAGTCAATACCTTGCTGAATATTTCCACTAAATAACATCACAAATACCATTTGAATGCTTTCCATGCAAGCACCGATAAAAGCAGCTTGTAAGGGAGAAGGAAATTGACCTGTTTTTGTTACTCTGTTTCCCAACCAGCCGGATAAAAGGCCGACAATTAAAGAAGAGGGAATATAAAACAGACTGAATATACTTCCTTGGATGAATCGATGTGTTCCTGCGATAATACCGACAATCCCACCTACAAAAGGCCCCGCGACAATGCCAGACACCCCGATAGCAAGGGTTCTGGTATTTGCAATAGACACATTATCATGTAGGTTTGTTAAGATACTACTTGGCACCACATGATTCTCAACTATCTCAATCCCTGTAAAGTTTGAAATAATAGCAAATAAACCAAAAATAATGATCAATTGAAGTTTCGATGTATACGATTCACGGCTTAATAAAATACGTTTAAAGTAGGGAACATTAACAAGTAGAAAGGCTAGTAAGATGATAAGGCCAACTCTTTCCATCATTAAAATAAATAATTCAATCATAGGGGACACTCCTTTTTGTCAACAAAAATAATAATCATAGTTTAGCACAATTTTTTAGTGATGCTTGTTTTTTTGTATAAGAAAATAAATTATTGTTAATAATGAGTTTAATTCGGTATACATTATTTTAATTTTTTTTTAATAGTTATTATTGTTAAATCAAGGAATTGCAATAACTCCTATATGTGAAATATGAAATAATGAGTGAAACTCATTGAAGTTCATTCTCAATTACGCTAAAATTGAGTAGGTAACAAATGTACACTATGTACTAATTAATGGAGGGGATAAGAATGTCCGTTTTAGAAATAAAAGACTTACATGTGTCAATCGAAGATAAAGAGATCTTAAAAGGTGTCAACTTGACCATGAAAACTGGGGAAATCCATGCTATCATGGGCCCAAATGGAACTGGTAAATCAACATTATCAGCTGCTATTATGGGGAACCCAAATTATGAAGTAACACAAGGAGAAATTCTTTTAGATGGAGAAAATGTATTAGACATGGAAGTAGATGAGCGTGCAAGAGCTGGTCTGTTTTTAGCTGTACAATATCCAAGTGAAATCCCTGGTATTACCAATGCTGAATTTATGCGTGCTGCGATTAACTCAAAACGTGGCGAAGACGATAAAATGTCAGTGATGGAATTCTTGAAAAAATTAGATGCCAAAATGGACTTATTAGATATGCCTGAAGAAATGGCTGAACGTTATTTAAATGAAGGATTCTCTGGTGGAGAGAAAAAACGTAATGAAATCTTACAATTATTAATGTTAGAACCAACATTTGCTATATTAGATGAAATTGATTCGGGATTAGATATCGATGCGCTTCAAGTTGTATCTAAAGGGGTCAATGAAATGCGCGGAGACAATTTTGGCTCACTAATCATCACACATTACCAACGTCTACTAAACTACATTGTTCCTGATGTGGTTCACATTATGATGGAAGGCCGTGTGGTTAAAACAGGCGGTGCTGAGCTTGCTAAACGATTAGAAGCTGAAGGGTATAAAGGAATTAGTGAAGAATTAGGGATTCAATTAGAAGAAGAATAATGATAAGGAGACAAGATAAATGAAAAAGATAGAGTTAACTGATTATCTTGACGACATGACATTATTTTCAGCCAGTCAGGAAGAGCCTCAATGGATGCTAGATCTACGTAAAAAAGCGTTTGAGAAAGCACAAGAGTTAGAGTTACCTCGTATTGAACGAGTGAAACTTCACCGTTGGCCATTAATGAATGTCGGTGCTTTAAATGAAGAAGTACTTGGAAATCCTGTTCTACCTTCATTTGATGAATTAGAAGATAACCCAATGATTATTCAAGGACGTACCTCAACATTATACGAACAAATGCCAACAGAATTATCAGAACAAGGTGTTATTTTTACAGACATCTTTACAGCATTGAAAGAACATAGTGAGTTAGTGCAAGAATATTTTATGACGAAAGCTGTTGCCTATGATGAGGACCGTTTAACAGCCTTTCATGCTGCTTTTATGAATGGTGGCGTGTTTTTATATGTTCCTAAAAATGTTGTCGTAAAAGATGCATTTGAGTCGTTGTTCTTCCATAATATGGCAGATAACAGCGCCTTCATAAAACATGTCTTAATTGTTGCAGATAGCAATAGTGAACTAACTTATTTAGAAAGATTACAATCAGAAGGCGAAACAGCAGAAAAATTATCTGCAAATATTGTTGTAGAAGTAGTGGCTAAACCTGGCGCTAAAGTAAAATTTGCTGCCATTGACCGTTTAGGTGAGACTGTTAGCACATACATCAATCGTCGTGCACACATTATGCGTGATGCGAGTGTTGATTGGGCGTTAGGTATTATGAATGATGGAGACGTCATTGCTGATTTTGACTCTGATTTGGTAGGAGAAGGCTCTCACTCAGAAGTAAAAGTGGTAGCGATTAGTACAGGCAGACAAACACAAGGAATTGATACACGTGTGACAAATAAAGCGTCACATTCTGTTGGCCATATTTTACAACATGGTGTGATTCGTGACCGTGGAACGTTAACATTTAACGGAATTGGTCATATCTTAAAAGGAGCTAAAGGAGCAGATGCACAACAAGAAAGTCGTGTGTTAATGCTATCTGATAAAGCTCGTGGAGATGCCAACCCAATTTTATTAATTGATGAATTCGAAGTAACAGCGGGACATGCGGCAAGTGCGGGTCGATTAGATCCAGATGAATTGTATTACTTAATGAGTCGTGGTTTGCCACAAAAAGAAGCAGAACGCTTAGTAACAAGAGGTTTTTTAGGCTCTGTTATTACAGCAATTCCAGTGAAAAGAGTACGCGAAGAACTTGTAGAAGTGATCGACGGAAAGCTGGCTGACTAACATGATAGATAAAAAAATAAGAAATGACTTTCCAATATTGTTTCAAACAGTAAACGATGAGCCTCTTGTTTATTTAGATAATGCGGCAACCACTCAAAAACCAAAACAGGTACTTGATGGATTGATGCACTATTATGAAGCGGACAACGCGAATGTGCATAGAGGTGTCCATACGTTAGCGGAAAGAGCAACATCTGAATATGAAGCAGCACGAGAAAAAGTGCGTCACTTTATTCATGCAAAAGAAACAGCAGAAATTTTATTCACGAGAGGGACTACAACTAGTTTAAACTGGGTAGCGAGAAGTTTTGGTGATGGCTTTATTCAAGAAGGAGATGACATTGTCATTTCTCAAATGGAACACCATTCAAATATTGTGCCGTGGCAAGAACTAGCCAAACGTCATCATGCTAATTTGGTCTTTATTGATTTAACAGATGATGGATTTTTAGACATGGATGATGCCAAACTAAAAATTACCTCGAAAACAAAAATTGTTTCTGTTGCCCATAGTTCAAATGTGTTAGGTGTGACAAATCCAGTCAAACAATTGGCAGAACTTGCTCATGCAGTAGGGGCGGTCATGGTTGTAGACGGAGCACAAGCGGTGCCACATATGGCAGTGGATGTTCAAGAGTTAGATGCAGATTTTTATGCGTTTAGTGGACATAAAATGTGTGCACCAACTGGTATTGGAGTATTGTATGGCAAGCGAAAATGGCTGGAAAAAATGGAGCCTATTGAGTTTGGTGGAGAGATGATAGATTTTGTGTATCACGATCACAGTACTTGGACGGAGCTTCCATGGAAATTCGAAGCGGGTACACCGAATATTGCTGGTGCCATCGCACTAGGACATGCGATTGACTATCTGACAGAAATCGGCATGAATGTTATTCACGATTATGAGCAATCCTTAGTGGCCTATGTAATGCCAAAATTACAAGCTATTGATGGACTGACTATTTATGGTCCAAATGATCCAGACAAGCATTCTGGGGTTATTGCATTTAATATAGATGGACTTCATCCACATGACGTTGCGACTGCAATGGATATGGAAGGTGTTGCTATAAGAGCGGGTCATCATTGTGCTCAACCCTTACTTTCTTATTTATCCATTCAATCCACTGTTAGAGCAAGTTTTTACTTTTACAATACCAAACAAGATGCTGACCGCTTAGTTGAAGCAATTATTGCGACAAAGGAGTTCTTTACAAATGGCCTTATCTAGATTAGACAACTTATATCGACAAGTGATACTGGATCACACCAATCATCCTCATAATAAAGGAGTGCTTGACCGAGCAACGAGTCAAATTGAGTTAAATAACCCGACATGTGGGGATGTGATTCAACTGCAACTTCATATAGAAGATGATGTCATAAAAGACGTTAAATTTGATGGACATGGGTGTTCGATTAGTATGGCAAGTGCCAGTATGATGACACAGGCGATAAAAGGTAAAACTGAGAAAGAAGCAATCGAGATTATTGGAAGCTTCCTAGAGCTTGTTCAAGGTGAAGAATTAGACGACCGTAAAGAGGCGTTGGGGGATGCACAAATGCTATCAGGAGTGGCTAAATTCCCTGCGAGAATTAAATGTGCGACCTTAGCGTGGAAAGCTTTAGAGCGAGGTATTATCCAAGAAAATGATACAACTGTCGAAGGACAATTACATACTGAAGAATAGAGGAGTGTGAGTTAAGTGAGTGAAGTACCAGAATTAGAAGAATATAAATTTGGTTTTCATGATGACGTTAAACCTGTCTTCAGTACAGGCCAAGGCTTAACAGAAGACATCGTACGTGAAATCTCAGCTCAAAAAGAAGAGCCAGAATGGATGCTAGATTTCCGTTTGAAATCATTGGAGACATTTAACAAAATGCCAATGCAAACATGGGGACCAGATTTATCAGATATTGATTTTGATAAAATCAAATATTACCAAAAAGCAAGTGACAAGCCTGCTAGAGACTGGGAAGATGTACCAGATAAAATCAAAGAAACATTTGAGCGTATCGGGATTCCAGAAGCAGAGCGTAAATACTTAGCTGGAGCATCAGCACAGTATGAATCAGAAGTGGTTTATCACAACATGAAGGAAGAGTTTCAAAAATTAGGGATTGTCTTTACAGATACAGATACAGCTCTGAAAGAATATCCAGATATTTT
Organism: Vagococcus sp.; assembly: GCA_052104115.1. GTDB lineage: Bacteria > Bacillota > Bacilli > Lactobacillales > Vagococcaceae > Vagococcus. The sequence goes on along the minus strand of JBQELZ010000002.1, from coordinate 25,872 downwards.
TAAACAATATTTCTCAAAACTTGTGCCACCAACTGATAATAAATTAGCCGCATTAAACTCTGCTGTATGGTCGGGTGGAACATTTATCTATGTACCAAAAGGTGTACGTGTAGATGTGCCATTGCAAACTTATTTCCGTATTAATGCTGAAAATACAGGACAATTTGAACGTACGCTGATTGTTGTTGATGAGGGAGCAAGTGTTCACTATGTTGAAGGGTGTACGGCTCCAACGTATTCAAGTAACAGTTTACATGCTGCTATTGTTGAGATTTTTACATTGAAAGATGCGTATTGCCGTTATACGACCATTCAAAACTGGTCAGACAATGTCTATAACTTAGTGACAAAACGTGCTAAGGCTGAAGCAGGGGCAACTGTTGAGTGGATTGACGGAAACTTAGGTGCTAAGACAACAATGAAATACCCAAGTGTTTATTTAGATGGGGAAGGTGCACGTGGAACAATGCTTTCAGTAGCATTTGCTGGTGCAAACCAGATCCAAGATACTGGTGCTAAAATGATTCATAATGCACCAAATACATCTAGTTCTATTGTGTCTAAATCTATCTCAAAAGATGGTGGAGAAGTGAACTACCGTGGACAAGTCACGTTTGCCAAAAATAGTCCAGGTTCTATCTCACATATTGAATGTGATACGATTATTATGGATGAGTTGTCAAAAAGTGATACGATTCCATTTAATGAGATTCATAATAGCCATGTGGCACTTGAGCATGAAGCGAAAGTATCAAAAATTTCAGAAGAACAATTGTATTATCTAATGAGTCGTGGTTTGTCAGAAGAAGAAGCGACAGAGATGATTGTTATGGGATTTGTGGAACCATTTACGAAAGAACTTCCAATGGAGTATGCGGTTGAGTTGAATCGACTGATCTCTTATGAAATGGAAGGCAGTGTAGGCTAACACTAATATATAAGCTAGAAACGTTATTATATCAATGTTTCTAGCTTTTTTGTTTGCCTTCATTTAAGAAATACTATCTAAAAAACTATCTATTTGTTAGAAGCCTAAATATTGAGCTAGTTTTTCGCTAGTATTTTCTGCTTGTTGTGGTGTTACGTGGCTGTAAATATTCATAGTGGTTTTAACGTCTTTATGTCCTAAACGTTTTTGTACCTCATTTATTGTTGCTCCCGATTCAAACATTAACGAGCAAGCAGTGTGGCGAAATCCATGAGGTGTGATTTTTTGTATTTCAATATTATCTTGTTTCATTTTCTTATAAATCCAATCTAGCCAGTCATTAGCTATTTGAGGATAATATAAGTCGTTTTTTAAATTAGGGAAAAGGAGTTGTTTTTTCTTGGACGTGTTAAAGCCAAGTTTAAACATATCTTCTCTTAATATACTGATCCATTTTTCCATAATTTTTACTGTTTCAACATCTAAACTAATGGTACGATATGACGTTTTAGTTTTCGGAGTTTGTAAAATGATATTATCAAATTCATCAATAGCAATGGTTTTACCAATCGTTAAAGTTTTATTGAAAACATCAACATCCTCAATATATAAAGCTAATGCTTCACTTTTACGCATACCAGTGATGGCCAGCAATCTAAAGAAAGCATAATATTTATAGTTATCAAGTGACTTGGTAAAGTCCAAGAACGTTTGAAGTTCGGGCTTACTATAAAAATTCGGTGCTTTTTCATCCTCCTTTTTACGTGGAAGGATAGTCTTTTTCATTGGATTACTTTCCATTAACTCCATAGACACACCATAATTCATGACTTGAGCCGTAGCACGTCTTATATAGTGATATTGCTTATATTGGTCATGCCATCCATTAACACACTTCTGACAATATGAAACGGTGATTTTATCCAGTTTCAACTTACCAAATTTAGGTAGTACATGATTTTCTATAAATCTTCTATTAATTGCTACTGTAGACGGTTTAACGCTTTTTCTATGTTGTTCTAACCACATATCATATAACTCTTTAAATGTGATAGTTTTTGACTTCCTAGAGCCTTTAAGTATAGCAGCTTTTAATTTATCTAATTCCTCACTTGCTTCTGCCTTAGTGTCAAAACCTTTTCTTGTAGTAACTGTTTTTTTACCAGTTAATGGACAAGTAGCAACATAGCCACTAAACATCCATTTTCTTTTATTGTCTTTATCTTTATACATGGAAAACTTAGCCATAATTATCCTCCTTGTCGCTAGCTGGGGGCAAGGGTAGGGAGGTTGTTATATTAATTCTTCAAGAATATTATTAAATGAATTTTTTAAAAGTAAAATATTTTTTTCGCTTATTTTTTTTGAATCATTTAATATAGTAATAATTTCAGATAAGTTGGAATAAATTGGAGAAGAAGAATCAATTTTTTGAGATTCAACTAACTGATCGCAAGAAATCAGAAAATTAATTTGTTGAATACTTGCAAAAGGATACTTCAATTTCTTTATTGTTTGTAAATCATTAAAATCTGATTTATCATTACTAATTAAATCATGCATAGAATCTGTAAAAGAAGCTGTTTTATGGTGAGTTATGCTTAAGTTACCCAGCTCATGAATCATATTAGTAAGTTCTTGTTTATCCATATCTGCGATATTTTTTTTACCATCTATTAAGTAGGACATAGAAATATCGAAAGTGTCTGAAATCTTTTTTAATATTTTTTGATTAGGTTCTCTATTACCATATTCATAATTAGAGTATGCACTATAGGAAATTCCAATTTTTTTTGCAGCTTCTGACTTTGTCCAATTTTTTTCTTCTCTTAAGGTTTTTAATCTGTCTTTAAATTCCATACGACCACCTTTTCTTTTAAATTGATTATAACACACTGATTATTCAAAATGAATAAATTTTTGTTGACAATTATTTTTTTATAGATATAATTAACTTATAAAGTTATTCATTTTGAATAACATTGGAGGTGATAAAATGTTAAAACAATTGAGAAGAGAACAAAATTTAACTCTCTTAGATGTTTCTCAAAAACTTGGTTATAAATACCCATCAAGTTATAGAAAAATAGAAGAAGGTTATCAAAGTCTAAAAGTAGAGCAAGTAAAAGTATTAGCAGAAATATTTAAATGTTCAGAACAAAAAATTTTAGAATCGAGTTATTCAAAATGAATAGAAAGAGGTGAGTTAAATGGAACTAAAAATAGATCAGTTGGAACTATCAGAACAAGCCAGTGATTTATTTATTCAAAAAGTAGTAGGTGAAATTAAGCCAGCGTTGGAAGTTGTCGCAAAAGAGTTAAAGCAAAAGGAATGGCTTTCACTAGGAGAAGCTTGTGAATACATCGGAGTTAGTAGAAGCACTTTTACAAGTCACTTCATTGGCAAGGGATTACAAGTATCAAAAATTCAACAAGTTAAACGAGTATCTAAAACTGATATTGATAATTTTTTAAATGAAAATAAAATGTAGCTAGCTGGGGAGCAGGCAAGAAAGAGGCAATAAATATGAATGAAGAAACAAGTATTAAAGAGTTATTACAAGGATTATGTGAGTTATCACGAGCTAGTAACATTAAAGTAAATGGGAAATTAGCAAGAGTTGAGGACGTACAGGAACTTTATCTTGAAGGGTTAATATCGGTTTGTGAGCTACTAGGATATGAAGACATATAAAAATGCACCGCTAAGAATTGGCGTTCTCAACAGTGCTGGGTAAATAGAATTTCGACAAACTATTTACCTCTATTGTAAAGGAAAAACACATTACAATCAATCAAATTGGAGGAAATGACAATGAAAAACAACGAATTAAAAAATGGTGGAGTAACAATCACAGATAGTTATTTACGTGACAGAGCAGACCGAACTGATAGGATAGAAAAACAAATAACGTTAATTATGCGACATATAGAAAACGTTGAGTATCAAAGGGTGAAAGGTGACAAGTTTGCCGTTGAAAGCTTTATACAGTGTGGTGATTTAGGTTTGATAAATGATAATTTAACTTATATCAAAGAGGAATTGAGAAGCATTTCAAATGACATCTGTCCCGATTTTGATTGATATTGCATTAAAGAAAAAGGGGTGGTTGAGTGATATATACCAGTCAAGGGTTTATAACTAAAAAAATGGTTCAAGTTGATGATGGCCAATCTGATTGGGAGTATCTAACAACTTATGAACCTAAGGAAATGTTGTATGAGGATTTAGAAAAAGTTGAAAACTACAAAAAAAGCCAAGCCGAGTATTTTTTAAGTGGAGAAATGAAACTTAATACAGTAAATAATCAGTATGAACGAAGTAATAAAAATCTAACTGGAAAACGTATTATAGCGTTAGATTATGATGACATCGATATGCTTCTAACTAAGTTTATTCATACGATTAAAGAGAAGTTACAGGGTATTGATTATATGGTGTACCCGACTATCAGAAATAATTTTGACGGTTACGGTTTAAGGTATCGACTTCTGATTAATACAGATCATTTATACAGTGAATCAGAAGCCAAAACATTACTTACTAATGTGATTAATCATATCGGATTAAAATGTGATAGTGCTTCAAAAACATTTAGCCAGCCGATGGGATTGCCATTAATTAATGCTTTTTCAAGTAAACAAATGATTAAAGTTAATCATGGTGTACCTTTACAGATTGATGATTACTTAACGCCGTTAGAAGTAAAAGAACCAATTACTTTAAATTATCAAAAATCAGAGTTATCAGATGGTGAGTACATTGATTTATTTAATCAATACGCCAAAAGAAACGCTCCTAAATTATCTGACTACTCATTTTATCTAAATGCTTATATGTGTTTAAAGCACGGTGTACAGTCCAATGAGATAAGCCAAGAGATAGCCGAAGTTGGTTTGATGGTTTTAGCTGGTGATGATGTAAAATGGCAAAAAAACAATGTTAATCACTTTAGACAAGATAAGGCAATTAGTCGATTAAAGAAACCAGTCAAAGAGTATTTTAGGACAAAAGTTAAATCTGAACTTTTAGAGGGCCAAGATTTAAAAAATGCTTTGTTTGAACGTAGGCAAGAAGAACTGGCCTATATGATGAAACAATGGGAAGAAAATGGAAGCAAAGGACGAAAGCCGTCTCTAATTTCACCAATTAGGGTAGCGATTGTATTAAAAGACTATCTTAAATTTTGTCTGTTTGATATGAATGAGAATACAAAACTTGCTGTATATCGTCCTAATGAGGGCATATATACGCAGAATGAAACATATATCAGAAGAATCATATCGTGGCTAGAGCCAAAGCATAATAGTAGTAAAGCTAGCGATGTCATTTATCATCTTAAAAATATGGCAGACATTAGAGAAAAAACTATTTCAAGATATTTAATTCCAGTCAATAATGGAATATTTAATCTACAAACAAAAACATTAGAAGCATTTAGTTATAAGAAAGTGTTTACTTCTAAGATTGCTACAAACTATGTTAAGCCTAAAAATAAGCCAATTATTGATGGCTGGGATGTAGATGAATGGATGAAGTCAATTGCTAATAACGATACTGAAATAGAGTATCTATTATGGCAAGTGATAAGTGCTTCGTTAAATGGAAACTTTTCAAGAAGGCAATCATTATGGCTAGTGGGTAGTGGTAACAATGGTAAAGGAACTTATCAAACATTAATAAAGCATTTGGTAGGGAGTAAGAATATAGCAACTTTAAAACTTCCCGACTTTCAAGGTAGGTTTAATTTATCACTACTAGAAGAAAAAGTAGTCTGTATTGGTGATGATGTTCCTGCAGGTGTTTATATAGATGATAGTTCAAACTTTAATTCTGTTGTGACTGGTGATGATGTCATGGTAGAAGAAAAGAATAAGCCAGCGTATAGCACCAGTTTTCAAATGACGATTATTCAATCTACAAATAGTATGCCCAAGATACACAATAAGACTGAGGGGACGTATAGAAGAATTGTGATAGTTCCATTCTCGGCTAATTTTAAAGGTCAAGGGGATAACTGGAAGATTAAAGATGAATACATCAAAAATAAAAGCGTGTTGGAGTATGTATTATTTAAAGCTATCAATATGAATTTTGAACGCTTTGCCGTACCGAGTGAATCTGAAAAGTTAATGAAAGATTATAAACAAGTCAATGATCCAATGGTTGATTTTAAAGAAAATGTTTTTGACAATTTAAATCTTAATAAGATACCTTTCTATATTGTTTACGGATATTATAAAGAGTTTTGTCACGATAATAATTTTCAACCAATGAGTAAACTAAAATTTTCAAGAGATTTTGAAACTATGCTAGATAATGATTGGAAAAAAATTAATCGAAAATATTCAAATGGCGAATTAGGCACGTTGCCTAATAAACCCATAAATATAGAATATCCAAGTCATGGAAAAGTTTATAAATATTATATAAATGAGCGATTAAAAATAGTATAGGTTACTAAGGTTACTAATAGGTTACTCATTTTATATGAATGGGTAACCTTTATAAACATTGATACACCAATCTTACGAGTACATAGGTTACTCATTTACTCATTTATTTCAACTTTTAATAAATTAAATATGATAATAGATAATACATTAAAATATAAAGTTAATGAAAAAAATGGGTAACCAGTAACCAATGTCTAACCAACCTATATATATCAGTGCTTTAACAAGGTTACTAATATTTTTCAAATGAGTAACCTTAACATCAATTAAAAGGAGATTACACAATGAAAGTTAAAATGCTAGAGGGAACTAATTCACTGGATAACTTCCAGCTACAAAGAGGGATAAAAAGATTAGATACTAGAGTGAATGAGTTCTTGCAGGAAAACCCGACAATAGAAATAGTCGCAATAAAACAAAGTAGTGCCACAAGTGGTAGTTCAGATGATTTAGGAAGTATCACGACAGTATCAATTTTTTATAATGAAGGAGAGAATAATTTATGATAAAAGCAGTTCAATATTTTAATGGAGAACAATTAGTTAATCTTGTAGTAGGTGAAAATAGAGTTAAAGAAATAAGTCTAATAAATGATAATCAACTACTACTTGAAATGGTAAGTGGTAATGAAAAAATAATTATTAGTCCATTCATTGAAGTGTTAAAAGAAAAAGTTCAATCAGATGATATGCTGGACTTTATGGAAGAATTATATAGCAATGAGCATTAAAAAGCAGTGTAATCATGCTGGATGCAGAATATTAATAGACTACGATTCTTCTTATTGTGATAAGCATAAGAAAAGAGATAGAATTTACAAAAAGGATGAATATTCTAAGAGAAAAGCTAAAGATGAAAAGTATTTAAGACTCTATAACTCTAAACGTTGGAGAACAACTTCAAAAATTTATAGAATAAATCATCCTATTTGTGAGAATTGTTTATCTATTGGAATTATAAAACCAGTTGATGTTGTAGATCATATTATTGAAGTTAAAGATGATTGGAATTTGAGATATGAAGAAACTAATTTACAAAGTCTTTGTCATAATTGCCATAACCAAAAAACAATAAATGAGAGGATAAAAAGAAATAGTACACCTTAGAATTACCCCCCTAGCGTTGTGGGGAACGTAACAACGAAGAGGGGTATTAAATTAATAAAAAAAGCTGATTTGACTTTAAAATCGTTTAAATAATAGGGAAAGGGCATAATATTGTAAATTGATTTTAAATCATTTATAATTATGAGTAGGAACGTTAGTTCTTACTGGTAGTCGATATGAAAGAGAATAAAGACAAGTTGATTATTCAAGTAAAGCAAGAAAAAAAAGAAATAAAGCTTCCAAATTACGGTACAGTTCAAATAAAAATTAAAGATGGGAAAATAATTGGCTCGTCAATTAACATAGAAAATAAATATTATTAATCATACCTAACAGAAGAACTGAGGATATGAACACTTTTATAAGTGTTTATATCTTCTTTTTTATTTTGTTGAGAAAGGAGAAATGTATGGCAAATCCAACGAAACAATTTAATGAATTACAGGGGAATTATTCAAATGAGTTTTTAGAACAAAGAAAGGAAGCAGATAAAGAACTATTTGATTTTTCAGAGTTAACAAGCAAGCCCCCCACTTGGTTGCCAAATAGTGCAAAAACAGAATGGGAAAGAGTAGAGCCGTTATTGAAAAAAGATTTTCCAATTAGTGAATCGGACTACTCATTATTAATTTCATATGTTTTATTATTTGCCCGAATAAAAACGTGTGAGGATAACATAAGAAAATATGGAACATTTATAAAAAATAAATCAAATGGCCAAAGAAAGCCTAATCCAGCTATTAATGTTCAAAGTAAAGCTATCAGAGATTTAAAATCTATTGCCACAAGCTTAGGAATGACTTTAGAAGCACGACACCGATTAGCAATTAATAAAGCTAAAAGTGAAATCCCAACAGATAAATTTGAGGAACTTTTAAATGACGGTTAATTATGCTTTGGAATATGCTAGAAAAGTTTTAGATGGGGAAATTGTGGCATGTAGAAAAATCAAGTTAGCCATTCAAAGATTTAAGCGAGATTTAAAGAGAAGTGAATCGGATGATTATCCTTATTATTTTGATGTGGAGCGTGCTAATCGTTCTTTGACATTTATAGAATTGTTACCAGCAACAGATGGCAAGCCAATTAAAATGCTTTCATTCCAACAGTGGGTTATTTGCGAGTTAGACGGTTGGAGAGAAAAGGAAACCAATAATAGACGTTTCAATCGTGCTTTTATCTCTATGAGTAGAAAGAACGGTAAGACTTATCTAGTCAGTAGTATAGCTTCTAACTCATTGTTAATGGAAACAGAACCAGCACAAGGCAGACAAGTATTATTTGTATCAAATGCCTTAAAACAAGCCAAACTAGGCTATAACATGATGTCTAACGGTTTAAAGAATGTTACCAAACAATCCAAGTATATGCGAAAACGCTTAAAAATATTAAATGCACAGATCACTGATTTAGAAAGTAATTCATTCGCTATGGCATTGGCTTCTGAAACTAGTACATTAGATGGCTTTGGAGCGACAACGGCTATTCTTGACGAATGGCACGAAGCCAAAAATAGAAAAGTTTACAATGTTCTAAAGAGTGGTATGAGTAATCAAAAGAACGGACTTTTATCAGTTGTATCAACGGCTGGACTTAATATGAATGTTCCCATGTATGAAGAATATCAATTTTTAAGTGATGTGTTAGAAGGTAAGGAAGAAGCTGATAGATACTTCATAGCTATTTGGGAATTGGATGATAAAGAAGAAATTCATAACCAAGACTTATGGATTAAAGCCAATCCAATTTTTGAAAGTGAAGAAATCAAATTAACTATGATTCCAGCCATTCAAGATGATGTGGAGTTAGGAATAAAACAAAATAATCTTAATGCCGTACTCGTAAAAAATTTCAATATGTGGCAACAGGCTAGTGAGAATAGTTATATCGCTGGGGAAGATTGGGAAGCTGCTAAAATAAATGAAGTTCTCGATATTAAAGGAAAAGATGTTTATGTGGGTGTCGATTTATCCAAGACTAATGACTTAACTAGTTTATCTTGGATTGTTCCTTTAGATGATGAAAGGTTATTAGTAGATAGTCATTCCTTTATTGGTACTAAATACGGTTTACAAGACAAAATAAAACGTGATGGCATTGATTACATTGAACGAGAGAAACAAGGAGAATGTACAATCACTAGCCTTGATAGTGGGATTATTGATTATGAAGAAGTCTTTGAGTGGTTAGTTGATTTTATCCAGGTAAATAATTTGAATGTTGTAGCCATTTGCTATGACCCTTGGAATGCAAACAGTTTAATTTCACGTTTTGAAAAAGAAAACTATCCATTAATTGAAGTTAGGCAAGGAGCCATGACTTTAAACACGCCTACAAGGACATTTAGGGAACAGCTATATGATAAACAGATTATTCATCCAGCTAATAAATTATTCACTCATGCTGTTAACAATGCCATTTTAAAAGAAGATAACAACGGTGTTCAAATAAATAAAACTAAGAATGCTAATAAAATTGATCCAATTGTTTCACTGATGAATGCTTATACACAAGCCATGTATCATTTTGAAGCAGTAGAAGGGAAGAAAGCCAACAATGAATTTTATCAATCTGAAGAATTTAGTTTTTAACCAGCTTCACACATGGCTATTTTTGATAGGGTGCTTACTGATAGTGATAGCCATAAATTTATTAGTCGGTATGGAATGGGCAGTTTTAGCAACAGGAATTATTTTAATGCTAATTGCGTTGCTAATAGATAAAACAACATGAAAGGAGGTGCGACATGGCATTATTTAAACCACTGAACCAAAAAATAACTAATGGAGATCCATTTTTAGATCATGTTATTAGTATGACATCAACGGATAATACGACTTATTCTAGCATTAAAGCGTTAAAAAATAGTGATGTGTTTACGGCAGTGAAGATTATTGCTAGTGACATTGCTTCTAGTCCGATTGAAGTCTTAGAAGATAAAATGACCACAGAACATGATTTAGATTACTTGTTAAATGTGAAACCTAATCAAGAAGTAGATGGATGGCACTTCAAATTTTCTCTAGCTGTCAATATGCTTTTAAACGGTAATAGCTATGCTGAAATTATTAGAAGTGATAAAGGTGTATCAGAAATAAAATTACTTCCTAATTCAACGGTTACCTTAAAACAAAAATCAGATGATAGCTTAATTTATATTGTTAATGAAACAGACAAGAAAGAACGACAACTTTCATCTAAAGATGTTCTTCATTTTAAATATTTCTCACAAGATGGCTTAGTGGGAATATCGCCACTTCATAGCTTAAAAGATGAACTTGATATACAACGAGCAGGGAATAAGACAATTTTCAATTTCTTTTCTCGTGGTGTAAATAGTAACGGTATTTTAAAGGTCAATAAAGCAGATTTAGATGTGGAAGCTAAACAGGCTATTAGAAAGAAATTTGAAGAAGCGAATGGGTCCAGCAATGGAGACAATGCATTAAGAACCATTATTTTAGACGACACAATGGACTATAAGACTTTAGAAGTGAATACGGAGATTTTAAAACTCGTTAATTCTAATGATTGGACAACTAAGCAAATAGCCAAAGCCTTTGGAATTAGTACGGATAGATTAGGCGTTGAAAATCAACATTCTAGTAACGTTCAATCTAACTTGATGTATTTACAAAATACATTAGGACATTATTTCATGGTATTTACATCTGAACTAAAAAGTAAATTGCTTAGAAATAAGAAACAAAATTTTAAGTTCAATACTGAACGATTACTTGAAACTGATCCAGTGAATCGACTTGAAACAACTATTAAAGCCGTTCAAGGGTCACTATTAACAGTAAATGAGGGCAGGCAAAAATTAGGTTTACCATCAATGGAAGGCGGTGACCGATTACTTGCCAGTTTAAACTATACGTATTTAGACAATTTAGAAAATTATCAGAATAGAAAGGAGAATGACATTGGAGGACAACAAGGAAAAGAGATTGACGGATGAAGCCCATCTTGAAACAAACGAAATAGAAACAACGGGGAATGATGAACAAAAGCAAGGTAAAATAATCAACGGCTATGCTTTAAAGTTCGGTAAAGCAAGTAAGGACTTAGGAGGATTTACAGAAGTAATCTCTCCCGAAGCCTTAAAGGATGTTGATTTATCTAATGTCTTTTTATTACAGAATCATGATTACAGTAAACCACTAGCAGGAACCAAAGCAGGTACTTTAAAAATTAATATTGATGAAGTGGGGGTACATTTTGAAGCCGAGCTTAATGAAACAAGCTACGCTAAAGATGTGTTTGAGAACGTCCAAAACGGCTTAGTAGATAGCATGAGTTTTGGCTTCACAATGGGATTAGATTCGTTTGATAAAAAAGAAGATGGTGAAATTGTTCGTTCCATTGAATCTATTAAAAACTTGAATGAAATTTCAGTTGTTACCGTCCCAGCTTATGATGATACAAATGTTCAAGTAGATAAGCGTTCCTATGAAGCGTTTATGAGTAGCAACCCAGTAATACCAACAAACAAAGGCTTAGAATCGACTTCTAAGACACAAAAGGAGAATGAAAACATGACAAAAACATTAATTGATAACCAAAACGAGGAAACAAGAAACTTTGAAAACTTTATCCGTTCTTACGGTGAAGAACGTGATGGACTAACAACTCAAAATACTAGCGTCGTTATTCCTAAAGATGTGATTGGTGAAGTATTCCAATTAAAACGTGCTAATTATAGCTTAATTGATTTAGTCACAGTAAAAGAAGTATCTAACGGACAAGGAAAATATCCTATTGCGACCAATGCACAATCTGCCGTATTAGCTACAAAAGAAGAACTAGCCGAGATTGAAGATATTGAAGCAGAAATGTTTAAACAGGTTGAATACAATGTCAAAACTCGTGCAGGTAAAATTGCTTTATCAAATGAAGTGATTGAGGACACAGTAGTTGATATTGTGGGAGAAGTTAAATCTCAATTATCTCAACTCGTAACGAATACAGATAATCAAAATATTATCACTTTACTTAAAACATTTACTAAAGTAGCGGCTTCAAGTTTAGATGATTTGAAAAAAGTCTTTAATGTTGATTTAGATCCGGCATTAGCAAAAACAGTAGTAACCAATCAAACAGGGTTTAACCACTTAGACACCATGAAAGATACACAAGGAAAATATATTTTACAACCCGATATTACGGCTCCTAGTGGTTATTCATTGTTTGGCGCTCCTTTGCTAGTAGTGAGTGATAAACTCCTTAAAGGCACAGGGAAAGCATTCCCTATGGTGATGGGAGACTTAAAACAAGCCGTATTTGTGGCAAGACGTAACCAAGTAACAACTCAATGGGAAAAATTTGATTACTACTCACAAGGATTGGCGGTTATTGTACGTAATGACTATCAAAAAATTGATGAAGAAGCTGTTAGATACGTTGAATTTACACCAGCAACAGGTGAATAATGTGAGGGAGGGGAGTTTTTCCCTTCCTTATTTTTTTAAGGAGGATAAGAAATGGTAATCGTAAAAGACATTAAAAATAGTTTGAGGATAGATCACTCAATGGATGATGAAATGCTTCAAAGCCTTATCATAACGGCAAGTGATTATATTATCAGTGCCATAGATAGCAAAGCGAAAGAGGGCATTATTGAAGACTACAAGCAATTTGATTGGTCAGTTAGTCTATTAACCCAACATTGGTATTTGAACCGACAGGAAGCCAGTAGCGAACGCATACCAGTAACGGTGCAATCCATGATACAACAAATGCGAGGTGCTTATTATGCCACTCATTAATAATGTGAATGAACTGAATGAAAGAATTAGTATTGTTGAATTGAAGATAATTAGAGATAGTACAGGTTCAAAGAAAGCCAAAGAGGAAATAATATTGTTTGAGTGTTGGGCACAGGTTAGGACAGCTAGACTTAGGGATTACTATGTCAAAGATATAGTGCCTGATATTCAAAAACAAATTAGTTTTGTTATTAGGTACAATCCACAAATGTTATTAAAAGATGATATGAAACTAAAATGGAATGGAAGAATATATAATATTCATGCGGTAAACTATGATTATCGGGATAAAGAATGGACAACGCTTATAGCGAGTGAAATGGATAAGAAATGAACACACTCTTAACAGGGTGTGTTTTTTTGTGTATAATTTTAATAGAAATATTATTGGAGAATAGGGGTGAAAGTATTAATTTAATATCAATGAGTGTAAAGAAAAGGAAAAGTAAACACTATTATAAAGTAGAAAAAATAATTAAAACAATGCCTAATTTCAAAAGTACTAATGATTACATTTATTTTGAACTTACTACTATTGAAGATTTTTGGAAGAACCGACAAGAAATTGAATTATTATATGATAAGTTAATCAAATGGAAAGATACAAAAATAGAAATATTAGGAAAAGAGAATGTATTAAAATATAAGATATTTTATAGAGAGCTAGAAAATTATGTGGAAAAAAAATATGATTTTTTACCATCACTTGAATTTACTATAGAAGATGACCTTCCAATGAAATATGTTTTTTATGGTTGTTGGACATGCTTTTTGGTATTTATGGAAGACTTGGATTCGTCTAAATATTATTTTTGTGATTGTCAAAAAGATGCCATAGAATGTAGTATAAAATACTTTGATAATGCCAGGTTGGATTTTCCTAGTTTTGTATTTCAAGATTACTATCAAAGTAAAAACAAAGAAACTTTTTTTGAAAATAAATTTAGAAAAAATTTATGTTTCACTTGTAATAATTCTTCATCCACTCGTACTTTTTGTAGCAGAATGTATGAAACTCGATTTATGCAGGATTACGGTTGGTATATTTATAGCAGATGTTATAGTAAAAAAATAGATCCACACAATGATAAAATTATTTTAAGAAAGATAGAAAATGAAGTTCGGGAAGAATATGGATATCATAAAATTGGAGAAAAATGGATTAGTGAAACAAAAATGTATAATCTTATTAAGGAAATTTTTCCGGAAGAAGAAATTATTTTTCATTACAGATCCGAATGGCTATCTTATTTAGAGATAGATGTTTATTTGCCTAAGTTAAAAATGGGATTTGAGTATCAAGGAAGGCAACACTTTGAACCGGTTGATTTTTTTGGTGGAGAGGACAAGTTTAAAATTCAACAATCAAATGATATTAAAAAAGAGAGAATTTGTAAAGAAAATAACGTAAAATTATTTAAGGTTAATTATGATGATCCATTAAATAAAAAATTTATTAAACGATTAATTGCCCCCAGCTAAATAATGCTATCTTTATGCTATCTATAAGTTTAAATACTTGGTATTAAATAGCATATTATTATGTTCTAAACTATCTATAAACGTTGTTAAATAAACATTTAGTAATAAAAAAATACCCGTATCCTAAATGGAAGGCAGTGTAGGTTAACACTAGTATATAAGCTATAAACGTTGTTATTTCAATGTTTCTAGCTTTTTTTATTTGTCCTCATTTAAGAAAAACTACCTATTTGTTAAACGTTTAAATAGTGAGCTAGTGTTTTCTGCTTGTTGTGATGTAACATGGGTGACAAAACTGATTTTTTTAGAGTTAAGGTAAAACTTTATTTCAGCTAAAGTTTTACTGTTTGTTAATTAGTTACTAGAAAAAAATCAATGAAAAAGCATTTAGAAAGACTCATGAATTTTAGGTGAAATGGAATATGTCAAAGACTATTTTATATTCTAATCCCTTTTTTGGGGCTGTTGTTATCAGTCTGATCTCAGTTTTATTTATTTGGAAAGTAATCTATCTCATTATCTGTGGGATATCTTGTTAAAATAAGAAACATTTGAAAAATGCAATGCTGTATGGAGAAGAGAATAGCGAGATTCGTATTGTTGGGGAGAGTCACGAGACAGGAGTCATGATTCATCTATCAAATAGAAGTGACACACTAAGTGAAGAGGCAATGTCAATGATGTTTGATAAATTTATACGACTAAATAGAGCTAGAACTACCGAGAATGCAGGGGCTGGATTAAGGTTAGCCATCTCAAAAGATACTATAGAAGCTCATGGCGGAACAATTCATGTAACAAGTAGGGATAAGACGTCAGTTTTTCATATCTGGCTTCCAGATATGATACTATCTTAAGTGGAGATGTAACCATGAGGGGAGAAGAGGTAGGATAGATGAAATGTATGACGTATGATTCACGAGATATACAGTTAGTTGAGAGTTTCAATCAATTAGCGAAAGATGTATTTGGGATTGATTTTAGTTTGTGGTATAACCATGGCTATTGGAATGAGGACTATATCCCTTATTCCTTTGTTGTAGAAGATGAAGTAGTCGCAAATGCGTCTGTGTATCGTATGACGTTGACAGATGGCACATCCGATTATAGAGCCATTCAAATTGGAACAGTGATGACACATCCAGATTACCGAGGACAAGGACTGTCAAAAGCATTGATTGATCAAATATTAGATGAGTATACTGAAAAAGTAGACATGATTTATCTATTTGCCAATGACACAGTTTTAGATTTTTATCCTCAATTTGGATTTAGACGTCACAATGAATCGCAAATAACATTAGATACGCGCGCATGGAAGATTGATGACGGGGTGCCACCTGTTCTATTTGAGAAGATATCATTGGATGAAAATAGAAAATTGGTAGAAAGAGTCGTTAAAAATAGGCGTTTGATGTCTAATTCGCTAGGTGTGAAGGATAATGCTAATTTATTCATGTTTTATGCGCAAGTGGTATTTAGTGAGAGGATGTACTATAGTGAAGAGTTAGATACATTGATTATGATGGAGGTAGATGGTACAGATTGTCACTTGTATGATGTTGTTTGGACAAAAGACAGAGATTTATCTAAGGTACTCCCATACATGGTCCCATTGGAGTGCACCCGTGTAGTCTTTCATTTCAATCCTAGAGAAGAACTGGCGGGGATAAAAAGAGAGAGTTATTCTGATGATGATGATGCATTATTTATACAAATGAACACATCTATAGGGAGAGAGTACGTCAAGTTTCCATTAACCTCACATTGTTAATTAGGGCATTGCATTAAGCAATGTCTTTTTTCTTTGGGTAAAACGAGTGAAAATGAACGCCTGTTTTTTTGGTAAAAACCCTTACAAACATGGTGTTTGTACTATATAATGAATTATGTTATTTAAAAAATTAAGACAATGATGAGGGGGATGGGATGACGTTTGTAAGGGATAGTAAAAGGGGAAAATCGATTATTGTATTGGTTATGTTTTTAATCATGATGGTATTGGGTCGACTGATTTGGACCTATGTTTTTTTTATACCAGAAAAAGAGATTAAAGATGGGGTCATTTCGTTTAAAACATCAGAGGAATTGTTAAGCAAAACATATTTTTTAAATGGGGATTGGGATTATTATCCTGAAAAAATATTGTCACAAGATGAGCTAGGAGAGTATGAACCAGCAGAGATGGTGAAATTCAATCGTTTTTTTACTACTAAAAGACGGTCTGTTGTTAAAGATGGCACGTATCATTTATCGATGCAAGTGCCACCAGAAAAAGTGATGTTAGCTTTTCATTTTTTGTATTTTGATAACGAAGACACTTTTATCATTAATCATGATGATTTAACAGATAGAGAACGCTATCCAAATATTAAAAAATTAGACCACGTTGGGACGTTGCCTTATACATTTATATATGAAAAAGAAGAAGGCGTGACCCAGTTAGATATCACTATCTTAGTGAATAGCAATCGATTTTACACAGCCGGACGACTGACCAGAGGCATCAATTTTGGAGAAGTTAGTAATGTGTTAAGAAGTGTGACAATTACGAATAGCTCAGAAGTGTTAAGTTTTTCATCTATTTTATTAATTGGCTTATTTTCTTTAGGGTTATTTTTAACAGTCAAACGCAATAAAAAATACATGTCTATTTCAGGGATACTGATTACCCTATCGCTCATTTTAATGATAGGTAGTGATGGAAAAGTATTGCAACAATTGCTTTATTTAGACAATGATACAAGGTACCGATTTTTAATCATTGTCACTTATCTATTTTGTTTATTAATGCTTTCCCTTGTTCAGATAGAAAAGGCGTCTCTTTGGAGCAAAAGCATGGTGGCGTACAAAGGAATATTACTAGGATTAATGGTATTTGCTTTTGTGTGTCCTGTTAGTTGGTTATTTCAGTTAGGCATCGTACATAAGGCAATAGTCATGGTGACTTTATCCATAACGATTATTGGGATTAAAAAAATATTGACAGACGACGTATCATTTAAGCAGTCTTTTATTTTATCACTTCTATTTATGGGACATCATTTTATCTGGGCTATGTATTATAGTACTTCTGGTCTAACAGTGCCGTTTTATCCAATTGATTTAGTAGCAGCTATTTTGTGTATCACATACGCTTGGTTTAAGCATTATCACCAGTTGTTTATCACTATGGATCATTTAAATGTGTCCCTTTTAGAAGCCTCTCAGTCCAAGAAAGAACTTTTAACCAAAACAGCGCTAAGACTAAATAAACCAGTGCGTGACATGCTAAATATATCGGATAAGTTATTAAAAGATATTGGAAATGAAGACTATCAAAGAGTAACGGACGAATTAATAGCCTTAAACCGAGTTAACCGTGAGTCAGTGCAATTAATGGATAACTTAATCAAGTTAACGACAGAAAGCTATTCACCTAACGATAAAAATAAAGAAGTTATTTCTTTGCATCGAAAAATTAGTTACTGTGTCAAAATGATAGACAAAGAACAGTCATTTTCAAATATGACACTGCAATTAAATCTATCTCATGAAAATGATTTGGTTTACGGTAATACTCAGTTGTTTGTCCAAATGATGTATCAAATATTTTCATTTGGGTACCATACAAATACTACTGGTACAGTGAAGATAAGTGACAGAAACGATGGCGATAAAGCAACCTTACTAATCGAATACAAAGGATTGATATTACCGGACTCATTTTGGACTGATGTTCATGCACCATTAGATGAGAGAATCATTAATAGTGAGTTGTTTGAGAGCTCTTACGGAGTTGAGATGCTGTTAATTCAATCACTGGTTACTAATCAGAGCGGAGAAAGTGACATCACACAATGCTTGGATAGTGTTCTCTTAACAATATCACTTAATAAATCGCCTCAGCAGGAATTGTCATCGGCTGAATATCAGATGCAACAAGAGTATAAATTGTTGTTACCAAAGCTTGAAAAAGATATGGCATTCAAAAATAAAATTTTAATTGTTTGTTGTGACGTGAAAGAATTATTATCAATGAAGATGCTCCTAGAGCGAGAAGATACAGTCATTTTTATGGCTGAAACAAGGCGAGAAGCTATGATGTATATGAGCTCATACCGACTGGATTTGATTATTTGTGACGTCATGTTAGATGAAACAAATGGATACGAGCTGACTCGAGACATCAGAAAATTATATAGTCCTGTGGAGTTACCTATTTTGCTTATGGCAATTAATAAAAGAAAAGTTGAAGTGGATGAAATTTATTCCTGTGGTGCCAATGATTACATTGAAAAACCAATTGATTTTACAGAATATGTCGCTAGAGTAGACGCATTATTAGAAATGAAGAAAAATGTGGAATCCGCCATTCATTATGAATCTTCTTGGTTACAAGCACAAATCGAACCACATTTTTTATTTAATACATTAAACACTACCATAAGTTTGTCCACCTATGATGAGGAAACTATGCAAGATGTGCTAGAAGCATTTATGCTAGTATTGCATAATAAATACAAATATAGCGGGCAAAATGCACTGATTCCATTGGACAAAGAATTAGAATTGGTCAAGGCATATTTACTCATTGAACAGGCGAGATATGGAGATAAAATTGGTGTGGTTTGGCGTTTAGCGCCTAATATTGACTTGTCAAAAGTGAGTATACTACCATTAACAATTCAACCGTTAATAGAAAATGCCGTGAAGCATGGTATTTTACAAAAACAAGGTCAAGGTGAGATAATTATTGCAATAACAGATCATCCATCAGAGGTATCCGTTACTATTTCAGATAATGGCATCGGAACAGATGTATCACTATGGGATCTTTTGAATAAAGCCAATGAACATCAATCAGGGATTGGTCTTAGCAATACGTATTACCGTTTAAAGAAAGTAATGAATGTTGATATGACGTTTGAATCAACAGAAAATGTTGGGACATGCATTTCATTTCGTTTATCAAAAGATTAGGGGGAAGATTGGATGAGAACAATGATTGTAGATGACGAATTACCAGCATTAAACATGCTAAAATCTTATGTGACGACTCATGGAGAGTTGACATTGGTACATGCTACTACAGAGGGGGCGAACGTATTAGCCGACATTACAACCTATAAACCCACTCTTCTATTTTTAGATATTAATATTGGTCATATATCAGGTGTAGAGTTAGCGGAAGAAATTAATAAAGATTTTCCAGAGATAAACATTATTTTTGTGACAGCTTATTCGGAGTATGCTGTTAAAGCGTTTGAGCTTAATGCAATTGACTATTTATTAAAGCCAGTTACCAAAAAACGATTTGCTCATGCAGTATCCAGACTGGATATTCCATCAGACAATCAAGATGAGCCCGATAAACAAATCAAGATGACGTTGTTCAAAGAAGGACGTATCCAGACAAGCAATGGGGAAGACATAGCTTTAAGAACCAGAAAAGCGTATGAATTACTTTTCTTGTTGAGACATTATTCAACTGAAGGGATACTAAAAGATAAGATTCTCGAATTACTATGGCCTAATCTGACTCAAGAGTCTAGTTCGATGATGTTGCATACAACGATCTATCAGATTCGCCAAACATTTAAAAAAAGACAGTACATCAATCCAATACACTATAAAAAAGGACGCTATTTTTTAAATATAGAAGTTCAGCATGATCTTGATGAGGTATGTGAGCTCCTCGCATCTCCAGCTAAGAAGGGAAATCTTAATAGATTATTGGAATTGTATCAAGGACCATATCTTGAGGCCGACCATTTTGAGTGGTGCGAGACGACCAAGAACAAAATACAACACCAATTTATTCAATACATTTTACTGTGTTTGGAAGAAAATATCATGGAATTAGCAGATTGGAATCGCTTGATGCTCCTCTATAAAGAAGATTTTTGGTTAGAGTTAAATCATATTTCTACTATTAAAGAATACTATGTACGAAATCATCGCTACGCAGAAGAAATTCAATTATTACGAGATGTTGAACGATTTTGGAAACAAGAGTTTGGTGTGTCATTGCCACGCGCCATTCACTGAAATGTTTTTTCACAAACTAAAAGATTAGAGCCGTTATGGTTAACGGCTCTAATTTTTTTATTTGTTCTATTAAAGGTGTATTTAATCACTAAAAATGATACGTTGGTTCAGTTATTGTTCAGTGAACATTTGTTACTTTATAGATGTATTTAAGAAGAAAGGAGTAAATTGATGAAAAAAAAGTTAACTATATTAGCTTTAATGGTGATGGTATTGTCTCAAATTATTTCTCCCATACAAATAGTGATAGCTGAAACATTATCAGATACATTGACCATTAAAGAACTTAAAGTGGATTCTGAGATAGAGGCATTATTTGATATCGGCATACCTCAAAGTAAGAATAGTGATGAACTTGTCATGTTATTACCAAATAGCGTTAAATATGACTCTATGAAAACGAAAGAAATGAATGATGAGAAAGCGCATGCAATTTATGATGTAGAGACTCATTCTGTCACAGTGACGGGAGCGAAGAGTCACTTTTTATTAGCGTTAAAAGATGTTGAATCAGGTCAGCATACACTGACAGTCACTCTACAAGTGGACTCTGAAAAAGTAGATTCTTCAACTATTTCCTTTTCAAGAGATATTCTACAAACAAAAGAATCGCAACAAGTTGCACCATATACAGAAGCTGACAACGATTATTTAAAGCCGAATAATGAAACTGCCCCAGACTTACAGCGAGATTTAAAAATACAACGTGTTGGCGAAGAATTTGTAGAATCAGGTAATGATGCACTGTTCAAATTGACATTGAAAACAACTGGTTCACAAGTGAAATACAATCAAAGTGAAATAACTGTCCAACTGCCAGAGTTAGATGTTGTCAGTTTTACACAAGATTTAAACGAGTTGGGAATTGCGGGTGTCGTGCCTACATATGATTCAGACAAAAAGAAATTAACGTATACATTTGACGAACTAAAATCGGGACAAACTTATGAACGTATTATTAAATTACATACTGCAAATGGAATGTCCGCTAATGGAACGTCAGTGATAGTAAAATCTGAATTGAAGTTAGGCAATGGTGATGTTGATATTAGTCAAACAGATAGTGCCGTTAAAAAGATAAAATCAAGTCATTCTATGGCAATTCAAAAAGCAGTCCTAACAACCAAAAAAATACCAACATTAGGTAGTACCGTGAGTTGGGTAATCAAGGTAAGTGTTCCTAAAAATAAAACAGGGCAAATGTATTTAAAACCTGGTACAAAAATTAGTGTGCATGATGAATTACCAGAGGGCTTAACGTTTACGAAAAGTCAATCTGGAACGCCTAGTCCAACTATTAGTGGAAAAAAACTAACTTGGATGTTTGATGCACCAAGTTTAGAAGAGCAAATCAAGAGTACAGATAGTTTATTTACGAAGACGTTGTATATTGATACTAAAGTCGGAACGAATAATAAATACGTAGGTGAACTAGAAAACAAAGCAACGATAGCAGGGACTTCAATTGATGGGAAAACACAAAGTCCAGCTGATTCAACAACAGCAAATGTCATTATAGCAGAATCAGAACCAAGCACTGGCCAAATAGAAGGTTCAGTAGTAATGCCTCAACATTTGGGGCCTGCAGATGGCATGGGTAAAACAGTAGGAACTAATCAAAATAAAGATCCTAATCCAAAAGTCTATGATGATGCCTATTTATTATTTGAACATGGTATTAGAGGACAGATTTATAGTTATTATCATTCTATGAACAATTGGACGATTTCTTATAAAATCGATGAAAAATTGATACTTGATAAAATCAAAACGCCAGGTGGACCTGTGATGGGCAAAGATTGGTTTATGGGAAGAACGAATGCTGAAGCTCGTGAAAACAAACCTTTGATAACAGTACCAGAATATGATTTAGTATTAATCTCTGAAGACACAAAAGGGAAAGAAAATAGGTTAACGATTAAATCACCTGAGCAAGGGGTTTTTCTTACACGAAAAGATTTTATTGCTCAAGGTTTTGTTGACTCTAATCGAATTAAAGAGGTTCAATATGTTTTTAAAAATGCTCCTCAGGCTGTAGGAGCACCTAGAGTTAAGTATTATTTCAAAATTAAAAAAGGAGCAGTTGGTGAGGTAGAAAATGTTTTTAACATGACAGGTACAAGTACATGGATGAGACAAAGGGGACCAGGTGGTGGACTATCTACAGCAGAAAAATTCTTTACACCTAATACACAACGACCTTTTGATAGTTCTGAAGACTTTGCTGATCAGTACATAGGGAAAAATACAATTGCAGGACCTAGACATGCAACTATTGTTAAGCGACCAACCAATCAACCTCCTATTGCAAAAATAAACGTTAGTTTATTGGATCAAAGTGGTGGTTCTGTAGTTTCCGGGAAAAATAGAATGGAAATCGCCTTTAGAAATGATAATGCGTCTATTCTAACGATCCAGAAAAAATTAGAGTCCAGTGTGTTGTTACCACTAGGTGTTAAATTGGTAACTAAGCCAAATGCTACATTCATTGACGGGGAAGACGAAAAAACATCAGGCTCTTATCGAGTGATTTCTGATAATTTTAATGGAAGTGGTCGTCAATTAGTAGGTGTTGTCTGGGATGAGGACCGAATTAAAATTGGCGAAACGATTAAAGCTGAACTAGATGTCGATATTTCAGACAAGGCGCCAAATCAATTGTTCTTTGATGTCTATGGCTTCTCTGGAGATGACGCACTAAAGGTCCCTAGTTCAGAAAGCAACAGTATTACGGACACCATATTACAAACAAAAAATACAGATGATTTAAATGGCGATGGTAAGAATGATAACATCCGTATTAAATCAGGAAATAACTACACATTGAATGGCATACATGATTTACAAGCTGAAAAATTTGTTCGTCAGACAGATGATGACGAATGGAGCAATCTAGCCAAAGTAACGCCAGGCGAAAATTTTGAGTATAAATTATTTATGACCAATACAACAGGAAAAGATTTATCAAGTATGACATTGATTGATGTGTTACCGTCTGTTGGAGATATTGGTATCACAGATAATGTTGCGAGGGGAAGTAAATTTACACCATCCTTAAAAGGACCAATTCATTTGCCAGCTGAGTGGCAAGGTAAAGTGAAAGTATTTTATAGTAAAGTAAAAAATCCGAAAAGGGATGATTTAACGAGAAATGTTGACTATCCAAATGGTGTTACTAAGTTGACAAATCCAACAGGTGTGGAAGAACCAAACTGGGTGAGTGAATCCAAAGTGATAGATTGGTCATCAATTCATTCATTCAAAGTAGAGTTACTACCAGGAGAAACATGGATTAAAGGTGTCGATATGGCAATCATCTATACGATGGCTGCACCAAAAGTAGATGAGATAAAAGATCAATCATTATTAAATCCATTAGAAGATATTTCAAAGAGAACCGCTTATAATTCTTTTGCAATTGCGACAGATAGAGGACTTGCTGTAGAACCTTTCCAAGTTGGTGTATATATGGATGTGTCTGGTTCATTGCTTTTAACAAAAGTTGACAAAGAGAAAGATGAATCAGGCAAAGTCAGAGCATTGGCTGGAGCAGAATTTGAACTTTATGACAAAGACAATCATCTTGTTACTAAACTAGTAACAGATGAACATGGACAAGCCAAAACGAGTTCTTTAGTTCTAGGCAGTTACACACTTAAAGAAACCAAAGCACCTAAAGGGTATAATCTTCTGACGAAACCAATCAAAGTAGAAATAACCAGTAAAGAATTAGATGTAAGTCTAACAGTTGAAAACAGTAAGACTGGATGGCATTTACCCACAACTGGAGGGATTGGTACGATACTATTTTATGGTGTTGGAATTGGCTTAATGAGTATTGGTACGGTTCTTGCGTTGCGTAAGAAAAACCATCAAACTAAATAAGAAAAAGGAGAATACAGATGAGTTTATTAAAAGAAAAAGCACTTCATTTAGTATTAGCATTAGGGTTAGTATTATCTATATTTGTACCTAGTATCGCTATGGCATACGAAACAAAGGGAGATACATCATCCCCAAGTTTAACCATTCATAAATTTGAGCAAGAACCTGGGACTGAAAAGGGAGAAGCAGGTACTGGTCTTCCTGGACAAAACGCGAAAGGTAAAGCAGTTAAAGACGTTACATTTACGTTAACCATGACGCATAAATATGATGCGGATACAGATACTTGGACTGAAGTAAAAGATGGTAAAACAATTGAAGCTATTACAAATGATAAAGGACAAGCTGTTTTTACTAAGGCAAATGGATTAGAACTTGGTCGTTATAAAGTACAAGAAACAAAAGGACCTGCTCATGTTATTTTGAACACAGAGGTGTTTTCAGTAGATGTTCCAATGACAAGCAAAGAAGGATCTGAGTTAAACTACGACGTTCATATATATCCAAAGAACGAAACGATTCGTGGAGATATTGAATTAACAAAAGTAGATGAAGATGGTGAATCATTAAGTGGCGTTACCTTTGGTCTATTTAATGAAGATGGGACAAAAGCACTCGATACAGAAGGAAATGAAATTTCAACATTAAAGACTAATAAAAATGGAAAAATTAAAGTGGAAGGCTTAGCAGCTGGAACATACTATTTCCAAGAGTTAGCAACATTAGAAGGTTTAGCATTAAATGATACGAAATTAGCATTTGAGATCACTAAAGATGCATCAGGACAAAAAATCGAAGTAAACTGGTCACCACAAGATAAATACTTAACAGAAGACGGTAAAGTAACGAACTACAAATTACCAGACTTAGAAAAAGATGTAGAAGAAAAGAAACACCATGATGTAGATCGTGGTACTGAATTTAACTACAATTTAACAATCAAAGCACCAAAAGATATTGAAAAATACGCTTTATTAGCTGTGACAGATACATTAGATAACCGTTTAGAGTACGCAGATAACTGGTCAGTTGTTGGAACGGATGCAAGTAATATCGAGTTCAAACAAGAAGGACAGAAATTAGTTTGGGCTGTTAAAGACTTATCATTATTAACACCAGGGAAAGATGTAAAAATTACGTTTGCAGCAAAAATTAAAAAAGATGTCTAAATTGCAACATTAAGTTAGCCACTCTGGTAAAAATATCTAAATATCAG
>JBQELZ010000001.1:3758-295369 GCA_052104115.1 Vagococcus sp. | reverse complement strand
AAAACGCCCTTACACATTTGGTTTGTCTTACTTTGTTCAGTTTTCAAAGGTCTATTTTCTGTTGCCGTAACATCTTTTATATCATATCAATTAACGAATCGTTTGTCAACTGTTAATTTCAATTTTTTAAGAAAGTTTTTTTGAAGCCGTGTTATTTAAATGTCAGGCTTCCGAAACAACTTCTTGATAATATCATATATTACTAAGTTAATCAAGCACTTTTTAAAAATATTTTTTCGTTATTTAAAAAGTAATGCCTCGTAACGACATGTATTAATATATCAACTCTCAAATAAAAAAGCAAGTACTTTTTTATTTTTTTTTATTTTCTAAACTCAACAATCATTTATTGTTGTTTTGAACTGAAAAAAGAAACAAAAAACACAGATATATATCTGTGTTTTTTGTTTCATTCTTCAGATTTTTGACATTCAGGACATATACCATACATTTCTAATCGATGATCTCTAATTTGAAAACCTGTTAATTGCTCAGTTGCTGATTCTACATCTTCTAACCCTGGATAGAAAATATCTACTACTTTGCCACATTTGTCGCAAATAGCATGGTAATGCTTAGTAGAAGTAAAATCAAACCTACTTGAAGAGTCTCCATATGCCATCTCCATGACAAAACCTATTTCAGTAAATAATCTTAGATTATTATAAACTGTTGCAACACTCATATTTGGAAACTTGTTTTCTAAATGTTTATAAATGTCGTCTGCTGTGGGATGACTTTTACTTTCAATCAGATACTCTAATATGGCATATCTCTGTGGTGTAATTCTAATATCAGAATCTTTCATTTTTTGTATAGCGTCTTCAACTATTTGATTAGACATATATATCACCCTTGTGAATTTATTATATATTCATTCTACTACCAATACTATGATTAAGCAAGGAACGAATCGTTATTAGGTTTTATTCTAACGAAGTAATTAATTTAAAATTCATATAATGTTGTTGATAGATATCGTTCACCACTATCAGGAACCAATGTTACTACTGTACTACCTTTCCCTAATTCTTTTGCAATTTTCTTTGCTGCATAGATTGCTGCACCAGCAGATATACCAACCAATGCACCATCTTGTTGCGCAATCTGTCTTGCTGTATCTATCGCGGCATCGCTGGAAACGGGCACAACAGCGTCATACAATTCTTGGTCGAGTACCTCTGGAATAAAACCAGCACCTATGCCTTGTATTTTATGCGGTTGATGCTCTCCATTCCTCAATACCATACTTTCACTTGGCTCTACTGCATATAGTTTTATATTAGGATACACCTCTTTTAATCGATGGCCGACTCCTGTCAGAGTGCCTCCAGTACCGACTCCTGCTACAAACGCATCGATTCGTCGTCCATCAAACGCCTCAATCAATTCATTGGCTGTCGTTTTTTCATGTATCGTTGGATTTGCTAAGTTCTCAAATTGCAGTGGCATAAAGAAATCATCTTGTTGAGCCAGTTCTGATGCTTTTCTTATTGCGCCTTTCATTCCTTCTGATCCTGGCGTTAACTCTATTTTTGCGCCAAAAGCCTTCATTAAGAGACGACGTTCTGCACTCATTGTATCTGGCATGACCAACATAACCTTATATCCCTTGCCTGCACCTACCATTGCCAGACCTATCCCAGTATTCCCACTCGTCGGTTCTACTATAGTATATCCTTCTTTTAAAAGTCCATCTTTCTCTGCTTGTTCAATCATTGCTAGCGCAATACGGTCTTTAACGCTACCACCTGGATTAAAAAATTCTAGCTTGGCATACACATCCCCAGACTCATTATTATCTGATTTTAATTTTAAAACAGGTGTATGACCTATTAATTCATTGATAGATTGTGCTATGTTACTCATTTTTTTTCCCCCGATTCATTTAATGTTTTTCTGTTTCTTTTCCTTCAAAAAATAATATGTAGATGAATATGCAAATAACACCTACTGTTAAAGCGACATCGGCAAAATTAAAGATTGGAAAATCGATAAACTCGAGTTGAAACATATCAACCACATAATTTAGTCTCATTCGGTCTATGAAATTTCCTATTGTTCCTCCGATGACACATGCTAATCCTACTGTTAACCATTTACTCTTTGATTTATTTTTATACAACATATATGGAAAAACAAGTAAAGCCACTAGAGTGACAACAATAAAAAACCACATTTTCCCTTCCAATATGCTCCAAGCTGCCCCGTTGTTACGAATATAAGTTAATGATATCATTGAATTGTGTCCAATCGTTTCATACAATACAATGTGATTGACAACCCATATTTTTATTACTTGATCTAGTAAGACAAGTAGTCCAATCAATAAACCATAAAAAACCATCTCTCTTCTCCTATTCTTTAAATCTGCTTTTTTCATGTTTCTACTATATAAAGCATACATAATAATACGATTCATCACACCTAAGTTTAGATACCTACTATCTCCTTAGTTAACACAAGTATATAATAAAAAATCCAAACTAAAAAGTTTTATTACTTCCATTTAGTAAGAATTTTACTTCTTAAAAGAATTTCACCTGTTTGTCTTTGATTCTGCGATAAAAAGACTTTTGTTAGTTTGACGTAGGATAACTAAAACCGTATAATGATAGTGTTAGGAATTTGACCATTGGAGGAATGTAAAATGACATTAGGTATTGTAAAATGGTTTGATATCAAAAAAGGATATGGTTTTATAATATATGGAGATGACGAAGAAGTGTTTGTTCATTTTACAGCAATTGAACAAGAAGGCTTTAAAACATTATTCGAAGGTCAAAAAGTAGCGTTTGAAATTAAAGACGGTGCACGTGGTCTACAAGCATCTAAAGTATCTGTAATCGAAAATGAAAAAAGTGTTGACTAGTTATCTACGTCAACACTTTTTTCTATTCCTTCTATTGATCCATCAAATCGGTCCTCTTGCTGCAGGTAATAAACAAATGATTCTTTCGATTTTTTTCTCATAATATATGAAAAGATTTCTTGTTCTGTTTGTAATGTAATACCGTTACTACCAACTGATATTTTTTTGATAGTCCTCAAATCAATTTGATACATATTTTTTTTTAGAATAGCATATACTTTTAATTGCTCATTGGTTAATATCATTTTTCGTCTGGTTCCAAGATACATAAACAACAAGAATAGGACAAACATACAAATACTAAAGACATTTATTCTACCTTGCTCCTCTAGCAGTCCAATCATACTGGCAAAAAATAATACACAGGTCAGGGACCAATATATAACAGTATCCGAAAGCTCAGGTTGATATCTAAAAACATGAATTTTACTTGTCCCCATACTAGCCTCCACTTTACTCATACTATACACGACCCATCTTAACATATCTTAAAACATATAAAAATAAAAATGAGGGATTCCATGGTAAAAATATTTATTGATGCCGCCACACATTCTGATAAACAACTGAGTGCTGGTGGCATGGTACTAGTCCAACAACAAACACAATCTCAACATTACGTCCCATTAGCTGCAACAGACAATCACAATGCTGAATTTGAAATACTTATTTTCGCTTTATCTTATTGTCTGAGCCATCACCTAAATACTGACACTATCCTTATCTATTCTGATAGTAAAATTGTTGTTCAAACCATTGAAAAAAATTATGCGAAAAATAGTTCCTTTAAAGCTTACCTAACTGAGATTAATCATCTCTTGTCTCAGTTTCATTTTGTTTTGATAGAGTGGATTCCTGAAGCTAAGAACAAAGGAGCCGACCAATTAGCCAAACAAGGTTTACAAAGACAATTAAAAAGTAGGAAGCTAGATAAATAGCTTCCTACTTTTTATCTTATCACTAATGCCTGTAACAATTCAACAAACTCTGGATTGTCATTAAATGGATGGATATAATGGAAACGGGTTCCTCCATTTTCTATGAAATACCCTTTGTTCTCTTCTTCTATTTCTTCAAGGGTTTCAACACAATCAGATACAAACCCAGGGGTTATGATTAAGACATTTTTTATCCCTTTTTGAGGCAATTCTTTTAATGTCGTATCTAAGGCTGGCGTTAACCAGTCATCTGGTCCAAATTTAGATTGATAGGCTTGCATATGTGGTACATCTATTGAAAAGTCATCAAAAATCGCCTCAGTCGTCCGTTCACAATGAGATTGATACGGATCACCCTTTTCAACATAAGAAACAGGTATTCCGTGATACGATAATACCAACAATTCTGGCTTATATGTGTCAATCCCATGTTTAATTTGTTTTCTCAGTAATTCTATATATAATGGATGATCTGTGAACTCCCTAGCCATGTGTAAACTTGGCATATTTTCTTGTTTTAAGTAATGCTTAAATACAGCATCATTTATGGCTGCTGTAGTTGTTGTTGAGTACTGAGGATAGAGTGGAATAATTGTCACATCTTCTATTCCCTCTTCTTCAAATTCTTTTAAAGAAGTCGAAATCAATGGGTGACTATATGCCATACCAAACTTAACTGAATCATCTGATAATCGTTTTTGCAGCTGCTCAGTTTGAGCTTTTGTATGAATCAACAACGGCGAACCATCCTCTAACCAAATGCTTTTATACAATGCTGCAGACTTTTTAGGCCTTGTATTTAGTATGATTCCATGCAAAATCGGTAGCCACTGCCACCTAGGTTTATCAATCACTCGTTTATCTCCTAAAAATAATGCCAAATATTCCTTTACTTCTTTAGGTTCTGGTTTATCTGGTGTCCCTATGTTTGCTAATAAAATGCCTTTTTTTCTCACTGTCTTCCCTCCAATTCTATGACGTCCTTATTTTATCACTTTACACACAATGCACAAACAATATTCTAATAGTTGATGGTATAAATAGGTTTTTAATATATCTTTTGTTATAATTTATATGATTTAAAGGAAGGAGTTGGTTTTGATTGAGTATTCTTCTCTCGATTACCTATTTAATAAACTTATTGTTCGCCTTATTTTTAGTCTTTTATAGGCAACAAAAAACTGCTGTTACTTGGGCATGGTTGTTGGTATTCATGTTCATTCCAGTATTGGGATTTGTTTTGTATTTATTTTTTGGATATGGGTTAAGTCAGCGGCAAAAGTACGACGTGGACAACCAGAATATTGAAGATTTAAAACATTTCAAAACACTTTATGATCCAAATGATTTACTATATACAGATAAAATTCAACAAGATAAGTATCAACATCTGGTTAACTTTTTCTACCATTTGAACAACACACCTTTGACTCACTTTAATGACGTCACACTCATTACTGATGGTGAAAAGAAGTTAAAACAGCTAAAACACGACTTAGAACAGGCGACCTCTTTTATTCATATTGAATATTATGCGTTTGTGACAGATGAAACTGGCCAGTCAATCCTAGATATATTAACTAGAAAAGCTGCAGAGGGCGTTCAAGTGTGCTTGCTATATGATGAGTTAGGCTCAAAAGGGACTAAAAAGAAACACTTTTCTCCACTTATTCAAGCTGGTGGAAAGGTTAGAACTTTTTTCACGTCTCACCAAGCATTTCTAAAATTTAGAGCAAACTATCATGACCACAGAAAAATTATCGTTATTGATGGACATACGAGTTATATTGGGGGCTTTAATATCGCTAACCAATACGTAGAAACAACTGAAAAGTTTGGTTACTGGAGAGACACCCATCTTAGAATTTATGGTCCTGCTACATCACTTTTGCAACATAAATTCTTCTCTAGTTGGAATGTGTCTGTCCCCGAACAAGATAAACTAACTCACACAGCTGATTATCTATTTAAAGAGCAACCAAATAAACACGCTGATGCTAAAATACAGCTAATTACTAGTGCTCCAACTGATGATAAGCAACAAATTAAACTGGCGTTTATCAAACTAATTTTAACTGCAAAAAAGCGTATCTGGATTCAAACACCGTACTTTATTCCAGATGACAGTGTTATTGATGCCCTTAGAATTGCTAAAAAATCAGGTGTAGATGTCAAAATTATGATACCGAATAAACCAGATCACCCTTTCATTTACCGTGCTACTGAATACTATGCGCAACTTAGCATGAACGACGGTGTTGACATTTATATTTATAATGGTGGCTTTTTACACTCTAAAACACTCATTATGGATGATTTTATCAGTGTCGTTGGATCAGCAAATCAAGATATTAGAAGTTACAAGTTAAATTTCGAGGCCAGTGCAGTGGTGTTTGATTCAGATTTAAACACAGAATTAACACGTGCGTTTCAACATGATTTAACACAATCTGATCAAATGACTCAACACACAATTGAACAAATGTCAATTTGGACACGCTTCAAACAAAAAACAGCGCGTCTTTTATCGCCAATCATGTAAAAAAGTGTTCGCTAACAACAGCGAACACTTTTTTGATGACGGTGACAGTAATCTGTCCCATAAAGACTTCCTATACTCACCAAACCATTCACACATGCCATCATTAATACATTAAACGACGTGCCTGCTACTCCAGCTACTAAAAAAGCAATAATACTAATCGCTAATGGCAGTAGAATCTGGTACTCAATGACCTGTTTTATATCAATAAAAGTCATGTCCTTAATCTTTAATATAGTCATACCAATAATAAGAAATACCATCACCTGAGAGCCAAATACACTTGCTAACATGCTATCCCCCTCTTTCCTCAGAATCATTGTATCAACTTCTTTCTTCTCTATCATCAGCCATTAGTCTGATTCGGACTAGTTTATTTTCAACTGTCTTGTTATACTAGCAATTAAGACTATTCAAAAAGGAGCTAATTATGTTTAAAAAGCGATTTTCCTTATTTCGCCTACGACGAAGTGGCACTCATTTTATTAACACTCATTTTTCTAGTATTCAAATCATTTTTTCATACTATGTGCTAAT
The DNA here is from genome assembly GCA_052104115.1 of Vagococcus sp. GTDB lineage: Bacteria > Bacillota > Bacilli > Lactobacillales > Vagococcaceae > Vagococcus. Next base: position 288,480 of record JBQELZ010000001.1, on the reverse strand, counting down.
GACTATTATTTCTTTCTTTTTACTGGGTGCTCCTTTCTTCCAAAAAGAAGGCGCATCTATTTCTCTATTTGACACCTTTTTCATGGCTGTGAGTACCGTTAGTGTCACGGGTCTTTCTACATTTAACATCAATGAAGTCTATAATGAACGTGGCATTATTCTACTTGAAATCCTATTTCAAATCGGCGGACTGGGTATCATGATGTTCTCAACTTTTTTCTTTATTTTATCTAGAAAGCGTATTTCTTTAAAGAGACGTCAATTAATCATGACTGACATGAATCAGCCTAGACTTAGTGGGAGTGTTCGTCTCATTAAGAGTACTGTTGTGACATTACTTAGTATTCAACTTATTTTTGGCGTATTATTTTCTATTCGTTTTTATCTATCAGGACATCATCCAACTATTCAAGAGGCTGTATTTCAAGGGTTTTATCAATCTATTTCAGCTGTCACAAATTCAGGTTTTGACGTCACTGGTGAATCTGCAGCTCCTTATGCAACAGATTATCTATTTATCACTGTTCTCATCTTTTTAATTATGATTGGTGGTATTGGGTTTCCTGTCATTATGGAAGTAAAGGAATGGCTCTTATTCAAACGGGAAAAACATGGCTTACCATTTCGATTTTCTTTATTCAGTAAGCTTGCGATAAGTACCTACCTGATTTTATTTGTATTTGGGACGCTGGTAATTTTTTTAATCGAACGCAATCACTTACTTGCAGATATGCCTACCGTTCAAAAGTGGATGACTTCCATGTTCTACTCTACAACTACACGGAACGCAGGATTACAATTAAATGATTTAAATCAATTCCAAACGCCAACCTTACTAATTTTCTCTATGCTGATGTTCATTGGTTGTAGCCCAAGTTCTGTGGGCGGTGGTGTACGAACCACTACCGTCGCCATACTTGGCCTATATATGCTATCATTTGTCAAAAGTGAAGAAAATGTCACCATTTTTAATCGACGAATTGATAATAGAGATATAAAAAAAGCCGTAGTTGTTTTCAATCTCTCTGTGGCGATGTGTTTCTTAGCCGTACTCATATTAACCATTACAGAAAATCAATCCATGATAGCCATTATTGTTGAAGTTGCATCGGCATTTGGAACAACGGGGTTATCTCTAGGCATTACACCAGATTTAACACCAATTGGCCAACTTGTCATTGCTAGTTTAATGTTTATCGGTCGTATTGGTATGCTTTATACTTTGATGATTTTTGTTCCAAAAGAACGACAAGACCATGGTTACCTATACCCTACTGAGAAAATTATTATTGGTTAATTTAGATTGCTATGAGGTCATAGCAATCTTTTTTTATCTTTCGTTAACATTAATTCTTTATAAAAGTTTAAACTCAGTATTTTTTTGCGAAATAATAAAATAGAATGTGGTATTATAGATAAGTTGAAGACGAATTAGGAGGAAAACATATGAGTTTACGCAGTGGCTTTGCAACACTTGTTGGTAAATCTGCTTTATGGTTTTTACAAACTTTCTTTAAAGGAGGAAGTAGTTTACCTGGTAAGATCGCATTAAAATTAGATCCAAATATATTAGATTCCCTAGCTAAGGACTACCATATTATTGTAGTCACTGGAACAAATGGGAAGACGTTGACTACAGCACTCACTGTTAATATTTTAGAACAAGAATTTGGTAATGTCCTCACCAATACAACTGGCGCCAATATGGTACAAGGAATTGTATCTACGTTTCTAACAGGAAAAAAGAAAAAAAATCAAAAGAATTTTGCTGTTTTAGAAATAGATGAAGCGAGCTTAACTAAAGTCACAGAGTTCATTAAACCAGAGCTCTTTTTATTCACAAATATATTCAGAGATCAAATGGATAGATACGGTGAAATCTATACCACCTACCAATTAATTGTGGACGGCGCTAAGAAAGCACCTGATGCAACGATTTTGATGAATGGTGATCTGCCAATTTTTAACTCAATTGATACACTCAATCCGCGTTCTTATTTTGGATTTAATCACCTAGAGGACCACGAACAATTAGCACACTACAATACGGATGGTGTTTTATGCCCTCATTGTCACCATATTTTACACTATAAAATGATTACATATAGTAACTTAGGAAAATATTACTGTCCAAATTGCACCTTTAAGCGACCTAAATTAGATTATGAATTAACAGATGTGACACATATGACACATACATCTTCAGAATTTATCATTGACAATGACCCATACAAAATCGAAGTTGGTGGTATGTATAATGTTTATAATGCCTTAGCAGCTACTGCCGTTGCTAAATATTATGACATTTCATCAGACAAGATTAAAAAAGGCCTAGCCTACAACGAAAAAGTATTTGGTCGTCAAGAAGTCATCACAGTAGACGGAAAACGATGCACGTTAGTGCTAGTCAAAAATCCTGTTGGGTTAAATCAAGTCATTGATACCATGAAACTTGCACCTTTTAACTTTTCATTAGTTGCGTTATTAAATGCCAACTACGCAGACGGTATCGATATTAGTTGGATTTGGGACAGTCAGATGGAAGAATTATCTCACTTATCCATTCCAGCAGTCATTTCTGGTGGTGAACGTCACACGGATATGACATTAAGACTTAAAGTAGCTGGCATTCCTGAAGACACACTAACAGAAGTCACTGATTTCAAACAAGTTATTAATGAAATTAAACAACTCCCTACAGATGATGTTTACATCATCGCTACCTATACAGCAGTACTCAATTTAAGAAAAGAATTAACACAACAAGGTTATATTAAGGAGGAGGCATAGCATGGAAACCTACGAACTATCGATTTGTCATTTATACGGAAATCTATTAAATACCTATGGCGACAATGGTAATCTCCTTATTCTTGATTACTATGCCCAAAAATTAGGCATCCAATGTCATTCTGAAATTATCAGCATCCATCAAGATTTTGATGCGTCTAAATACGATTTAGTATTTTTTGGAGGCGGACAGGATTTTGAACAAGTTATCGTCTCTCAAGATATTAAATCAAAACAAGACGCACTCATTTCTTATATTGAGAATGATGGTGCCATGCTTGCTATTTGTGGTGGCTTTCAACTATTAGGTGAATACTATATTGGAGCCAAGGGAGAAAAAATAAACGGCATTCATGCTCTTCCACACTATACGATTAGTCAAGATAATAACCGATTTATCGGTGATATTGAAATTTACAATAAAGAATTTGACGAAACCTATTTAGGTTTTGAAAATCATAACGGCATGACTTTTCTAGGTGATGGAGAAAAACCTCTCGGAACCGTTGTTCGTGGCCACGGTAATAATGATAGTGATGATTCTGAAGGCGTCTTGTATAAAAACGTCATTGGCTCTTACTTTCATGGGCCACTTCTAGCTAAAAATCCTAATCTAGCTCTTCGTATCATTAACATGGCAATGAAAAAAAAATACAATAAATCGTTTACATTATCACAGATGCAGTAACGTATGACAAAGACAAGAATATCGTTTCTTGTCTTTTTTTATTAAAAACAAATGAGTCTTTCTCATTAAATTACTAGATTATCTGTTTTAATCTGTGTATACTTAAACAATACAAAAAACAAAGTTTATTAAAAGAATAGGAGAGATAAATATGAAAATAGGAATACCTAAAGAGATTAAAAACAATGAAAATCGAGTGTCACTAACTCCTCCCTTCGTTGGAAGCTTGGTTAAACAGAATCATAATTTGTTAGTAGAAACAGGTGCAGGAATTGGTTCTGGTTTTACTGATGATGAGTATGTGTCATTTGGAGCAACTATTGTTCCAACAGCTAAAGAAGCATGGAATGTTGATATGGTATTAAAAGTAAAAGAACCATTAGTATCTGAATACGATTATTTTAAAGAAGGCTTAGTGCTATTTACCTATTTGCATCTAGCACCAGAAAAAGGATTGACTGATGCTTTACTCAAACATAAAGTCACTGCTATCGCTTATGAGTCTGTTCAGCTAGAGAATGGAAGCTTACCCCTTTTAACCCCGATGTCTGAAATCGCTGGTCGTATGGCTCCGCAAACTGGAGCGTTCTTTTTTCAAAAAACAAATGGTGGTTCTGGTGTTTTACTCTCTTCTGTTCCTGGTGTTGAAAAAGGAAATGTTGTCATTATTGGTGGTGGTACCGCAGGCGCTAATGCAGCTAAAGTAGCCATTGGACTAGGAGCAAAAGTGAGAATTTTAGATGTAAATCCTCAACGTTTAGCACAACTTGAAGAAATTTTTGGGAATTCAATAGAAACTGTTATGTCTAATTCTTATAATATCCATAAATCTGTAAAGATGGCAGATTTAGTTATTGGTGCTGTATTAATTCCTGGACGTAAAGCGCCATCTCTTGTAACTGAAGACATGGTAAAAGACATGAAACCTGGTTCCGTTATCATTGACATCGCTATTGATCAAGGCGGCATATTTGAAACAACGGATCACGTTACAAACCACGATAGCCCAGTATACATCCGTCATGAAGTTGTTCATTATGCGGTTGCCAATATGCCTGGTGCTGTATCACGAACATCGACCTTAGCTTTAACAAACAACACGCTACCTTACATCACGCAATTAGCAAATAAAGGATTTAAACAAGCTGTTACAGATAACCTTGCTCTGGCAACAGGTGTCAACACATGTAATGGTATTTTAACGTATGAACAAGTTGCACTAGATCAAAATAGAGACTTTACACCGTTATTTGATGTTATATAAAGACTAAAAAAAGACGGCTAAGTGTCATGACTTAGTCGTCTTTTTGGTTATCTATTTTTCGTTCCTGGTTCAGAAGCAATTAATTTCAGCTCACCTTCAATGCGCCAATTCTTAATAGTCACTGGCAAGATGAAATGTGCACCTTTTGTCAGCTCACTGGCATGAGGCTGATCGTTAACATACAAATAGCCAAATCCATCAATAACGCTCACTAATGTATAGGGTGCCTCAGCTTTAACCTTTAAAATACCTGAAACATCCCATTCGTATACATTAAAATAATCTGATTTTATAAACGTTGTAATGCTTGAACCTAAATGATTCATCTGTTGAATCGCCAACTTAGGCTCTGAACTAGGTATAGTTGTGACATCTAATGTTTGAGCAATATGTAAGTCTCTTGTGTGACCTGACTGATCCTTTCGATCATAATCATAAACTCTATATGTCGTATCACTACTTTGTTGAGTTTCTAAGATCATAATGCCCTTTCCTATAGCGTGAATCGTACCACTAGGAACAAAAAAGAAGTCACCTTTCTTCACCTTGACACGTCTCAATAAATGAGTCCAATCTCCTGATTCAATCATTTTTTTTAACTCATCTTTTGTTTTTGCGTGATGTCCATAAATGATTTCAGCACCAGGATTGGCATCCAATACATACCAACACTCTGTCTTTCCAAGCTCACCTTCATGCTCAATTCCATAGGTATCATCGGGATGAACTTGCACTGATAAATCATCTTCTGCATCTAATATCTTAGTTAGTAAAGGGAAAACGCGTTCACTAGGATGACCAAAAAGTTCTGGGTGTTTTTGCCACAATACATCTAATGTTTCCCCTTTAAATGGACCATTTTCAACATGACTGACACCATGAGGATGCGCACTAATTGCCCAACATTCTCCAATTTTATCACTTGGTAAATCATACCCAAATTCTGTTTCTAATTTGGTTCCACCCCAAATTTTTTCTTGAAAAACAGGTTGTAAAAATAGTGGTTCTAACATATCCTTCACCTCATATTTCTTGATAACGCCAGTATATCACTAATTCTCTATTTCGTCTTTTCTTTCTGATAAATGTCAATTAAACACTCTCTTTTGATTAAGTAGTGGTCTTTATTATCTACTGGATGCACTCGATTGGATAAAAAGATAAACGCACTTTTATTTATGATATCTAGTATCATAAACGTTCCAGTGTATCCGGTATGATAGAGCGACAGAGGCTGTTCTGGGCCGTTTTCTATCAAATCCCACCCTAGTGACCGCTTTCCAGATTGGTTAGGTGTATAATCTGATAAGAGTCCTAAAATGGTTTCCTCCCTAAATAATCTCTTACCATTCTCTAGCATCCCTTTGTGTAACATCATCTGAGCAAAACGAATGCTATCATCTAGTGTGCTAAATAATCCTGCACTTCCGCAACTACTACCTAACACATAGGCTTTCGGATCATGAACACTCCCTTTTATCACACCGCGCTTTGTTGTCACCTCAGTTGGAGCTACTTTTGACGGTTCTTCTACTAAAAAATAGCTATCAGTCATTCCTAACGGAGTCAACACCTCATCTTTCATCACTTCTTGAATCTTTTTCCCTCTATATAATTTTTCTATCATAAACCCTAAAAGAATAGTTCCAGTGTCAGTATAAACAACATTCTCACCTATTCGATCACCCGGCTTTAAACTTAATATAGCATCTCTTAACTCTCTCTTATTCAGCTGATCTCTTTTCGGAATATATGGATTGATATCAGATGTATGAGTGAGCAAATGTCTAATGGTCACTCGTTTATCCTTCCATTCAGGGAGATAATGATTAAGAGGAGTATCAATTTCTATCTGCTTGTTCTCCAAAAGCTGTAGCAAAATAGAATTTGTTCCTATCATCTTAGTAAGGGATGCCATATCATATAACGTGTCTTCTTCCAGTTCTAATGTATTAGGATAAACTTGTTTCTTCCCTAATAAACCTTTTTCAATTGTAGTTGCTTCTATAAACGCATAAGATACTCCCGGCATAACCTCTTCATCGATTAATCGATTCATAAAATCAATGGTTTGATCGTATCGCATATTCTCATCCCTTTTTGTTTAGATAATAAAAAAGTTGATTTTGAAAAATCAAAATCAACTCTCCTACATTACGCTTTTTTTAAAACCATAAACCATAGTTGAATACCGTTTGGGTCACTTATTCCAATAATTTTTTTCCCTTTATTAAAATAAAATTCCAAGTTATTCTCTACTAAATGATCTTTCAATTCAACTAATTTGTCAAAACTTGGCAAACTAAATGTAATATGATCCACACCCAAATCACTTTCTTGAGCAGGTAAAACACTTGATGGTATCCATTCATTTAAAGCGATTTGATGATGATAATCATCCACTGTTAAAAAGTGGGTTTGAGCAAAGTCATCATCTTTTAATACAAAACCTAAATCATTGACATAAAATTGATAACTATCATCCAGATCTAAAACAGATAGATGTACATGACCCATACGAGTTAAATGAGGTATGCCTTCGAATGTACCCACAACTTCACCTAGCATTTGTTGCATATCTAAATCCGTCGTAACACCATCAATTTTCCCTTCACAAAGTGGCCAAAATTCTTTAGGCTTGTCCCAGCTAAATTCTAATCTATTTCCTTCTGGATCAGAAATATAAATCGATTCACAATAACCATGATCGCTTTGACCCTCCAATGGGTAGTTTAATCTCATTAAGTGTTTGATAAATAGTGCTAAGTTTTCTCTTTTCGGAAAAACAAATGCAGCATGATACAGTCCAGTATGTGTGTTAGAATCCTCTATACCGTCTGGCGTAGCAATTAATCCTATTAATTTTTGCTTTTTACTACCTATCCCCATAATTGCCATATCATTTTCTTCATTAATTAAATCTAAACCAACAACGCGTTGATAAAATTCAACCATCTTGTCAAAATCTCTCACCTTGATTGCAACAGATGTAAGCTGCGTATCTGGGTCTAACGAAAAGCATCCCATATAATTGTTTCCTCCTAATTATTAACCAATTATGACTACGTTAATTTGTCCGTTTCCTATTGTACCATTTTTTCTTAGAAACACACCAGTAATATCCGTTCCATATTTTCAATTAATAACAAAATAGTTAATAATCCCGACTAAATTGCAACGCTACCTGCAAATTGACTATTATACAAATCAGCATAGAATCCGCCCTTTTGAATAAGTTCATCATGGGTGCCAGTTTCAATAATAGATCCTTTATCCATAACAATAATATTGTCCGCATCTCTAATGGTAGATAGTCTATGGGCCACAACAAAACTGGTTCTCCCTTTTAATAACTCATCCATAGCTCCTTGAATTAATAACTCTGTTCTAGTATCCACGCTAGATGTTGCTTCGTCTAATATTAATACATCAGGATTAGCCAAAAATGCTCTAGCGATCGTAATCAACTGACGTTGACCTTGGGAGATATTCGTTGCTTCCTCATTTAGTATTGTCTCATACCCATCAGGTAAACGTCTAACGAAATCATCTGCATGGGCTGCTTTTGCTGCTCTAATCACATCTTCCTCTGTGGCATTAAGATTTCCATACCGAATATTATCATAAATACTACCTGTAAATAGCCATGTTTCTTGTAATACCATTGAAAAATGACTACGCAACTCTTCTCTACTCACATTTCTGATGTCTTGACCTTCATATAGAATGTGCCCTCCAGATACATCATAAAAACGTTCTAACAGATTAATTAATGTCGTTTTCCCAGCACCAGTTGGTCCAACAATAGCTACTTTTTGTCCTTGTGTTACGTCTAGATTAAAGTCAGTCATTAATAACTTTTCAGGATCGTATCCAAATTCTACATGGTTAAACGAAACTTTTGCATCGCTATTAATAGCACGAGGAACCTCTACTGTTTCTAAATCCATATCAACTTCATCTAATACTTCAAATACACGCTCTGCCGAAGCAATAGTCGCCTGAATGGTGTTAACCAAATTGGCAATTTGTCTAATTGGTTGAGCAAATTGATTGGTGTATTGCATAAAGGCTTGAACATCTCCTAAAGGTATCTGTCCATTTGCAACTTGAATCCCTCCGATAATTGCAACAAACACATAGCCAATGTTTTTAATAAAATTCATCATTGGCATAATCATGCCAGAAATAAATTGAGCTTTCCATCCTGACTCATATAACGCTTCATTTTGTTCTTCAAAAGTTTCAATATTCTCCTCTTCGTGATTAAAACTTTTAATCACCATGTGCGCGCCATATGACTCTTCTATTTGATTATTTAATAAACCTAAGCTTTTTTGTTGTTTCGAGAAAAACTTTTGTGATTTTGGTGCAATCAACATCGTAACGATAAGACTTAATGGAACAGTCGCGACCGCCACCAATGTCAATTGCCAACTAATCGTTAACATCATCCATAATACACCAACAAACATCACAATACTTGTGACAAACTGAGTTAAACTTTGTTGAAGGGTACTTGCAATATTATCCATATCATTAATGGCACGTGACATAATATCGCCATTTGAGTGCGTATCATAATAAGATATAGGGACATCACCCATTTTATCTTTTAATTCTTTTCTTAATTCATACACTGTTCGTTGTGACACTTTCGTCATAATAAACTGTTGGAAAAAACTAAAAATAGCAGATGCCACATACATTCCTAACACGATGAAAATAATTGTTGCTATTTTATCAAAATCAATTGGAACAGTGTCCAATTTAATGCCCATCTTCATACTTTCTCTTGCTTCCATTAATCCTTTAAAAATTTCAGTCGTCGCTTCTCCTAGAATTTTAGGCGTTCTTATCTGGAATACAGTTGAGGCAATAGCTAATATGAATACAAGGACGATGAGATGTAGTCGATTTGACATGTATGATAATAACCGTCTCGTTGTTCCCCAGAAATTTTTAGGTTTTGGTGTGGTACCTTTTACTCCACCATGTCCCCCCATTGGCCGTCCGCTCATGCTATTTCCTCCTTTCTAAGCTGTGATGCAATAATTTCTTGATACGTTTGATTGGTTTCTTTTAACTCTTGGTGAGTTCCTTTTCCAACCATTTTCCCTTCATCTAATACAAGTATTGTATCGGCTTCAACAACCGTACTAATTCTTTGTGCCACGATGACCACAACTGATTCTGTAATAGACTCTGATAGAGCTTGTCTCAATGAGGCATCTGTTTTAAAATCCAATGCAGAGAAAGAATCATCAAACACATAAATATCTGCTGGTTTGATTAAAGCTCTAGCGATACATAAACGCTGTCTTTGTCCTCCAGAAAAATTGCCTCCACCTTGCTCAACCACACTGTCTAATCCGCCCTCAAGTTCCTCAACAAATGATTTGGCTTGGGCTATTTCTAACGCTCGCCATATATCTTCATCTGTGGCATCTTTCTTTCCATACTTCATATTGGAACGTATTGTTCCTGTAAATAACACAGCTTTTTGAGGAACAAATCCGATTCTGTCTCTTAATTGTTTTTGAGAGACATCACGAACATCGGTCTGATTGACACGAACATGTCCCGCCTCTACATCATAAAACCTAGGAATAAGGTTTACCAATGTCGATTTACCAGACCCAGTACCACCTATAATCGCCACTGTATCTCCTGGTTTCGCATGAAAATCAACCTCACTAACGGCTGGATTTTCAGCCCCAGCATATCGAAATGTCACATCGTCAAAGGCTAAATGTCCTGTCGTATTAAATACTTTTGGATGTGACACATCTGCAATATCATTGTCCATATCTAACACTTCATTGATTCTTTTAGCAGACGCTTGAGCTCTTGGTACAAAAATAAAAATCATTGTCATCATCATAAAACTCATTAAAATTTGCATAGCATATGTCATAAATGCCATCATATTTCCAACTTCTAACGTTCCGTTTGCAATGTTGTGCCCACCAAACCAAATAATCGACACATTCGTAATACTGATAATTAATGTGATAATTGGCAGTAAAAATGACATCAGCACATTCACTTTAATGGCTGTCTGTGTGTAATCTTTATTGGCATCATCAAATCGATTTTCTTCAAATGTAGTTTGGTTGAAGGCTCGAATGACTCGAACGCCGGTTAACCCTTCGCGAAATACCAAATTCAATCGATCTGTTTTGTCCTGTAGACTCTTAAACAACGGTACAGCAAAATACATCGTTCCCCCTACAACAATGATCAAAGCCGGAATGATATATAAGAATATCTTCGTCAACTCCGGGTCACGACTATACGCTAACACGCTTGCTCCAATTAACGTAATTGGTGCATTAATCATGATTCGTAAAAACATCTGACTAACCATTTGAATTTGATTCACATCATTCGTGGTTCGAGTAATCAACGATGCCGTTCCAACTTTATCAAACCCAGAATACGACGAATACTCTACTTTTTCATAAATCTCTGATCGCAATTTTTTGCCTAACTTTTGGGATTCTGTTGATGCAATTAATGTATTAAAAATAGATGCGATGATTCCGATTAAGGATACTCCTAGCATCACAAATCCTACTCGCCAAATGTAATGAATATCACCTTGACTTACTCCTTTGTCGATAATGTCAGATGTTAGTGTTGGCAAATACAAATCACAAATAATTTGTATCACAATAAATAATATGGCCGAAATAATTGCGACAGATGACATTTTTTTAATAATTTTAATCATGACTATTGTTCCCTCTCTTCTCTTTTACAATTCCATACTGTATCCAATTTAATTTTATATGATAGTTTTGTTTAATGGTCTCTATTTCTATCTCTCCACTAAATATTTCCATTCGATACGCTTCATTTATAGATGAAAACATCATTGACGAAATCAAACGAAAGAAAATCTTGAAATCATCTTCACTATCAATTATCAAGCGTGACCGGTCCATATTGTCATACATTGTTTTAAAGATGTTCAAATGGTCTTTTTTATGGCTTTTAATGTGTTCCGCACGTGCTTTATTCTCATCACTATCCATCATAACTTTATTAGAGCCTTTGTAATCCATATGCAAAAACAGATGTTTATAAAATAATGCATAAGGCCCTAATAACACTTCTTCTGAAAAATAATCAAAATAAGTATCAAACGTCTTAAAAATATCTCCATTACAAGAGTCAAATATTTTGAGCAATCGATTTTCTGGTTCTTTTCTAACCAACTCTAGGACATAATAAAAGAAGTCTTCTTTTCCAGAGAAGTATTGATAAAAACTTCCTCTAGGTATATCTGCTTCTTTAATAATATTTGAAATAGATGCTTCATGTAATGGTACTGATGAAAATTCATGTATGCCTGCATCAATTATTTTGTTCTTTTTTTCTTCATCTAATCTAAAAAATGTTGGTTTTGGCATTTGGCTCCTCCTTCCATATGACACTTTGTCATTATATACGACAGGTCGTCACATATCAAGCGATAAGCAACAAGAGAAGTCAAATAGATATCAATTTTTTCTGAAATATTTTATACTAATTTGTAACCAATTGATTAACACGTTAAAGGAGTATGTATAAATGAATCATGACATATATGACATTACCATTATTGGCGGAGGTCCTTCAGGCCTGTTTGCTGCCTTTTATGCCGGAATGAGACAAGCTAAAACAAAAATAATTGAAGCCTTACCAGAACTTGGTGGTCAACTATCACTCTTGTATCCTGAAAAATATATTTATGATGTAGCCGGCTTTCCGACTATCAAAGCACAAGACTTAGTCAACTCATTAACGAAACAAATTGAACCGTTCCATCATGCTATTTGTCTAGAAGAACAAGTACAAACTTTGACTCATTTAGAAGACGGTACAATTGAAATTCACACAACAAAAGGAACTCACCTATCTAAAACTGTGATTATTGCAGCAGGAAATGGTGCGTTTCAACCCCGTCGATTAAATCTAGCAGGGCACGATAGCATCGAAGGCACACACCTTCATTATTACATTAAAGACCTGTCTCTATTCAAAGATAAGCATGTCGCTGTATGTGGTGGTGGAGATTCAGCAGTGGATTGGGCATTAATGCTTGAAAAAGTTGCTAAATCAGTATCTATTGTACACAGAAGACCAGAGTTCAGGGCACATGAACATAGTGTCAATCGGTTGATGGCATCAACTATTTCAGTTAAAACACCTTTTGTCATAGACCAACTCAATATGACTGATACCGTATTAACAAGTTTAACCATAAAAAACCCTAAAGAGGGCATTGAAGAGCAACTGACTATTGATCATTTAATTGTCAATTATGGGTTTTCATCCTCTCTTGGTCCGATAAAAAAATGGGATCTTTCGTTTAAAGGAAGCAATATAGCAGTACATTCTGATATGTCTACTACGTTAGATGGAGTCTTTGCCATTGGAGATATTGCTACATATGATGGCAAAGTCGCACTCATTGCAACAGGATTTGGAGAAGCCCCTACAGCCGTCAACAATGCTGTCCACTATATAAATCCCAAGGAACGGTTACAACCGATGCATAGTACAAGTCTATATGACGTTTAAAAGGATTAATGTCTTGTACTATTGTCTATTGTTCTGTATACTGAGTAACATTGAAGAAGGTGATAAGAATGATAGTTAAAAAAGAAACTCTAAAAGAAAGTGCAAAAAGCTTGCTGATTCAGCGAGGTGTTACATTAGAGGATATTGCTGATTTGGTTTTATTTTTACAAAAACCTTATGTAGAAAACTTAAAGATGGACACGTGTATCAGTATGGTAGAAGCTGTCTTAGAAAAAAGAGAAGTCCAAAATGCAATAGTTACAGGGATTCAATTAGACATCTTGGCTGAAGAAGGTAAAATGATACAACCTTTGCAAGAAATTGTTGAAAGTGATGAAAGCCTATATGGTGTAGACGAAATCATGGCTCTCTCTATTGTAAACGTATATGGCTCGATTGGGTTTACAAATTACGGTTACATCGATAAAGTAAAACCAGGTATTTTAGAAAAACTAAATTCTCATGAAGGAAATGCAGTTCATACGTTCCTTGATGACATCGTTGGTGCTATTGCAGCTGCAGCTGCAAGCAGATTAGCCCACTCACAACCAAATTAAAAAAGTCTGTAGATTCATTAAGAATCTACAGACTTTTTTTAGTCATACGATTTAACTGTCTTGTTCCTAAAAATATAGCACCTATTAAAAACACTGTAAATAAAACAAAAAATAAGATGAAACAGTGTAAAAAGTACTCTTGAGGCAAGACTGTAATAATTGGATCCGTTACTGGGTCAAATATCCAAGCATCATTGTTAAAAAAGACACTATGAAACAACACAAAAAATTGATTAAATCCTGTTATCATAAAAAAAATCAAACAACCTAGTCCAACTAACACCCATTTAAAAGGAGTCACTAAAACCCACAGTCTCCCTGTTTGCTTAAGCTCTTTTACAAATAAGTAACTTGGTACACTCGTTAAAAGTAACACAGCATAGTTAAGCTGAAACAACCGTTTTACCTCATAAAAATGAAGTGCTCCACTTTGAGATGTTGTAAAATCTGTCATATGAAGAGGATTCACCCAAAAAAAGTTTAAATAGGCCATCAATTCATCATAATTATGTAACAACTCATTTTTTGTCAGTATTGTATACGCCAATATATCTAGTTGCTTGATGTCAAATACATAGAGCCATCTCGCATTTATAGTGAGAGTAATCGACAACGTTAATAAGCATACTATCACTAACACTGGACCGAGATATCCCTTCATGCGAGTCATGCGTTTATATCCCAATCATCTAAACTATCAACCACATACGTTGGTTGAACAGGTAACGTTGTTACAGCATCTTTGGGCGTAAATCCCGTCAACACAAGTAACGTGTCAATCCCATTATTTATTCCAGCTTTAATATCTGTTTCATAGTTGTCACCAACCATTATGGCTTCACCTTTTGTTAAACTGAGACGCTCTAAAGCAGCATTCATGATGATTGATTCTGGTTTACCAATATAAACTGCCTGACTTTGAGTTGCTGTTTCTAAAAAAGATACCAAACAACCCGCACCTGGCAATAACCCTATATCTGTTGGAATATTTTTATCTGGATTAGTCCCTATAAAATGTGCTCCCTTTTTAATCGCTAGAGTAGCACAAGCAAGCTCATCATATGTCACATGACTATCCAAGCCTACTACAACATAATCAGGGTCTACTTCATTCCAATGATACCCCGCCTCAAGGATGCCATCTTTTAGTCCAGTCTCTCCAATCACATACACACTTTTACCAAGAGATAGCTCATCCATATAATCAATCGTTGCCAATGTCGCCGTGTAGATAGTATCCGCAGACACATGAATATCAAACTCTTCCGCTAAACGTTGTTGGACAGCTTTTGGTGTTTTGGTGGTATTGTTGGTCACAAATAAAAATGGGACAGTATTTTGTTGTAGCCTCTCGATAAATCGTTTCCCTGCAGGAATAGGTGCATTCCCTAAATAAATAGTCCCATCTAAATCAATTAAATATCCATTATATGCCATTTGTTTCTCCTAACTTTCTTTTTTTCTAATTGTAAAATGTCTATTTTTTGATGACTGTTCTTTGGTTTGTCCCTCTTTTTTTAATTGAGCTTGATTAGGTGATTTTTGGTTAGAGGTTTTTCCTTTATATTTAGGTTTTCTTTTCTGTTTGTTTGGCTCATATCGCCTTTCTTCTGTATGAGCTTGTTGTTTGTTCTTTGGTTTTTTATTTGAACTAGTGGTCCGTCCTTTACGTTTGAACTCACCCATTTGTTCAATCACAAAATAAGAGCATCCAAAATTACAATACTCATATAAATAATCTTCTAATGAACTAATTCTTGCATCTATCGGGGAACTCTTAAAATCATCTTTGAAAAAGCCTTTTAACCGAAGTTGATCATATCCCCAATCACCTACGATATAATCATATTTACTTAAAATATCATTGTATCGTTTGATTAACTTTTCATAATCAAAACCATCTCGGTAATTTTTTACAATTCTATAGTGACCATCACCTAATACAAAATCATCGGCATCAAAATTAGCCAATAATTGTTGTAACGCTTCATCAATGACTTCTTCTTCAATTTCTTCTTGACTGTCAATATCGACAGGCTCTAATTGTTTCAATTTTTTTTCTTGTTGTTCTTTCTTTGACATGTTTTCACCATCGTTTCTTAATTGGGTATTTCGTTGACACATAATCTCCAAGTACACCTCTTAAAAAAGTTGCATCAACGAGTTGAATCTCACCAGCTATTTCCAGTGTTGGAAAAAATGGGAGGAACGCTAAATGATCCACTGTCACAAGCTTATATTCTTCTGACTCCACGACTGGTTGATGATTCCAATAGACCTCTCTTGTTTCCTCATCAAACGTAAGTCCATCATACCATATTTCACCGAAATATTTTCCTCTAAATTTCATCCCAATTACAGGAAAATATTTTAAGAAGTTCCTATTTTTTTCAATTTCATATACAAACCTAATAACATCCTGTCCTAGTAATGTCACGGTGATTAAATTCATGGGATGTGGCAAGCAATCATGTAAATCTTTTTTAGTTAACTCTCCAGCATGTAAATCCGTTAAAAATAGGCCTGAATTGACAATTGCCACATCACAATTTGCTTTTGATTTCATAGCGCTTAGTGTTTCTAGTAAAAGTGTGTCTTCTTTGTTTAATTGTTCAGTCAGACAAGCTACTTTTTGTGCCGTAAGTAAGTTATTGCCTTCTTCCATGTAATGACAATTTTCTTGTCTATCTAATTCTGAATCTGGTATCAACGCCATACTATATGTTTCAGCTTGCTTGCTAATCATTTTTTTCTCATTTAAGCACAGGGTAACGTCCCCAACATATTCACCAAATCTACCCGCAGCAGCCAACAGAACACCATTCCATTCCAATCCATTTTCAAATAAATGATGTGTATGGGACTCAATTATGACATCTATTTCTGGATACGCTTCAGCTATTAGTTTATCATCTGGCAATCCTAGATGAGACAACAACACGATAACATCGGCTTCTGAGGCAATAAGTGGGATTAAGGTAGGTAATACGTCTTTGGGAAATAAAACATGCCAGCCAAATGGTTCATACGTCAAAGGCATCGGTGCCGTTAACCCAAGGTATGCTATTTTAGTTCCTTCTTGTGTTTCTACAATTTCATAGGGTTTCGCCCAGTTCGGATAGGTTTGAGTCTCCTTATCTGTCAGATTACTCAATAAGATAGTAAAGTTAGCTTCTTTATACAAATTATCTAATACGTCTTTTGCATTCGTAATACCTTCATTATTGCCGATGGTCGCAAAATCATAATGGCCCTGATTCATCAATGCCACATTAGCCTGTCCATCCGTAGCGTCAGTCAAAGGATGCACTCGATCCATAAAATCTCCTAAATCAACTGTCCAGTAATCTTCGTTATTGTCTAACCAGTCCGTCTGTTTTTTTTCTAAATAGCGTCTTATTTTTGGCCATCTCTCAAAATGAGAATGGAGATCATTTGTATGTAATATATGTATAATTTCTGACATGTCTGCACAACCTTCTTTTTGCTATATCGTTTTAATACTATCATAAATAAGTCAAATTCGGTATGATGTTGTTTAAAGGAGTGATAAGATGATTTATACTCATCATCATATATATTTAGCATTAAATGCTGACGAACTTGGCCTTACATCTGTTGAATTTGTGGAGTCAGATGCTATTGATACTACCGAACACACTGATTCGGAGGAACACATTTTAAGACATGCTATGGAAGAACTCGACGCATACTTCAATGGGCAACTAACGACATTTACAGTTCCTGTGCACTTAACACAAGGTACACCTTTTCAACAACGTGTTTGGACTATGTTACAACAAATCCCTTATGGTACAACCTGTTCATACAAAGAGCTTGCAAAGTCAGTTAACTCTCCAAAAGCTTACCGAGCAGTGGGGCAAGCAAATCGACATAATCCTATCCCTATCATCGTACCGTGTCACCGAGTGATTGGTGCTGATGGAAAACTAACAGGATATCTTGGACAAAATGAATCTGGCATTCAATTTAAACAGTTTTTATTGAAACTTGAACAACAAAAGCTTACTTGATAAAGTATCAAGTAAGCTTTTGTTTTATGCTGTATACATCTTTTTCATGTCACTGAAGAAACTTTCTGGCATATCTAACGCGTCTTTGATATAGCCTTTGAATCCGCCATATTCTTTTTCCATTAAGTCAAAGGAATGCTCTAAATATCTTTGATCCACATTCATCATCACAAGAACTTCTTTCAAATGCTCCTCTGGCATTCCCTTTTCTCTTAATTGATTCACAATCACTTGATTGGCTTCTTTTCTCATGTGATTTGTTAACAAATAATCATCTAAAATAGCGGATTTTGGCACATCCAGACTTCCTAAAATTAACGCTGCTCCTAAACCTGTTCTATCTTTTCCTGCAAAACAATGGAACAACACTGGCTCATCATGATGTGATACCAACATGTCTAAAAATGTATGGTACCCTTTTTGAGCAGCTTTTGTTAAAATAAGTTCGTCATATAACCTCATCATACCAACATGAGCTGTAAACGGGCTATTCACTAGCTCCTCCAAACTAGCTCCTTGTTCCTTAGAGTCTTTTAAAATATCAATATTAATATAATCAACACCTGAAATAGTGTCATCAGGACGCTCATTTACTTCACTTTCACCCCTAAAATCAACGATTTTTTTTAATCGAAAATCAGTCAGCAAGCGTTCAATTTCATTGGTTTCTACCCCCACAACTTCACCACTTCTTAAAAAACAACCTGTTTTAACTTTTTTACCATCTTTCGTTTCTTTATTTCCAATATCCCTAAAATTTACTAACGTCTTCATAAAAACCTCCTAAATTTTGTCTAGTCAAGTCATTGTCACGTTTAATTTACTAAGTTGATGAGTATTATATCATAGTTTTTAACTGAAACAAAAAGAATGAGATAGACTTCTCTATCTCATTCTCTAAGGCTAAAACAAACTATTTTTTTGAATTTCTAATGTTTTCCCTTTAATCACTGTCACAACCATTGATATAAGGGTTAAACTTACTAACATTACAAAAGGAATAACAATTCTTGGTACCATGGACTGACCAGTACCAGTCACAAAGCCTAAAATAGTAATCGCTAAACTAATCATGGAAGTATTCCAGTAACTAATACTTGCGAATATACCAGCTATTACAATAAATACTAGAATGAGTACAATCATTAATCTCTTACGACTTGCTGAATAAGTTAAAATTGCCAGCATATTGGCTATTTGACAAACAAAAAACAACAGTAAGGTTACAAATAGTAGACTAGTAATCATTCTAACCAATTCATTAGATGATAACTGATTGGTATACACTGTTCTAATACTCATTTCTTCTTTCGCAAAATGAATCTGTGGAACATATTTTAACAGTAAATTATGCCCTTCTAAAAATAAACTTCCTAGTAGACTGACCACCAATTGTACAATCATTGTACCACTAATAATACGTTGTCTTGAAAACGAATGATACGTGTAAAAGGTCATACTAAAAGTCATCAGCAACCACGTTGTTAAAAACAGATAGATCCCTAAAAGGTAGCTCACACCATCTAATTGTTTAGAAACCCCTAACACATCAATCACAACATAGCTTCCTGCCATTAAGATAGCATATCCAATGATAAAGCCAACCAGTAATTTAAAATATTTCAGTGCTTGAGTTCGAATCACTGCATATTTGTTCATTCTATTCGTCCCCTCTTTCACCGTAAATATCTTTTGTTAACTGAATAAATAGTTCTTGTAAATTTAATTGCTTAAATGTTAAGGCATCAAATCCTTCTAATTCTTCTTCTTCAACTTGCACATATGCTTTTATGTACCCATCTTTGTATTCTTGTCCTAAAATATTTTTTTTCTGTAAGAACTCTCGAACATCTCGTTCTTCTCCCTCTACAGAATAAGCTTTTCTGACTAAATGCTTCACATTATCATCAATCAACACCTGACCATCTTCCAACACAACCACTCGTTCTATTAATGTTTCAATTTCATCAATCGCATGTGTGGATAAGATAATCGTTTTTGGATAACGCGTATAGCTTTCTAATAAATCTTGGTACAATGCATGTCTATGATAGGCATCTAATGAAAACACAGGCTCATCTAATAACAAATAATCAACATCATTACTAAAAGCCAAACAACTTCTAAAGAGTGTCTTCTCTTTGAGTGATAAAGCATTGAATACATCTGATTCATCCAAACGGTATTTTTTCATCAAGTCTAAACAAATATCTGATTGAAAGGTATCGTAAAATTGAACCATCCATTTTACAATAGTCTTTAATTTTGCTCCCTTTGGATAGATATCATCATGAGTTTGATAATACAATTTCCCAATCGCTTCTGGATGGTCTACAATATCTAAATGGTCGATTTCTATGTGCCCTTCACTTGGAAATCTTAGACCACTCATCAATCTCATTAACGTTGTTTTACCTGAATCATTTTGCCCCAACAAACCATAAATTGTTTTATTTCTAAATGTTAAATCAATATCATTTAATACTAAAAGATTATCTGCTGATTTAGACATTCCATTAATCTTTATTGTCATTTTTAAAATCCCTTTCCAAAATCTCGTTCCCAAACTTTTAAAAAAACTCATCTTATTCATAATATGCCACCAATGTTACTATTAGATATCAAAACAGTAACAAATATCAACAATCTTATGTCACAAAAAAACATGAAGGCATCATACTAGACACCTCCATGTTATTAAATACCACTAGTGGTTAATTGTCCTTCAACGTACTCAATGGTAATTCCTTTTGCTAATTTTTTTAAACTCAATATTTCTTTTTCAGTTAATTCTTTTTGTCCAAACATAGCAACTGAAAAGATAACATCGCCAGTTCTTGCTTTATACATCACGACTTTCTTATCCTGTGAATATTGGATTGCTTCTTCCATCACACCGAGATATTGAACGTATTCATCTTCGTCCCACTTTATTCCTTCAAGCTCATAGCCATCTAAATCGCCATAAATATCTTGTTCGCTATTGGCTGCATTAATTTGAATACTAGTTTGTCTATTTTTCTTTTGCTGAAAGGTTCCCCATAATTTATCCTGTGTAAAATTTCCATCAGACATGAGATTGTATGACTCATTATTAAAGCTAATTTTACTTTTACCAACTATCATATTATTGACAATATTACTTCTTTGTTTTTTTTCATTTTTGATAACCATTCCTGTTGGTTTTGGTTGCACTGTGTCACCTTTTAATTGTTGCTCTTTTTTACCACAACCTGCTACTAATAATAAAGGTAAAATCATCATTACTATCCACTTATTTTTCATTCTATCACCCTTGATATTTTAGTATGTTTTCCTTAGTATACTATAAAATGGTAGAGATTACAGAGTCAATCAATATTTTACCACTTATTAGGACTCCACAATGTACCATCTAGCTCTCCTTCTGCTTGTTCAATTCGTTTATACTGTTCAGAAACAATGTGCTTAAGTTCCATAAACAACGCTTTTTCTTCATATTTATAACTGTTTTTCTCTAGTTCATCTATAACAGACTGTAACCATTCTTGATTCTCCATCAGTCAGACTTCATCTCCTTTAATGCTAGGTTTAAATCATCTAAGTGCTGACGATTTGTCTTAATTTCTTCAATTGCCATCATTAACAATTCCCCGTATTCTCCTTTTATCTCTAACGCCTCTAACCGTTCAACAAACCACTGTTCTTTCGCTTGAAAAGTTGATTGATTAGGCATTGTTAAATACCTTTGATACTCTACTAACACTCGCTTCTGTTCCAAATCAGTTTTATAGACAAATAAAGATATAGGAAAAATAGGTAAAAAGGTCATGTGACATTTATTGGCTAATGCTTCAAATGGTCTAAATAATTCAGATAACGTAAATGATTCTGATTTTCCTACCTCAAATTCACTTTCTGATACGCCCATACTAACGACAATCCCTAATTCTTTTCCACTTAATTCCTTTTTGTAAAAAGAGTGCGTAAACACAACGTCTATCCACTTTTTTAATGTGTGAGGTGCACTATACCAATACATGGGAAATTGAAAAATAAGTCTGTCGTATTCTTTTAATTTATTTTGTTCATCTGAAACAGACCATGGTTTGTTTGTTGACTCTAAATGATACCTATCGACATTTTTTAACGTGTCTGCTCCTGCTTTTAAAAATTGTTGAACCATAGAACTGTCCTCTTCTGGATGAGAAACAATAATTAATGTTTTCATGTCGTCACCTCTCGCTTATTATCTGTTAGCATCATAACAATAATACAATCCTAAATGCAAAGATATTTAACCACTTGTATAAAAAAATCCCTCAGTAACTAAAACAGTTACTGAGGGATGCTATTTACACCAATGATGCTTGATAAATCGTATTAATCGATTCTTTTAAGTCGTAGTCAAATTCCATATCTGTTTCTTGATAGGCTAATCCTTCCTCCAATGCTCTTGAAAAACTAGCAATCATTCCATGGTTTTCAGCTAATTTTCTATTAGCCTCTGATTTTTTATACCCCCCAGATAAAGCAACAACTCGAACAACATTGTGATGTGTCGTAAAGTCTTGATAAAAATCTGGTACATTTGGAATACTCAATTTTAAAATCACTTTGACATCAGGCGCTAATTCGGATAAGTGTTTTTCTATTTCCTTTTTTAAGATGACCTCAGCTTGTCCCTTTTCTGGACTATGGATGTCAATCTCTGGTTCAATAATTGGAATCAATCCTGCTGCATATACTTTTTTTGCTAAGTCAAACTGCTGCGCAACCACATCTATGATACCTGTCTCATTTGCCTGTTTAATAAATGAGCGTGCTTTTGTCCCAAATAAGTGATACGCATTTGCTTCCTCTAATAGTTTGTCTAAATCAGGGATATCCTTCATCAACTGAACACCATTCATTTCAGGTGCCAGCCCATTGTCAATTTTTAAAAAGGATAGAATTCCTTTTTCATTCCATAGATACTCTGATGTACTCACACCAAATACTGTTCTATTTAACGTTCCCTCAAATAAAATAGTCGCCAAAATGTATTTAGAAGAAAAATCTGGGCTTATCATCATTCTCATACGCATGTCATGGGCTAAATTAAACATTTCTTCACTTGTTTGATAGGTGTCATCAGGTATGCCATATGCTCTTAATACATTAGGCGTACTAGTCGCACTTTGATCCAACGCTGCAACAAATCCTTTACCGTTTCTCATTCTGTCTAATTTTTTTTCGTCTATCATACATCTCTCTCCCTTATTTTATTCACTATCCTCATTATAAGTCATTTTAAAAAAAGTTATAAAGAAAAACACCTTTTCTGTAACATTCAATAATGTTTTCATTTCATGTCTAGAAAAAAGTAGGTGACAAACACCTACTTTTATCCAATTAATACATTTTCTTTAGGATAATTAAATTTACTTTTTTGTGTATTCATTTCTTTTCTTAATAACGCAAAGATAACGGTGTATAACCCTACTCTACCAATAAACATCAACGACATAATCAAGATCTTTCCAAAAACTGTTAAATATGGAGTTAATCCCATCGTTAGTCCTACAGTGGCAAAAGCTGATACCACTTCAAATAAAATATATTCAATACCAGAATTTTCTGGAATATATTCTGTCATGGCTAAAACCAATGCGCTTAAGAAACAAATCATACTGGCAAAAAACACGAGCATAAATGACTTGAGGACAATTCGTAGCGGTATTGATCTTTCAAATCCTTCCGCCTCTTCTCTTCCTTTTAACAAGCTGACTAACTGAACAATAAGTACCCCAACAGTAGTGGTTTTAATCCCACCTGCCGTTGAACCTGATGTTCCACCTATAAACATAAGAACAATTGTTAAAATAATACCAGCGTAGCTCATTTGACCATAATCTATTGAAGCAAATCCTGCGGTTCTTGGTGTGACACTTAAAAAGAAACTATTAACCACTTTATTTAATAAACTCGTTTCACCATTTGTATCTGTCATAAAGAATATACATGTCCCAAATACTAAAAGAGTGACAGTCACAATCAAAGCAATTCGTGTGTGTAATGACATTCGTTTGTCCTTTTTAAAATGAATCAAATCATACCACACAATAAAACCAAATCCCCCAGCAATAATGAGTAATGCAATGACTATCAGAACGAATTTATTGGTTTGATATCCTAGCAAACTTGTCCCAAACAAATCAAACCCCGCATTACAAAATGCTGATACAGAGTGAAAAACGCTAAAAAACAGGCCTTTTTTAATCCCAAATTTTGGAATAAAATCCATGCTAAGTAGGCATGCTCCAATCACTTGAACAATTACTGAAAATCGCACCACAAATTTTAATAATTTGACCACACCACCATGGCTATCCAAATTCAACATGTCTTTAATAATAAGCCTAGATTGTAAAGACAATCGTTTTTTAAACATTAACGCAATAATCAAGGCGACTGACATGAATCCAAGTCCTCCTATTTCAATCAACACTAACATAATGACATGTCCCAGTGGATTAAAAACCTCTGCAATATTAATCGGGGTGAGTCCCGTCACACATACCGCAGATGTTGACACAAATAATGCATCAATATAGCTAAGTGATTGGCCTGGATTGTGAACAAAAGGTAACCATAATAAAATAGACCCAACAAAAATAATACCTAAAAACATTGATGTAATAAATTTAACATTACTAAATTTAGTTACTTTTCGTTCCTTTTCTTTCTTAATCATCTTTACATAGTGTCTCCTTGAATCAATAGTTTTAACATCATTTGCCTATTGTACATTTATCATCCTGACTTCTCAACCATAAAACAAAAGAAAAGCTATAAAATAACAACTCTTTTTATTTATCTTATTTTGTCTTTTAGTACTTCTTGTGCCAATAACAAACATCCAGTAATACCAGCATCGTCTCCTAATTGACATGGTACAATATATTCTTCTAATGTTGGCGTAGAAACATAATGATTCATCAAAAGATGAAACTCCTTATAAATGAGTGGAAACAGCTGGTCTTGTTTCATAACACCACCACCCAAAACAATTGTTTCAGGAGATAATATTAAGGTGTAATCAACCAGCGCTTGTGCCAGGTAATACGCTTCAATTTGCCATGCGTCATGTTCCTTAGGTAATAAGTGTGCCTTAGTATCGTACCTTGCTTCGATTGCTGGACCTGATGCCATTCCTTCTAAGCATTCCTTATGAAATGAACATATTCCTGAAAAGACATCCTTCTCATGTCTTTTTAGACCAATATGTCCTGCTTCTGGATGGCCGTATCCATGTATCACTTGGCCATTTATGACAATCCCTGCTCCTATCCCTGTACCAACTGTGATATACATACAACTATTGTTTCCTTTGGCGGCCCCTCTTTTACTTTCTCCATACGCAGCTGCATTGACATCCGTTGTCCAAGCAAAGGGTATAGGATACTTTTTTTTCATACTATCTAAAAAAGGGTAATTTTGCCAAGCTAGTTTAGGGGTTGAGGTAATGGAACCGTATGTATGCGAGTGTTTATTCACATCAATTGGACCAAATGACCCTATTCCTATAGCGTCAACAGAGTGGTTATCGAAAAAT
Source organism: Vagococcus sp. (assembly GCA_052104115.1). Classification (GTDB taxonomy): domain Bacteria; phylum Bacillota; class Bacilli; order Lactobacillales; family Vagococcaceae; genus Vagococcus. The sequence goes on along the minus strand of JBQELZ010000001.1, from coordinate 263,000 downwards.
TCAAACACTTGTTTCATTGTTTCATCTGGGGTTGTCGTTGGGATACTGACTCTCTCTTGAATGATTAATGACTCATCACTAACAGCACACACAAATTTTGTGCCACCTGCTTCAATCGCTCCATACATCATACTAGCATCTCCTCGGTATTAAAATTTTAGACCTATTCTAACATAACTAAACGGAATACTCTACCTAAATAAAAAACTAGATGACATGATCATGTCATCTAGCCTAATGAAGTAATATTATATACGCTGTAATACAACTCTTTCATATACGCAATCAAATAGTCTGGATTCAACGGCTCACCTGTCGCATCCATGATTAATTGATTTGGTTTTCTAGAACTTCCATATTGATGGATATGAGTGGTTAACCATTCACGGATAGGTGAATAGTCATCAGAGCCTAAAATAGATTCAACATCTAGCTCTTTGTTCATTGCTGCATAAAGTTGAGCAGCATACATGTAACCTAAGGCATAAGACGGGAAGTAACCAAAACTTCCACCAGCCCAATGAACATCTTGTAAAATACCTTCTAAATCATCCATTGGTCTGATTCCTAGATACTCTTCGTATTTGTCATTCCAAATATCTGGCAACTCATCTAAATCAATCTCATCATTAAAAATCATTTTTTCAATCTCATAGCGAATAATGATATGTAATGGATACGTTAACGAATCAGCTTCAATTCGTACCAAACTAGATTTGGTTTCTTTTAGGCCTTTGTAAAAAGTGGCATTATCAATATCAGTGAACGTATCACCTGTTAGCTCTTTTAATACAGGGAATTGTTTAGACCAAAATGACTCGCTTCCTCCTACAATAATTTCATTGAATAGCGATTGAGATTCATGAATCCCCATTGAAGTCCCACCCGCTAATGGCGTGTAGTCGAATTTAGGATCTACGTGCTGTTCGTACATACCATGACCCGCTTCATGAATGGTTCCTAAGGTCGCAACAATAAAATCATCTTCTACCCATTTTGTTGTGATACGCGCGTCATTACGATTTAAATTTAGCATGAACGGATGCACCGTATCATCCAATCGTCCTTTTCCAAAATCGTAGCCTAATTTTTCCACAACATCAATGACGAATTTTCTTTGGACTTCTGTTGAGACAAATCGATTTAAAAACTCTGTATTCGGTGCTGTTCCTTGTTCATCTAACGTCTTTCTAATGTCCATAATGCCTTCTTTAACACGACTGAACACATCATCTAATATTGCAGTAGTCATTCCTGGTTCGTATTGGTTTAACAGGACATCATAATTGGTTTTTTCGTCTTTTCTCCATAATGGAATAAACTCTTTATTAAACGCAATAATTTCATGCAGACTATCTTTAAAAACCCCATAGTCTTTTTGTTCTCGCGCTTTCACCCAAATGCTATGTGCCTGTGATGTTAATTTAGCATATGCTTGAAATCGATCAACTGGAATATTATTATTTAAATCAAAGTCTTCTTTCGCCTTATTAAACACCATTGTACCAAACTCAGTTAGTTCAGTTGGATTTTCTTCAAAGTACGTCATAAAATCAGCCATTTTGTTATTGGTTGCTTTTTCAAATGCCATACCTGATAAATAACTTGATACTTCAGCACGATAAGATGCCCCTTCTTCAGGCATTCCTGTTTGGCTATCCCACTCTGCTAAACCAACCGCTTCATTTAATAATGAGATTTCTTTCAAATAAGCTAAAAATTCTTGCTCCTTAGTCATCCGATTCCCTACCCTTCTACAACTCTTGGTTTTCTTGGTGGTCGTTTACCCCAATATTGGAATAAGTCCGTTCTTAAAGCACCATTGTATAGTTTTCTTTTTTTAGTTGTTTTTTCTCCGTAGTAAGTTTCAAAATCCAAATCACTGGTTAGAATGTATTTACTCCATGTGTCTAACGGTCGATACACATCACCCATCTCACGATACAATTCTCTAACCATGTCTTCTTCACCTAATCGTTCTCCGTAAGGTGGATTGGCTACAATAACGCCGTATTCTTTATCTGTTGTAAAATCTTTCAATTGCATCTGCTTGAATGTAATCGAATCACCTAAGCCAACCTCTTCAGCATTTTTCTTAGCAATTTCAATCATTTTAGGATCAATATCTGTTCCAACAATATCCAATTCGATATCATAGTCCACCGCTTTTTCAGCGTCTTCTTTTACGTTATCTAAGATACTATGATCAAACCAATCCCATTGTTCAAATAAGAATTCTCTATTAAAACCAGGTGCCATGTTACGTCCAATCAATGCAGCCTCAATACAAAATGTTCCTGAACCACAAACCGGATCGTAGAATGGGCGATCTTTTCGCCAATTTGTTACTTGAATAATGGCAGCTGCCATGTTTTCTTTAAGAGGAGCCCCTCCTTTTTCCAAACGATACCCACGTTTAAACAAGCTTGGTCCTGTCGTGTCTAACGTAATCGTTACCTTGTCTTTTAAGAGTGCCACCTCAATTGGGTATTTGGCACCAGATTCAGGTAAACGACCATATCTTGAGTAATAATCACTTAGTTTATTAACAATGGCTTTTTTAGTAATCGCTTGACAGTCGGGCACGCTATACAGGGTAGATTTAATTGATTTTCCAGCTACTGGAAATTCAGCATCCATTGGTAGCAATTCTTCCCATGGCAATGCTTTTGTTTGTTCAAATAAATCCTCAAATGTCTTCGCTTCAAATTCGCCAACAACAATTTTTACTCTATCAGCTGTTCTCAACCAAAGATTTGCTTTTGCAATTGTTTCCATATCTCCATGAAAAATAGCTTTACCGTTTTCAACTTGGCAGTCAATGTCTAAATCTCTTAATTCTTTTCCAACTAGTGCTTCGATTCCACTTGCTGCAGTTGCAATTAATTTGAATTGCTTCATATTTTATATCGTCCTTTATTTTTAATTTGTCCTAATAAAAAAAGCCTTCCTCATCATCGGAAGGCTAACCTGATACTGTAGTTTTCTGTAAGCCATGTTCTGTATTAATATCTTTTCAGGTAAAAACATATTAACGATAATCATCTGTCTACAGAATACTCTGTCCCTTCTCTAAGTTCAATTCCTTGAGAAAGGTGCCCCTACCATAAGTTTGGGTTGCTCGCTCGAGGGGTTTACCCGTTCCACTAATCTTATTTCTAAAATTACTTCGTCACTGTGGCACTTTCAAGGTTACTCCAGCATAGTTTCAAAGAAACCTTAGCTGTTTTGCCTGCCGTTATCCAAAAGGATACCTTAACTTATTGTTTCATTAAGCACGAACACTACAAGCGTCTCAGCTTGTGCGAGCATGGACTTTCCTCAATCTACATACATAGACTGCGATTATCCGAAAACTACAATTCATCTTACCATAATTTAGAAGCGTTTTGTTGCATCCAAATCATCATTTTCAGTTAAAACTTTTTGAGCCGCATTATTTAATACGTTTCTAGCGTTTTCAGTCACTTCTGTATCAACAGCCGTACCTTCTAATTTACTACCAAAAACATGCTTCTCTAAATTTGATAAGCGTTTTAAAATATCAAAATTCGTAACAGCTGCTGTCTTTGGTGTTTCTTGTTTCATTCTTGATAATGTTGCTTGATTTTGAGTCAATTGATCAACCTTATTCACTAAGCGATGGTTCTCTTCTCTTAACGTTAATAGCTCTTGATTATATGCTTCATAATCTTTAATCACATTATCTAAAAATTCATCCACTTCAATTGGATCGTATCCTCTAACTTTTGTTTTAAATTCTTTTTGTAAGATATCTCTAGCTGAATATACTAATTTAGCCAATTATTACACCTCATTTTTAATTACTATGTAGAAAGAAAGAAACAAACATCTCATAATATTTTTAATTGTATCTAATTTTATGCAATAAATCAAATTGAATGTAGTCCTATCCACATCTACTATAATGATTTTCTAACGATAAAACAACTACTTTCTTAAAAATAATTAAAATTACTTGATATATGGTCATAAAGATTAAGTTTTTATCGATTTTCTTTTCAAAGTATTTAAAGATTTGATATAATACGGGCTAGGAGTGTGATTTATCTGAATATTAATTATCCAAAAGGAAGTCATAATCATTATTCTTCACGTTCACTTCCTATAAAGCAAGTGAAAAAAAATCAACCTACTTTCGCGAATCGTGGGATGTCTTTTGAAGAAGAAATCAATCTAAGCAATCAATATTACTTAAGCAGAGGTGTTGCGGTTATTCATAAAAAACCTACACCTGTACAAATTGTACATGTTGATTATCCAAAAAGAAGTGCTGCAGTGATTACAGAAGCTTACTTCAAAGAAGCCTCTACTACTGATTACAATGGTATATACAAAGGAGCTTATATTGACTTTGAAGCAAAAGAAACCAAAAATAAAACATCTTTTCCTTTAACTAACATTCACCAACATCAAATTGATCATATGAATGCCTGTATGCAACAAAACGGAATTGTGTTTCTACTAATTTGGTTTTCATCTCTAAAGCGATGTTTTTATTTACCTGCTGATAGTGTGATTCATTATTGGCACAATCAAACAAAAAATGGCAGAAAATCAATACCCCTTTCCGTTATTGAACACGAAGGATTTGAAATAAAAGTAGGAATTGCTCCTAGAATTCCGTATATCGATATTTTAGATCAACACATTTTAAAAGGAGACTATTCTAATGACAAATAAAACAAATAAAGCAGCCAGTGTCCCCAGAAAAAAACGTCATAAGGGAAAAGCTGTTTTAATCACATTGATTGTTCTTCTTTCACTTATTTGTATTCCTCTAATTGCAGGTGCAGGCATGTTTTTCTTCTATGTCAAGGATGCGCCCAAATTAGATTATGCAAAACTAGAAGATACGATGTCATCTAAAATATATGACATGAATGGTCAGTTAATTATTGAAATTGGCGAAAAAAAACGTGAAACGATTCAGCCAAATGAGATTCCTCCAACTTTAAAAGACGCCATCGTTTCAATAGAGGACAAACGTTTCGAAAAACATATTGGCGTAGATCCGATTCGTATCACTGGTGCGGCAATTTCCAACTTCAAAGGAAACAGTACACAAGGTGGTAGTACCCTAACACAGCAATTAATAAAACTATCTTACTACTCTACAAAAAAAGAAGATCAAACAATAAAGCGAAAAGCACAAGAAGCATGGTTATCTGTAGAATTAGAGAAGAATAAGTCAAAAGATGAAATATTAACGTACTACATTAATCGTGTCTATATGTCTAATGGTGTTTACGGTATGAAGACAGCCGCTGAAACTTACTTTGGTAAGGAATTTAAAGACTTATCTTTAGCTCAATACGCTCTCTTAGCAGGCTTGCCACAAGCTCCTAGTGCATATGACCCTTATGTTCATCCTGACAAAGCAAAAGAACGTCGTGATTTGGTTCTACGTGAAATGCTATCAGATCAAAAAATTTCTGAAAGTGAGTTCAATGAAGCCGTTGCAGTGCCTATCAACGAGGGGCTCATAGCTCTTAAGGAAGATTCAACCACTCAAGTTGTGACCGATAATTACATCAAAGAAGTCATCAAAGAAACAAAAGAAAAAACAAATAAAGATGTCTTTACAGATGGTCTTGATATTTATACTAATCTAGATATGGAAGCTCAAACATATTTATACAATTTAATGAACAATGACAATTCTTCTATTAATTTCCCAGAAGATACATTCCAAGCAGCTGCAACATTGATTGATGTCAAAACTGGATATGTGAAGGCTCAGATTGGAGGCAGAAAAGCCACAAAACCAACTCAGTTTGCGCTAAACCGTGCAACAGCATCTAAAAGAGATATTGGTTCTACTTCTAAACCACTGGTTGCATATGGACCAGCCATTGAAGACTTAAATTATGGCTCTGGTGAAATATTTGTAGATGAGCCTTATACTTACAAGGATGGAACATCTGTTTATAACTATGATAAATCATACCGTGGCTCCCTAACGATGAGGGAATCACTCGTTGATTCACGTAACGTTCCCGCTTTAAAAGCTTTAAAAGAAGTAGGCGAAGACAAGTCAAAAGAATTTTTATCAAAAGTTGGGATAAAAAATGATGTGTACGAATCAAGTGCCATTACAATGGAAGCATCTACCGAACAACTCGCAGGTGCTTATGCTACATTTGCTAATGGCGGAGTTTACTACAAACCATCTTACATTAATAAAGTTGTTTATGCCGACGGAACAGAAGAAAAATTTGACCCAAATGGTGAACGAGCGTTAAAGGAATCAACAGCTTATATTATTACTGATATGTTGAAAGATGTGATTTCTAGAGGTACAGGTACAAATGCTCAAGTAGATCAGCTCATCCAAGCAGGAAAAACTGGTACTTCGAACTATTCTGATGATGCTCTACCAAATGTAAAAGGTTATGGTAGTCCTGATATCACTTTCGTTGGGTATACCCCTAAATATTCATTGGCTATTTGGACTGGATATGATGACTACCTTGAAGCTATACCAATCTCGGATCAACAATTAGCCATGGACATTTATCGTAACTTTATGACATTCTTATATCAAAAATTAGAAGTTACTGACTGGAAACAACCAGATAATGTCGTAAGAATAGGAAATGAAGTATACGTAAAAGACTTTGTCGGAATTCAAAACAAAAATAATAATTATTACTATAATTCGTATCCTAAAGAGTCTTCCACTTATAAAAAACCTGAAACAACTGAAACAACTATTATCGAAGAAGTCGTCGATAGTGAACCAAAAAAACCTGATAATAAAACTGAAGAAACTCCTCCTGCTGATAATAATCAAAATAATGATCATGGTAATAATGGTGGTCATGATAGTGAGAAACCTAGCGACGGTGCCGAGAAACCTGAAGCAGGTGGAGATCAAAACAATACAACTAAAAAAGATTAATCCTTAAAAAATAGAATTCGATAAATTAAATCGAATTCTTCCTCTATCACTTAAATGAGTTAATTTAGATAAATGCTAGTAGTTTACCTAAACCAAATACCACACAACAAATAATTAATGTATATACCGCACAGTATTTCATTGCTTGTTTTAAGATGTTGCCTTCTTCTCCAACAAGACCGGTTGCACCAGTTGCTACAGCAATACTTTGTGGTGAAATCATCTTACCAGCCGTTGCACCTGCCATATTCGCACCAGCTAACCAAAACGGATCTACTTTTAAACTATTAGCTGCTTGCACTTGTAACTCACCGAATAATACGTTTGATGATGTATCACTTCCAGTAATAAATGTGCCAAGAGCCCCAATAATTGGTGCTATAAACGGATAAAATGAGCCAGTTGTTGCTACTAAACTTACAGCAATGACTTCAATCATGCCACTATATCCCATGACTTTAGATAACCCAACAATTGAGCCGACAGTAATCATTGTTTTACCCATTTGTTTTACAGTACTAAAGAAGATACTAAAGACTTTTGAAAAACTCAATCCTTGAATACGTCCACCAATAACTGTTGCTAACAGTATCAACGTACCTGGAGTGGTTAACCAAGCGATTGTATAAGGCTTCGCTCCTTCTCCAATATAAATTGGAAACTGAGATTTAACATTTGATAGAGCGCCATTAATCGTTGGGAAAAGTGTTGAACTAAAGATAATAAAGATAAAAACTAAGATAAATGGCAACCATGCTTTAATCGCAGCTTCTCGAGTTACCGTATCATCTTCAGATACCGATTCATTATTACGTTTAGACATTGCTTTGGCCATAATAACTGTGACTAATATACACACTAATGACCCCACAATAGACGGTAATTCTGCCCCTAAATATTTCGCAACAAACACTTGAGGTACTCCAAAGGCTAAGCCAGATGCTAATGTAATACCAAAAACACCTTTAAATGATTTAAATCCTTTTTTCTCAGTTAATGCAACCAATACAAACGGTATCAACACAATTAATAAGAATAACTGAATTGACACAATATATGATAATTGCTTCACTTCTAACCCAGTAACTTGAGCCAATGTCGCAACTGGTAACCCAATTGCACCAAAAGCTGTAGGTGTTGTGTTGGCAATTAAACAAATAACAGCAGCCTGTACCGGTGACATTCCTAGCACAGCTAGAATACTAGCTGGGATAGCTACTGCTGTACCAAATCCTGCGACAGCTTCTAAAAATCCACCTAATCCCCAAGCGAGTAACAAGACTAACACTCTCATATCACTTGAAATACTTGTCAACATTTTCATGATGGTGTCCATACCACCTGATTCTTTACTCACATTGTAGATAAAAACTGCCGTGATAATAACGTAAACAATTGGCCAAATCGCCATTGTTACCCCTTCTAATGCAGCTGTAACACTATGCATAACAGGGAATCCAAACCCAACAATACTCAGTACGATTGTAATCCCTAATCCAATTAAACATGCAATATCACCACGCATTTTAAATACTCCAAGAGACAGAATCAACCAAATAATTGGAACAATTGCTAATAACGTCTTACCTAAATCCATTTTCTTTCCTCCAATTGTTATACTCTTCATGAGTACAATCCATTAAAATAATAATAAATAATGACTGAAACGTATTCCTTTTTTATCCTGCTCTTTATCCTGTTACCAGCAGTTTAAAAGAGCTTACACTATTGTGTCATAACGGATAAAAATAATTCATTCAAATTACAATAATTATTATATCGGTAAAGATTTTAACTTGCAATTACTTTTTACACAAATAACACGTTATTTTATTTGATTTCCTATATTAAATTTGTGAAATTCATATTAAAAAAAACACAACCTTTACATAACACGCTTTTCCATGATACTTTTTATAAAAGAAAGATATCACAAAGGTTATATGAGCATTAAAAAAACAACTAAACAAAATAAATTTAGCTGTCTAATCGTTTTTGTCCGTCTGTACATAAGAATAATAATGGACAATTCTCACACTTAGGTGCTCTAGCCGTACAATGATATCGACCAAAAAATATCATGGTGTGATGCGTCTCTACCCACATATTTTCTGGAATTTTTTTCATCAATGCTTCCTCTACTTCTGTCACAGATGCGGATTTTTTACATATTTTTAATCGTTTTGACACACGTTCTACATGGGTATCGACAGCAATGGCTGGAATACCAAATCGATCTCCCCCCACCACATTGGCTGTCTTTTGACCAACTCCTGGTAGTGTCATCATTTCTTTTATTGTCTGAGGCACCTCTCCATTATACTCTTGTACTAGTAATTGTGACGTTTTTATAATATTCTTTGCTTTATTTTTATACAAGCCAATCGTTTTTATTTTATCCATGACATCTTCTAAGGACGCATTAGATAAATCAACAGCTGTTGGGTAAGCAGAAAATAATCCTGGCGTCGCCTTATTAACAGACACATCTGTGGCTTGGGCACTCAACATAACAGCAATTAAATACTGAAAATCAGATTCAGCATCTAACTCACCCTTAGCATCTGGATACATATTTCTCATCAGTTCAATGGCTTCCATTGTCTTTTTTTTTGATAACATATCATCACCTACTTATTAGTCGGATTCAACCAATTATACATAGGAATATGTGGCAATTGTTCCTCTTCAACAGGTTGACTCGCTTCAATTTGTTTTAAACGTTTTTTTTGTTCATCTTGAATTTGACTTTTAGACGTTAAATTTTTACGTTCCCAAGCTAATAAAATTCGATCAATATATTTTAAACTGTATGCTTGATTCAACACGGCTTCTCTAAGAGCTAATTCAATTAACTCAACAGCATAGTTATCCTCATCCAACCATAGCTGAATAGTCTCTAACTCAATTGGCGAAAGAGGTCTTCCAAACTCTTGTTCAAATGTTTGAAATAACTGACTTGTTTTATTCTCTTCTGATTTCACTTCCATCTTTTGTTGTTCTTGCTCCATACAAAGTCCTATTTTAGTATAAATCAATGTTAAATCGTACTTGTCCTCTGTTTTTCCTTGCTCGTTTCGTATTGTGACAATGGTCATTATTTTTTTATCTATGAGCGATTGAATGATACTGTATAAGTGCTCTATTGGAATTCCCATCTTTACGGAAATGATTGTCATATCTGGGAAATCTATCCCTTGTTGCTCATGTTTCTGCAATTGTAAAAACAATAAAAATTCTTCATCTGTCATTCCAATTTTTTTATAATAATCAAATAATAAATTGGAAACTGTCGTGCATTTTGCATCGATATATTGATTAAGACTTAACACTTTTCCTCACTCGCTTTCTTACATAGTATAGCAAACTCTTTGAAAAAAAGAATACATAAGGTTCACATTATTTTTATAAATAAAAAGTTCAAACAGCTTTTAACTGTTTGAACTTTAAGATTATTTAGTTCCAAATAAACGATCTCCAGCATCGCCTAAGCCAGGTACGATGTAACCATCTTCGTTTAATTTTTCATCTAATCCAGCCGTATAAATATCAACATCTGGATGAGACTCTTGTAATGCTTTAATGCCTTCTGGAGCAGCAACTAAACAAACAAATTTAATGTTCGTCGCTCCACGTTTTTTCAGTAAATCAATTGCCATTATCGCTGAACCGCCTGTTGCTAACATTGGGTCCACAACTAATAATTGACGTTCTGCAATATCAGCTGGTAATTTTACAAAATACTCTACTGGTTCTAGTGTTGTTTCATCACGATATAAACCAACATGTCCAACTTTAGCAGCTGGAATTAGCTCTAACATGCCATCTACCATGCCAATACCTGCACGTAAGATCGGTACAATCGCAACTTTTTTACCTGTTAATGTTTTTTGAGTAGATTTACCCATCGGTGTTTCGATTTGAATATCCTCTAAAGGCATATCTCTTGAAACTTCATAAGCCATTAACATTGCGATTTCGTCTACTACTTCACGAAATACTTTTGTTCCACAATTTTTATCCCTAATAATTGTTAGCTTATGTTGAATTAACGGATGATCAATAACTTGAAATTTTCCCATATCGTGACTCTCCTTTTGTATTTTACTTCCAATCTATTGTAACGGAAAAAAAGGTGATTGACTAGTCAATCACCTAAAATTTATTTATAAAGTGGATGTTTTTTTATTAAACTAGAGACTTCTTGACGGACACGTTCTAATTGCTCATCATTATCATGATGTGATAACGCATCTATTATTAATTCAGCTACTTTTTTAGAATCTTCCTCTTTAAACCCACGTGTTGTTATCGCAGGTGTTCCAATTCTAATCCCACTTGTTTCAAACGGACTTAAACTTTCAAAAGGAATTGTATTTTTATTTACAGTCATTTGAACACTATCTAAAATCGCTTCAGCTTGTTTACCTGTTAAACCAAATCCACTGACATCAATTAATAATAAATGATTGTCTGTGTCACCACTAATTAAGCGTGGTCCAGGTGTTTGATTCATCACTCTAGCCATTGCTTTAGCATTGGCTAGAACTTGTTCAGAGTAACCTTTAAATTCCGGTAACAATGCTTCTCTAAACGCAACAGCTTTACCAGCAATCACATGCTCTAATGGACCACCTTGAATACCAGGGAATATGTTACTATTAATTTTTTTAGCCAACGTAGGATCATTGGTTAAAATTAATCCCCCACGTGGACCTCTTAATGTTTTATGTGTAGTAGACGTCACGATGTCTGCATATGGTACCGGATTAGGATGTAAGCCTGTAGCTACAAGTCCAGCAATATGTGCCATATCAACCATCAATTTTGCGCCAACACTATCAGCAATCTCTCTGAATTTTTTAAAATCAATCTCTCTAGAATACGCACTTGCACCGGCAACAATTAGTTGTGGTTGATGCTTTCTTGCTAATATTTTAACCACTTCATAATCAATGACTTCTGTAATTGGATCCACTCCATATGACACAAAATGATACGTTTTACCGCTAAAGTTTACAGGAGAGCCATGAGTTAAATGTCCACCTGACGTTAAATCCATGCCCATAACTGTATCACCAGGTTGAACCAATGATAAATAAGCTGCTGTGTTAGCTTGGGATCCAGAATGAGCTTGTACGTTAGCAAAATCAGCATCAAATAAATCACGTGCTCTATCGATGGCCAAATTTTCTACCACATCAACAAATTCACACCCACCATAATATCTTCTACCAGGATAACCTTCTGCATATTTATTGGTTAACACACTACCTTGAGCGGCCATGACTGCATCTGATACAAAGTTTTCTGACGCAATCAATTCAATATTGCTTTCTTGTCTATTTTTTTCATTCTCAATAGCATCCCATAAAACAGCATCTACTTTTTTATAATCCATTACACAGCACCTCGGTTTTCATTTTTAGCTACATTGTAACATACACTATGAAAAATAGTTATGCTTTAATGAAATAATCTTGATTGGCTGCTTTTTTCAACCGATTCATATATGCCATACCACCATCGTCTTCAGGGTATGTTTCAACTAAAATAATGTCAAGTTTATCTTCCAATTGATCCAGTTCCCTTAACCCAGCGAATAAGTGTTTCATGCTTTCACGAACATCTCTCGTTTCAGACAATTGATAACACTCACATGATGACCCGTAAGCTTGTATGATCTCTTTATTGGCAAGTAGCCCTACCTTTTTATTTAAATCAAGATAGTACGTAATCGCTTGATCCCAATTATTGTTCGCATCATCAATCATCTGTACTGTGGTATCAGGTGAATAATGTTTGTACTTCATTCCTGGAGCCTTTGGCACTTCTGATTCAGTCACTAAATGACCATCAAAAGTAACCTGACCAATGATTGATTCTATTTGATGTTTTGTAATCGCTCCAGGTCTAAGAATCACAGGAGCTTCGTCTAAATTTGACACATCTAACACCGTTGATTCTACACCTACTTCACAAGATCCTCCATCTAAAATACCTCTAATATGCCCTTTCAAGTCATGATACACATGATGCGCAGTTGTTGGGCTAGGTTTTCCAGAAGTGTTTGCACTAGGTCCTACCAACACAGTGTTAGATTGTGTAATCAACTCTAAAGTAAGCTTGTTATCAGGCATTCGAAACGCTGCAGTTGTTAGTCCTCCTGTCACAACACCTGGTAAAACATCTGTATTCTTCAACTCAAATATAAGTGTCAAAGGACCTGGCCAAAATGTATCCATAAGTATTTGTGCTTCCTTTGAAATAATATCTACGTACTGAGCAACTGAGGACTTATCCGCTATATGAACAATCAATGGATTATCACTTGGTCGTCCTTTTGCCGCATAAACGGCTTTAACAGCTTGTTCGTTTGTAGCATCAGCTCCTAATCCATAGACTGTTTCAGTTGGAAAAGCGATTAAGTGACCATGTTTAATCGCTTTTGCTGCTTCTCCAATTTGATTTTCATTTAATATATCTGTTTGCATCTTTTACCCCTCTTAACTAACCTTTATCATCCTATCATGACCATTTAAGTCTTTCAGGATAGTGACTTGTTTTCTTGGAAATACTTCTTGGAATAAGCTTTTTACGGCCTCACCTTGTAAGTATCCAATCTCTAAGTATATTTTTCCAGATTCTTTTAATTGATGAACACTTTCTTGTGCCAATTTTTTATAGATAGCCAACCCATCATCTTCTGCAAATAATGCTAATTTGGGTTCGAATTCTCTAACAGATTCATCCATGTCATCCCATTCAGCGATACTGATATAAGGTGGATTTGATATAATAATATCGACCTCATTTTTTACTGGCTCAAGTGTATCTCCTAAAAGAAATTCCACAGAAACACCCAATTCATTGGCATTTTCCTTCGTAATTTCCAATGCTTTATCAGATATATCACTTACACTGACCTGCCAAGTCGGCCGATTTTTTTTAAGTGACAAGCCTATAGCCCCTGTTCCAGTCCCCACATCAACAACAGTTAATCCTTCCTTGTCATTTTCATCTAAACATAAGGACACAAGCTCCTCCGTTTCTGGTCTAGGGATTAAGGTACTCTCATTCACTTTAAATCGATAACCAAAAAAATCGCATGCCCCAATAATATATTGAGGTGGAACATTGTTTAAAATTTGATTTAAATCATGTTGAAATTCTTTTTGTTCTGTTTCAGGCATGGCGTCTCTGAAATGCAACAATAAATCTGTTTTACTCCACCCCTTTTTTTCTAGGAGTAAGTATTCCGCGATGTAAGTCTCCTTTTCATGCTGGTTTAAAAAAGAAGAAGCCCATTTAAGGACTTCAAAATAAGTATTCAGTTTATCCATTTAATTTTTCCAACTCAGCTGTTTGATCATAAATAATTAGAGCATCTACTATTTCATCTAACTTGCCTGATAAAATTTGATCCAATTTTTGAATGGTTAATCCAATTCGATGATCCGTTACACGATTTTGTGGGAAGTTATACGTTCTAATACGTTCAGAACGATCACCTGTTCCAACTGCTGATTTTCTATTGGCATCGTACTCACTTTGATTAGCTGTTTGTAATTGATCATACACACGAGCACGTAAAATTTTCATGGCTTTTTCTCTATTTTGAAGCTGAGAACGTTGATCTTGCATTGCTACAACCACACCTGTAGGAATATGTGTTAAACGTACAGCCGATGCTGTTTTATTAACATGCTGTCCACCAGCTCCACTCGCATGATAAATATCCACTCGAATATCATTGTCACTCAATTCCAATTCAACTTCTTCTGCTTCTGGAAGCACAACCACTGTTGCTGTTGATGTATGAACACGTCCTTGAGATTCCGTTGATGGGACACGTTGCACACGGTGTGCGCCACTTTCATATTTCAGTTTAGAGAATACCTTATCTCCTGTAATCATAATCGTTACTTCTTTATAACCACCAATATCAGTGATGTTGGCGTCCATTACTTCAAATTTCCAACCTTGGGCTGTTGCATAGCTTTGATACATTTCAAATAAACTTCCTGCAAATAAAGCTGCTTCATCTCCACCAGCAGCGCCTCGAATTTCCATGATGATATTTTTATCATCATTAGGGTCTTTTGGTAACAATAAGATTTTTATGTCTTCTTCTAATGTTTCTTTTTCTGACTTCAGCTCAGCTAGCTCTTCTTTTGCCATTTCTTGCATTTCATCGTCTAATTTTTCACCTAATAACTCTTCAGCATCTTCAATGCCTTGAATAACTTCTTTGTAATGACGATAGACAGCTACAGTTTCTCGAGTATTTGCTTCTTCTTTAGACAACTCCATAAATCGTTTCGTATCATTTACGACTGCAGGGTCACTCAGTAATTCTCCTAGTTCTTCGTATCGATCTTCTATCGATTGTAATTGATCAAACATTAACGTCTTCCTTTCTATTTCACATCTATACATTCAGTTGGTGGGTTCAAATAATGTTTTCTACAAACAGGGAAATACGATTCATTTCCACCTATTTGAATTTGTTCTCCAGTATATACGGGTTTGTGGTCATTCATTCTTAAATTCATGGTTGCTTTTTTATGACAGAACCAACAAATAGTCTTCAATTCTTCTAGTTTATCTGCGTAAAGCATCAAATATTTAGATCCTTCAAATAAATCATTTTTAAAATCATTCTTTAAACCAAAAGCCATAACAGGGATATCTAGCTCGTCAACCACTCTCGCAAAATCAATGACATGTTTTTTTTCTAAAAATTGTGACTCATCAACCAATACACAGTATGGTTTAAAAGATAACTCTTGGATAGTTTCAAATATAGGTGTCTCAGAAAAAATAGGGATGGCTTCTCTCTTAAGTCCAATACGACTAGAAATGACACCAACCTCTTCACGAGTATCAATTCCGCTGGTCATCAATACAACCGGCTTTTGTTGTTCCTCATAATTATGAGCAACTTTCAGTATTTCAATTGTTTTTCCGCTGTTCATAGCTCCGTATTTAAAAAATAACTGTGCCATTATCTACTCTCCCCTTTAATTCTCCTAAGATAGTATACTTTAAAATTGGAAAAAAATCATTATTTTCAAGTGGAAATATTAAAAAATAGACTTTATTATACGATTAATTCTAGACAATTTTTGCTTTTTAATCTTTCTTAAGTTATATTATTAACTACTTACCTTAAATAAATTAAGGGTCATAATTCATAAGTGAGGGAAATTATATGTCAAAATTATTAGTGATTAAAGCTCATCCGTTAACACCTAGTGAATCACGTTCATTAAAAGTATTAGATGCATTCATCCGAGCATACAAATTAACACATCCTGATGATGACATTGCTGTTCTTGATGTCTACCATGATTTCGTTCCTGAAATCGACAAAGACATGTTATTGGGTTGGGAACATGCCAAAAACGGGACAGATTTATCAGCTGACGAGCTAACTAAAATCACACGTTTTTCCGAATTAACCGATCAGTTTTTAGAAAGTGATAAGATTGTGATTGCTAATCCACTATGGAATTTAAATATTCCAACTCGTCTAAAAGCATGGATTGATGCAATTACTGTATCAGGAAAAACTTTTAAGTATACTGAACATGGTCCAGCAGGCTTAGTGACAGATAAAAAATTAGTACATATCCAAGCAAATGGTGGAAATTACGGTGGAAAAGATCCGTCTTCCTTATATATTGAACATATTTTCTCATTTATGGGAATCACAGATATTCAATCTATTTTCGTTGAGGGCATTGATCATAATCCTTCTAAAGCAGAAGAAATTATGGATGCAGCTCTAACTGAATCTATTACAATTGCTACAACTTTTTAAAAAACGATTAAAAATCGCATGATGTCATATCCATTCAAATGACTCATGCGATTTTTTTATTGTCATGCATCTAGTTCCTCTTCTTGATATAATCCTGACACTTCTTTATACCAACTGAATAAATGAGTCACAATAACTTTCAACGCAGCGTATCCTGGTATCCCAAGAATAACTCCAATGACCCCAAATAATTTTCCAGCTGTTAATAACACAAAAATTATTGTGATGGGATGTATTTCCATCTGACTCCCTAAAACTAAAGGTGACACAAATTTACCTTCAATTGTTTGCTCAATAATAAAAACAATAATAACTGCCACTAACATTTTAGGTCCATCTACCATAGCTAACACAACTGCTGGAATAGTAGCTAGCGCTGAGCCTACATATGGAATTAGATTTAAAAAACCCGCAAGTATGCCTAATGTTACACTGTATTCTAAACCAATAACGGAGAAACCAATCATAAACAAAATCGCCACAGCTACCGCCACCGTTACCTGTCCTCTGACATATGATGATAATTGTTTGTTGATATCTACCAAAATAGCCGTTGTCGGTTTTCTCATTTTTGTTGGTAAAAATTGAGTGGTGTATGGTGTCAATTTTTTCCCATCTTTTAATAGATAAAATAGGATAAATGGGACAGTTACAACCGTAACTACCACACTCGCTACTGCTCCAACAATATTACCAATTCCTTTAAATGCATTTTTAGAAATTGATTTTGTTAAACTGCTAATGGAATCAAATAATTCATTTAATGATTTTTCAATCGATCCACTAAACTTATCAAAAATAGGTAATTCTAATAATTCAGATATCTTCATCTCAATTGTTTGCCAATAGGTCGGCCATTCTGTAATAAAACTGCGTGTTTGATTTTCCAACTTAGGTACCAAAATAACAATTCCCCATGTGATTAATCCTATAATAGCAACAAACAAAATCGTTATACCCCAAACTCTTTTTATCCCTTTTTTCTCCATTAGATTGACAATTGGATTTAAAATATAATACAACAGTCCTGAAATGACGATAGGTAATCCTACAATCCCTACAAATTGCGCAATTGGTGCAAATAAATGTGATACTTTTGTAAAGACTAAAATAATCAATAAGCACAATAAAACAATTAGTAAACTTGTAACAATCTGATTATTTAAAAACCATCTATCAAACCAAGTTGATCTCTCTTTTTTTTGAGTCTCTACTTCCATTAGTCATCCTCCTAACCGATATAAGTAATAATTGTCCCTTCTTTAATCTCTGGCATCTTATGAGGCTCTAAATAAAGAGCATTTGCCATATCGTTATCTTCTGACGCATCTTTAAAAATAATCGATACGTGTCCCATTGTATTTAAATGCTCATTAGCCACAGGTCCAACATGTTGTACCGTATATTCATGGTCATCAAATAATAATCGACTGCCTTTTTTTATGTCAAATGGCTGATCCTTCTTTATTTTTTGAATGACTGAAAATTTCTTTAATTCTTCTGTTGCACTTTCATCAAATAATATTAAAATCGAATCTTCTGGATTTAACGCTTTCTCACCAATTTGGCGAACAACTGACTTTATCATAACATTCTCCCTTTAAAACTATTTTAGTTAAAACAATTATAGCACAAAAAGATAACAGTTTCTTTTTATACGTTTGTTACTATACTTAGTCCTTTTAAATGACTGAAATCTCATATTATTTATCCAACTCTGAACCTATGTTATAATTCATTTAACACTTATGAAAGGGATGATGATATGATTCAATCCATCATATTAGGAACATACACAAGAAAAAAAAGTGAAGGTATTTACATGATTCAATTGGATACAGAGAAGCATCAACTAGATCACTTAACACACATCGTCAATGAGGCTAATCCTACCTATCTGGATATTACAGACAATGGGACAATTTACTCTGTTTGTAAAGACGGAAATCTAGGAGGTATTTCAGCATACGAAAAACATGCTGATGGAACCTATTCTCTACTAAATAAATCCACTCAAGAAGGGGCTCCACCATGCTATGTCGCAATTGATGCAGAGAGACATTTAGTCTTCGGTGCTAACTACCATGAAGGTATTGTCACATCATATATCATTCAGCCTGATGGTTCAGTTCAATTAGCTGATAGTGTGCAACACACTGGTAACGGCCCTCATGATAATCAAAATGGGCCTCACGCTCATTTTGCTGATTTAACACCCGATAAACGATTGGTTGTGTGCGATTTAGGCAATGATACAGTGGTTACATATGATGTAGCAGATAACGGGATTCTGTCTGCAGTTGCAACATTCGATGCAAAACCAGGTACTGGGCCTAGACATTTAGTCTTTCATCCTCAGCTACCTATTGCTTACTTGTTTGGTGAGTTATCTAGTGAGGTTATTGTGCTACTATATGATGAAACCTCAGGAACGTTTACTACTAAGGAAACTAAGTCAACTTTACCTGATAATTACAATGGCTTTAACGGTGGTGCAGCGATTAGATTATCCCGTGATGGGAAGTTCTTATATGTCTCTAATCGTGGCCATAATTCTATTGCCACCTTTTCCGTTTCAGATGATGGGACGATTGAGTTATTACAATTCATTTCAGTCGAGGGTGATTTCCCACGTGATTTCGATTTATCCCCTGACAATCAGTTTATCGTTGTCGCAAATCAAAATAGTGACAATTTAACACTGTTCAGTAGAGACATTAACACAGGTCTTTTATCATTAGAACAAAAAGATATCTTTGCTCCTGAAGTTGTCTGTGTAAAATTTATATAAAAAAGACACCTCCGTTGGATTCATGTGACATGTAATGAATCCAACGGAGTGTTTTTTATTTGTCTCACCTTACGACTCAGTTTCCTCTCTAGGCGAAAAAAGAGGGTTACTGAGCATCTGTTAAGTCAATTTGATTTTGACTTAATTGTTTCGTTTCTATATAGTGTTGCAAGTTATGTTTAAACACCGGAAATAATCTTCGATAGTATTGATCTGATAAACCTGAAATATGAGATGTTATTAACACATTCTCTACTTTCCATAAGGGATGCGTTTCAGGTAATGGTTCTTCCTCAAATACATCTAGACCAGCAAATCCAATTTTACCAGACTCACAATGACGAATTAATGAATCTGTATCAACAGTGGAGCCTCTCCCTGCATTAATGTAGATAACACCATCTTTCATCGCTTCAAATAACTCATCTGAAAACAAATGATACGTAGCACTTGTTGCGGGTAATAAGTTTACCACAATATCCATGTCAGCCAATAGAGAAGTCATGTCTGTTTGTTTCACAACATGATTAAAATACTCAACTGGTTTTCCACTTCTATTTACACCAAACGTATCAACTTGAAAGACCCTTAATATTTCTGCTAAACGTTGACCAATATGTCCTGTTCCAACTATCATCACTTTTTTATCAACCAAATCTGTCGTATCAAGGTGTCTATCCCACTTAGATTTTTCTTGATTTAATATAGAGGTTTTGATGCGTCTTGTATGGGCAAAAATCATTCCTAAAATCGTTTCACTCATTTGATTTCCGTGAATACCACTCGCACTACTTAATAAAATATTCTTTTCCTTTAGCGTGGTTAAAGGTAGATGATTGACACCTGCAGACTCGGCTTGTATCCATGTCAATTGTGAATCATTAAGTGTTAGAAGTCTGTCTCCTAATTCTTTCGTCCATCCATACATAATCTCTACGTCGTCTAATGAGTCACATTCTGTCACAACATCGTACTCTTTAGCTATATGTTGTAGTTCCTCTTTTTCTTCATTTGTTGCTGGTACAGTGATTAATAAAACTGGTTTCCCCATTTTTAAAGCCTCCTTTATGATACATCTAGTGTAATCTATTTATTCAAATTAATCATCCTCTAAACCTCTGTTAACTCCGTTTGAAACAGAGTATGATATAATAACAATATAAAACAGTAGTTGATAGGAGTAAAGAATATGACACAATTAGACACAATTAAAAAGGAACTAACCACTATTACATTAGATGTTCTTGAAAAAGCACACGTTGAAAAAAACGATCTATTTGTTCTAGGTTGTAGTTCAAGTGAAGTGGTTGGTGGGATTATAGGCAAGAATTCCAGTGAAAAAGTGGGAGATGTGATTGTTAGCACTTTATTATCTGTACTAACACCAAAAGGTATTCATTTGGCGGTTCAGGGGTGTGAGCACATTAATCGAGCTTTAACCATTGAAAAGGAGGTTGCCCTAGCGCATCATTTAGAGATAGTGTCAGTTGTTCCTTCACTATATGCTGGTGGTTCATGTGCGACAGCAGCCTTTAAGCAAATGTCTCATCCTGTTGAAGTTGAACATATCACTGCTATAGCAGGATTAGATATTGGTGACACGTCAATTGGTATGCATATCAAACACGTTCAAATCCCTATACGACCAGTATTAAATAAAGTTGGCGCGGCTCACGTCACTGCATTAGGTTCACGTCCGAAACTAATTGGTGGTCAACGTGCTTTATATCAATAAAAAAAGAGCCTTCCAGCTCTTTTTTTATTGATAAAATTGACATATTGCTTTTGCTATATCAACATACTCTTCTATTAGATGTTCTTTTTTTAAAAAATAAAACAATCTTTCGTAGGTTTTCCCTAATGATTCATATGGAATACTATCTGAAATAGCTCTCTTTGATACAATACTTTTTCCAATGCCTTTTTCTAAAAACTTAACAATCATTTCATTATTTTTAATAAAAATTTTTTCAGGCTGAATGTTATGTTCCAGAAAGTAAGTTTCCATATAATGATAGACACCAGATGTATCTTCTCTACTCAGCCACAACTCACTGTCTAAATCTCCCGCTAGGACTAATTCATCAGACTCAATACTTACTCGGTCTACCTGTTCTGTTACTAAAGGTTTCTCAATAAAACCAAAATGAGCACGATGCTTTTGGATGTTTTCTAAAACTTCTTCAGAATTTTTCATCTCAAGCTCAAATGTGACTCGAGGAAACTGGGGCAATAAGTACTCCATCAATTCCGGTAAATAATAAACTGAAAATGTATTGGATGCACTAATACGGCAAGTAATTTTTTCTTTCTCTTTCCCGTGGATTAGTCGCAATGTTTCCTGCCAATCGTCTGATAAGTTCAACAAACGACTGTACAAAATATCCGCAAACTCGGTTGGATACATCTCTTGTTTGCCTTTTCTTACAAAAAGCATACAATCTAATTCTTCTTCTAATTGCTTCATTTGATTTGACACAGCTGGTTGTGAAATAAACAATTGATCCGCAGCTTGAGAAAAATTTCTTGTTTCATAGGCAACTCTAAACGTAATCAATAATTTAAACATAGTGTCCTCCTTAATTATCAAATATCCTTATAATTACTATTCTAACTATTTATTTCTCAAATGTAAAAAAAAAGAGTATACTCAGTGTACTTAATTTATTTAGAAAGTTGTGACATATATGAAAAAATCAATCCTATCTGTTTTACCCGGATTATCTCTTGCTTTTCTAGTGGCTATTATTAGTAAAGGTATCGCTCTTTGGCTTCCTTCACTAGGCGGTGCAACTATTGCTATCTTGCTAGGTATTTTATTAGGAAACACTTTTTTCAAACAACCCATCTTAAACAAAGGAACAAAACTTGCTGAAAGTAAATTGCTTGAATGGTCCATTGTGCTACTTGGTATGACTGTCACTTTTCAAACGATTGCTCAAATGGGCTTTAATGGAATGCTATTTATTATCTTTCAAATGACTGGGACAATTATCGGAGTTTATCTGATTGGGCGAAAAATGAATTTTTCTAAAATCATGGCACTATTAATGGCAGGTGGAAACGCTGTATGTGGATCTTCTGCGATTGGAGCTATTGCACCAGAAATCAACGCGAATGAAGAAGAAAAAGGTCAGATTATCACATTGGTCAATTTACTAGGGACCGTTTTAATGCTGTCATTACCTTTCATCGCGACCCATCTTTTTGTTGATCATCCCTTGACACAAAGTGCCCTAATAGGTGGAACCCTTCAATCAGTTGGACAAGTTGTCGCTAGTGCTAGTATGGTGAGTCCCGAAGTAACAGAGTACGCGACCTTATTTAAAATCATGCGAATTATTCTTTTAGTCGTGGTTGTATTCTCATTTGGTAAATTTACTGAAAGCGATAGAACTAGCATTGATACTCAAGAAACCACTGTTAAAGCGAAGAAAAAATTGCCTTTACCTTGGTATATTATTGGCTTTCTCTTCTTTTGTATCCTTAATAGTTCCATTGAGTTGCCAACATCAATGAGTGACTTCTCACATCTCATAAGCGGATGGTTTGAAATCACTGCCTTAGCAGCTATAGGATTAAGACTAGACTTTAGCAAGTTCTTTAAAGAAGGAAAACGATTTTTGCTTTACGCTCTAAGTGTTGGTGTTTTACAAATCCTTCTGGCTATTTTGCTAATCAATCTATTTCATATTTAAACATAAAGATGCATCCTAAACACCAAATTTAGGATGCATCTTTTTTATTTTATCTTAGCTCCTAATGTCTGCTCAAAATGTCTCAACGCCCATCGGTGGCCTTCTTCATCAAAGCTTTGTACAGCTTTCTCATGAATCACAATATGATAGCCCAAGTTGTAAGCATCAATGGCTGTATGTAGCACGCAAATATCTGTACACACGCCAGTCAAATGGACTGTATCAATCCGTCTTTCTCTTAATCGAATATCTAAATCAGTCCCACTAAATGCCGAGTAATGCCTCTTATCTATCCAGTAAATCGTTTCCTTAGTTTTGTATTGGTTGTAAAGGGTATCTAAAGAACCATATAACTGTCTGCCTTTTGTTCTGTTTATATTGTGTGGTGGAAATAATCGATTTTCTGGATGATATAAATCCGTTTCATCGTGACCATCAATAGCAAACACAACAAATTCTCCTCGTTCTATAAACTTTTGTGTCAGTGCCACTAAGTCTTTTTCAATATCCTGGCCTACTTTTCCTGTTGTCAATTTCCCATCATCCGCTACAAAATCATACGTATAATCAATTGATAATAAAGCTTCCATTCGATATCTCTCCTTTATTTACTTAATTCAGATAATAAAGCCAACACCATTTTAGCAGATTTTTCACCCGCTTCTATAATAAATTCATCAAAGTTAACATTTGCATTCTCATCTCCAACATCACTAATCGCACGAATAATCACAAATGGTTTTTGATAACGATACGCAACATGAGCAATTGCTGCTCCTTCCATTTCATTAGCTAGAACTTCTGGAAAATGAGATTTTATTTCAGCAATCTTTTCTTTACTACTAACAAACGTATCTCCAGATACAATCAATCCTACACGACCGTTTAAGGTGCTATTCCCTGATGCTTCCATAGCAGAATTAATCAATTTTTCATTTGCTTCAAAGTATAGTGGCATTTGAGGCATCTGTCCGTATGCATAACCAAAGGCAGTAACATCAGCATCAAAATACGCCACTTTATCGGAAATAACTATATCTCCTATAGATAGTCCGTCTCCAATTCCTCCAGCTGATCCTGTATTAATGACCGCATCTACCTCATAATGACTGATTAAAACCGTTGCTGTTACTGCGGCCAAAGTCTTACCAATACCAGATTTTGTTAACACAACTTCATGGTCTCCTATTGTTCCTGAATAGAAGAAAGCACCTGCTTCCTCCCACTCTTTTTTATCCACCAATTTATCTGCTAAGATCTTAACTTCTTCTTCCATTGCCCCTATAATACCAATTCTCATTTGATTATCCCCTTTCTTACCATTTCAATACAGCATATATTGTGATTAATAGTAATATACCAACTATTACTATAGCAGTATTCAACCATGCGTTTCTTCTTTTATTTTTATTAAACTCTCTAACACGACTTCTTGTTAAAAGTTGATCTTTTTCTTCTTGACTCAGTGGCTCCATGTTTGTTTCTTCTTTTTTCTTTCTAATCATTTAGTTCTCCTTCATTGTTTGTAAGTCCCAATACAAAATAGCATACATTGTTTTGCTATCACATATCTCACCTATTGCTATCTTCTCTTTAGCGTCTTCTAATGTCAGCTCCACTAATTCTAAAAACTCATCGTCATCTTGTGGCAAAGGATTAGCAACTTTTGTAAGACCCGTCGCTTCAAATAATATCAATTCTTCATTTGAAAACCCAGGAGACGTAATAAAACGAGCGATTTCTTTTATCGTTTTACTTTGATACGCTGTTTCTTCCTCTAGCTCTCGTTTAGCAGTTTCTATAGGAGAAAATTCACCTTTTTCAATTTTTCCAGCAGGAATTTCTAGGATACTTTTTTCAAGAGGTTTACGAAATTGTTTGACTAAAACTAATTTATCCTCATTCGTGATAGCTAAAATACCTACCGCGCCATTATGAAAGACCAATTCTCTCTTTGACATTTTCCCATTAGGTAACCGAACATCATCCACAACAACGTCTATAATTTTCCCAGTGTAAATAGATTCTCTATGCGTGGTTATTTCTTTAAATTTATCTACCATCCTGTTCTCCTTATGCAAACTCATTTTATGCTTATGATACCTGTTAAAAGATTGCTTTTCAATCTTTTTTACAGGCAAACTCTTTTATTTCCTTTTAATACTTAAGAAAAAATAAATCAACCTTGGGACTGATATGCTGTGTAAAAGTTTATGTTAAAATGGCTTTAAGGTTGAGGGTGTAACACTAAACACATAGGAGTGAAGACATGAAGAAAAAAAACAAAGGATTAAGATGGACATTGTGTATAATTGTATTACTGACACTAATCAGCGTATTTGGTTCACTCTCTGTTCATTCGACAATCAACACAATTATCTCAACAGGTTTGCTCATTTCCATCGTCGCAGGAGTGTATTTCTTGATTAAAGGAATAAAATCTACAACAGATAAGAGCCCATTACCTTATCTATCAAAAGAGAAAGAACAGCATTACTTAGACGCAGGGATGTCTCAACAAGAAATCACATTTTTCAGAGACACCATGTCTGAAGCAAGAAAAAATATATACACCCTTGATAGAAACATGACTACTTTTACAAAGTTAAAAGCAATTAATTTTCGTTTTGACACCACAAAAGCAGCCAAAGCCATGTTTAAAGAAATTGTAAAAGAGCCTCAAAAATTACATCATGCCGACCGCTTTTTATACCATCATTTACCAAATATTGTCGAACTAACCAACAAATATGCTGAGATTAGTCAACATGATTTAAAAAACAAACGGACATATGAAGCATTGAATCACAGTGTTTTGGCAATTGAAGAAGCCTCTACATTAATCCTTCATGATTACGAAGCATTTGTGGCAGACGATTTAGATGATTTAAACGTAGAAATTTCTATAGCCAAACAAAACATGATACGAGAAAGTGAATTAACTAATCATAATAACGAGAAGGGGAATCAATGATGACAGACGAACACCACACACCATTAAAAGATGTATCACCAGTAGAAAATACATTAGATGATTTGCTTAGCAATCCATTTGAAGCACCCGTATCTTCTGATCTCATGTCTCAATCAGAAAAACAAACCTTAGCATCTCATGCTGAGCAAGCACCAAAAATTTTAGATAAATTATCTGAAGAGAGACGAAAACAAGCCTTGGACTTAGCGAAACAAATAGACGTCAACGATAGTCAAGCTGTCCTTAGTTACGGAGCTGCCGCACAACAAAAACTAGGTGAATTTTCTCATACAATGTTAACTCATGTACAGGCTCAAGACATCGGTCCTATGGGAGATTCTTTAACGGAGCTTATGTACCGATTGAACGAGGCAAGTCCTAGTGAACTTGAAGCACAAGATAAAAATATTTTCAAACGTATGTTTGGAAAAGTAAAACAATCTGTCTATGAAATCACAGCAAAATATCAGAAAATCGGCGCACAAATTGATAAAATTGCCATCAAATTAGACCATGAAAAGAATGGCTTACTTCAAGACAATGTTATGCTTGAGCAACTGTATCATAAAAACAAAGATTATTTTGATGCTTTAAATATTTATATCGCTGCTGGTGAAGTAAAAATAGACGAACTTCAAACCATAACAATTCCTGAAGCTATGACAAAAGCTAAAGAAACGGGAGACCAAATGGATGCTCAAATCGTCAATGATTTGAACCAATTTGTAGACCGTCTTGAAAAAAGAACATACGACTTAAAGTTAGCGCGTCAAATCACTATCCAACAAGCACCACAAATCCGTTTGATTCAAAATACCAATCAAGCATTAGCTGAGAAGATACAAGCGTCTATTAATACGGCTATTCCATTATGGAAAAACCAAGTTGCTATCGCTCTCACTTTATTAAGACAAAAGGATGCTGTAACGGCACAGCGGCAAGTATCCCAAACAACCAACGATTTACTAGCCAAAAATTCTGAAATGCTAAAAATATCTGCGATTGAAACAGCTGAAGAAAATGAACGTGGTATTGTAGATATTGAAACGTTACAAAAAACACAAAACGATTTAATTGAAACGATTCAAGAAACACTACGTATTCAAAAAGAAGGCAAGGAAAAACGAAAGCATGCTGAATTAGAATTGGCGATTATGGAAGATGATTTAAAACATAAGTTGCTAGAGATGTCCAATCAATAACAATAAAAAGTAGGTGGAGCACTATCCACCTACTTTTTATTATCCCATAAAGGAAGTTTGATTAAATCAAATGTTTTAGGGTCCAAATTAGTAACTGTGATGCCAAGTAAACGAATGCCTCTATCTAGTAAATCCAAATCATTCCATAGCTGTTTCCCATGAAAATAAAGATCTTCTTGAGTATCAACATAATCTGGCAACGTCACCCTGCGTGTGAAGGTCTCGTACTCTTTGTCTCTTACTTTTAATACCACAGTTTTACCGTGCAATTGGTTTTTAGTTAAGGAGGTTTCCACATCCTTCGCTAATTCTCTTAATTGAATAATCACTTGTTCTTCTGTCCTAAGAGGTTTACTAAATGTATTTTCTCGTCCAATCGATTTCCTATCTCTATATGCCACAACCGGCGCATCATGAATTCCACGTACTTTTCGGTACAAAGAATATCCCATCTTACCAAATTCTCTAATTAAGGTCATTTCTGATTGACGATATAAATCCTCACCTGTATAAATCCCTAGTTCATGCATTTTAGGAACCGTTTTTTTCCCCACCCCGTGAAAAGACTCAATCGGCAACTGTTTCAAGAAGGGAACCGCTTCTTCTGGAAGAATCGTCGTTAATCCTCTTGGCTTTTGGTAATCAGATGCCAACTTAGCAAGAAATTTATTATAACTCACTCCTGCAGAACAGGTTAAATGCAAGTCATTCCAAATGTCCAACTGAATCATTCTAGCAATTCTTATCGCACTTTTGGCATTTATTTTGTTCGTTGTCACGTCTAAGTATGCTTCATCCAACGAAACTGGTTCTATTTGATCCGTATATTTTCTAAAAATTTTATGAATCTCTTTAGATATATCTGAATAGTAGCTTCTATTTCCTGCAACAAAATTAGCTTTAGGACACAATTCATACGCTTTTTGAGCACTCATTGCCGAATGAATGCCATATTTTCTAGCTTCATAATTTGCTGTCGTGACGACTCCACGACCACCTGTGTCTCTGGGATGCTTAGCAATTACAAGAGGATGATTAGCTAGTTCAGGATGATCCCTCTCTTCCACTGACGCATAAAAGGCATCCATATCAACATGAATGATTTTTCTTGATGTATCTATGTTTAGTGGAAATCTTAACTCATTTGACACGTATCGTCCCCCTTTTTATGTTGATCTCTTTATGAGTCATTATATGTCAGAGTACACAAAAAAACCACCAAAGCCGTCGCTCTAGTGGAAATGAAGGTTGTTCTTTACTCTCTCTCGGTAGGAGTTAAGTATGAAAAACCAATTCGGGATAATTGGTATAAGTCACATTTTACGCCTTATTCCTTAAATTGACTTGATTATCTGATATAAAAACAATAAAAAAAGAATGAGAATCATCTCATTCTTTAAAAATTTGTCCACTCATCATCTTCTTCTATCATATCAGCGTCTAATGCCAAATAACGATCTTTGGCTAAATCATCATAAAATGCTGCTTTTGTCGTATTAATATAAGGTGTGATAAATAGATAACCAATTCCAAATGTAATCAATCCAACTAATTGCCAACCGATAAACGTTAAATCTAACCAGAATAAACGACCTTTATGACCATTCATCAATTCGCGACTTTCAGTGATAAAGCTTGTGACACCCATTGTTTTTGTGTCTTTGCTTTCAGAAATATCTTTATAAATAAAATTAGATTGAGAATATGAATAGTATTTAACAATCCCAGGAACAATCAGTAACATTGTCCATAAACTAATGAAAAAATTCATCAAAATATTAATGAGTAACACAGGAACAAAATCCACTCCATTGAATAATCTAAAGGCGTGAGACATTCGCATATCCTGCTCATTCCCTTTTCGAATCACATCAAGAAATGTAAATGAAATACCTATTGTTAAGAAAGTAATCACAAAACTAAAAACTGGTCCCATCCATGATTTCGAAGCAACACTAGTACTTGCAGCAAGTCCTGCTGAATTAGAGCTAGAGGACAAACTAAATTCGTCGTCGCCAAAATCATCACCTGATTCATTTAATCCTTCTTTAAACCCTTCAACAAAGGATGATTTAAATTCATAAGACGCACTATCTTTATCTGTTGAAAAGGTTGCGAATATCATCACCGGCAATATCAAAATTAATGTCATAAAAAATACCGTAATTATTTTAATAAGCGATGGCACTAAATTTAGTATGACTGCTTCTTTCCAACGCCCTTGTAGAGAGGCTTTTGCTTCTTGTTTTAATTGAGCTGATGTTTTGTACATAGAATTCCTCCTTTTTACTAACAAAATTGTACCATTTTTATTAGGATGACACGAGTATTTTTATTAGTGTTTCCAATTAATCCACCGATTCTAGTCTCTCATTTCTAACTGTTTATCTCCGTTTAATAAAATTAATTTAGCCGAGGTAACTGGTCTCCCCTTCAATTGTTCTAATGCCAGACAATATAAATTAATTTGTCCTTTGTATCTATTTTTTATCTGATCTATCGATTTTTGACTCGCATGCTTGGACACATAATCTGTTTTGAAATCGTATAATATCAACTCTGTTTCCGTTTCAACAAAACCATCTATAATCCCATGGACCAAAATAGAATCATCTGTCGTACCTTCAAAATCTGAAAATAATTGTTTGGCTTTTAGCATAATTGAAAATGGTTGTTCTCTTCTTGTTTCCTTTGAATAGTCTATCAGTAAATGGCCTAAGTCTGTTTCAAAAAACGACAACAACGTTGAGACTTGAATACGACTAGCAAGTTCTTCATTTAAAACACCTTGTGTGACTAATGTATCAATCAATTGATTTAGTGAGTGCTGTGTAGGTTTCTCCGTAATATCAATCAACTGC
Organism: Vagococcus sp.; assembly: GCA_052104115.1. GTDB lineage: Bacteria > Bacillota > Bacilli > Lactobacillales > Vagococcaceae > Vagococcus. The sequence goes on along the minus strand of JBQELZ010000001.1, from coordinate 232,723 downwards.
ATAATCAAATGCGTCGCTGTACCGATCTCAGCTGGAGTTGGTTCAGATACCTCTTCTAAAAATTTAGGTTTCGCCAAGCTATCTTCTACATATCTATTTCCTGTAATGCTGGGATTTTTTTCTAGATTTAACACTTGTAACTGTTGATTATCAGGGTCTTCGAACACTCGTTTAATTTCAGATACGGATTGATAACTAGTTGTCACTGTCGCTGATTTATTAGTATAAACATAGTTTAATCTATCCACAACTTGTTTTAATAACTTAGGGTTAGCCCCTTCAGTCAGGTGATCAGCAGGGGACTTCTCTGCAACGGATTCGTTAGAATGAGTTATCTGCCTCACAGCTTCTTCATTATAAAAATGGATTGAAAAATCACCTGGTACATTCCCTAACCCTTTGACAGGATCTAACATGATATCTGGAAATGCTTTGATTGTTTTTGGATGTCTCACTAAAGAAATTCCTACCCAATCCATGAGTGTTCGATGTCCCAATCTTGTGCTAACGGATAAGACTAAGTGATCTGTCGATATATTCTGTTGCCATTTTTTTAAAGCTATTTCTTTATTTTTATATGAGCCAACCAAATAAAGCTTTTGTTCAGCTCGAGTTAGCGCCACATATAATTTCCTCATCTCTTCCGCCAACATTTTCTTGCGTTTGTGTTCACGTATAATAGCGTAAGGCATAGTACTGTATCTCACTCTAGTCTCTCGATCAAGATACTTGATACCGGCACCCAATCCTTCATCAAAAATAAAATTATTTTGATTAATATCCATTTGATTAAATTGCTTTGTCATATCTAATACAAAAACCACTGGAAATTCAAGGCCTTTACTGGCATGTATCGTCATTACTCGTACTGCATCTTCGTCATCATTGAGATTATTTGGCTCAGCTAAATCCTTATCTTTCGCCTGCATTTTTTCGATAAATCGAATAAATTGAAAAAGTCCTTTAAAGTTCATTTCCTCATAGGCCGTTGCACGCTCATATAGAGCGTGTAAATTGGCTTGTCTTTGTTTTCCAGATGGCATCCCGCCAACGTAATCAAGCAAACCAGTATCTTGATAAATTGTCCAAATCAATTCCACTAATTTTTCTCGCCTTGCCAATTCACGCCAATTAGAAAATTGATGATGGAATGTTTCAATGCGTTTATACAATTCTGTTCGGCTAGTCTCCTCTTTTAAATAATGTAGCAGTGCATCATAATAATACCCTTTTTTATCATATTCTCTAATGGTGACCATGTCATTTTCCTTCAGACCAACAATGGGAGATCTTAAGACGGATGCTAGCGGGATATCTTGGTATGGATTGTCAATTAACTGTAATAATGCCACCATTATCTTTACTTCTGTTGCTTGAAAATAACTTTGTGTATCATTAATAAAAAGCGGAATATCCAACTCTTTAAACATATCTAGAATAACTAAATTATTCTTCTTTGTAGGCGTTAATAGGACGATGTCCTTGTATTGAATTTTTCTGTTTTCTTTGATTTTTTTATCATAAATCGGAAATTCTGACTGTACTAATGACTTAATTTTATGCGCAACTAATAATAGCTCCCCTTCAGTTTTCCCATCGATACTAAAATCTAGTTGTTCAGAAACGATATCCTCTTCATCCATATCACTTTCATATATTAAAAGTTCCGTATCATAATCAGAGCTCACTGGATAATCTTTAAATCCCGTTATTAATCGAGCACTTTGATCGTATTCAATTTGGCCAAGTTCTCTATCCATCAACTGCATAAAAACCAAATTAGTAAAATCCAACACATTACTTCGGGACCTAAAGTTTTCAGCTAATACAATACGTCTACCATCTGTACCATCTGCGAATTGTTCATATTTTTCAATGAATAACGTAGGGTCGGCTAATCTAAATGCATAGATAGATTGCTTCACATCGCCAACCATAAACAAGTTACCTTGATTTGCTTCCGTTCGACGAAGCCAGTATAAAATACTTTCCTGCAACCTGTTAATATCCTGATACTCATCTACCAAAACCTCTTTAAATTTATGCCGGTAGTGTAATGAAGCGTCTGAAGGAACCCGTTTTCCCTCTTCTAATTCAGTCAAAATAGCCAGTGTAAAATGTTCTAAATCATTGAAGTCCACTACGTTTTTCTTTTCTTTTTCAGCAGAAAAAGCGTCGATAAATTGTTCTGTGACTACAATCATTTCTTTTATCAATGGTTCAGATACCTTAATTAACTCCAGCATTTTCTCTGGGGACTGGGCAAAATAGGCTTTTTTTATCTCCCCTATTTGTTTTTTTATTCCATCACGTTCTGCTTTGATTTGAGTGTAAGACTCCATCACTTCTTCTGGACTATCTTTTTTGGATGGCCCTTTAATTGTGGCGAATTTTAAACTAGATAGACTGTAATAAACACCGTCAACATTGTCAGTCTCCATCATAGTCAGCAACTCATTTACAATATTTAAATCTGATTGGATGATTGGAACAGTTTTAACAAAATCTGGTTCACCGTCCAATTCTTGAATCAATCTCTCACAATGATAAATTACCTGTGACAGTTCTTTTATCACAGTTGGTTTCATAATATCTTGATACAATGGGCTTTCAACAATCGATTTATCTATGTCATACACACATGTCAAATCATGTAACCATTTTTTAGGATCTGGATTGGATTTTGCAAACTGATACAGTGAAAAAATCAGCTTTGTTAATCCATCATCGTTTCTATCATTGGAAAAGTTTTCTGTTAACTGATAAAAGCGTTCTTTTTGTTCTCCGTATAGTTTTTCTCTAAGAGTTTCCCAAACGTCTTCCATTAATAACACCATTTCAGTCTCATCCGTCAGTAATCTAAAAACAGGGTCAATATGAATCAAGTAATAATAATTTCTTATGACTTGTAGACAAAAAGCATGCAACGTACTTATGTGCGCAGTAGGTAACAAGCTCAGTTGCTGAATCAAATGTTGTTTTTGTGCCTGATCAGTCTCTACTGTAATCGATTCTTGTACTGACTGTTGGATACGCTGTTTCATCTCTTTTGCAGCTGCCTCTGTATAGGTCACTATTAATAACTCATCTACATTTGTCCCATGTTTTATTTTCTGAATGACCCTTTCTACCAATACCGTTGTTTTCCCAGAACCCGCTGAAGCAGATATTAATAGGTTGTCACCACCATCGTATACAGCTTGCCATTGTTTATCTGTAAAATGACTATTCTCAAGTTTTAATGGAATATCTCTACTAGTCATCTTCGTTACACTCCTCTTCCTTATTAAAAGCCATTATCTGCTCTTTACTCATCTTCTCTATACGATGATAGTTATTTTCTTTTAACATCACATCAAATTGACACACACTCCTAAATGGACAAAAACCACACGCTAATCGCTCTTGACCTTTGAAGGCAGGGTTTAGCTTTGTCGATCCTTCAAAAATCTGTTGTCCCGCTTCCTTAAATTTTTGACGATTATTATCAATTAACCAACCTATTTCATCTTCCGATACAAATTTAGATGATTTCATCGTTCCTTTTTTTAATTGCTCGTAAGGATAGACAGAAGACTTTACACCTAGATCTATGGTTTTATCTAATGTTTCCAATAATTTAGGGTCATTTACCAATAGCCCATCATATTTAAATGACTTTAACATATCCTCTTCAATCGCATCATCGTCTAGTTTTTCTGTTGCTGTTAGAACGGGATTCTGAACATGCATATAGAAAGCTCCAGCCGGTTGAGCCTCTTGTCCAACTAATGTCACAGCATTTTCAAGTGCAACATCCAAATATGTAATCATCTGCATCGCTAGACCATAGTAAGCATCAACAAAATCAAAGTTATGCTTGCTCGATTTATAGTCAATCACTGCCAAATATGTATCCTCTTCAATCGTCATTTTATCTATTCTGTCTATTTTACCACGAACTTTCAATTTCTTTTGGTGTGGCAAATCAACATCCAAACTGTTTAAACCAACCCTTTGGAGTGCCTCACCAAATAACACTTCTGTTTGTATCGTAGACATATTGCTGCGCTCACTTTGACGTTTCAACGACCAGCTTACGCGGTATATTGTTTGTTCCAATTGATATTTAATGTATAACATTCTGTTAGTGGTTGAAAGAATCGCAAATTTCTTTTCCCCTAACAATTCTTTTAAAACAGAATCAGCTAATGCCATGACTTGTTCTTTCGAAACTGTCGCTAGTTCTAATTGCTGTTTCATCAATTCTTTAAAAAATATATCCAGAGCCTCATGATAAAAATCTCCCGTTGCAGCAGGACTTAACTCAAATGTTTCTCTTTCTTTTAATCCTAATCCATACAATAAAAAGTACTTGTACTGACATTTATAAAAGTTTTCTATTTTAGAAACAGACGCATGGATGGTCTCTCCATATAGAGTGTCAATGGTTTGTGTCCTTAATGTCTCTGGAATATTTTGATGCGTCAAACTAGCTAATACCCTTTCTGATTTTACAGGCAATTTAAGCGTCACTCGTTTCTCTAACTGTTGCCATAGCCAAGGTAAATCTATTTTATTATCCTTCACTTCTCGCTTTATACGAATTAAGTCACTTAATAGAACAACGTCTGTTGAGAAATAAGACACATCAAGACTATTCTTTACATCTGGTATCGCTTCTTTTGTGTCAATTTTTAGCCTTAAACCATTAGATAAAAGTGTCATATAAGGAGATAATTTCATATCCTTCGCTTGATCGCTTCCTCTTGGACAAGATATAACTACTTTATCGGTTGCAGATAATAGAGATAAATAAAAGACAAATGGTTCTCTTGCTGAATCTGATATAATATCTTTTTTCAAAAATTTATCGTCAGTTAATGTTCGACTTAATAATTCTCTATTTTCATTTGATAGAAGCGTTTTATTTTCAATTTTCTTAGGTATCTGTTGATCAGATGCACCAATAATATACGTTACTTTATGTGTTTTGGCATGAACCATGTCAAGGGATGTCACGACTAATTGATCTAGAGTAGTTGGCACCTTACTATAAGTTAATCCTTCTAATCCACTCTGAATAATTTGACTAAAATCATCCAAAATAAACGGTGCATCACCCATTAACTCCATGTATTCATCCAATAAATCCATCAAAGCTTGCCATGTTTGTTCATGGTTTCTCGCTTTGATTAAATTACCACGTTCTAATTCTTGATCTCGCATGAATAGTAATTGTTTTTCTACCCCAGCATCGATTAAAAATTGATACAAAATCACTACCGCATCTCGGCCAATAGTAACTGTCTCTAACGACTCAAATAAGGGCGGTATAAACTCTCGAATTTGCCGACGAATGCTATTAGACATCTCTTGAATCGTTTTATTTGTGTCACTAGACTCATCATCAATATTGTACTGGTACTGAACATACATCCAATCTTCAGATTTTATCCAATCATATCCACTATAGCCATATGCCAATACCACATTTTCAGTGTAATCCATTTGTTGTCGTAAATGTGTCATACTGTTTTTCCATTCCTCTAAATCAGACAGCTCAGCATGAGATGGCGCAAATAGTTCAGTTCTTAGAAACCTCATCACATCTCTATACTGATAATATCGGTCTTTCATAGCGAATAAAGATGCCATAAATTCAACCAATGGATGATGTTTCATTTCCATTTCTTGATTGATATAGTAAGGAATATCATGTTCGTTAAAAATAGGTTCTATCATTCGTTTATACGTATCCAAATCTCTTGATAGGATAACAATATCTTTGTAACGATATCCTTTACCTGAGACGAGCATCCGAACATCCTTAGCGATTCTAACAAGCTCACTGTACGCCGTTTCTGTTTCCCATAACAAGACATGTGACAACGCCGTTGGCTGTAACTCCTTAACTGGACTTAACGTTTGAGTTGATTGCCAAAACTCATCTAAGTTCGTCATATTTGTGTTGGCTCGTGGTTTAGCTACTTTGTCATGTAGTACCGGAACTTGTTTGTGTCTCGCTAATTGATACAATTCACTATAAAGTAGTCCAGTATTGTAAAAAAGATTAAATCTTTCTGGTGATCGAGTAACATAAGCCTTATCCAATACCAAACTAATTTTTAATTCCCCGGACACAGCCATTAAACTTTCAATTAATTGTTTTTCAACTGCTGTAAAATTAGAAAATCCTGACACCACGAACATCACATGATCTAACGATTGCGTCTGCAAATACTCGGATAACTCTAATAATAAATCATGTCCGTCACAGGATAACTCACTTAGTTTTTCTGAATAGGCCCTATAGATAAGCTGAATGTCTAACAACTTAACAGCTGAGTCAATTTCCTCTTCCCCATCACTAATCCCTTTTATTGAGTCTAACAAGTCATCGGATGTTATATTGCCTTCCTGCAATTCATCAAAAATTTCAACAAGTTGATGAATAAATCCCGGTTTATTAATTTCTTGTTTAAACAAGACCAATGTTGATTCTATATCGATTAATACTTGTCTTAGTATCATGTATTTTCCTGAATCTGATAACTGTTTTTTCTGATAACTCTTTGTATGTTGCATAAAATACCACGCTAACCGTGAAAAACTAAATACTTGTAGTCTCATACTTACCATGTTATCCCATTCTTTGTAGACTGGTAACTGATGCATAGCTTCCAAAACACTTACTTCTGTTTCAAACTTGACGTGGTTTGGCACTAGGTAAAACACTTCATTTTTCACATCTTTTCGTAACCACTCCGTCGTCAATTCTAACAACGTTCCTGTATGATCTTGACTTGCCGTTCCTATTACAAATTGTAAACTCATGGTAGCCATCCTCGTTTCTTACATCTTTCATAGCTCTATATTAGCATAATATTGCCTATAAAAAAAAACATGAAACTCTTCATGTTTTATTTCACCGTTCCTATTTTAGCAGGTGGCCAAAATGAAAACCACACATCACCCATAATATCTTTTTCCTGTATAAACCCGACCATTCGACCATCTTTTGAATTTTGACGGTTATCTCCCATAACAAAGTATTCACCAGCAGGGACTTGCTTAGCTCCATCTAAAATATCCAATTCCTCTAATTTAAAATCTTGCGTGAGAGGCAATCCAAGTGGCATTTTTTCTGGTGTGTCTTTGTATTCATCTAGGTAGGGTTCTTTTAACTCTTTTCCATTTATATATAGCATGTCTTCTTTGTATTCTACTGTGTCTCCAGGTAGTCCAATAACCCGCTTAATATAATTTTTTGATGGTTCATCTGGTGCTGGAAATGTCACAATATCAAATCGCTTAATGTCTCTATTTTTCAAACTAATCACACGTTCTCTATCTACTAATGTAGGATTCATGGAATCACCTGATACAATTACTGGTGAAAACACAAACATTCTTAACATGGTCAATACTAAAATTAATCCACCAAACCACACAATATTACTAATAACTTCTTTTTTATTCATACATTAACCTCCTAAACATCTTAATACATCTATACTATTTTAACATAAAGAATATTCTATGAATAGTTTACTAACAAATAATGATTTTAATCACTTTATTCCTTTCGAACGTTTTCTACCATAATAAATACTTTTTATCATTTTTATGCAGTTTACGGTTCTCACATAGCTTTATTTATGGTATATTTCGGTATAATGAAATTTCTAGGAGGGCTTATGGATAATCAAAAGAAAACATACGGATTAGGAACCGCGACAGCCATGATTGTTGGGATTTGTGTTGGGTCTGGAATCTTTTTTAAAGTAGACGATATTTTACGATTTACAGGTGGAAATGTCCTATTAGGGGTATTCGTTTTCATAATCGGAGCATTTAGTATTATTTTTGGTAGCATTTCTCTAGCGAACCTAGCCACACGAACAGACAAAAATGGCGGTTTGGTTGGCTATTTTGAAGAATTTTATTCAGATGAATTAGCGAGCGCCTTTGGTTGGTATCAAACTTTTCTCTATTACCCAACCATTTCTGTAGTTGTCGCCTGGGCTTCAGGCATCTACACCTGCTTATTGTTTAATTTGCCAAACACCTTAGAAATTCAAATGGGAATTGGTTTCTTCTATCTATGTTTATTTTATTTTATTAATATTTTTTCCAGTCGATTGGGTGGACATTTTCAAGTTGTCTCTTCTGTAGCTAAACTCATTCCCTTATTAGGTGTTGGACTTGTAGCCATTTTTTGGAAGCAACCCACTCCCGATATTCCATCCGATGTCGTCGCTCAACCTATTACAGCAGTCGGTCTTGGTTGGTTAGCAGCCTTAGCTCCTATGGCATTCTCATACGATGGCTGGCCAATTTCTCTCAGTATTTCAAACGAGGTAAAGAATCCCAAGAAAACAATGCCATTAGCACTGACAATTGGACCAATCATTGTCCTATTTGTTTATTTAGCTTATTTTCTCGGTATGACATCTATCCTTGGCTCTGAATACATTTTATCAGTAGGTGATGGTGCTGTAATGGCAATTGGTGACATGTTACTTGGCTCAAGTGGTAAAATTATTATCTTATTCTTTATTTTAATTTCCATGCTAGGTGTTGTGAATGGGGTCATTTTAGGTCATATCAGAATGCCATATGCCTTAGCCACCAAAAATATGATTCCATTTTCTGAGACCATAATAAAAGACTATCAACAAGCTGGAATCGCCAAATATTCTGCACTCGTTAGTGTCTCTTGTGGTATTTTCTGGTTCATCATTCATTATTTAACCCAAAAATTTGGCCTTATGGCTTCAGGTGATATTAGTGAAATTGCTGTCGTCTTTGGTTATATCTGCTACATGACGCTTTATCTCAAAGTAATCATGCTCTATAAAAAAGGTGACATTCAAAACACGTTCACAGGACTTATTGCTCCTATATTTGCTCTAATTGGAGGCAGCATCATTGTCATTGGAGGTATTTCTTCCAATCCACTATCAATGATATTATTTCTTTTCATATGTTCTGCATTCTGTTTTGCAGGATTCTCATTTTACAAAAAACAAGAAAAAAAGTATCTAGATAATCTAGGTACTTTTTTCTACGTCAAACCTATTTATTTATTTTTCAGATACTCTATGAGATAATAACCGAAATTGGAGGGATAAAAATGAAAGAAAAAAACACATTTCATGTTAACGGTTATTTAGGTCTAGCCGTGCTAATAGCAATGATACTAGGAGCTGCCTATCTATTCTATCTAGGAATTATGAATGAGAGTTTTCCACAAACGTTTACAAGCATCATTATTTGGATTATCTCAGCACTTTTTATCAGTTCCTTAACAATCGTTGGTCCAAACCAAGCAAAAGCCATTTTATTTTTCGGAAAATATTTAGGCACTATTAAAGAAAATGGCCTTTTTATTACTGTTCCTCTGTCTCAAAAGATGACGATTTCTCTAAAAGTCAGAAACTTTAATAGCGCACAATTAAAAGTAAATGATTCAGATGGAAATCCAGTAGAAATATCAGCAGTTATTGTCTTTAAAGTTGTCGATTCTGCCAAAGCCTTATTTGGAGTAGATAACTATCGAGATTTTGTTGCCATCCAAAGTGAAACGGCTATACGACATATTGCCTCTCAATATCCCTATGATTCATTTGAAGACGATGATCTGACCTTGCGTGGAAACACAACGGAAGTATCAGAAAAATTAGCGAAAGAATTAGAAGAGCGTTTATCTATTGCTGGTGTTGAAGTAGTCGAAACAAGGTTGAATCACTTAGCTTATGCAACAGAAATCGCCAGTGCCATGCTTCAACGTCAACAAGCAAAAGCCATTTTATCTGCTCGTCAAACGATTGTTGAAGGAGCTGTTTCTATGACTCAAATGGCTCTAGAACAAATAGAGGATGGACAAGACATCACATTTACTGATGATAGAAAAGTACAATTAATTAATAATTTGCTCGTGTCTATCATCACCGATAAAGGAACGCAACCAGTCATCAACACTGGTGACCTAAGAGATTAAAAAAAGAGATCTAACACTAAAATGTTAGATCTTTTTTTGGCTCAAGTTAGTAAAGTAGTCTGATTGCCAATACTGTGTACGTTGAGCTGTTTTATTTAGTGTCTCACACCAAGTAGGATAAACTCTCATGCCCATCTTGCCTTTTCCAGTCTCAGACGTCACTATTTGCTTATCTATCAAAGTTTGCTTAGGAAAATTAAAGTAACCTATTTTTTCGTCATCTTGTACAATAATGACTAAGTATTTTGGACTATTCGAAGCATGAAAAGGCTGATTTTTATTATCACTATCTTTCTCCCAAAACGCTACAAAATAACCTGCTTTTGTGGGCGTTTTCTTTGCTTTTCTAACTCTAATATTTGCATGTAAATAATTGGAGTAAGCGATCATTCCCTCATATTCAGAATTTTGTTTCTCTGTTCTAATTATATCTGAGACACCAAATTCTTTCTTTAAAAATTCCGTCATAATTAATTTCCTATCTGATAAAAAAGCATATCTAAACACGTTAGATATGCTTCATGTAGTTTATAATGATTTAAAAGTTGATACTACTTTTTCTACGGTAAATCCATAATTTTCAATCACTGTATTACCAGGTGCACTTGCACCAAACGTATCAATTCCCATTGCCTTACCATCAAAGCCAATATAGCGTTCCCAACCAAAAGTTGTTCCCATCTCTATTGACACACGTTTTGTAACAGTTTTTGGTAGCACTGATTCTTTATAAGCAGCATCTTGTTTGTCAAATAATGACGTACTTGGCATCGATACAACAGATACATGTATTCCGTCTTTTGCTAAGACTTTTTGAGCTTCCATAGCTAAATTAACTTCTGAACCAGTCGCTATCAAAATGCCATCATGTGTTTCACCTTTTTGTGGAGATAATACGTAAGCACCTTTTTCAACATTCGTTCTAGCCAATTCTTTTGTCCCTTCTAACACAGGTAAGTTTTGACGAGATAATGCTAAAACTGTTGGTGTTTCTTTTGATGTTACAGCTAGTTTCCATGCTGCAGCTACCTCATTACCATCTGCCGGTCGAATTAGATTCACATTCGGCATACCTCTTAAACTAGATAATTGCTCAATTGGTTCGTGAGTTGGCCCGTCTTCACCTACAGCGATAGAATCATGTGTTAGTACAAACGTAACTGGTGCTTTTTGAATTGCTGATAGACGTAGCGCTGGTCTTAAATAATCAACAAATACAAAGAACGTGCCTCCGTATACTTTTGTGCCTCCATGTAAAGCTATCCCGTTCATAGCAGCTGCCATTGCAAATTCACGAACGCCAAACCAAATATTGCGTCCCTCATATTGACCAGGTTCAAAATCTGTTTCATCCCCAATCATCGTATTATTTGATGATGATAAATCAGCTGATCCTCCCCAGAAATTAGGCATTACTTTAGCTAATTCTTGAATCGTTTCTTTACTTGTAATACGGCTTGCAGAGCTATCACCTATATCATAAACAGGTAACGCTTTGTCTAGGTCAACTGTTACATCTTCACTAAATGATGCTTCAAATTGAGCAGCTAATTCTGGATAGGCAGCTTTATATGCTGAAAATAGATCATTCCATTCAGATTCTGCTTGTTCCCCTTTTACAATCATGTTTTCGTGGAAACGGGATGATACTTCTTCTGGTACTGTAAATTCTGGGTAATCCCAACCATATACTTTTTTAGCTGCTGCAATGCCATCTGCACCAAGTGGAGCACCGTGAACTTTATTTGTTCCTTGGTTTGGTGCCCCAAAACCAATCACTGTTTTCACTTCGATAATTGTTGGTTTTGTTGTTTCTTTTTTAGCTAAATCAATTGCATTAGAAATTTCTTCTAAATCATTGCCATCTTTCACTAAGATATGTTGCCATCCAGTTGCTTCAAAACGGCCTTTAACACTCTCGCTAAATGATTTGTCTAATGGACCATCTAGTGAAATATCATTTGAATCATATAAAACAATTAATTTGTCTAATTTTAAATGACCTGCTAAACTTGCAGCCTCTTGAGATATTCCTTCCATTAAATCGCCATCACCACAAAGTGCATATGTATAATGATCGACAATCTTAAAGTTTTCTTTGTTGTAAGTAGCTGCTAAATGAGCTTCTGCCATTGCAAATCCAACACTCATAGCAATCCCTTGTCCTAATGGGCCAGTTGTTGCTTCAACTCCATCAGTGTGCAAAACTTCAGGATGCCCTGGTGTTAAACTATCCCATTGACGAAATTGTTTTAACTCTGACATTGGTAAATTGTAACCAGATAAATGTAATAAGCTATATAACATAGAAGAACCATGTCCAGCAGACAAAATGAAACGATCTCGATCTGCCCAGTTTCTAGAAGTTTTTGGATTTACTTTTAAATGTTTTGTCCATAGGGTATACGCCATTGGAGCTGCACCCATTGGTAATCCAGGATGTCCTGAATTAGCTTTTTGAATCATGTCTAAACTTAACGTACGAATCGCATTAACACCTAATTGATCAATTTGATCGAATAACATAAAATATCCTCCTATTTAGGTTTTTTTTACCTTTATTACATTTTACCTTTTTTCATGCGTTTTTGCAAGGCTTTTCACAATTATTCAACAAAAATAAGGGACTAGACTTAGCGTCCATGAAGTCCCTTTTCTTTTTGAATTTTTTTCAATTTATCTGGAGTGACATCGTTACCTTCTTCGTCGACAACTTTCATTCCTTCAATATGATGACGCATACCGCCTCTAAAGTTTTTTATGTATTCATCTCGTAGTTCTTGCTGTTCTACTTTCTCATCAGCATTTAAACCTGTTTCAGTTTTTGCTTTTTTAGCCAATTCATTAATACGTGCTAATTTTTCTTGAGTTAACATTTACATCCCTCCTTAAGCACCTTTATATTATCGTAATTTACGAAAAAAAACAATCAAAAATGTTCAAATTAAGCGAACGTTTGTTTGATTTAATGATATCATTATGTTACACTCAAAAAAAAGGAAACGAGGAAACATTATGACAAAAAAGCAATCCTCCAGACAAGTTGAAGTCTTAAAATATATCTATGAACAAGTCGAAGAACGTGGCTATCCACCTACTGTAAGAGAAATTGGTCTAGCAGTAAATCTATCCTCTACTTCTACAGTACATGGACATCTATCTAGACTAGAAAAAAAAGGCTTAATTTTAAGAGATCCTACAAAACCAAGAGCTATTGAATTAACGCCTGAAGGATTAAAATTAATCGGTGTTCAATCAACATCTATTCCAATGCTAGGTGTAGTAACAGCTGGTGAGCCCATACTAGCTGTGGAAGAGGCCTCTGACTTTTTCCCGCTACCACCTGATTTAAAATACGAAGAAAACAGCCTCTTTATGCTAACCATTAGAGGTGACAGTATGATCAATTCAGGCATTTTTGATGGAGATCATGTCATTGTTAGAAAACAAGCCACTGCGATAAACGGAGATATCGTTATTGCCATGACGGATGAAAATGAAGCCACTTGTAAACGATTCTTTAAAGAAAAAAACCAAATCAGACTACAACCGGAAAATGATTCCATGGAACCTATTATTTTGGATAACGTCTCTATTCTTGGTAAAGTAGTCGGTTTATATCGAAATCATATCTAAAGCATGTTTACATGCTTTATTTTTTTCTTTACAAAACGAACAAACATTCGTATAATAGAGATACGAACAGATGTTCTTAAAAATTATAGGAGTGATGTTATATGGCAGCAATCAGAAGATATGCGTTATTATTAATTGTGTTAAGTGTTGGAATTTTATTGGGTACCTTTGGATGGCAGGCAGCATTGATCATATTAACTCCTCTAACTATGATTTGGCTCATGTTATGGGACGAAAAAAACTACAAACGCAAACAATATCAACGATATATAGAAGAAAAACAACAATATGTATACAAAAATAGTCGGTAATAATACCGACTATTTTTGTACCTCGCTTAGCTGCCCATCTTTTATTCGGACAACTCGGTCGCAATATTCTAACAAACGCTCATCATGAGTTACCATGACGACACCTTTATTTTGATTTTTAGCTTCCCTTGATAGTAATTTTACTACTTCAAACGCTCTTTCTGTATCCAAACTAGCTGTTGGCTCATCTGCTAAAATTATATCCGGATCATGATATAATGCACTTGCTATTGCTACTCTTTGTCGCTCTCCCCCTGATAAATCTTTTGGATAATTTTTTCGGAGTCTGCTTATGTCTAGAACATCCATTAACGTATTTTTTTCTCGTCATTTTTAATATTTTTATCCACTTTCTCGATTAATTCAAACTGCTTTTCAACGGTTAAAAATGGCACTAAGTTAGACGATTGTAGTATAAAACCTATTTTGTTAAATCGTGTACTAACTAATTGTTTCGCTGAATACTTTGTAATATTTTCTCCACCAATCGTCACTTTTCCAGTTGTCGGTTTTTGAAGGCCGGCAGCAATGGTTAAAAATGTACTTTTCCCAGATCCTGATGGCCCAATAACCGCAATAAGCTCTCCTTTGTTCACATTAAAATTTAACGGTTTTAAGGCTTCTACCTCAGTATGCCCCTCACCAAATTTCTTACTCACATTTTCTAATGATAATACTTGTTCCATTTTTATTACCCTCCTATCGCAATCAACGGATCTACTTTAGCAATGGTTCTCACTGAAAAAACACTACCTAAAATAGCTACAAACATCAGTAGAACACCGTACATAATCAGTTGGGGAACATTAGCATAAAAAGGCATGCTGTCTGGTAAAATTAGTACTGTTAATGCTGTTAATAAACCACCAATTCCAACCCCCATTACCGCTAAGATACTCGTTTGTCCAATAACTGAACGTGCTAAAAAGCTAGTTGGTACTCCTTGAACTTTCAATACCCCAAACATGCTACTTTTTTGTAAAGTCATGACAAAAATAAAAATACCAATGATAAATGATGAAATAAACATTAAGAAATACACCATTCCATCAAGTGTTAAATTTTGAGCCTGGTAACCTGGTAATTTTTGAATAAAATCTTCAATCTTTAAGTAACTACTATCTGTTACATCTGTTTTAACTTGTTTATCACTTTTCACAACAAATCCATTAATTTGCTTATCCGCCATATCTCCAAATTTGATGGTTCTCCATGTGTCCACGGATGTGTACACAACTGGAATAATGTTATACGAACTCTCTGACGTCCATCCTACTATCTTTAATTTATCTTTATACGTTCCAGCTTCAATAGAATCTCCTAATTTGAACCCTTTATTTTTTAACGTCTCTGAAGCAATTATTTCGTTTTTCTGTGTAAACGTTTTACCCTCTATCACTTTTGGTGTTAGAAAACCTGTTTGATTAATCCCAAACATTGACACATTTTCACGCTCACTATTTTTATTTTGTTTAATAGCTATTGTCAATTGACCAATTTCTTCCACTTTATCAGCGTGTATCTTATCTTTATCAGATGCTGATAACGTTGAGGCGTTCAAACTATCATTGGCTTCCTCTGATACGATAATGCCTGTTGCATCCCATTTATCAATGGCCATTCTATTTCCTTGAGCCAATCCTTCAGCCAATCCATTTAAAATAAATACCAACCAAGCTATTAATACAATCACTGATAAAATCAGAAAATATCTTCCTTTTTGATACTTCATTTCGTTGATTCCCAAAAACATAACACTCATCACTCCTAATCTCATTTATCTATCGATATATCAAAATTATCACTTATCCTTCGATAAGTCAATTGAAATGCATTTTATTTTTTAATATTCTCAATATCCTCTAATAATGCATAGATATACACACACTACCCCTTTATTCATCTTTATGAATAAAAAATATGAATAAAAACTTGTTAAAATACCTTAAAAAAACCTTGTTAAATCGTTTGAAATGTATCTTAATATGCAAAAAACTTGTAAAATGAATATAAATTATTTAGTATAATAATTGTATAATAATAAATTAAGGAGTGATGCTCATGACAATGGAACTACTAAAAATGGTGATTTTCATCTTAATTGGAACTAAAATTGCTGGACATTTTTGCAACAGATTAAATTTACCAATCGTATTCGGTGAACTTCTTATGGGAATTTTACTTGGCCCAGCCCTACTAAATATGGTACAAGAAACAGATGGTATTGCCTTGTTTGCTGAAATTGGAATCATTTTATTAATGTTTTTAGTTGGATTAGAAAGCGACTTAACTCTTTTGAAACGCTATTTAAAACCAGCTATCACTGTAGCTATGTTTGGAGTGTTTGTTCCATTTATTTTCATCTCAATCCTAGGCCGCTTCCTCGGTATGGGAGTACCAGACTCTCTATTTCTAGGCATTATTTTTAGTGCCACCTCACTAAGTATTACCGTACAAGTTTTAAAAGAATACGACTATCTTGATAATGAAGCAGGTTCTATTACTTTAGGAGCAGCTATTTTAGACGATACTCTAGTTGTCTTGCTTATTAGTGCTTTTACCGCATTTATGTCATATAATCCCGATATTGGATTCACTGGACCAATGGCATGGGAACTTATTGGTAAAAAAATACTCTTTTTCTTCATTATGTATATCGTTGCCAAATACTTGATACAACCTGCTATGACCCTTTCATCAAAACTAAACGCTCTCAAAGGAACCACAGCGATGGCCTTAGTTCTTTGCTTCGCCTTTACCATATTTGCTGAAGAAATGGGATTAAGTGATATTATCGGGGCATTTTTCATTGGTTTAATGTTATCAAGTGATGAAAAAAGCCACGAGATTGAACAAGACGTTGATACTATCGGCAATAGTTTATTCATCCCAGTATTCTTTGTATCTATTGGATTAGGTATCAATATTCAAGCAATCTTCTCTCAATTTTGGTTAATTGTGATATTATCAGTAGCAGCTGTAGCGACGAAATTAGCTGGAGGCTATATTGCAGCTCGTCTAATGAAAGTAGATAGAAAACCTGCTTTTGTTGTCGGATCTGGTATGGTATCTCGAGGGGAAATGGCACTAATTGTTGCCAAAATAGGACAAGAACTCGGCTACATTAGTAATGAATTTTTCACAGTCATCATCGCCGCAATCATTGTGACAACTTTACTCTCTCCTCTACTATTAAAATTCAGTATTGGATTAGAACAAGACTCAGAAGAATTGATAGCTTAACCTTTAAAACACCTCTACTAAAATTCCTCTTACACAGAGAGACTTTGGTAAAGGTGCTTTTTTTCTTGATTTTCGTGTCTCAATCCCCTACTCTTAGTTTAATTAAATAGAAAAGGATGATACAGACATATGACACAATCAACCATTGAACTAACGAAAACATTAACCACTATTCCATCTCCGACTGGGGACACATCTACTATCATTTCTCATATTCAAGAAACTTTAGAAAAGGTGGGTTACATCACATCTATCAATCGAAAAGGTAGTTTAATGGTGACCGTGGAAGGAGATAACAACCGAGAACAACGATTTATTACAGCCCATATTGATACTCTTGGTGCAATGGTGAGAGGCATAAAAGATAACGGTCGATTAAAACTTGATTTAATTGGTGGATTTAACTTTAATGCTATTGAAGGAGAATATTGTACTGTTCACACTCAACATGATAAAGATTACACTGGCACTATTTTAATGCATCAAACCAGTGTTCATGTTTATAAAAATGCTGGGTCTGCGGAAAGAAATCAAGAAAATATGGAAATTAGAATTGATGAAAAGGTAACAAATAAAAAAGAAACAGAACAATTAGGTATTCAAGTTGGTGACTTTATCAGCTTTGATCCTAGAACAGAAATTACCGATACTGGATTTATCAAGTCAAGACATTTAGACGATAAGGTTAGCGCTGCTATTTTAATCAATTTTTTACTAGACTTAAAAAAATCTAAGAAGACATTGCCTCATACCACTCATTTCTTCTTTTCAAATAATGAAGAAATTGGCTATGGGGGTAATTCAAACATCGATCATAAAGTCGTTGAGTATTTAGCAGTCGACATGGGCGCTATGGGAGACGACCAACAAACAGACGAGTACACCGTTTCTATTTGTGTAAAAGATGCAAGTGGCCCGTATCATTTGGGGCTACGTCGTCATTTCGTTTCATTATGTGACACACACAATATCCCATTTAGGTTAGATATCTATCCTTATTATGGTAGTGATGCCTCTGCTGCGATGCGTGCTGGTGCTGATGTCAAACATGGTTTAATTGGTGCTGGAATTGAAGCAAGTCACGCTTATGAAAGAACTCATATTGACTCTATCAATGCAACCGAATCTCTAGTATCACGTTATTTATTTAGTAGCCTATCACATTAATATAGGTCAATTCCTATCTTTTTAAAATTAATCACTTTCCTTGACCTTTTCACGTTTAACCTGTATGGTTAGGATATAAGCTTATATTATAGTGTGGTTTTTTAAACAGCCATGATGAGCAGGCAAAGCAATTTGTCTAAGTCGATTATTTTTTAATTGTAAACATGATATTTCTGTTCAGTTAAAATCGCCTTATAATGCTAAGTTTATCGTTCGTATCTTTAAAAGTGCCGACATCATTTTTAAAGTGCAAGCTAATCGAGAATCTCAATATACCGATTAAAACTGCAGTACTAAATAACGAACTGAATTAAGATTTTATTCTGAAGGAGGAAGATTATTTATGTCAGTAGTATTAAAAGTAGAAGAAAGAGCGGTTAGACCTAGATCTATTCGTAAACAATTAAGAACAGAAGGAAGAGTTCCAGCAGCTTTCCACGGTAACGGTATTGATAACACAACTGTATCAGTAAATGCCCGTGAATTAGACAAAGCAATCAGAGAAAATGGACTTAACGCTGTTTACACTCTTGATTTAAATGGAAAAAAAGTTAGTACATTGTTACACAACTACCAACTAGACACATTTACAAAAAGTTGGATTCATGCTGAATTCTTAGCTGTTGATATGAGCCAAGAAACAGAAGTTGAAGCAGAATTAACTCTAATTGGTACACCTAAAGGAGTTAAAGCTGGTGGAACAATGGAACAAAATCTTTATACTGTTATGGTATCAGCTACACCAGACAAATTGCCTGAACGTGTTGAAGTAGATGTAACTGATTTAGCTATCGGGGATTCTATGGTCATTGGTGATATTCCTAAACAAGCAGACTTCTCTATCGTAACAGATGTTGAAGAACAAGTATGTGCTGTTGTTGAAATCACTGTTCAAGAAGATTTAGAAGTAAGTGAAGCAGCTGAACCAGAAGTAATCAATGAAAAAACAGCTGAATAATATGAATGATGTATCAAGCCTTATCAACTAAGTTGGTAAGGCTTTTTTTATTTAAATAATTTATTAAAATAGCTTCTTTAAATCAATCCATGCCTTACTTTATGGTAAACTAATCTCACATAACCTTATTAATAAAGAAAGTAGGAATAACTAAATGATTGGTATTGATAAAATTAATTTCTATACACCAAAAATCTATATGGACCTTGTGGAATTAGCCACACACCGTGGGATTAATCCAGACAAATTTACAATTGGTATTGGACAATCAAAGATGGCCGTTCCTCCTCTTACTCAAGATACAGTCACTATGGGAGCGAATGCTGCCTTCCCTATTGTGACTGAAGCAGACAGACAGAACATTGATTTAATTGTAGTTGGTACTGAGTCTGGCGTAGATGAATCAAAAGCATGCGCTACATTTATTCATCAATTATTAGACATCCATCCCTTTGCTAAAGCCATTGAAATAAAGCAGGCATGCTACGGTGCTACTGCTGGTTTAATGATGGCTTGTGATTTTGTCAAACAACACCCTGGAAAAAAAGCCTTGGTGATAGGTTCTGATATTTCTAGATACGGCTTAAATACATCTGGCGAAGTCACGCAAGGAGCTGGAGCGATTGCTATGTTAATTAGCGAACAACCACGTATCCTTGCACTAGAACCTGATTCAGTCTCTATGACAGCAAATATTTTTGACTTTTTTAGACCGACTTATTCAGACACTGCCATTGTCGATGGAAAATTCTCTAATGATGCTTATATCTCATTCTTTAAACAAATATGGCATGAATACCGTAAAAGAACTCAGCTTTCTTTTTCCGATTTTGAAGCCTTTTGTTTCCATTTACCCTATACAAAAATGGGAAAAAAAGCCTTATCACCTCTATTGGAAAATGAATCCGAATCAGTTCGGGATTTACTTTTATCTCACTATGATCTTAGTACAACTTATACAAGAAACATTGGTAACATCTATACAGGTTCTCTTTATTTAAGTCTAATGTCACTTCTGGATAGTGATCATCTCTTATCAGCTGGTGATAGGATTGGATTTTTTAGTTATGGTTCGGGAGCTGTTGGCGAGTTATTTTCTGGTATCTTAATCAAAGGATTTGAGCATCACTTGTTGTCTGATGAGCATAAAAACATGCTTGATTCTAGACGCTCTTTATCCATTGAGGATTACGAGCGTATCTTTAATCAACGTTTACCCAAAACAGATGATGACACTCTCTTCTCTCAAGATTCATTTGACGATGGACACTTTTACTTGAGCCAGATTAAACATCATCAACGCCACTACTCAATTAACAAAACACATGATACATCAATGGAGGGATAATGTGACGTCTGAATTTCCAAAATTTTATAAAAAAACACGCTTAGAACGACTGAATCTCCTTAAAGAACACTCATTTTTGTCAAATGATGGGTATAAGCAATTTAAATCAAATCACCAGTTAGACGAAAACGTGGCTAACGCATTGATTGAGAACCAATTGACACAGTTCCCCCTTCCATTAGGGGTTGCTCTAAATTTCACGATTGATTCAGTGGATACGCTTATTCCAATGGTGGTGGAAGAACCATCCGTCATAGCTGCCTGTAGCAACGCAGCTAAAATCATGAGACCAAATGGCTTTAAAACATCTTTAGAATCTCGACATATGATTGGTCAAATTATTTTAACGGATATCGATGATTTTCAACTGGCAAAGGAACGACTACTCTCACATGAACAAGATATTAAGACTTTAGCCAATGACAGCCACCCTTCTATCGTTAAAAGAGGTGGCGGCATTCAAAAGATGGAAGTCTCTATCATCAATAATCAAGAGAACGTCCCTTCTTTCCTAACAATCTATGTATCTGTAGATGTGAAAGATGCCATGGGAGCTAATATTATTAATACTATTTTAGAAGGCATTACTCCATTTATCACAAAGATAACAGACAGCACGGCTCTGATGTCGATATTAAGTAACTATAATACGAACGCCCTTGTCACAGCTACTTGCTCCGTTCATGTTGATAAACTAACAACTGATTCATTAGATGGACTTGTATTAGCAAAAAAAATCGTTGATGCTAGTAAATATGCTAAATTAGATTCCTACCGAGCTGCAACGCACAACAAAGGCATCATGAATGGTATTGATTCAGTCATCATTGCGACAGGAAATGACCCAAGAGCCGTAGAAGCTGGTGCTCATGCATATGCATCTAGAAATGGACAATATGAAGGATTATCAAACTGGTGGCTTGATGAACAACTAATTCTACACGGTGAGTTAACACTTCCTATGGCTGTTGGAACTGTCGGAGGCGCAATTTCCGTTCTACCTATGGCGACTTCTAATTTGGAGATGATGGGCATCACACATGCTGAAGATTTAGCTCGTGTCGTTGTCAGTGTTGGATTAGCCCAAAATTTTGCGGCATTAAGAGCACTAGTATCAGATGGTATTCAAAAAGGACATATGAACCTACACGCCAGCTCTTTAGCCATTCAAGTAGGGGCAAAGGAAGAAGAAATCGATCAACTGACCAATTTATTGCGACATGAACCGATCATGAATTCCTCTATTGCCATTAACTTATTAAAAAAAATACGACATCAGAAACTTGTAGATTAAGTCTGCAAGTTTTTTTAACGTATCTGCTCATAATAATATAGGACTTATGACCGATTTTTTTATCGTAAATTTAATGTACAATGAAAACGTTAAATACAAAAAAGGAGATTTATCCCATGACAAAAAAGAAAAAGATTATTATTGGAGTAGTAGCAAGTGTTGCTGTACTATTTATTGCCATGAAACTATTTAGTGGAGGCTCTAAAGAAAAAGCTTCTGTAGAAGAAAATAATATTGAGTACTATACCATAGAAGATGTTGACCAAGTATTTGTTAACGGTGTTGTAACACCTGTTAAATCCAAAGAATTTGTTAAGGATGCTACTTTGGGTAAATTAGGGGATTTAAACGTTAAAAATGGTGACACTGTTGACGAAGGAACTGTTTTATATCAATATGTAGACGATTCAACAAGCAATCAAATATCTGATTTAAAATTTCAAATTGAATCGACACAAGCCGAAAAAGAAAAAGCTGCTCGTCAAATGGAATTAGATTTAAACGAACTAGCAAATGCTGGAAATGCAGGAGATGGTGAAGAAACTCCTCAAAAAAACGATTCGAATACTCGAGAATCGATTCGCTTAAAATATGATCTTAATAGCTTTGACATGAAAATGAATCAATTACAAACACAAATAAATGACCTAAATGCCAAACAAGTCAATCAAGTTACAGCACCTTTTAATGGCCAAGTCATTATTCCGCAAGATCAAAACAGAGACAGTGCCATTATGACACTTACATCCAATGACTTTTATGTAGAAGGTGAAGTCAATGAAAAGGATTTAGCTAAAATCAAGGAAAAACAACCAGCTGAAGTGAAAACAATATCTGATAATAAAGTATACAAGGGCGAGATTATTTATATCTCAAACACACCAACAACGTCTCAAACTACTGGAGAAGTTGGCAGTCCCTCTTCTGGTGGTAGCTCCCTTTCAACTTATACTGTAAAACTATCATTAAACGATGCAAAATCTGTTAGAAAAGGATTTCATGTTCAAGCGTCTATTAAATTAAATGATAAAAAAATCCAAATCCCTAAAGAAGCCATTAAAACAGATGATAAAGATAAAAAAACTTACGTATTTGTTGATGATTTCGGTACGGTTCTAAGAAAAGATGTAGAAGTGACGGATGATAAAGCTGAAAAAGGAAAAGTCATTGTAAACAGTGGTCTAGAAGCCTTAGATAAAGTCATTGTAAAATCAGATAAAACATTAAAAAATGGAGAACTATTAACAGAATCTAACACGAATGATTCTAAAGCTGAGGAGTTGAAATAATATGTCAGATGAATTAACAAGGTCAGATGGTTTAATCACACCTACCTCTTCTACTCCACTTATTGACATGTCTGACATAAATAAATACTACCCAGTTGGAAAATCTCAATTACATGTATTGAAAAATCTTGACTTAACCATTGAGCGTGGAGAGTTTTTAATGATTATGGGAAAATCAGGTAGTGGTAAAACGACATTAATGAATATCATTGGATTTTTAGACCAAGTAACTGATGGTACATATATGTTTGATGATAAAGATGTGTCTAAATTAACGGAAAATCAAAAATCTGAACTCAGGAATCAATACTTAGGATTTATTTTTCAACAGTTTTTCTTAATTCAGTCATTGAACGTATCTCAAAATGTTGAGTTACCAATGGTCTACGAGGGAAAAAGAAAAGAAACAGAACGTCGTAAGTTGGCTCATGAGTATTTAAAACTAGTAGGTCTTGAGGGAAAAGAAAATGCCAAAACCACAGAACTATCAGGTGGTCAGCAACAACGTGTGGCTATTGCAAGAGCCTTAGTAAACAATCCTCTATTAATCATGGCAGATGAGCCTACGGGAGCCTTAGATAGTGAAACAAGTCGTGATATCATGACCATTCTTTCTGACTTAAATAAAGAGGGAAAAACAATTGTCATGGTTACCCATGATTCCGATATGAAAAAATATGCCTCTCGTGTGGTCTACATGAAAGATGGACTATTTCTGAATGAGGAGGAATACTTAAATGGTTAAAAATCTATTATTAAGTACCTTTTTAAGTTTAAAAGCCCATAAATTACGTGTTTTTCTAACCATGGTAGGAATTATCATAGGTATTACTGCCGTTGTGACAGTATCTGCTATTGGTGAAGGAATGAAACAAAGTAGTTTAGAAGTATTAGATTCAACTGATGCCAATACGGTTCGTCTGACTTATAAAGTCAATAAAGACGATGAGCAAATTGCTGCGGAACAATCGTTTGATGAATTTGCCTTTAGTCAGTCTGATTTGAAAATGCTGCGTAAATTAAAAGGTATTGACAGTATCACAGCAGATTACGGTTTTGGATTCGGTAGCAGTGAAAGCATCTCTTCTACTATTGGGTTCTTTGAAACTGGTAGTATGGCTCAACTAACTCCTTATACCAAATTAGATAAAAACATCGCCTTTGGTTCTGATTTTTCAACTCAAAACATGGATCAAAATAAAATCGTTTTGACTTTTGAAACAATGCGAGACTCACTAAATATTAGAAAACCTAAAGATATTATTGGTAAAGCTGTAGATATTGATGGTCAAAAATTTCAAGTCATCGGAGTCAAAAAAGAGTTAGACGAGACTCAAATGATCACAGATGATTCTGTCTTTTATAATACAGTTCCAAAAAAAGCCTATAATGAATTAGCAAAAAGTAAGCCCATCAATGCAATTAAGTTAAAAGTAGCTGAATCTGCTGACAGAGGAACTGTTGTGGCAGAAGCAAATACATTATTAAAAGAGTACCACCCAGAACTGATTGGTAGTTTTGAAGAAGACCGCTCTAACGAACAAATGAGACAACAAATTGAAAGCATGCTTCAAGCTGTTGTAACAGGACTTCTACTTATCACTGCCATCTCATTACTTGTTGGGGGTATTGGCGTAATGAATATCATGTACGTCTCTGTATCAGAACGAAAACGAGAAATTGGTATCCGACGTGCTATTGGTGCCAAACCTTCAAACATATTAATTCAATTCTTGTTAGAAGCTGCATTCATCACATTAATCGGTGGTCTTATCGGTGTGTTATTTGGTTGGGGTATTGCAACAGCCATTTCAGCCATCAGCGAAAACATTAAAGCGATTGTTAGTCCTCAAATGGCTTTCTTATCAGCTGCTATTTCAGCTGGTATTGGACTAATTTTCGGTGTTATTCCAGCCGTAAATGCTGCTAAAATGGATCCAATTAAAGCCATCTATCAATAAAAAAACGACAATCACGATGATTGTCGTTTTTTTTAAATATAAAATAAATTTTCTGATGAAAAAACTGGATCACTTGTAATATTCATACCTAATTTTTTCAAAATTTGTTCGTCATCTTTATTCAACATAACTGTAGAATGTGCTTGAGCATTTTCTAATTTTGATAATTGCTCATAGGCTAATTGTGCAATTGGATTCGTTACAGCACTCATTGATAAAGCAATTAATACTTCATTCGCATTTAATGCTGTAATTTTACTGTGTAGGTTAACATCTTTCATCTTGCGAATGGTTTCTAAAATAACTGGTGACAACAGTAAAATATCATCTGAAATATTCGATAGATATTTTATCGAGTTTAATATCGCTGCTGCCGATGAATCCATTAATTCTGTTGAACGTCCTGTGATCATTGTGCCATCTGTTAGTTCAAACGCCATCACTGATACTGGTGTTAAACTTAATGGATCTGACGAATTTTCTTTTAACTTCGTAGCATAATTTCTTGCTGGCAAGACCGGATTACGATCTTCTTTTCTAAGCTCCATTTCTTCCATGATCATTTGAATACGATTAACGACCTCGTCATCTACCATACCACGTTTATGGAAACATTCAGTATCAAAACAACGACGAATGATTTCTTCTTTAGAAGCCTCTTTCACGACCTCATCATCGATAATCCCAAATCCTACACGATTTACTCCCATATCTGTTGGTGATTTAAATACTGAATCTTGATTGGTAATGCGCTCAATGATTCGCTTAATAACTGGAAATGTCTCAATATCTCTATTGTAGTTAACAGCCACTTCTCCATAAGCATCAAAATGGAATGAATCAATCATATTCACATCTTTTAAATCTACTGTAGCTGCTTCATAGGCAATATTTAGAGGATGTTTTAAAGGAATATTCCAAACTGGGAATGTTTCGAATTTTGAATATCCTGCAACACGTCCTAAACGACTTTCATGATATATTTGACTTAGACTGGTCGCTAGTTTACCACTACCTGCACCAGGAGCTGTCACAACAACAATCGGCTTTGTTGTTGGAATATAAGGATTTTTTCCAAATCCTTCATCGCTAACAATCTGATCGATGTTATATGGGTATCCTTCTATTGATTCGTGTGTATACACTTTAATATTTCGTTTTTCTAACTTATTAATAAATACTTTTGTAGAGGGTTGTCCACTGTATCTTGTAATTAAAACACTGTTTACTTTCAATCCATACTCGTTAAACTCATCAATCGATTTCATAATATCCATGTCATATGTAATACCATAATCTCCACGAATTTTATTTCGCTCAATATCTCCAGCATATGCACAAATAATGATTTCTGCTTTGTCTTTTAGTTTTTGGAGAATTTTGATTTTAGAATCTTCATCAAATCCAGGTAATACACGTTTTGCATGTTTATCTCCTATTAACTTTCCTCCAAATTCAAGGTAAAGCTTATCATAATCGTTTACTCTTTCCAAAATATATTTTGATTGCTCCTCAATATATTTGTCAGAATCAAATCCTATTTTATTCATCCATATCCCTCCATTATTTACTACATTGCATTATTATAGTCTAAATAGTTCTATATCACTAGAAATATTCTTATCCTTTAACTTTTATTAATAGATTTATACCAACTAATCCTAGAATACTCATACAGGATATTAATACACCTAACATAAGTTTTGGCGTGCGATACGTTAACTCCAATTGATGAGTGCCTTCAGTTAA
This sequence comes from Vagococcus sp., assembly GCA_052104115.1. Lineage (GTDB taxonomy): Bacteria > Bacillota > Bacilli > Lactobacillales > Vagococcaceae > Vagococcus. The sequence continues at coordinate 205,782 of JBQELZ010000001.1, read as the reverse complement.
TACAGCACCTAAAAATCCATAATTAACTTTCGTTAAAGGCGTCAATTTTCCATCAATGCTTAACGTCCAGCCTTCACTATAAGGAATTGATGTCACCAACAACTCATTGTTATCAACTTCTTGTGTTCGGGCAGTAATCTTATTATTCGAAATCTCCAACTCATTCAATTGATGAGATTGAATGTCTTTTACTTCTGTTTCATAAGTGGTGGACAGAGGTCTAGAAATTAACGTTATTTTATCTACAGATACCGTTTGATTACCTGAGATTTCTACATTGATATCATTTAACTCTTCTTTCGGATCTAAAACCCCTAAATTCATTGTGACACTTTCTTTAGGATTGTATGACGATATATTCGTTGGGCTATAAGAATAATAAGAGTTCAATGCCTCCTTATTTTTAGTGGCAGTTAGAAATGTTCCACTAGGTTCATAATCAATCTGTTCCTTGAGAAAAGTTGACTTAGACTGGTTCTTATTATGCTTAAAATTAGATACTCGTTCTTTCAATGGTAAGTCTTCAATTTTTATACCGTCTAATTTGAGATAGAATTCCATTTTTTCTGCTAATATCTCTTTATTCACAACATCAATGGAATAGTTTCTTCCTACTTTTTTAAACTTAATAGGAACCTCTTTTGTGGTTGTGTTCAATTGTTTCAATGTTGTCGTACTTTTTTGAGTATTTGATACTGCTGCCTTACTTAGTAACTCCTCTTTTTCAATACCCGATAAAGATTTAATATCTTTTTCATTTATTACCTGATTTTGTGTATAGGCTAGTGGAAAATTATAATCCGTTTCATAAATGGTTGTCGGATTATTCTCTTTTCCAATCGATTCGTTATAGCCAACTGGCACAAGACTACCGTTTTTACCATAGACATACTTCACACCTAAAAATTGTGACGCTATGTGACGGTTATCTAAATATTTAATTGGTTCTGCTAACACCCAATCGGAGAAATCCATCGCTTGTGCAAATTCTCCTACTGACTCATTTTGTAATGAGTAGTAAGAGTTAATCATTGGTTGGCCAATCATGCTGCCAATATTTACACGAGAGGCAAAATTATCTTTATAATTCTTTCCAAATGACTCTCGGTGAAACTCTGATGACTCTTTTGGTATGTCACGATTCATACCATCAAAATAGTTTTGATAAAAAGCATTTACTTGTCCCTTATCTTTATGGTTTTCAGCATAATTGCCACCAAAACTACTATGGTAATAATTTCCTAAATAAGCTCCATTTATTGCGACAATACAGACAATCAACACTAAAACTCTCGTTTGTTTTGGATCTGACTGGCTGTTGGAAAATACAATCACACTAAGGAGGATAAATAAGAGAATCACAGGTATCATAGCCGGCATATTATGATAGATTAGCACATTAGCCCCAATCAAAGCGATCACAGAAAATATTACTGAGCCTACTAACAGTCGTTTTATTTCTACAGTATTTAATTCGAAAATATGCTCAACAAAGTTTGCAATCATCACAGAAAATAATGTAGCCATCAAAAAACTCCATCTGACAGATGGACTAGCAAATCCGTTGATAATTGACGCTAAGTAAGGCGTTAACCAACACATTATACCAATTAATAATGTTATATTAAGTTTTTTGTACGTCTTAAAACGACTCATACTAAATAGAATAGCTGGTATTGCAATAACACCATATCCTCCATAATACTCAAAACTTTTTGGCATAGGTGAGGTGATAAATCTATAAAAGAAATCCATATAATAATTCAATGGAAATAATACTAACCCGTTAGAAAATGGCACAGATGCTCGCGTTGAATGCATAAAGAAATAAATGGTAGGTATCAGTACAATCGAAGATAGACCTAATCCTAAAATCCCATAAGGAATAATTTTCATACTATTGATTAACTTTTGCTTAAATGGTACTTCAGGTTTACTCAATTGCTGTACAGCATAATAGTAAATAGCGCCCAATCCAACCAAAAAACCAAAATAAAAATTACTTACTAATACAATAGCAACGAGCAAAGGAAACATTACTCTCCCTTTTCCATCAACAAATCTATCAATGCTTAATAAAATCAATGGAAATAACACCATTGGAGTAAGAAACATTGGATGCGATGTCACTGAATGAATACTAAATCCACAAAAGACATAAAACAATGACACAATCAATAATGTTGATTGTCTATACTGTTTTTTCCCATCTAAAAATAAGATCATCGCAATGCCTGAACAGAATAATTTTGTCAGCATCATAGCTGTATATGTATGTTCTGCATTTTTAAACACTAAAAAGGGGTAAATAAAGATATCTCCCACTGAATAATAACTAAATGTTTGAAATTGATCGCCACCAAGTCCAATGGTCCAATCCCAAAATTGTCCAAAATGTGATGGATGAGCTATCACTGATTTTATCATCTCTTTTAATTTTACAATGGAAACATAATGCTGAGATATCGCATCAAAATTACTAACAAAACTTTTCCCCTGTACAATAAATGGAAGAAATACAACCAAAGATATCAGACAGAATAATACGGTATACATCCCATATAATCCAATATTACTTGTTTTTTTATGCTTCATTCTATAAACTCCTTTATCTCATTGATTCTCTCTATAATAATATGGTATCACTACAGAAAAAAATCCTTCTCACTTGAAACAAGAAGGATTTCCCACCCATAGTCATTTGTTTTTATCAAGTTTTACGGCTAACTTTTCCAGCATATCCTGTGTCATTTGATCCAAACCATATGTTGGTTTGAATCCCCACTCATCACATGCAGACGTGCAATTTAAGCGATCTGGCCAAGAATCTGCAATTTGTTGCAATTTAGGGTTAACATCATAATCCATAGTAAATGATGGCATGACTTTTTGAATACTTTTTTTTATCTCTTCTGGGTCAAACGACATAGCAGAAATATTAAATGCATTTCGGTGAACCAATTGTGACTCATCTGTCTCCATTAGCTGAATAATAGAATCAATTGCGTCTGGCATATACATCATATCCATAAACGTTCCTTTGCCAATAGGAGACGTATAATGTCCACACGTCAATGCCTTGTAATAAATCTCTACAGCATAATCCGTCGTTCCTCCACCTGGTAACGTATCATACGAAATTAATCCTGGAAACCTAACACCACGTGTATCTACACCATATTTAGTATAATAATAATCACATAATAATTCTCCCGCAACCTTTGTAATACCGTACATTGTTTGTGGTCGCTGTAGTGTATCCTGCGGTGTCTTCACTTTAGGTGTATCAGGTCCAAAAGCACCAATTGAACTTGGTGTGAAAAATTGTAGATCTAGCTGTCTACTTACTTCTAATGCGTTGGTTAAACCTGTCATATTAATATACCAGGCATCTTGTGGCTTATCTTCTGCAACCGACGATAATAAAGATGCTAGATGAATCATAGTATCTGCTTTAAAATCAGACGCTAATCGGTACATGTCATCGTAATCTAGTACATCTAGCGTTTCAAACAATCCATCCTCAACGATTTTGTTTTGTTCTGGTCTTCGAATATCAGTGGCTAACACTTGGTCAACCCCTTTTTCTTTTCTAAGACGAGAAACTAACTCCGCACCAATTTGTCCTAAACAGCCTGTAACAATAATTCGTTCCAATCTACTCACCCTTTGCTAAATGATTTCCATTTCTTTACCAACTTTTTCGTAAATCGCCACAGCGTTATCTAACATATCTTTTGTATGGGCAGCAGTTGGCATATTTCTAACCCTACCAGTCCCTAAAGGAACCGTAGGAAATACAATAGGTTTCACATAAACGCCATATTTGATTAATTGCTTAGAAAATTCTTGTGTTAATTTTTCATCACCTAGAATGACAGGAGTAATTGGCGTTTCTGAATATCCAATATCATAGCCGATTTCTTTTAATTTTGTTTTAAAATAAGTAGCATTATCCCATAATTTTTCTACATAACTACTATCGTGTTCCATAATATCAATTGCCTCAATGACAGCAGCTGATGCTCCTGGAGTTAAGGAAGTAGAAAACAAGAACGGTCTGGCTTGAGATTTCAACCAATCAATTAGCTTTTGAGACCCTGCCACATAACCACCCACAACACCTAACGCTTTAGACAATGTCCCCATTTGAAAATCAACTCGGTCTGATAAACCAAATTCCTTCACTGTTCCAGCTCCATTACCTAACACACCAGAACCATGTGCGTCATCTACATATACAATTAACTTGTATCTATCTGCAATTTCCATAATTTCTGGCATTTTGGCTACATCACCATCCATAGAAAAGACTCCATCTGTGATGTACATGATTTTTTTATACAAACCACTATCTACAGCTTCTTTCGCTTTTGCATCCAAATCAACCATATCAGAATGATTCACACGAATTATTTTCGCACCAGATAATCTACAGCCATCAATAATAGAAGCATGGTTTAACGAATCTGATAAAATCGCATCTCCTTTATTCATCACAGCAGAAATAGCTCCCATATTGCAGTTGAAACCAGATTGAAAGGCTATCGCTGCTTCTGTCCCTTTAAATGCCGCTAATCTTTCTTCTAACTCACGATGTATTGCCAAAGTACCATTAATCGTTCTAACTGCTCCGGCACCAACACCATATGTTTCTGTAGCTTTATTCGCTGCTTCGATTAGTTTTGGGTGCGTTGCAAATCCTAAATAATTATTTGAAGCCAAATTTATTTTTTCTTCACCATTGATTTCTATTAACGGTCCATTTGCTCCCTCTAATACATCAATTGTTGAATACAAGCCTTTTTCTTTCAGGCCATTCAACCCATCATCTAAAAAACTTTCTAAACTTGGACTCATATGACTCATCACACATACCTCCATTTTTTCATTATCTACATTATAACGTTTTTCCTTCGATACGCTCAACCCCAAAAAGCATTCTTCCTAAACTCTCATAAGATGACAGGATACTTCCCTACATATCCAATGTGTTTTATCATGTAACAAATCTCCCTTACTTTATTATTGGAAAAGCTATCAGAAAAAATGAAAAAAGCTCCCTATTCATATCTATGAATAAGGAGCTTTACAAATCAGTACTTCTGTCCCTTTTATAGGGAGCCCAAAGAAAATAATACAGATTAAATTGGTTACTGTCAAATTATTTATGGGGAAATGACTTGATCTTTTGAATTAATCGATTCATTTAGGCGTCACATTATCAATAACGATATCCTCTATCGTCGATATCTGACTATCTTTACTGATATTTGCATCAAATGACACTCTATCTCCTTCTTTTAAAAACATGCTATAAACATTATTTATAGTACTAATTGTATAAACTCTTTCTTGATTTTCTAGCATAAATGAGATTGTTTCAGTCCCATCAATGACAACATGATTGACACGACGAACCACACCTTTAATCGGTGTTAAATCTGATTTTTCTGTATTTTTAGTGTTACTTCCCTTTAAACTAAGTTTCACTTTGTAGGATTGTAATGTCTTCTCCGCATCTGTTCCATCTACCAAAATATCACTATCCGTAGCAGAAATATACACATAACCTTTAAAAATACCGTTCGAATCTAGTAGAGAAATAATCCAAGTTGGTACCCCTTCAATATTATATAACACAGGCATTTTAGCATCCCATTTTTTTTCAGGATAAATTTTCTCAGCTATCGCTATTGCTCCATCGCTGTCCATCATTCCTTTTTTGTCACGATAAAATTCCATCACACCGGTTCGTGCATGTATTAAGCTATAACCTAGAGCACTATCTTGCTTATCATCATCACTCGTAAAATCTGTAAAATAAAGCAATTCACCGTCTTTAGACATTAAAGGTGTCACGGCACCAGATGCATAAATACCATTCGTTGTTGGTAATTTGACATCGTCTTTAGCAAACAAACTATTAAACCAGCCTTTACCATATTTTCCATAATACTTATTCATACTGCTAGCTACAGCACTAGTAAGTGGCGCATCAATTTCTTTTGGTGCATCTTTTAAATCATAGACAGTCGTATCCCCATTGATGCTGTTTAAGACTGCGACTTTGAACGCATCGTATCTTTTTTTACCACTGATGCCGTATTCTTTGTACAAACTTTGCACATAGTAAGGTGTCCCATCATCCCCAATTTCTAAATTCACCGTTCCGGTTCTCGCTAAATGCATTGATTTTGTATAAATTTTTCGCTCTGCATCTTGTCCAAAAAAACCACTAGGTACATATTTCATTTCTTTTTTGACAAATGTAGGCTGAGCATTAATATCTGTGGCACTAATTTGAAAATAACCTGGAACTTTTTTAAATCGATTCCATTTCCAAAAACTTCTATATTCCAATGCAGAAACATACACATACTCACCATCAACGATTTGTGCAGTTGTTGTTCCCAATTGGTAGGCACCATAATTCGGAACACTGCTGATCATTTTCTGCATTTTATTTCGAGCACTCTTAGTAGACATCGCAATTGGTGTTTCTTTTGTTGATTTCAACTCTTCTGTTTGCTCTACCTTATTAACAGGGATCGTTTGATAAATATCATTTGTACTTACAATTCTCATAATGGGTGTCACGCTAAAAAATAAAACAAGTAACAAAACAGATACAATTAAACTTTTTTTCATTACGGAAGGCACATTAAACACAATATTCTTTCCTTTTACTCCTCCACTGCCACTTTTTATTTTTTTAGGAGCAATCAAAAGTAAGCTAACACACATATTACCAAAAATAAAAGTTAATATATTTCCCATTATCAAATTACTAATAGATTGGGCTGGTAGCATAAAGTAAACAACCCCCACACCAGTAATAAGATAAAAAACACTTAATTTAACCAATGTCATTCGTTTCTTTGAATGACCTATCATACCCAAGACAATCGCCATAAAAAAACCGATACTAAATGTTAATGTGACGAATAAAAATTGAACGCCTAACATATATCTTCCTCCTTTTTTATTATTATAACAAATCTTCCATATCCGATAATCAGACTTAAGGTTGAACTGATAAAAAAAAGCATCTTCCAAATGAAAGATGCTTACGTCCGGACACATAAATCTATTTTATTGTTAAAAGATTAACAGTGAATTGGCATTCCTAATGCTAATTCTGCAGTATCCATAACAGCTTCTGCTAATGATGGATGTGAATGAATCGTTAGAGCGATATCTTCAGCGTTCATTCCTGCTTCTATAGCTAATCCTACTTCAGCGATCATATCACTAGCACCAACACCAGCAACTTGACAACCAACTACAATGTTATCTTCTTTAGTTGTTACTAAGCGGACAAAACCTTCTGTTTTATTTAATGAAAGGGCACGTCCATTACCACCTAATGGGAATTTAGATGCTTTAACATCTAATCCATTTTCTTTGGCTTCTTTTTCTGTCATACCAACTACAGCTAATTCAGGGTCTGTAAAGGCAACTGCTGGCATACCAACATAATCAACTTCTACAGCCTTTCCAGAAATGGCTTCAGCAGCAATTTTAGCTTCGTAGCTTGCTTTATGAGCTAATGCAGCACCAGGCACGATGTCTCCAATTGCCCATACACTAGATACATTTGTACGTCCTTGTTTGTCAACTTTCACTAATCCACGATCAGTCATGTCTACTCCAAGAATATCTAAACCTAAATCATCTGTATTAGGTCTACGTCCAACTGTAACCATTACGTAATCCGCTTCGATTGCTTCCTCTTTACCGTTTGCTTCATATTTAACTGTTACGCTGTCACCATTGTCAATAGCTTCTTTAGCCATTGCTTTAGTCACAACTGTGATGCCTTTTTCTTTGAAGTCTTTCTCAACTACTTTAACCATATCTTTTTCAAATGTTGGTAAAATTTGAGGAGAACCTTCTAAGATTGTTACGTCTGCACCTAGATTAGAGTAAGCTCCACCTAGTTCAGCACCAATAACGCCACCACCAACGATTACTAATTTTTTAGGAACTTCTGTTAAATTAAGTCCACCTGTTGAATCGATAATACGTCCGCCGAATTTAAACCCTTTAATTTCGATTGGACGGCTACCAGTTGCAACAATAGCATTGTTGAATGAGTATGTTTGAGCACTATCTTCATGCATAACACGTAATGTGTTTTCATCCACGAAAAATGCTTCTCCACGTAAAATTTCAACTTTATTCTTTTTAAGAAGGAATTCTACACCTGATGTTAATTTATTAACAACGCCGTTATTTTTCCATTCTTGCGTTTTAGCAAAGTCTAATTTAACATTTTCAGCTGTTACGCCAAAAATATCTGATGCTGTAGCATCATGGTATTTATGTCCGGCACTGATTAAGGCTTTAGATGGAATACATCCAACGTTTAGACAAACACCACCAATATATTCACGCTCAATAATCGCTACTTTTTGGCCCATTTGAGCAGCTCTAATTGCTGCTACATATCCACCAGGTCCAGCTCCAATAACAACTGTATCTAATTCTATTGCGAAATCTCCTACTACCATGCGTGATACACCTTACCCTTCCATTAATAACAATTCTGGATCTGCTAATAAACGTTTAATATTGTTCATCGCTTTTTGAGCTGTTGCTCCATCAACAATTCTGTGGTCAAAGCTTAATGATAATTTCATCATTCGGCCTACAGCTAACTCTCCATCAGCATTAACAACTGGTTGTTGAGCGATTGTACCAACACCTAAAATAGCAACTTCTGGGTAGTTAATAACCGGTGTAAACCAGCTTCCACCTACTGAACCAATGTTACTAATTGTAACAGTACCACCACGCATATCAGGACCAGTTAATTTACCTTCAATAGCAAGTGCTGCTTTTTCATTGATTTCATCTGCAATATCAAACATGCTCTTAGTGTTTGCTTGTTTAACATTTGGCACATATAAACCATGATCTGTATCTGTTGCGATACCGATGTTGTAGTAATTTTTGTAAACAATTTCATCCGTTGCATCATCAATTGACGCATTCATGATTGGGAATTCTTTCATCGTTGCCGTTAAAGCTTTAACAACATATGGTAAGAATGTTAATTTTGTATTTCTAGCTGCAGCAACATCTTTGAATTTCTTACGGTGATCCCATAATTTACTTACTTCAACTTCATCATGTAATGTCACATGAGGAGCTGTATGTTTGCTGTTAACCATTGCTTTTGCAATTGCTTTTCTTGTTGGTGTCATTTTTTCTCTAACTTCTTCTTCTGGAGCACCGACAAATGGTTTGGCTTCAGATTTTGGTGCTGCTGATTTAGTCTCAACTGCTTCCGTAGCTGTTTCTGTTACAGTTTCAGTTGCTACTACTGGAGCACCACCAAAGTTATCAATATCCGCTTTAAGGACACGTCCACCGTTACCAGTTGCTGTAACTAATGAGATATCAACACCTTTTTCACGTGCGTATTGACGAACTGATGGCATTGCTAGTACACGTTGGCTACCATTTGCAGTTGCTGCTTGAGAACCAGTTCCAGCTACTGCTACTGTTGGTGCAGATACCGGTGCTGGAGGTGTTGTTGATGTAGTTGCTACTGCATCATTATGACCTGGTGCATCAATTTCTACTAATACATCACCTACGTTTGCTACTGTTCCTTCTGACACAACCACTTTAAGAACTTTACCTGTAACAGGAGAAGGAATTTCTTCTACTGATTTATCATTTTGAACTTCTAATAATGTATCATCTTCGTTAATTGTATCGCCTTCTTTAACGAACCATTTTACTATTTCGCCTTCTGCAATACCTTCACCAATATCTGGTAATTTAAATTTAAATGCCATATTCGATTACTCTCCTTTTATTTCTGTTCGTCGTTTAATTAAAATGCGTGAACTTCTCTCACTTCTGCTTCGATATCAGATGCGTTTGGTAACCAAATATTTTCAGCTTGACCAAATGGGAATACTGTATCAGGAGCAGAGATACGACCGATTGGAGCTTCTAATGACAGAACAGCTCTTTCAGAAATTTCAGAAACAACTTGTGCCGCAACACCCGCTTGTTTTTGAGCTTCTTGAACAACGACAACACGACCAGTTTTTTCAACAGATGCAATGATTGTTTCTACATCTAATGGAGCAACTGTACGTAAGTCGATAATTTCAACAGAAATTCCGTCTTTTTCTAATGCATCGGCAGCTTTAATTGCTTCACGAACCATAGCTCCGTAAGTAATAATAGATACGTCACTACCTTCACGAGTTATAGCAGCTTTATCTAAAGGAACAGTATATGATTCTTCCGGAACTTCTTCACGGAATGAACGATATAATTTCATGTGCTCTAAAAATACAACTGGGTCATTGTCTCTGATTGCAGAAATTAATAAACCTTTTGCATCATAAGGGTTACTTGGAATAACAACGCGGATACCAGGAGATTGAGCAATCAATCCTTCTAAGTTATCTGAATGCAATTCTGGTGTATGTACACCACCACCAAATGGTGCACGGATTGTAATAGGCATGTTACGAGTACCACTCATGCGGTAACGAGTACGAGCCATTTGTCCAATCACTTCATCCATTACTTCAAAGACGAATCCAAAGAATTGAATTTCTGGAACTGGGCGGAAACCTTCTAAGGCTAAACCAAAAGCTAAACCACCAATACCAGATTCAGCTAAAGGAGTATCAAAGACTCTTTCTTCACCAAATTTTTCTTGTAATCCTTCAGTAGCACGGAAAACGCCACCGTTATTACCAACATCTTCACCAAATACTAGTACATCTGGATTTGCTTCAAGTTCTAAAGCTAGAGCATCTGTAATTGCTTGAATCATTGTTTTTTGTGCCATGGCTTATTTCGACTCCTTTGCTTCATAAATATCAATTTGTTCTTGGATTGATTGAGGAGTTACCTCAAACATATTTTTTAAGAAATCAGATACTTTTTGTTTTGGTTCTGCATCTGCTTCTTTAATAGCTGCTTTAATATCTTCTTTTGTTTGTTCAATAATAGCTTCTTCTTTTTCTTGTGACCATAGACCTTTTGCTTCTAAATAAGTACGGAAGCGAGTCAATGGATCTTTTGCGTGCCATTCATCTTCTGTTTCTTTTGAACGGTATCTAGTTGGATCATCACCTGACAGTGTATGAGGACCATAACGGAATGTTAAAGTTTCAATTAAAACAGGACCATTTCCAGCGATTGCCCATTCACGAGCCGCTTTTGTTACTTGATATACTGCTAAAGCATCCATTCCATCCACTTGGATACTTGGAATACCAGCTGCAATACCTTTTTGAGCTAATGTTTTAGCTGCAGTTTGTAAGTGACGTGGTGTTGAAATAGCATAGCCGTTGTTTTGGATAAAGAATACAGCATTTGCTTTATAAGCACCTGCGAAGTTAATTCCTTCATAGAAATCTCCTTGTGATGAACCGCCATCACCTGTATATGTAAAAGCAACATTTGCTTTTTGACGTTTTTTAAGACCTAAAGCAACTCCAGCTGCTTGAACGTATTGAGCACCAATAATAATTTGAGGTGGTAGAGCATTCAAATCATCAGCGTATTTATTTCCAGCTGCATGCCCTCTTGACCAAAGGAATGCCTCTTTTAATGGTAAACCATGTTGAATTAACTGTGGAACATCACGGTATCCAGGTAGTAATACATCTTCTTTATCCATAGCAAATTGACTCGCTAATTGACTTGCTTCTTGTCCAGCTGTAGGAGCGAAGAATCCTAGACGTCCTTGACGGTTTAATGCTGTTGAACGTTGATCTAAAACTCTAGACCATACCATTCTAGTCATTAATTCTACTAATTCGTCATCTGATAAATCAGGCATTAAATCCTCATTTACTACTTGCCCTTTCTCATCCAACACTTGAACTGTTGGAAAATCTGCGTTGATATCATTTAACAATGCTTCAAAGTCAAGTGGGTTTACTTTTTTCTTAGCCATATTGTTACACAATCCTCTCTTTAACAATTATTCGTTTCGTTCTCAAACAGAAAAAAAAACTGTATCATTTTTCTCGTTTCGACACCTATAAGTTACCACGACAAAAAATCTATTGCAAGTAATTGGCTTGCTTTTTAATTCTTTAAATCCCTTGTAGTAACCGGTACCATCATATAGTGAACCACATCACTATACAAAGTTAAAACACCTGCTTATTTTTTTAATTAAATTATTTTTCTGTACTATTCTGTATTATATATAATCTGATTCTGTTATATATCACCTATCGAAAACCTTTTAAGCCTTAACATGACTACATTTTACAACATAACGCCACTTAATAACGATGTATTTACGAACATATTATAAAATAAACAGGGAACAAATAGCAACCTATAGCATTTGTTCCCTGTTATTTAATTAAAATATTCTCATTAAGTTGATATCAATTAGTGAATGACATCACTTTCAGATTATAACCACGTTTTGTATTTTTTTATGTAACGAGTTTTTACAAATTGAACTAAGACCATATAGACAAAGACAATACCAATTAACCAGCCCCAATAATTACTTGGCAATGCTGTAAAATCAAAGGCGTCTCTCATGTGACGACTAAAGACAATCAATACTCCCGTCACAACAGCCAATAAACTCATAATAACCATAGGGGCACTTGCTTTACTTTGTATAAATGGTATTTTTTCAGTTCTCACCACATAAACAACTAAAGTTTGACTAATCAGACCGACTAAAAACCAGCCTGTTTGGAATAAACTCTGTTGTTCTACTGTGTTAGCACCAATAATAAACCACATCACCCCAAATGTCACAATATCAAAAATACTACTAATTGGACCAATTGATACAGTGAATTTAAACAGGTTTTTAATCTCAAATTTTACTGGTTTCATAATTTGTTCATCATCTACATTATCCCACGGCATTGCCAGTTGAGAGATATCATAAATTAAATTTTGAACCAACAGTTGCAAGGACAGCATTGGTAAGAAAGGTAAAAAGGCACTGGCAACTAAGACAGAAAACACGTTACCAAAGTTTGAACTAATCGTGATCATGATGTACTTCATCATATTTTTAAATACTTTACGTCCTTCAATAACTCCATCTTCTAATACCGTTAAGCTTTTTTCGAGCAAAATGATGGAACTTGCTTCTTTTGTAATATCTGCTGCAGTATCAACAGATATACCTACATCTGCCGTACGTAGTGCTGGTGCATCATTTATCCCATCTCCCATAAAACCTACTGAATTTCCTTGGGCTTGCAAGGCTTTAATAATTCGTGCTTTTTGCATAGGGTTTAACTTAGCGAATAAGTGAGTGTCTAAGACAGCCTGATTAAATTCATCTTCTGTCATGTTGTCAATGTCAGCACCCGTGTAAGCTTTATCTATTTCTATCCCAACATCTCCACATACTTTTCTTGATACAATCTCATTGTCTCCAGTCAGAACTTTAACTGTCACACCGTGCTGATGAAGAGATGAAATAGCTGTAATAGCTGATTGTTTAGCTGGATCCAAAAAGCCTACAAATCCTACTAAAATCATATCTTTTTCATCTGATACTGAATAAATAGGGTCACTGTGAACATCTCTTTTATAGGCTACTGTAATAACTCGCATACCTTGTTCGTTCATTTTTCTATTTACAGCACCCATTTTTTCTAGTAATTCATCCGTTAGCGGAATAATCTCTCCGTCAATTTCTACATGAGAACAGACAGATGCCATTTCCTCTACAGCCCCTTTAGTAATCATCAACTGATGGCCATCTCTCTTTAACGCCACAGTCAAACGACGTCTTGAAAAATCAAAAGGAATTTCATCTATTTTTTCTATTGTACTATGTTCCAATTTATCTGGATTGGTTTCATAATAATTAATAATGGCATGATCCATCAAATTTTTCCAACCTGTTTGATAATTAGAGTTTAAAAAAGCCATTTCTAAAACTTTAGGATCATCGTCTCCCATAGGACTAACATGCTCCACCAGTACTACTCTATCTTCCGTTATGGTTCCTGTTTTATCTGTACATAGTATTGTCATTGAACCCAAATTTTGTATAGCGTTTAATTCCTTTACGATGACTTTTTTCTTGGCTAGTGTTTGTGACCCTTTAGCTAAGTTACTTGTCACAATCATCGGCAACATCTCAGGCGTTAGGCCAACTGCAACGGCAATGGCAAAGAAAAATGCTTGTGTCCAATCACCTTTAGAGAGTCCATTGATTAAAAACACAATAGGAAACAGTACTGATACCATTCTTAATAGCAATTTACTAATACGATTTAAATCTTGATCAAAACTGGTTAAGGCTCTAGCTGTACTAGCGTGTTTCGCGATATCGCCAAAAAAGGTTTGTTGTCCTGTTTTTAAAATAATTGCCTTTCCCTGCCCACTCAACACATCAGTTCCCATAAAAATAAGGTTATTCAAATCAATTGCAGAGACATCTTTTGGTAAAGAATCTGTTTCTTTGGCCAGTTCATACTTTTCGACAGGCATGGATTCACCCGTCAAAGAAGATTGATTCACAAATAAATCTTTTGTCCATATCAGAACACTATCAGCAGGGATCATATCTCCTGCCGATAAAGACACGATATCTCCTGGAACAACATCTTCCATTGGGCGTTCTTTTATCATATCATCACGCATCACTGCACAGGTGTGTTTCACTAAATCTTGCAATGCTAACGATTCTTTTTGCGCTTTATAATCTTGCGTAAATCGAATAGTAGCACTCACAAAGATCATGATACTCATCACAACCACTGCTTCATAATCTTTAGTCAGAGCAGACACAACTAGCAGTCCGGCTAAAACATATATAAATGGATCCATGAAAGATTCAACAAAAACCACATACCAAGGTTTAGGTTTCTTTACATCTACCTTATTCTCCCCATACTCTTCTAGACGAACTTCCGCATCTTCCTTTGTTAATCCTTTTGGAGATGTTCTGAACTCCATCATAAGCTCGCGATCACTTAATCTTGCTAATTTTTTAAGCTCAGTATTCTTATTACTCCCAGTCATTTCTTTTTTCATACATACACCCCTTGACTCTATTTTCACTTCAAAAAAAAAACACTCTTAACTATAAGAGTGCAAAACATCGACAAAAAAAATCCATTCAACCTAATGATTCCCTTCGTTGAGTTTTAGCACTATATAGCGTAGAACTAAGTCAGCTACATTAAAAAAAGCCTTCATCGACTATTCCTGTTATACCCTAGACAGACATCTCTAGATATTTGCTGGGCAGTAGCATATTTCTATATAGGAGCCTCACCTAACAGAGACACTATTAAATTATCTTCATACAAACCTTATCCTTTTTAATATGTAATGTCAAATAAGCTTTAATAGAAACTTTTTAATTCGATGTTTATTTTTAATTGAATAGGCTATAATAAGTAAAACTATTCAAGGAGGAGTTCCATGTCTAACAAATCATTCACTATCTCTTATTCAGATTCTAGTTGTCAGTCAGGTATTCAGTCTGATTTAAGTTTCTTTCAACACTATCATACATTCGGTTTCTCAGCGATTCATTCTACCAAACGACATAATGGTACTTTATCTCCCATTGATCCAACGATTATAAAAAAACAAATTGAAACAGTTCTTGCTGGTGGCATTCCAGACTCAACAAAAATTGATAGCCTTCCAAATCAACAAACGGCAACTCTTCTTACGGAGTTAATCCACACGTATCAATTAAAAAATATTGTCATTGATCCAATTTATGACAACTCAACAAACTATGCTTCTCCTTCTCTTTTAGCATGTGCCACAATCTTGTGTATAGATAGCTCCTCAGCAATGAACCTAACACATTCAACTGTAATGAACACGATTGATGAGTTGAAACAAACGGCGTTTCAACTAAAAAAACTTGGGCCAAAAACGATTATCATTCATAACTTTTATGATTGCGAGTCAAATAACTTTGGTAGCTTATTTTACGATGGGGACACATATCATTACATTGTTCAAACACAATCAATAAGTCAACTTCATCCGACAAGCTATTCTGTTATTATGACTGCTCAATTAGCGAATGGCGTTTCACCTTTAGACAGTTTTAAACACATATACTCATAAAAAAGACTTTAATGAAGAAAACGTTTCCTCTAATTCTTTAATAAACCGCTATTAAATCAACAACCTTTAAATATAACCATTTTGTGATTTTTTGAACATTAAAAGCTTAAAAAAGACAACATATGATACGTATGGTATAGTAATGGTGAACAAAGGATAGCATAGAAAGGAGCGTGACTATGATGAAAAATTCAGTTAAAAACATTGAAAAACGTCACAATGATATTTTGGATGTTTTGAAAGATCGTGGTCAAATGACAACTGAGGATTTAGCTTTGGAACTCAATGTCTCTCTTAGTACAATTCGTCGTGATTTACTCGCGCTCAAAAAGAAAAATGACATTATAAGAAATCATGGTTATTGTAGTTACAATAACAAGAAAAAAACTATGATTACTGAAACTGGTCCTTTGCGTGTTAAAAAAATGATTGGACACAAAGCAGCATCTTTCATTAATAATTATGACACTCTATTTCTTAACGCGAGCACAACAGCCCTAAGTACACTTGAAAACTTAGATATCACAGACCTCACTGTTATATCTAATAGCCTAAAAATTATGGATTTCAACAAAGGTGATGCCTCTACTTACATTCTTACAGGTGGAGAAATTAGACAATCTCAAGATGCATTAGTTGGAGACATAGCGACCAATACATTACTAAAAACAAATGCAGATATTTGTATTTTAGGATGCAGTGGTATTGATATCGAAAACGGTGTGACAACTCATAATCTATATGAGGCAAAAGTAAATGAAGTCATGACAAAAAAAACACTTAAAAACAAAATACTTGTCGCAGACCATACAAAAGTAGGAAAAACCTCTAAGTTTAAATTTGGTGACATTACATCTTTTGACTACTTGATTACAGATCAATATAGCTCAAATGATGTGTTAAGCCAAATTGAACGAGCAGGAGTCAAAGTTATTCAAATTTTTATCTAGCAAAAAAACAGACCAACTACAACATCTAGTTAGTCTGTTTTTTGTTGTAATTAATCTTCTGTAGACAATAAAAACTTAGCCACAATCGCAGCTAGTATGCCACCTACTAATGGTGCAAGGATATATAGCCATAATTGACTCATCGCATCTCCACCAACAAATAGAGCGGGAGCTAATGATCGAACTGGGTTTACTGACATCCCTGTTAATGGAACCCCTATAAAATGTAGCGCCGTTAACGTTAATCCAATCGCTAATCCATTATATGATGTTTCCCCTACTTTACTTGTTACTGACATAATAACGAATACTAAAATAAAGGTTAATAGCATTTCCACAAAGAAAGCGCCACCTGTTGAAATCTCACTATAAGTTGTTTGAGCTAAATTATCGGTTCCTAAATCAGTCGCACTTAGAATACCATGTAACGCGATTGTTCCAAGAAGTGCTCCCACTGTTTGACCAACAATATAATAAATAAATTCTTGAACACCCATTCTTTTATTAATCAAGAAACCTATTGTCACAGCTGGGTTTAAATGTGCTCCTGAGATAGAGCCAACTGTATTGGCTGCAATCATAATCGCCAATCCAAATCCTAATCCAATTCCTAACGGCCCAACTATAGAGCCACTCAATACAGCTGTACCAGTTCCAATAAACACTAGTAAAAATGTTCCAACTACTTCAGCTAATCCTTTTTTAAACATGAACTTCCTCCTATTTTATCACTAGGTGACATATCACATACTCATATGCGACCTTAGAAATATTTATGTATTTTGTTCCACACTATGATACGACAAAATCGAACCTGTGAAAACCAAAAAAAATATTTTTTATGAAATAGATACCTTTAAAACATTTTTATATAACTATTTGTAAAACAAATTTGATATTAATTAACAGATATATAAGACTTATTTCGAACAAAAATAACAAGTAAAAAAACATTTACCCCCTATTTAACCTACTGTAAATCGAATGATATTTTTTGTAAAATTCATGTTTATTTCACAAAATTTTACTGCAAAAAAAGTGAGATATAAATATCTCACTTTTTTATGCCCCTTACCAGAATCGAACTGATGTTACCGGGTTACGAATCCGATGTTCTACCACTAAACTAAAAGGGCTAATAGTTATATTTTATACCTATCACAAAAAATTTCAATAGTTTTTAGTAGTTTTTTTATCATTTAAAGAAAACCTTTGTTATATACACTCTTTCACAATATAATAGAAAGCAATGATAATACTGAGAAAGGATGCAGATGAATGAACCTAACAAAAAAAGCATTATCCTTAGCATTAAAAGAACTAATGCTACATACTGAATTGGACAAATTAACTATTTTAGATGTGACTAAAGAAGCTGGTCTTTCCAGAAATACCTTCTACTATCATTTTTCTGATATCAATGATTTATTAGAGTGGACCTATGATAACGAAATTGTCAAAGGTCTTGATTCCTTTGAGGACATAACGACTTGGAAAGATGGCCTGCTTAGCGTCCTTAACTATACCGAAGAAAATCGTACATTTTGTTTGAACACATTTAACTCATTAAGTAGGGATCGTTTAGAACATTTTTTATACCATATTACCTATGACATGCTTATGGAAATTATGACACAAACCTACAACTCAATAGACCTGTCTACAGAACTAAAAAAACAAATTGCTGACTTTTATGGTCGTGCTATTGTGGCTCAAGTCATACATTGGTTAGTGACTCGACTTGCTGAGCCAAAAATAGATGTCATTAATAGAATTGAACGCGTAACAGAAGGCAGTATCGAATTAATTATTAACAATCAAAAACAATTGGACAATATGTGATATTTGCACAATTTTTGTGCAAATTTTAACGATTGTTTATATAAATCCCTCTCATAATCAGTATGATAAAGATGTAACAAAGAAATTGTTACGATATTTTATAGGAGGTTTTACTATGTTTTTCTTTGAATCCATTCCTTGGTATTCAGTCGTTATGTGGTTTGTTGTCGTCGGGGGACTAATGTTCATGAATGAACTTGCTCGTCTAAACAAATGGGTCGCACTTATTTTATTTACCGCTTTACCTATATTCTTAACCATTTTTGTTTGGCCAACTACAGCTGGACCAGGAAGTAGCACAGGTACATGGTTTCACTGGGTTAAAGTCTATTCAGCTTTAGCTGGTTGTTTAGGTTTCTTAGCTCTTCGTTTTATTAAAGGTGCTGAGAATAAGAAATGGATGATGGCCTTTCCTGCCTTCATTTTAGCCTTAAATATTACAGAAGCTGTAATCAGAGATTTCCAAGTCTATTCACTACACGGTATGGTAGATGGTGTCTTTATGAATGGTGGTATTTGGAACATCATGAATGGAGTCGCAGGTATTCTAAATATTCTAACAATTTCTGGTTGGATGGGAATACAAATTAGTAAAAATAAAAAGAAAGACATGGTTTGGGCAGATCAAATGTGGTTCTGGATTATTGCCTATGATTTATGGAATTTCGCTTATGTTTATAACTGCGTATCTGACCATTCATTCTATGCTGGTTTAGGTCTGTTAATATCATGTACAGTCCCTGCCTTTCTTATAAAGAAAGGAGCTTGGCTACAACATCGTGCTCAAACACTTGCTTTTTGGATGATGTTCACTATGAGTTTCCCAGCCTTTGTAGGAGATTCAAAATTTGCAGTTGCCAGCTCACATAGTAGTACCGCCTTATTTGTCGCAAGTTTTATTGCTCTTTTAGCAAACGTTGCTGTATTTACCTATCATATTTACCGCATTAAAACATACAAACGTCATGTTTTAAAAGAAGAAGTTTATGTTGGTCTACCTGCTTTTGAAGAGGTCAAACAAAACAACTAACTATTAAAAGCCTTCCACTCATAGTGAAAGGCTTTTATTTAATATTAATTATTAATAAACCTAATACACACAGCGTTATCAATGATTATCATTTTCATTTAAGGCTTTCTATTATCATTAAAAAAACAAACTTGTTACACTATGATTGTAATAAATGAATTGGAGGAATGAATTATGACATTTGATTTTACTGACCGCGGGAAACAACCAGTTGTAGAAAATATTGAGGATTGGACATTAGCAAACGACAATTACCGTACCACTGTTTGGACTGGCTCTAAATTACAAGTAACCTTAATGACTATTCAACCTGGAGACGATATCGGACTAGAAGTTCATCATGGTATTGACCAATTTTTACGAATCGAAGCTGGACAAGGCATTTGTAAAATGGGAGCAACTGAAACGGATTTAACATTTGAAAAAGAAGTCACAGATGATGATGCTATTTTTGTCCCAGCTGATATGTGGCATAATGTCGTCAACACCGGAGACACTCCGTTAAAATTATATACCATTTACGCTGGACCAGATCATCTAGAAGGAACTGTTCACCCTACTCATCAAGATGCAATTGATGATCCTAATGAAGATTAAATTTACGCGTTGTAGCTCAATTCTAAAGAATTTGAGCTACTTTTTTTATGTTATTTCTTACTATTTTTTAATTGGTTATACTATATACTGTATGATAAAATATAATCTATACATTATAAACACCATATATAGTTAGGGGTTAAGGAGGAAATGAGTGTGATCGTGTTAGCTGGTACCATAGGAGCAGGCAAATCAAGTCTATCGCAAATGATAGCAGATGAATTAAATAGTGAGGTATTTTATGAGTCGGTAGAAGACAATGAAATTTTACCACTTTTTTATAAAGATCCTGAAAAATATTCATTTTTACTACAAATTTATTTTTTAAACAAACGATTTGAAAGCATCAAAAAAGCATTAGTACATGAAAACAATGTATTAGATCGCTCCATTTATGAAGATTCACTTTTGTTTCATTTAAATGCAGATTTAGGTCGCGCATCTGATCAAGAAGTAGCTGTTTACGATGAGCTTTTAGAAAATATGATGGAAGAACTTCCATATGCTGCTCATAAAAAACATCCTGATTTATTAGTACATATAAAGGTTTCCTTACCAACCATGTTAGACCGTATAAAAAAGCGGAATCGTCCATACGAACAATTAGAATTTGACCCAACTTTATATGATTATTACAAAGAATTAAACACACGATATGAAGCATGGTTCGAGCAATATGATGAAAGTCCGAAAATACAAATTGATGGGGATAAATACAACTTTGTTGAGGATGAAGATGCTGCTAAATTAGTGATTAAAGACGTGTTAGAAATACTTGAAGAGACTCGACAATAATAAAAAAACCACAGTTAGATACTCGTATCCACTGTGGTTTTTAGCTATAAATAAAAAAGCCCTTATTGGACTTTGACAGTTACTTATAATCAGACACATGGCGGCACCCACTTAGTGCTGCTTCCTTCCAGATCTGACACGCTTCGCGAGCCCACCATTGTCCTAGTCTTGCGACAATCTCTATTATACTAAAAATATTTTTATAAAGCTAGTCCTTTTTGAGCTTTTTTTCTTTTTTTATAAGTCGTAACTGTTTAAAAAATTGAGTTAGTAAAAAACCACACTCTTTTTCTAATATACCGCTTTCCACATAGCAAAAATGATTAAACCGGTTATCTTGTAACAAATTCATTAAACTACCTACCGTTCCACCTTTTGGATCTGATGCTCCAAAATAAACTTGCTCTACTCGTGATAACAAAATAGCACCACTACACATCGGACACGGCTCTAAAGTAACAAATAGTTGGGCTTTTTCCAGCCGCCAACTTCCCACTTTTCTATTGGCTTCTCGAATAGCAATCATTTCAGCATGGGTCGTGGCATCTTGGGAATGCTCTCTAACGTTGTGCCCTCTCCCGATAATTTCTCCATCCAATACGACAATAGCACCTATCGGAACTTCATCCATAATTTCAGCTTTTTTCGCTTCTATTATCGCTTCTCTCATGAAGTGTTCTTTTTGATCTTGCGTTAGTGATACAGTCCTTAAAAACATATCTTTCCCTCTTTTTTCTTTAGCTTATTCTCTTATTTATCATATCATAAAAAAACAGTTTTCATTAATATATGGTAAACTATAACTATTATATTTGAAAGGATTAATCCTATGTCTATTGATGATTTAAAACATCTCTATCCATTTGGAACACTTCATTCGACATCATCTGATGAAACAGATGTATTATCTCTCCCAATCAATGAACAGTGGTTCCATATACCGTTAGCACAATTGCACAACAGGGAAATTATCTTGCTTCAATCGTTATTTCCTCTCACAAAACAACTATCTAACATTCATGAACATCCTTGGTATCATTATTTGTATTGTGATAAACCATTTCCAAACCTAGAAGGGGAATACCGTGTGATTCACATCAAATTGAAAAATGAGTCCCCTTTGTCCAAAGACTGGTTGACTCACTTTTCACATTTATTTAATCAAGTAGAAGATTCTTTCTTTATTGATACGACTCATGCGCTTATCATTGAAAAAAAATCACTTATCTCTCATAATGCTTCTGATATTGAAGGAATGCTTTTAACATTAGAAAGTGATTTTCTTATCAAGTCACAGGTCTGTATTGGTATGTTTTATCCTGCTACAACTCAATTTCCGTTGTTTTTTAAAGAAGAATGTCACCTTTTCACTACAGACCTACTTTCTTATGATAGAGTGATATCCTTTCAAGATATTTCTCTCACTTACTTAACACAGTCAACCATTCAAGCAAGTCAAATTATGCAATATTTAAAAACGTCATTAAAGTTAGATGATGAACTGCAAACCATTATCAAAACCTTATGGCTTAAACAAGGAAATATCTCCTCTGCTTCAAAAGAACTATACATTCACCGAAATACTTTACAATACAAGTTAGATAAGTTTAGCGAACGGACTGGTCTCTCATTAAAAAGTATGACAGATCTCACCCTATGCTATTTATTAATTCATTAACATTATCTATCTCTTTTATTACCAAATAAAATGACCAATCTTAATAATTGTAACAATGAAGCAATTGCTGCAGAAATATAGGTTAACGCTGCAGCAATTAGTACTTTTCTTGCCATAGCTAGTTCTTGTTCATCCAATATATGATCTTCTTGTAACACAGCCAATGCTCGTCTAGAGGCATTGAATTCAACTGGTAAGGTCACAACTTGAAACAAGAACGTTAACGCAAAGCACCATAAACCTAAGTTAATCAAAAACGGTGAACTACTAGAAATTATGGCACCTATTAAAATTAACGGAATGGATATTTTGGCACCAAAATTTACCACTGGTACTAACCCTGCTCTTAATCTTAACGGGAAATACCCTTCTTGATCTTGAATAGCATGACCACATTCATGCGCAGCAACTCCTATAGCAGCGACTGACCGAGAATCTGATACGGTTTCAGATAAACTCAATAATTTGGTATGAGAGTTGTAATTATCTGTTAAATCTCCAGAAATCTGCGTCACTTTTACATCTCTTATGTTAGATGAGCTTAAAATCATTCGAGCTACATCCGACGCTCTGTATCCCTTCTCATTACTTACTTTTTCGAATCGTCTATATGTTGAATTCACATAATTTGATGCGACCATCGAAATCAACATACCTATGATAACTAATATATACGTACTATCAAACAATAATGGCATGTACATAATTAATTCCCCCTTTTATATAATATACTTATTTTAACAGATATTTCTTTTTTTGTTTAGACTTTCATTTGAATGATTTGTGAAGATTTTTATCATAACATAACAATTAAAAATAATATAAATATAAAATATGTTGTTTAATTAAGTAGATTTATTGCAAAAAATATTGTATCTTTATATATAGGGATTTGAACAAACTATTAAAACTATCTCATAAACAGTGTTGTTTTTTTAATTTTGAAAACATTTTATGATACACTTAAAATTCTTTTTAATGTACCATCAAGAATTCGCACAAAGGGGGAAGGGGAATGCGCGAACTACTAGATGCACCTACTCAACGTAGATTACATATATTAGAGCAATTAAACGAAGTATCAGATTGGATTAGCTCAAATGAATTAGCTAAAGAGAATAACGCATCTCTACGTACAATCAATAACGATGTCAGTTTTTTAAAAGATAACTGGTATCCACATTTACTAATAGAAACATCTAAAAAAAATGGAGTGCGATTGATTACTCAGCCAAGCAGTCATGTAGAAGTGGTCTATCGTTATGTATTAAAAAAATCTGAGGCTTTTCGATTGCTTGAATCGATGTTTTTTAATACAACTCTAAGCATAGAAAAATGGGGAGAAAAATTATTTATTAGCGAATCATCTCTTTATAGAATAACGAATGCAATGGCAGAATCATTGAACAGGTATGGGCTTGTTTTGGAAAAAAAACCTTGCCGTATTTTAGGTGTCAATGAGTTTTATGTTCGTTTTTTTTATACGAGCTTTTTTCGTGAAGCCTATTCTATTACGGAATGGCCATTCCCATCTGATAAAAAAAAGTCCATTGAATTTACTAAAAATATTTTACTGGCATTAAATTCTGAATGTGATGAAAATCAAATCATTCATTTAAATCATACAATAAATGTTAGTCTTGTTAGGCAAAGTCAAGGTTTTTTTATCGACCATGCTCCTGACTTTCACTTTTCAAAAAAAATGTATGATACACTATTAAAAAATAAATTGCCTCTAGAAGACATGGCCATGCAATACGGATTAAAAGTAAACGAAAAATTGGTCACAGACTTACTGTATGCCATTTTTTATCATCGACATTGTTGGGAATCTAAGAGTGAACAACTCATGATTACAAAAGAAATTGAACAATTTGTCAAAACATTACGAGATGTATTTGATTTAAAATTAAGCAATGAATTATCAGAAAAATTAGAGGGAACAATGAAACACTTGTACCTATATCACACTATTTATCCATTTCGAAATTACATTATCTATGATCACTACTTTTACAATGGATTAGCCATTAAAGAACAGTTTCCTGTGTTTAACCAAGTCATTGAACAGGCATTATTAAAAATGGAAAAAAACACCGGGTTTCCTTGGTATACCTCCTTTCATTATGTCGTCCTTTATTGGGTCATGATAAAGTGGAACGATCTACCAAGTATTCTAGAATCAAAAAAACAAAAGGCATCTATTTTAGTCATGAGTCATTTAGGAAAAGATCATTCCGAATTTTTAACCAAAATCATTAAAAAAAATTTTGGAGACAAAATAAATATCGTTTCCTATGACGATTCCATTATTTTTTTAGATCAAACATCTGAATCAGATTTTGATGATTACCATATCATCGTCACAACATTTAATACTGACTTACTTCCATTGGATAAATTAGTCGTTGTAGACGATATCCCTTCTAACAATGATTGGGGAACAATCAGACATGCCGTTCAGCATATCTATCAGATACAACCTAATAAATTAAATTATTCAGATATCCATTAAAAGAAAGTAAGGGTAAAATATGCTTAATTTTTGGAATGCTTATATTATTAATCTTTCGATTATTATTGGTACAACACTCACTCTCTATTTTTTTTCAGTTAAATTTTCTTTAAAAAAAAATAGGCTAGTGGATGATTTTTTGCCTAAATCAGATAAAGTATCGGTTTCTATCCCCTTACAAGTCGTTTTAGGTATTATCATCGGTTGTTTAGGGTTTCTAATTTCATTAAACGGGATTCCAGCACCTACTATTCGACCGATTGATGTTAGATATTTACCAATTTATTTTTCTGTTTACTACGGTACACCTTTAATTGGGACTGTCACAACTAGTACTCTGATTATCGCCAAAACGATACAATACTATTATATAGCCGCACCTCCATCAGAGTATGTTAATAATTTTTTTCTAACAGTTACTTTATTAGTTGTAAGTATCTACCTTTTTAAACGAAATGTTCCACCTAAAAAATCTGCCTTACTTTTTTTAAGTTCAGTGTTAATTGTAAGGACCGTTATTTTTTCCATTATTTTTTATCCCATTTGGAGACAGCAACAACTCATTAACATATCTATTCACTTTATTATCTTTTCAAGTATCTTTTTATTAACGTCTTGGTTTATTCATCAATCTATCTCTGTTTCTCAAACCATTCATGTTTATCGTACTTCATCCACCTATGATAGTTTGACTCGTGTTTACAATAAGGAATCTTTTTATTTTTTTCTAGATCATGGGTACAATGATATGCTTTATAATCAAAGTCCTTTTTCTTTAGCAATTATTGATATTGATGATTTTAAACTGATCAATGATACTTATGGGCATCCTGTTGGGGATCAAGTTTTAAGACAAACCGCTCATATTTTATCCAAGGATACATCAGAAACACGCTTTCCAAAGGTTTGTCGTATTGGTGGTGATGAATTTGCTGTCTTTTTCCCACCAACATCTCCAGATCCAGACCTGTTTCTGGCTAAAGCTTTAACCCAATTAAAGCAGTCACCTCTTATGTTGGAAGACGAGGTCGTACCAATCAGTTTATCAATTGGACTGGTTCACTTCAGAGCCACTACAAACAAACAAGTACCTATAAAAGCGACTGATTTATACCAGTATGCCGATGATATTTTGTATAAAGCAAAAGAAAATGGCAAAGGCTACATGGAGACAGCTACCATAGACATATAAAAAAGTATGATTGCCTAATTGACAATCATACTTTTTTTATTTTTCTGATAATTCTTTATAAGTCTGTGCTTTTTCAATCGCATCATCTGCTGATTTTTCTAATAAATGAGCGACTTCTTCTTCATCGTGGATCACATGATTCAATGCTGAAAAACGAGTTTGCTCTTTAAAGAAATCTGGTAATCGGTCAAAATTTGATTTTTTATAATCCACTTTCATTGGTTCTTTTCCTTTTAATATTAGCTCTGGATTATAGCGATACAATGGCCAATAGCCTGACTCCACTGCATCTTTTGTGACTTGTAAAGCTTGACTCATACCGCCCTTAATACCGTGATTAATGCAAGGAACATATCCAATAATTAAGGATGGTCCAGGATATTTTTCGGCTTCTTCAATGGCTTTAATGGCCTGAGTTGGATTTGCATTTAATGCAATTTGTGCTACATAAACATGACCATATGTCATCGCGATTAACCCTAAATCTTTTTTAGATGTTCTTTTACCATCTGATGAGAATTTAGCAATGGCAGCTGCAGGTGTTGCTTTAGACGTTTGGCCTCCCGTGTTTGAATACACCTCATTATCCATAACAAAGATATTCACATCTTCTCCACTTGCGAGTACGTGATCAATACCTCCAAATCCAATATCATAAGCCCAACCATCTCCACCAATAATCCACTGACTCGGCTTAACAAACAAATCTTTTTGCCTATAAATCTCTTGAAGTAACAAGCTATCTGATTTTTCTTCTCTCAATGCTGCTTCCAATTTCGCAGAACGTTGTCTAGATCCTTCACCTTCCATACGAGTGTCAATCCAATCTGCCATCAATTCTCTAAGTGATGGTGACCCAACGTCCGAAGAAATAGCTGTCTTCATATTATGAGCCAATTGTGTTCTTTTGGTTTTATTGGCAATATACATTCCAAATCCGAATTCGGCATTGTCCTCAAAGAGTGAATTGCTCCATGCTGGTCCTTGCCCCTCATCGTTCATCGTATATGGTGTCGCGGGTGATGATCCTCCCCAGATAGACGCACACCCTGTGGCATTTGCAATCATCATACGATCTCCGTATAACTGAGTTAACAGTTTAACATAAGGTGTTTCTCCACAACCAGAACATGCTCCAGAAAACTCAAGAAGTGGTTTTTCAAATTGAGAGCCTTTGACACTTGCTTTTTTCTTCACTGGATTAGCCTTTTGTTTTAAGGTCATGGCAAAAGCCCAGTTTACTGCTTCTTTTCTTTGATCCTCGTAAGGCTTCATTATCAATGCCTTATCCTTAGCAGGACAAGCATCTACACAGAGTCCACACCCAGTACAATCCTCAAGAGAAACTTGGATACGGTACATTAAACCATCTGCTCCACGCATTTCACGGACCAAAAAGCCTTCAGGTGCATCGGTCATTTCGGATTCATCTGCTAAAAATGGTCGAATAGCCGCATGTGGGCATACAAATGCACACTCATTACACATCGTACAGGCATCGAGTTGCCACTCAGGAACTTCTAGTGCAATACCTCTTTTTTCATAGGCTGCCGTTCCAACAGGCATACTACCAGTAGTCATCTGATTATCAATCAACATTTTTACAGATAAATCGTTACCCTCTTGTCGGTTAATAGGTTCTAAAATATCTCGAACATATTTTGGTTTTGAATAATCAATTGTTTTTTCTGACAATTCTATGTCTTTCCATTCAGATGGAACGTCAATTTTAATTAAATAATCTAACGTTAAATCAATGGCGTGATGATTTTTAGACACAACCTCTGTTGATTTCTTCCCGTAAGCTTTTTCTACTTCCTCTTTTAAATAAGGAATAAACTGGTCTCTTGTCAGTATATGTGTCAATTCAAAAAATGCTGTAGACATGGCAGTATTAATTCGTCTCCCTAATCCTGCTTTTTGTGTGATATCCATCCCATTAATAATGTAGAATGACACTTCTTTGTCAGCAATGGCTTTTTTCAATCGTTTAGGTAGTAATCGGTGTACACGTTCTTCATCCCATGTGGTATTTAGCAAGAACGTACCGCCTTGTTTCATGTCTTTTAATAAATCATACTGATGTATATAAGCCGCATTGTGGCATCCGACAAAATCTGCTTGTTTAATCAAGTACGTTGACGTAATCGGTTCTTTACCAAATCTCAAATGAGAGTTGGTGAGCCCACCTGATTTTTTAGAGTCATAAGAAAAGTAAGCCTGTGCATATAAGTCTGTATGATCCCCTATAATTTTAATAGCCTGCTTATTAGCACCCACTGTACCATCTGACCCAAATCCCCAAAATGTTGCTTGGAATGTCTCAGGCGTCGTTAAATCTAACACTTCTCCTACAGGTAAAGATAAATGAGTGTTATCATCATTTATCCCCACAGTGAATCGATAATTTAATTGATCAACTGGTAACATCATATGGTCATAAACAGCCTTAATTTGATTTGGAGACACATCTTTTGAGCCTAATCCATATCGTCCGCCAATAACAATCGGTCGATTAGCATGACGATATAAAGCACTTTGGACATCAAGTAATAGTGGTTCCCCATCTGCTCCTGGTTCTTTTGTTTTATCTAAAACAGCTACACGCTCTACTGTATGTGGTAATTTTTCTAATAAATTTTCCGTAGGGAACGGTCGATATAGATGAACATTAATGTGTCCTACTTTTCGACCTTGTTGATTTAAATAGTCTACAGTTTGTTTGATGGTTGGAGAAACTGACCCCATAGATATAATCACTTCCGTAGCATCTTCTGCTCCGTAGTAATCTGTTAAGTCATAATCAGTCCCTCTAAGCGTGTTAATATCTTGCATATAGCGTTGCACAATCTTCGGAACATTATCATAATATGAATTGACTGTTTCTCGCTGTTGAAAATGAATATCTGGATTTTGAGCTGTCCCAGACACACTTGGATGATTCGGATTCATCCCTCTATCTCTAAACGCCTGCAATGCCTCTTTATTGATCAATTTCGCTAAATCTTCATAAGGAATCGCTTCAATTTTTTGCAGTTCATGACTTGTTCGAAATCCATCAAAAAAATTCATAAATGGCAAACTTGCTTCAATACTTGCTAAATGAGCAACAGCAGATAAATCCATCACTTCTTGAACTGAACTTTCTGCCAACATGCAAAAACCTGTTTGCCTTGCTGCCATCACATCTCCATGATCTCCAAAAATACTTAAGGCGTTAGTTGTTAAAGCACGACTTGCCACATGGAAAACAGTTGGAAGTAGCTCTCCAGCAATTTTGTACATGTTTGGAATCATCAAAAGTAACCCTTGCGACGCAGTGTATGTTGATGTAAGTGAGCCAGCTTTTAATGAACCATGAACAGCCCCAGCTGCTCCAGCTTCTGATTGCATATTAATTACTTTCATCGGCTCACCAAAAATTGTTTTTCTCGATTTTACAGACCACTCTTCTACTACTTCTGCCATAGTAGAGCTGGGAGTTATAGGATAAACTGCTGCTACTTCGGTAAACGCATATGATATATAAGCTGCTGCTGTGTTCCCATCCATTGTGATACTGTGTTTCATAATTTTGACATCCTCTTCTTAAATTTAATTTATGATAAAAATGAAATAGACTAGGAAATTTTTCCTAGTCTTATGATTAGTCTACACTTTCCAATAATTCTTCTACAAATCGTTGTAGTGTGTTGATATCTTCATCTTCGGCATTGTTTTCAATACACACTAACTCAGCCCCTTTTGTAGCCCCTGTTTTTTCAAACTGTTCTATAAAATCTCTAGCTGATTGGCAATAAAAATCACCATAATCTTTATCTCCTGATCCAACAACACCAAATAGTTTACCACTTAACTCTTCTTTCTCTAAATCCTCAAAAAAGTCCTCCATTTCAAATGGTAAGTCTCCATCTCCATATGTATAAGTTGCAACAATACAGATGTCTGCATCTTCAAAAAAGTCTGAATCTACATCTGAGCACTCTTCACACTCGACTTCAATGCCTGCATCTTCTAATTTTTCTTCTACAATATCAGCAATTTCTTCTGTATTACCAGTCATACTGGCATAAACTATCTTAGCTAATGTCATCTTTATTCTCCTCACAATAAACAACTAAAATCAATAGAGTTGTTTTTTTATATTTAAGTTATTATTTCACAAAGCTTTCATCCAAATTCTAACATAAATCAAAGACAAGATGAACAGATATTTGATAAAAATGTGAATTTTTTCCTTAATTTTTAAAACAAAAAAAGAAAGATAAGCTCCCTTATCTTTCTACTTTTTTTCTACTGCATATAACCAAGCATCTGGTTCATCTAGTAATGTTGGTGTTAATAAAGCTGCCTCATTTACTTCTACAACCGTACCAGAAACAGGTGATTCATACTCTACTACGGCTTTCTCCGCTTCAAGTTCAACCACTTCATCACCTATCGCAATGTCTTTTCCGATTTTAGGTAACATAGCAAAGCTAATGCTTCCTAAGTCATCTTGTGCATGAGCAGTTAAGCCAACTCGTCTAACGTTATCTTCTTCTTTTATCCATAAATTTGTCTCAGACATGTTTACCCTACTTTCTATCTATAAAAATAATCCCTCATACTCAGCCTCTTTAAAGCCTAATAATACTTTATCCCCTACAACCATAATTGGTCTTTTTATCAACATTCCATCCACACATAGTCTACTTGCTGCTTCTTCTTTTGAAAAATCATTGACAATAGTTTTAAGATTTTGCTCTCTATAATGTCCACCACTTGTATTAAAAAAGCGTCTAATAGGATAATCATTTGTAGTCATCCACTTAACAAATAATTCTTTAGCTGGTGGCGTTTCTATCATATCGATTAATGTATACTCAATGTTATTTGCATCTAACCAAACTTTTGCTTTTTTACAAGTTGAACATTTTGGGTACCAATAAAAAGTTGCCATATTAATCATCCTCACTTTCAAATTTCACCTTTTTAGTATAGCATACTGAAATTAAAAAAAGTATGCGAGTCTTCATAATATTTTTTTGTATCTAATAAATTATGTGATAAAATGGATAGGTTAGAGGGAATACGTAACATGCCAACAAATAATTTGGTAGGAGGAACCAAAATGAAAAAAGCATCAAGCAATAAAGAAGACTATTTAAAAGCCATCTATGAAAATAATGGCATTGATGAGTTTGTTTCAAACAAAACTCTATCCACTCATTTAAGTGTGTCCCCTGCTTCTGTAACAGAAATGGTAGAAAAATTAAAACAAGATGGTTTAATCGATTATAAACCTTATACTGGTGTTAAATTAACCCTTGAAGGATTAAATAAAACAATAGTTATCATTAGAAATCATCGGATTATTGAAACATTTCTTTATGATAAACTGGAGTATTCTTTACACGATTTGCATCATTTATCTGAAGAATTAGAACATGTAAAAGATTCTGTTTTTTTCTCAAAATTATATGACTATCTTGGAAACCCAACTACTTGTCCACATGGTGGTATCATTCCAACAGAAGAAAATTACCGTGAACCTGCCATAACTCCCTTGTCTGAATTTCAAGTCGGAGACTCTCCAGAAATCTGCCGAGTGATGGATGATGCGAATGTTCTAAATTATCTAAACTCTATTCATCTAAACATTGGTGATAAGATACACATCACTGAAATTGATTCATTTAATGAATTAATTCTCTTTACAATCAATACAGAAGACACCATTCATCATATTAGTCATAAACAAGCGAGCGTTATCTTTTCTTATTAAAAAAATGCTACCTATTGGGTAGCATTTTTTTTAATAAGTCATATCATATTGTTCTGGATGGTACTGATATCTCATCGCCATCACTAATCCCACACCAATCATGTTACTAATTAATGAGGACCCACCTTGACTGATAAAAGGTAATGGAATACCGGTTAGTGGTAGCAATCCAATGTTTGCTCCTATATTTTCGAACACATGGAATAATATCATCATAATAACACCTGTTGCGATATAAGAAAAAAATTCGTTATTAGTATCAAAACAAACTCGTATCATCCGGTAAATTAAAATAAAATACAATAATATCACAAATGTGCTCCCAACAAACCCAAAGTTCTCAGCAATAACCGAGAATATCATGTCTGATTCTCGAACTGGAACATAAATATCAGATACATTAAACCCTTTACCAAATACACCACCAGATCCAATCGCTTTTAGCGCCTGTACTTGTTGGTATGAATTACCCGTTGCGTCATGGAATGGATCAATCCAAGAGTCAATTCTAGCAAACTGATAACTTTTGAAGCCAATTCCGTATAAAATATCACGACCACCATCTGTTGTAACCAAAAATATGACGCCTGCACCTAGTACAAAAAAAGTCGCTACAACTGGGACAATAATTTTCCATGATATCCCCGACATGATAAAAATACCACCTAATATGGCAATAAACACTAACATCGTTCCAAAATCATTTTGTAACTGTAGTAATATACCAACTGGAATGGTGACAAGTATCATTTTTAGAATTAATAAGCCATCTGTTTGAAGCGTACGGTCCTTATTTGACACATTATGCTTGGTAACAATATAAGCTAATATAAGAATATAAGCAATTTTCATTAATTCCGCAGGCTGAAAGGTTAAGGAACCAATTCTAAACCAGTTTTTAGATCCTGTCCTATCTGCTAAATGAGCATCATAGTAAAACAGCAAAGCTGTCATGACACCCAATCCTAAGATATAGCCAAACGGAGTTAATTTCCAAACCGTCTTTGGACTAAACTGAATAATGACAAATATCAGTATGGCTCCAATCACATACCATAATCCTTGTTGAAACATCAGTGTGGCAACATTACTCACACCACTGTCATTAGATAAAGCCACATATAATGATAACATTCCAATAATGGACAACACGAACACTGGTAATAATATACCATAATCGATTTGTTTCACATCTTTTTTATCTACTCTCTGCATGTTTTCTCTCTTTTCTTCTTTAGTACTATCACTAATCAACTGGCACGTCATCTTTATCTGTCATCATTTGATTGACCATTTGATGCCTTAAATCAGATAATTCTAATTCTTTTTCTTTAAGTCGTTCTTCTAAACTGCCTACTTGAGTATCCAGTTCACCCTCGACTCTTTCATTAATATGCAACTTTGTTTCTTGTAACTCATTTTTTATTTGTTTTAACTCTTTATTTTTTTTCCAAATAGATCCTGTCATTACTGTAAACACTATTAGTGCACCGATTAATACGGCACCGATAATAATGACAACTAGTGGCAGTGATACTTTAGCAAAAACAAAATTCACTTCAATTTGTTGGGCATTTATAACTGAAAATAACACAACAATAAATGATAAAATGAGGACAAAAAATAACTTACTCGTATTTTTCATCTCATTCACTCCTCTACTTTTTATTAAAAACCTCACCTGCTAGATAATCCCCTATTCTTGGGAATAATTGATAGCATTTACTTCCAATCTCCATGACAAATGGACTGTTTATCTCTCGTTTTGACGTTCCCATCGCTCGAACTATTTTTTTAGCCAATTTTTGTGCATCCAATACAAGCCAACTGATAGAAGTTAAATAATTTCCTGTTGGATCTGCTAGGTCAAAAAATGATGTGTCGATTGGTCCTGGATTGACGGTCATGACACGAACACCAAGTGGCT
Source organism: Vagococcus sp. (assembly GCA_052104115.1). Taxonomy (GTDB): domain Bacteria; phylum Bacillota; class Bacilli; order Lactobacillales; family Vagococcaceae; genus Vagococcus. The sequence continues at coordinate 171,406 of JBQELZ010000001.1, read as the reverse complement.
TTAATTCTAATCTTAAGCTATTCGAAAAACCAAGTACAGCAAACTTACTAGCAGAATAAACACTAGATTTTGGCGTAGCCATCTTTCCCGCTTGAGACGCAACATTAATAATATGACCTTCTCCACGTTCTGCCATTTTTATTGCTATATGTTGCGTGATATACATAAGTCCTAAAACATTCACCTCAAACATACGTACTGCTGTGGACATATCCATGTCCGTAAATGAATCAAATACACCAAAGCCAGCACAGTTGACTAACACGTCCACATCAGGAGTACGTGTTTCTAATTGTTTTAGTTTATCCTCAACATCATTAAAATCAGAAATATCTACTGGTGCAAAATAACTTGGTTTACCAGATAATATCTGACAGGTCTCAGCAATCCGAGATAATTCATCGCCCCGACGTGCGCACAATACTACAATAGCTCCTTTTCTAGCAGATTCATACGCAATTTGTTCACCTAGCCCACTTGATGCACCTGTTATAAGTACGACTTTATTGTCTAAATTATTTGAGAGTCCCATGTTATCGATACTCCTTTTTTATTTAATAAGCGGAACAGTGATAATATCAAAATCTTTCACTATTTTAGATGCTTTAAACACATGTTGCGCTTCTTTTTCTAAATCATACAACGCTTTCCCTAAATATCTAGCACTGATATGTGTCAATAATAACTGCTTAACATTAGCTTTTTTGGCAATACTAGCAGCCTGAGTTGTGGTTGAATGATAATAACTTTTAGCCATTTGACTTTCATTTTGATTAAATGTACTTTCATGTACTAATACATCAGCATCTTGTGCGAGTAGCAAACTATTTGGGTGAAGTCGCGTATCTCCTAAAATTGTCACAGTCCGGCCTTTTCTAGAAGCGCCAATGAAATCTTGACCGTTAATGACACGTCCATCAGGTAATTCAACTATTTCTCCATCTTTTATCTTCTTATAGATAGGGCCTGCTGGTATTCCTAGCTCTTTTAATTTTTCAACTTGTAACTCCCCTGTATAATCAGCTTCTTCAACTCGGTAGCCGTAACATTTTATACGGTGATCCAGCTCCTCACAATAAACACTAAACGTTTTATCTTGAAAGATTAAGCCAGGCTGTTCAATTTCAATAAATTTAAGTGGATATTTCAAATGCGTTTCAGATACTCTCAAACTAGTTCTGACAAAATCCTTAATCCCTTTTGGTCCATAAATTTCTAAGGTATCATCTCCACCTTGAAACGAACGACTGCTAATCAATCCAGGTAACCCAAAAATATGATCTCCATGTAAATGTGTGATAAATATTTTTTCAATTTTTCTTGGTCTTATAGCTGTATGCAAAATTTGTTGTTGCGAACCTTCTCCACAATCAAATAACCAAACAGCATTTCTTTCATCAAGTAATTTTAGTGCAATACTTGTTACATTTCGTTGCTTAGAAGGGACCCCTGCCCCTGTACCTAAAAATTGTATGTCCATTATGTGCCTACTTTTCTATTAAATTTATGACTGCTCAGTGTGTCTTTTTTTCCAATGTGTCTGAGCATGTTCTTTAGTGTTCTTTTCAATGTCTTGTGCATCTTGAATTTCTTTTTTAACATCATTTAAGTCTAACCGGGTAATGTTACCTTTTAATTGATTAAAAATCAACTCATTTAAAGGTCTGTTATCATCCTCCTTAGCAATCAAAATGACGCCTGTTTCGCCGTCACTAATAGAAGAAATCAAATGATTAAAGATACTATTTGCCGTTTGTATGTCTTTGATGTCTTTAGCACTTCCTACCATACTACCAGTAAACCAACCTAAAAGCACCCCTAACGGTCCACCTAATACACCAATCATCATACCAATTAACCCATCTTTATTGGTATTATTTTTACCTGTAAAATCGATAAATTCCTTCACTGTAAATTGGTGATTCCCATCATTTGAATGTGTCACAATAGCCATTTGCTCACCAATTAATTGTTTCTCTACATGTAATTTTTTTATTTCAGAAAAAGCTTGATAAGATAAACTATCTATTTCGAAATGTAGAATAATTACTTTATCTGGATTCATATGTGAGTCACTTCCTATTCTCTTTTCTTTATTGTATCAATTTTTTTCTTACTATTAAAACAAAACATAAAAAAAGTTGAGAATTTTTTCCTAATTCTCAACTTTTTAACTTTATTGATTTAACCCTTCATGTATCTTATCCAAATTCCACTGCATCATTGTATAATAAGTATCTCCTGTTTCACCTTCTTTAGCCAACGAATCTGTAAAAATAGTTTCATATATTGGCAGTTTCGTTTCTCGAGACACTGACTCCATACTTCTTGGATCTACACTTTGTTCTACAAATAACGAAGGGACTTTTGTCGTTTTAATTTTGTCAATGATTCGACTCATTTGTTCGGGTGTTCCTTGATTTTCTGTATTAATTTCCCATATATAGGCAGCATCAATCCCGTATGCCTTTGAAAAATACTTAAAAGCTCCTTCACTCGTTACCAATAGTGCCTTATCTTTTGGTATATCTGAAAACTGATTGACATTATCATTATGTAGTTTAGTCAATTCTGTGATATACTCCTTTGCATTCTCTTCGTAAAACGACTTGTTTTTTGGATCTTTGTCAGACAATACCTTTTTTATATTTTCCACGTAGATTATCCCATTTGTGATACTTAACCACGCATGTGGGTCTTGCTCCGTTTCTTGTCCTTTACTTGTTAAAAACATCGGCTCAACACCATCACTTGTCACAAAATAATCTTCATTTTCCTTTTTCTTAGAGGTTTCCATCAGTTTCTTAAACCAACCATTTCCCCCTGTTTCTAAATTTAACCCATTATAAAAGACAACATCAGCATCCGTTGCTTTAGAAATATCTTCAGGTAATGGTTCAAATTCATGTGGATCAGTTCCTCTAGGTACAATACTATGAATGTCAATTTTATCTTTGGCAACTTGGAACGTCAAATCTGCCAATATTGAATTGGTCGTTACCACTTGTAACTTATCATTCTTTGATGATTTTTCTTGTTTACTTGAACTACTTGTTCCACACGCTCCTAATATAAAAAGTGTGAGCATTGAGATTAGACTCACTAAGACTACTTTAGATTTCTTCATTTATTACGGCCTCTTTTCTTTTAAATACAAATCCTTGTTTTGGTGAAAAAATAAACGCTGCTATAAAGAATACAACTGTTGTCATTACAATAGTTGCTCCAGATGCAAGATTATAAGAATAACTAAAGAACAAGCCAATAACTGCACTTATAGCACCGATAAAGGACGCTATAAAAATCATGATCGATAGTCTATCTGTTAATAAATAAGCAGTTGCAGCTGGTGTCACTAACATCGCTACAACTAAAATCGTTCCGACTGTTTGTAAAGAAGATACAGCCACTAACGTTAGGAAAAACATTAGTGCATAATGAATCACTTGTACTTTAAGTCCATAAGCTTCTGCCATTACTGGGTCAAACGAGCTGACCAACAATTCTTTATAAAACAACACTACAAAAATAATAACTGAAATAGTAACACCTAATGTTGTATATAAATCACTCGGCCTTACAGCCAAGACATTCCCAAATAATATATGATATAAATCTGTTGAACTTTCGGCAAAGGATATAAGTATTATCCCTAAGGCAAAAAATGAACTAAAGACGATACCAATAGCTGTGTCACTTTTCAACTGACTTTTTTGCGTCACAAATCCAATTAGTCCTGCCGCTGCAATCCCAAATAAGGATGCACCTATCATATAATTAGCTCCTAACATATAAGACATCGCTACTCCAGGCAATACAGCATGAGAGATAGCATCCCCCATTAATGACATACCTCTTAAAATAATAAAACTACCAATAACGCCAGATACCACCCCTACCAATACAGAGGTTAGTAACGCGTTTCGTAAAAATTGGTACTGAATTAACCCATCTATAAAATGTTGAATCATCAATCGTTCACTCCCTTAATCATAATATCCCCCATTGATTCTCCGTAAGCAGCTTGAATGTTTTTTGTAATAAATGTGCTATCCACCGGTCCAGAAGCAATTAGTTGTTGATTTAATATAATAATATTGTCAAAATACTCTCTTGTTTTATGTAAATCATGATGAACGATGACAATAGTTTTGCCTTCATCTCTCAAACGTTTTAATAAGTCCACAATTACTTTTTCACTAACCATATCTATCCCAACAAATGGCTCATCTAAAAAAATAATATCTGCATCTTGTGCAAGAGCTCTTGCGATAAAAACTCTTTGTAATTGACCTCCAGATAAATTACCAATCTGTCTGTTTGAGAACGACTCCATCTTCACTTGTTTTAAACACTCTTTAACTTTAGCTTTGTCTTCCTTTTTAGGCCGTTTAAATAGTCCTATTTTAGGAAATGTGCCTAATAAGACTGTTTCATCTACCTTTATTGGAAAAGTCAAATCAATGGCACTACGTTGTTCCACATACGCAATTTTTTTTCGAATCGCATCAATTGGTTGTCCTCCAATTGTCACTCTCCCTGTTTCCGTTTTAATTAATCCAATAATGCCTTTTAAAAGAGTTGATTTCCCTGCACCATTCGGACCAATAATCCCAGTAATCTTACCAGGCTGAATGGAAGTCGTTACATTTTCTATAGCTATTTTATGTTGATAAGCAACTGTGATAGAGTCGATATCAATGGGTTGCGTCATTATTTTGGTGATATCTAAAACTTTAATCAAACTTGATTCTAACATATACATACTCCTTTTCGGTTCATTTAATTATTTTTTTAGGTAACCCTAAAACTTAGTAAACTTATTATAGCAAATGAGAATCATTTTTACAACAAAAAGATTTAGACCAATAAAAAAAGTGAGTAGACAATGTCTACTCACTTTTTAATCAACAAATTCAAATACAAATTCTTGGATTCTTACTAGATCGCCGTCTTTTGCTCCCATTTTACGTAACGTTTCATCAACGCCCATTCCACGTAATTGTCGTGCAAATTTCATAGTACTTTCTTCACGGTCAAAATTAGTCATAATAAATAATTTTTCAATTTTTTCACCTGATAGTACCCATGTCGCATCATCATCACGTGATACCACAAAGTCAGGTTCATCATCTTGAAACTCGTATCTAACAATATCTTCTTCTGTATCCTCTTCCACATATAATGGAAACTCTGGTGTCACCTCAAGTAAATCAACTGTGGCGCTTAGTAAAGGTTCAATTCCTTTTTGAGACACTCCTGAAATTGGGAAGATTTTAATATCTTCTTCAAACTCGTCCTCTTTTAATGCCTGTATTTTTTTCTTGAATTCTTTTAAATTTTCCTCTGCATCTGGCATGTCCATTTTATTGGCCACAATAATTTGAGGTCTTTCTAACAATCTCAAATCATGAGACTCTAATTCTTTATTGATTAATTCATAATCTTCAAAAGGATCTCTACCTTCCATTCCACTCATATCAATCACATGTAAAATAACTCGTGTTCGCTCGATATGTCGTAGGAACTGTGTGCCTAAACCAACACCTTCAGATGCGCCTTCAATTAGTCCTGGTAAATCTGCCATTACAAAACTACGACCATCTGTTGTCGTTACCATACCTAGATTAGGAACTAGCGTTGTAAAATGATACGCTCCAATTTTTGGTCGTGCTTTAGACACAACTGATAGTAATGTTGATTTTCCAACTGATGGGAATCCAACCAACCCAACATCTGCTAGTACTTTTAATTCTAAATCAATTTTCTTTTCTTGGCCTGGCTCACCATTCTCAGCAATTTCTGGTGCTGGGTTTCTAGGTGTTGCAAAACGGCAATTACCACGTCCACCTCGGCCACCATTTGCTACTTTTAGTGTTTGTCCGTGAACCAATAAATCACCTAATAATTTGCCCGTTTCTTGGTCTCTAACTGTCGTACCTGGTGGAACCTTGACAAAACTGTCCTCAGCTCCTCGGCCATGCATGCCCTTACTCATGCCATGCTCCCCTGCTTCTGCAGCAAAACGTCGATTATATCTAAAATCCATCAATGTACGTAAGCCTTCATCAACAACTAAGATAATATTTCCTCCGTGACCACCATCTCCACCAGCTGGTCCGCCATCAGGAACATACTTTTCTCGTCTAAATGCGACCATTCCGTCGCCACCGTTACCGGCTTTTACATCTATTGTCACCTGATCTAAAAACATGGACATATTGTGTCCTCCTCATTCTCTAAAAAATCTCTTTTTCATTGTAGCCTCTAAGACGCTATTTGTCCAATTTTGTATCATATAATTGTAACAATTTAATCATTACTTTAATTATTTGATGTTTTAAATGCTGCAGTAGTCGTTGTAGCAATCAATGTTTGTTCCTGTATAATGATTTGATTCAGTGACACAGATAAAGTTGTTACGTCATGAATTGCCAGAGAAGATGACTGGCTTTCAACAAATAAACTTAGAGCTAATGCCTGTTTGTATTCTTTTTCAAATAAAATCGTCACATTGTCACACACCTCGTCCACAAATTCCATCAAATCATCTAACTCAATACTCACATTTTTTTGCATAATATACGCTAATGATACAAGGGAGATATAATGAATACCTTTCACTTTAAACCCTCTTTGTTTTAAATCATCCACGAGTGTATGTAACGTATCAATAAAGGAGACATCTTGACTCCCTGTCATCAATAGAGCCAAATTAGATGCAACTAGGCATGTTTCTTTATTCTTCAATCCCATTTGTTTCAGTTCATCAACATAAAAGTCAACTGCTTCATTTATGTCACTGTCAGATAAATTGGCTAACTGTTCTGCTTGAGCTAAAGATACCATTAAACTGTAATCATTGGTTCCCGTAATAAAGGGATGAGTTTTTTTTATTTCTTTAAATAACCTCAATGCACGTTGACTCACAGCTTCTCTTTTGTCACTTGGCGTAAAAAACAATTGGTACGCAGCGAAGTAAGTCGAACTAGATGATTTAAACCCATTATCTTTGAGTACTTTTTTATTAAAGAATAACTCTTCAATTCCCTCTACACTATTCAAGTGAGTGGATAGCATTAATCCTACAATCGTCTGTCTTGATATTTTTGACAAACTTGAAAACAAGCCTGACTTTTTGCTTAAAGCTGTATCTAACCAATCAAATTCTTCACTTGATACTAGCTGACCTTTACCTGTAAATATTCTTGCCAATAAATACTTCACACGTTTATCCATCCATTTGGCATTGGATTGATTGATTCGGCTATAATTGTCTTCCAAACGTGTGATTACCTTACTATTTTCCATAAAACCATCTACCCCTTAATATCTCGTTCAACACACTATTCATCCTACAACCAACTATGGGCTTTAGTCCAATATACACCTTTGATCGTCATATTATCCATATCTTACGTTAAGATTATAGCAAGTTGCTATTTTGCTGTCTATACCACTAACTATGTTCAATTAATCGTTGGCAATGATTTCAATATTTGTTACTATTGAACAGAGTGGATAGTTATTCACCTTTAAGAAAGGAAGATTATCAATGAAAAAACAAACTAAATTCATTATGGGCTCAAGCAGCCTACTACTTTCTGTTTTTTTATTAGGCGCATGTGGTAATACAACTAGTCAAACAGAAACAAATAAATCAACCACAACAAGCTCTAGTAAAGTTGCTGAAAAAGTAGACTTAAATAGCTTAGACTTACCTCAACTAAGTAAAGAAGTCACTGACAATGAAGACTTAGTGGAAATGGTCACAACAGAAGGTGCTATGACAATAAAATTATTTCCAGAACAAGCACCTAAAGCAGTGGAGAATTTTATGACACATGCTAAAGATGGATACTATAACAACGTTCCATTTCATCGTATTATGAAAGACTTTATGGTACAGTCTGGTGATCCAGAAGGAACTGGAATGGGTGGAGAAAGTATTTGGAAAGAAGAGTTTGCACCAGAAATTTCAAATCAGTTGTATCATTTAAACGGTGCTCTATCAATGGCTAGAACAGCTGGAGATGTGTCTGAAAAAACACAAGGGAGCCAATTCTATATTGTTCAAAATAATGACGATCAATCTGATGGCTTATTATCAGAGCACTATCCTGATAAGATCCTCGATGCCTACAAACAAGGTGGAACACCTGGATTAGATTTTAATTATTCCGTGTTCGGACAAGTGATTGAGGGAATGGATACATTAGAAAAAATTGCGAACAATGAAGTAGAACAAAGTCCTACAGGTGAAGCATCTAAACCTAAAAAAGAAGTAAAAATTGAAAAAATAAACATCTTGCAAGAAGCAAAAAAATAACCCATAAAAAAGATTCCTGATAGGAGTCTTTTTTTGTTATCTAACACATCTATTAACGACTAACTATTTTTCTTTTCCCACTTCTCACTAGACTAATAATTATCCTTTCATTTTAAAAAAATTGAATAAAAAAACAAAAAAACGCAAAAATACAACCATTTCAAGAGAGTCCATACATTTGAAACGTCGAAACCTTATCACATTAAAACATTGTTAAATCAACATTGAAAGCGATTGACAAGGATTGTGATATGACTTACAATTCGGTTTAAGCGCAAAAATAAAAAAACTATAAGAAAACTAAAGGAGTTTTATTTTATGACAACTGATAATGTCGTTTTAGCAAGAAATACAGACCAAGCACCTAAACAATCCTTAGCTTCTCAAACAGTAGCATTTTCTCACTACAATAATTTATCGGCTCAACTTCCGATAAATCCAGAAACTGGTAAATTAGTAGAAGGTGATATCAGCATTCAAGCTGAACAATGTTTAACAAATATTAAAGCTGTGGTAGAAAGCATTGGTCACACTTTAAATGACGTGGTTCGATTAAGTATCTTTGTTAAAGACATGAGAGATATGCAAGCAGTCAATGACGTATATAGTTCATTCTTTACAAGCTACATTCCTGCAATAACAGTTGTAGCTGTTGCTGATTTACCGATGAAAGCATCTATCCAAATGGAAGCTCTTCTATCTAACGGTGAAGGAACAATCCCAAATGCACCTCAAGCTGGGGATTTAATCAAATTAACAAACCAAACAACATTTGCTCCAGTAGATCCTTTATCTACTCAAACAGTAGCGTTCTCACACTACAATAACCTCTCTGCTCAATTGCCAATCGATCCACAAACAGGTCGCGTTGTAGCAGGCTGTATCAGAAAACAAACTGCACAATGTTTAACAAATATTAAATCAATCTTAACAAGCATTGATGTTCCTTTTGATGACATTGTCAAAGTAACTATCTTCGTTAAACATTTATCTGACGTCGATGCAGTAGATAGTGTTTACCGTACTTTCTTCCCAGATTCTGCTATAGCTAGAACCGTAGCCTATGTTCCAGCAAGAACAGTCGTAGCTGTTGCTGATTTACCAATGGGAGCAGATGTTCAAGTAGAAGCCGTTGTGTCTCATGGTGACGGCACACCTCCTCAAGCTATAGAAGACAGACACGGCTTAATCATTCGTGCCCATAACACGACTGCTGCTCCAACAGATGAGTTATCCACACAAACTGTGGCGTTCTCACACTACAACAACATTTCTGCTCAATTACCTATTGATATTAAAACAGGTGACTTGGTAACAGGTGGCATTAAAGAACAAACTAGACAATGTTTGACTCATATTAAATCGATTATCGAAAGCGTTGATCATGTCATGGAAGACATGGTAAAACTAAATATCTTTATGACAAATATGGAAGATATCGCTGAACTGGATGAAGTTTACGCTGAATTTTTCCCGACTGGTATACCAGCACGTAAAATTGTTGGGGTGTCTGAATTACCTAAGAATGCATTGGTTCAAATTGATGCTATCGCTGGTAACGCTGAAGGCACACCACCTATCGTCTAAATAAAACAAGCCTCTCACGATATGTCGTAAGAGGCTTTTCTTTTGCTAGTTAGGTAACTCGACTTTGGTAATCCATCCCTCTGGTGCTTCAATTTGACCAAACTGAATACCAGTTAACTCATCATACAATTGTTTTGTGACAGGACCTACTTCTGTTTCGGAATAAAATACATGGAACTCTTCTCCATGCTGGATGCCACCAATAGGTGAAATGACAGCAGCTGTTCCACATGCACCAGCTTCTTTAAACACATCCAATTCTGACAACGGAACGTCTCCTTCTATTGCTTCCATACCTAATCTTTCCTGTGCTAGATAAAGCAATGAATACTTCGTAATACTTGGTAAGATAGATGGTGAAATAGGCGTCACAAATTTGTCGTCTTTTGTGATACCAAAAAAGTTCGCTGAGCCTACTTCTTCAATTTTTGTATGGGTCGCTGGATCTAAATAAATACAGTCAGAAAATGAGCGCCCTTTCGCTTCAGCACCTGGCAGTAAACTAGCCGCGTAATTTCCACCTACTTTAATCGCTCCCGTTCCTTTTGGTGCTGCTCTATCATAATCAGAAACAATAAAGTTTGTAGGTTTCATCCCACCTTTAAAATAAGGCCCAACCGGCATACAAAAAATTGTAAAAATATATTCTGGAGCTGGATTTACACCAATAGCATCCCCCACACCAATTAACAACGGTCGTAGATACAGTGTCGCACCACTACCAAATGGAGGGACATACGCTTCATTTGAAGCAACAACTTGTTTCACTGCATCAATAAATTTTTCTTCAGGGATCAGTGGCATCATTAATCTCTCAGCACTTGTATTAATTCTTTTAGCGTTTTGATCCACTCTAAATAAATTAATGGAGCCATCTTCACACCGATATGCCTTTAACCCTTCGAAACACTGTTGACCATAATGAAGGGCTGTTGAGCCTTCACTAATATGTAATTGATTATCTTCTGTCATTTCACCTTCATCCCATTGCCCATTCTTCCAATGAGAGATATAACGAAATGGCGTTTTTATATATGAAAACCCTAAATTATCCCAATCGATTTGTACCATGTTACACACACCCTTCCAATTATTTGATTTATTTTAACATACATAAAGTTATTTTTGTAATCATTTTGCCATTTTTCTTTAATATTCTCCAAAAAGTCTCTAAGTTTTTATAAAAGACTCATTATTTGGTTTCACTTTAAGCCACTATCCGTTATCATTCTAGTAAATACATTTTTATTATAGGGTATTGGGGGAGAAAATATGAAACAAAACAGATTAATCTCCATATGGGGTGACACTGTTGGATTTATGGATTTAATTCTATCGATTTCGTTATCAATTATATTAACAATGGGCGGATACTTTATCGCTAATAGTCAAAACCAAACACAGCAATTATTCTTTGGCCTATCTGGTGCTGTATTAGGATTTATCTTAAATTCTTTTCTGATTAAACCAAAAAGAACCTTAATCGAACTAATAGATACTAGAGGAGACCACAAAAATGGATAGTTCTTTATTACTTCAAATGATAGTAGCTAGTTTGGCCGCTGTCGCATTATACTCACTAATTGGATTTATACCTGGAACAGATGAAACAAGCGTCTTAATGCCAATCTCATTAGCACTCATACTAGGTGGTATCCATCCTGTTGTTGTTCTTACTTTTTTTGTTGCAGGATTTGTGACACTTGGATTAATGAACGCTATGCCATCATTAATTGCTAGTTTGCCAGGAGGCGTATTGTCTACGCCAATGGTGGAACATTCTCTTATCACTAAAAAATATGGTCACTCAAGTATCGCCATCAAAAAAGCGGCCGTTGGAAGTTTAATAGGTGTTATCGTTTCAGTAATCACAAGTTTACTGATAGCAAATATGATTGCGCCCTTCGCTGAAATCATTAGTCACTATTCAAGTTGGGTGTTTATTGGAGGAGCCATTTTTTTAGCTCTAATAAGTAAATCAAAAATATTATCTTTGATGAGTATCATACCGTTTGCCATGCTATTTCAAGGCTTACGACTCATTTACTGGGAAACTGGCGCTGTGCCTATGGGGAAAAATATTACAACATCTTTTTTCTTAGGCATTACCGTAGCACCTCTGTTACTTTCTTTGATATCCTTACTAAACCCTAAAGAAAGAGAAAAAATGATAGTGACTGAAACAAAATCTATGACCATCGACAAAGAAAATCAAGAAAAGGTGTCATTAAATCCATTTACGGTTCTAACCAAAAAGGAGGGTATTAGCGCAACCATCTCTAGCTTTCTATCAAGCTTTCTCTTTGTCCTAAGTCCGGTTGGCCTCATTATCTTATTTGGTGAACTGGTGGGGAAAAAAGAAACAGATGAGTTAAAACGTGCTGAAATATCCATTACAACCATGAGTGCATTGGCTCAATCCACTTATCTATCTGGTTTAATGATTTCAATCATCGCTCTAGGTATTCCTTTAGCTCCTTCTGCCATTGGTCCAGGAGCGGCATTCTTTGAAGCACCTCCTGTGTTTACTATTGGAGACACCATTACAAATCAATACAGTAAATCACTTTTAACAGCCGCATTCATTATCGGTAGCCTTATAGCGATTTCCATCGTTTACTTTATGGCTACCAGGTATTCTGAAAAAATGACTTATTTTGTTCTAAAGAAAATACCTCATGAAGCAATGCTCTCCTTATTCATTGCTTTGGTTTTTCTCTTAGCCTATATAGATGCTGGTCTAATTAATGTATTTGGTGTTTTATTAATCAGTGTCTCTTGTGGTACACTAAATCGGTTAGGAGTTAGTTACGGGGTTCAATTTATGTCTCTATACGCGGCTCCATTTATTATTCAATTATTATCACATTAAATTTATTTTATTAACAAAGGAGCTACCTTTATGACAACATGTAAAACAGGTGTTGGGAGAGCCAATGGAAAGATTATCTTACTAGGAGAGCATTCAGTTGTGTACCATCAACCATCTATCGCGATTCCCTTTCCTGCTGCTCAAATCAAAACAACCATTACAAAAACAGACCAACCAACCACACTTGACTGTCAATTTTATCGCGGTCTTATCGATGACATGCCTGAACTTTTAGAAAGTTTAAAAGCAGTTATCTCAGTTTGTTTAGCTCAATTAAATCAGCCAGATGACACATTTCATATTGTGATTGACAGTGATATTCCTGCAGAGCGAGGTATGGGGTCGAGTGCTGCTGTTGCTGTTGCAACGACTCGTGCCATTTATGATTACTTTGATGCTCCTTTATCTCAAGACCACTTGTTAGATATTGTGGAGGTATCTGAAAAAATCGCACATGGGAATCCAAGTGGGTTAGATGCACTGATGACTAGTAGCTCCACTCCTTATTTCTATACAAAAGGACAACCTTTTGAACCGATACACTTAGATTTAGATGCGTACCTCATCGTTGGAGATACTGGGAAAACAGGTCAAACCAAAGACGCCGTTCAAAGCATCGCTGACAAATTAGCCTCAAACGATGGGAAGCGATACAAACATTACATTGACGAACTTGGCTCTCTCGCTCGTCTTGGCCGTATTTCCTTAGAGCATAACCAACCTAAAGACTTAGGGGAACACATGAATCACGTCCATTCCTATTTGCAAAAATTAGGTGTGTCAAGTGATGAGTTGGATTACTTAGTCTCTACAGCCAGACAGCATCATGCGTTAGGAGCTAAATTAACGGGCGGAGGCAGAGGTGGCTGTATGATTGCACTAGCAGATACCAAAGAATGCGCTACGTCCATTGGAAAGGCTTTAGAGCATGCTGGAGCAAAACAAACTTGGATATATGAAATGAGTGAAAGTAAATGACACAAACAGGCATGTGCCGAGCACATACAAACATCGCTTTAATCAAATATTGGGGTAAACGAAATGAACAACTTTTTTTACCTACAAACAGTAGCCTATCATTAACCCTCGATGCCTTTTATACAGACACTAAAGTTGTATTGGATCCAACAATTGAAGACGATATATTTTATCTAAACGATATCAAACAATCAGAAAAAGAGACACAAAAGATTACAAATTTTTTAAATTTGTTTAGAGATATCACAAAAAACGAGACAAGAGCGATTGTAACAAGTTATAATCATGTTCCAACAGCTGCAGGTCTAGCCTCTTCCGCTTCTGCTTTTTCAGCCTTAGCAGGTGCAATGAATCAAGCAAGTGGTTTAAATTTGGATTTAACAACACTATCTACATTTGCTAGACGAGGCAGTGGTAGTGCTACAAGAAGTATTTATGGTGGCTTTGTCGAATGGGACATGGGACAAAATGATGAATCTGAATCGAGTGTCGCAGTGCCTATAGACAATGCCAATTGGGATATTGGAATGATTGTTATTGCGGTCAATACACAACAAAAAAAACTATCCAGCCGAGATGGAATGAAACAAACCATTGCCACATCTCCTTTTTATAGCGCTTGGACTGCTAGTGCTAAAAAAGAACTACTAGATATAAAACACGCCATTCAGGAAAAAAACTTTATCCGATTAGGCGAAATCACAGAAGCAAATGGAATGAAAATGCATGCAACCATGTTAGGTGCCAATCCACCTATTTCTTATTGGGAACCAGATAGTGTAAAAGCTATTCAAAAAGTAAGACAAATACGTGACACAGGCATCCCATGTTATGTTACAATGGACGCTGGTCCCAACGTAAAAGTCCTTTGTAAACAATCTCAAATGGACGACATCAAGCAACTATTACTAGAAGAATTCAATGATGACCAATTAATCCCTTCAAACGTTGGTGAAGGCATCATTCAACTAAACGAATCAGATTGGATTTATTAAAGGAGAGATTTTCTTGATAAAAGCAAGTGCTCCAGGAAAACTATATATTGCAGGTGAATATGCGGTTTTAGAACCAGGACACCCTGCTTTAATCGTCGCTCTGGATCAGTTTATAACTGTTACATTAAAACAAGCAGACAATCAAGGTAGTATCTGCTCTAGCTATTCAAATGGCATCTCAATTCCATGGACAAGAAAAAATGGAAAATTTTATATAGATGAGCGTGATAATCCATTTATCTATATTACAAAATCGGTAACAATTGTTGAGCAATATCTACAAGAATTGGGACACGATTTAAAGTATTTTGATTTAACTGTTGAAAGTGAATTAGACAATAAAGACGGCCGTAAATACGGACTTGGCTCAAGCGGAGCTGTTACTATTGCTACCATTAAAGCCATATTAAAATTCTATCACATAGAGGCACACTCAGAATTACTTTACAAATTAGCAGCTATCACTCACCTCTCTTTAAATAGCAATGGATCATTCGGTGATTTAGCAGCTAGTTCCTATGGTGGTTGGGTCGCTTACTCATGTTTTGAGCGTGAGTGGGTATTAGACAAGTTAGGCCAATCATCCACCAAATTGGTCGATTTAATGACAGAAGCATGGCCGAAACTAATGATTCAACCTTTAAAAGCACCAAAAGACTTACGTCTACTTATCGGTTGGACTGGCTCCCCTGCTTCAACCACTTTTTTAGTGGACCAAATCAAAGATGAAAAAAGTGATATGAACGGCTTCTACAAGCAGTTTTTAATTGATAGCTCCAATTGTGTCTATGACCTAGTTAACTCTTTTAAACACGAAGATATTACTAACATACAGCAATGTATTCGAACCAATCGGCAGTTATTAAAATCATTGGCCAAAGCAAGTGGCGTCGATATCGAAACTAGTGCTCTTACCAATCTTTGCTCCATCGCAGAGCAATCTAATGGAGCAGCTAAATCATCTGGTGCTGGTGGTGGAGATTGTGGGATTGTACTATTCAACCAACAAGATGAAATTTTACCAATGATTACGGAATGGCGAGAACATAGTATCGTGAATTTACCATTACAGGTATACAAAGAATCGAATACTGACTATGAACCAATCATTTGGGAGGAATAGCATGGAAACAAACTGGAATCGAAAAAATCAACACATTCATTTTGCAGAGATGCAATACTCTGATACGACACATAACGGTTTAGAGGGGGTTAGAATCGTTCACCATTCCTTGTCCGAAATGACAACATCAGATGTGTCGTTACAAACCACTTTGGGTAGTCTAGCTCTAGACTATCCTTTCTTCATAAATGCCATGACTGGTGGCAGTGAAAAAGCGCATGTTATCAATAAAAATTTAGCTCAAGTAGCGAATATAACTGGGCTTGCAATGGCAGTTGGCTCTGTGAGTATTGCTCTATCTGATAAAGCAACAGAAGAAAGCTTCAAAGTTGTTAGGAAAGAAAATCCGAATGGGTTAATTTTTTCAAATTTAGGCGCACATCATTCTTTGGATAATGCGAAAAGAGCAGTCGATTTACTTGAAGCCGATGCTCTACAACTTCATCTAAATACACCTCAAGAACTTGTTATGCCAGAAGGAGATCGTGACTTTACTCATTGGTTAAAAAATATCGAAACCATTGTCTCTCATCTAGACGTACCTGTTATTGTAAAGGAAGTCGGGTTTGGAATGTCAAAAGAAACCATTAATCAACTAACGTCCGTTGGAGTCTCCATTATTGATGTCAGTGGTCGTGGTGGAACCAATTTTATTCATATCGAAAATGAACGCCGTGAGAACAAAGAATACCACTATTTGCTAAATTGGGGACAAACAACCGCTGAATCTTTGCTTGAAGCTAGGCATGTTAGTCGGGACACTTCCATTATTGCATCCGGTGGAATCCGTACCCCTTTAGATATGCTACGCTCTTTTATCTTAGGAGCTAAAGCAGTTGGCTTATCTGGTGAGTTTTTACATATGATGCTAACAAGCGGAAATGATACCACCGTAGAACGCATCACACAATGGAAAGATGAGCTACGCCACTTAATGACTCTTGTTGGTGCACATACACTGAGTGACTTGCCTTCAACGAACATCGTTCTTAATCAAGAATTACGTCACTGGTGTGATGAACGTCAATTAAATAAAAAAAGATGCTAGTATTAGCATCTTTTTTTATGGTTTAATATAGGCAAATCCCTCATGTTGTAATTCTACCAATCTTAGCACTCCCACCGGAACTACTCCAACAAATGAAAATAAATCTAACTGAGTCACCTTTTGACTCGTCATAGCATTTTGACAACAAGAAAAAGCAACGTTCTGTTTATGCAACTCCAACATGTCATCCTCTAACGAATGATCCAAGTACCCTTTAATCGCCCCACCGTTCGCAACAATTTCAATAGACAATTCTTCCTTAACAGATATTAATAAATTTGACACATTCGTAAGAACTTCTTGCCACTTTTCCCTATCATTAATATGAAAAACCACATCCATATCACTCACTCCTTAGATATATCGGTTTTTTAAAATAATCTTGTGCTTCCTGTGTATGATTCAACATCTGATAAAGTTGACCTGCCTTAATATCTAGTGAGACAAGAGGCTCATTTTTTTGATTAATATTGGTTATTATCGGCATGGAGCATGCTTTTTTATTCTCTTTTAAATACCGTCGGCCAGTCTCGTTGAATCCTAAAATACGTATATACGGCTGTTCCCAAACGGCATCTATTTCTTTTTGTTTTACTTGCAATAAGGCATATGTGCACAATCTCTGGATGCGCGCCCATGTGTATCGTTTTGTTTTGACATTTTCAATAAACTGGGTTATCTCATCTGCTCCACTTAACGCTTCTTTTAATCTATACTCCAATCCCTCCACCATTTGATAGGTAGTACTTAGTTCTGAAAGGGAGGCTATTTGTAAACGATATTGTAAAAAAGGCCATGCATCTGACCACGATACAGCTTTTAATTGCTCTAAATCCTGATAGGTAATATCCGGTATCACGTGTTCTAATGACATCAATTCTTTGGATAACACAGCTTTCCTTATTGATGTAGCACTAGCAAAAGAAGTGACAGAAATATCCTGGTCATGGTACCCATTTCCTTTTCTCTTAATCGGATATAATGTCATAGGCTCCTTATACCTCGCATTTTCTTTGGCATAGGCCATACCTAATATATGATTTGGAGAGGTATAATCAAGTCGTAATTCTGGAAAAAGCTCTCGATAAATCATCGTCATTTTTTGAGGGTAACTGTATGACTCAATCGACATGTCTTGAAAACGCTGATTAATTATCTCTTCGTTGTCGACATGATTTTGTCCAAATAACTGATAGTCAATAAACGTCTCACTATCTGTCCCAAAACAAAGTGACTCACAACCAAATGCATGTAACAATGTCACACCACCTTTAGCAAAATAATCAGCTGATTGAACCGCGTAGGCGAAGGGAAGTTCTATCACCATGTCTGCTCCATTTAACAGAGCTTGTTTTGCTCTAGTCCACTTATCTAATAATGCTGGCTCTCCTCGTTGTAAAAAATTTCCACTCATTACTGCGATAACAACATCAGCAGATGTCTGGCGTCTCGCTTCTTCTAAATGATACTTATGTCCATTATGAAACGGATTGTACTCCACAATAACACCGCAACTTTTCATTCCCTACTTCTCCTATCTTAAAAAAAGAGCCTGCTTCTATAAAAGAAACAGGGTCTTTTTATTTTTCACACACAAAGAACCATCTTGCAGATTCATTTGTTGGCTGACTGTCTTCAAAATCAGCATATACCTTAACATCACTAAAACCAACATCTTTTAGCAATGCTTGATAGGTCTCAATATCATATGTTCTTTCTTCATGTAACTCATCATATCGCTTGAATAATCCATCTGATTCTTGGATGAAAAAGGTTAAGAAATGTTCCACGCTGTGTTCATAATCTCCTGGATAGCTCTCCCAAAGAAAAGCAAAGTCGTCCGTTTGATAATGATAGCTATACTCAGAAAAATGCTCATTCATCTGGTACAAAGAGTGCACATCAAATATAAATGTCCCAGACGATGTTAACGCACGGTAAACACCTTCAAAGACTTGTTTAACCGATTGTTCATCTGGCATGTAACAAATCGAATCTGAATAACATGTGACAACATCATATGCGTCTTCATCTGTTAAAGTCAACATATCTCCTGTTTTAAAGGAGACTACATCATCCGTGGGGTCAATTCGTTTATTCGCAATCTTTATCATATCCTCAGATAAATCTAAGCCAGTGACTTGAATACCTAGATTGGCTAATTCTACAGACAAGATACCAGTTCCACATGCTAGCTCCAACACATTTTTCGCTGTTGGATTGACATGACGTCTTGTAAATTCTAACCAATCTAAATATAAACTATCATCCATAACCTCATCATAAATTTTAGCGAAAGTTTCATAAGTAGCCATACTAATCAACCATTGATGTTAGGTTCACTAATGGTGCATCTGACCATAATTTTTCTAGGTTATAGAATTCACGTTCATCTCCGTGGAAGACATGTACAATGACATCCCCTAAATCAACTAAAATCCATTTTGCTGATTCTTTACCTTCTAGACGTTTCACTTCCACGCCTTCTTTTTGCGACTCATCTACAATTTCATTGGCAATCGCTAGTACTTGTTTATCATTTTTACCATGACAAATCACAAAGTAATCCGCTAATAATGACACCTTTGACACATCTAATGCCACAATATCCTCTGCTCTTTTTGAATCTGCTGCTTTTACTGCTATTTCTAGCATCTTATCACTATTAATCATAATTCCCTCCTAATGTTTTACTACCCATTGATTATATGTTTCGATTGTTTTTGGATAGATCTTACTTCTTTTACTTATTAAAAATGTTAATGTATGTAGCGTTTCATAAGCTACAGCTTCGTCTAAATCTTCATTTGCAATACGTCTAGCAACCTCAACATCTGGAAAATCTCGGCCATCTTCAATGTAATCCGCCACATAAATGACTTTATCTAATTCCGTCATTACTTTTGCTCCGGTGGTATGCAATCGAATCGCATTTAAAATCGTCTCATCTTCAATTCCTAATTCCTGTTTCACTAAATATGCGCCAAGAATACCATGCCAAATAGCATTCCCATACTCTAACAAATCCGTCTCGAAATGATGCTGATTGATTAAATCAATCATATCACTATCAGGTCTTTCTTTTGCATAATCGTGAGTTAATGCAGCGATGCTTGCTTGCTCCTCGTTTACATGGTATTTCCGCGCTAACTCAATGGCTTTTTTCTCAACACGTAACACATGTTGAAATCGTTTATCGCTCATTTGCGCGGAAACTTTCAAAATCAGCTCTTCTCTAGTAAGAGTCGTATACTTATTAGAATACACGTTAGTCATTGTCATTTAGATACAATCCTTTTTTATGTATATAGTCTATCACATTATCAGGCATAAAGTATTTAACAGAGCAATGATTGGCGACTTTCTTTCGAATCATGGTTGAACTCACATCCATTAATGGTGCATCCACCCAAATAATGGGGTAATCACTCTCTTTGGGATATCCTGGACGATTGACACCTACAAATTGGACCAGGTTTACGAGTTCATCAATTCTATGCCATGTCGATAAATAAGCCACCATATCTCCACCTATTACAAAATAATAATCAGTATCAGGATGTTGTTCTGTTAGCCATTGAATCGTGTCATACGTATAACTTTTTCCTTTTCTCTGGATCTCTGATAATTCTATCCCTAGATTTGGATTAGTGGCAATAGCTAACTTTAGCATTTCTACACGATCATCCGAAGCAATCACTTCTTTTTCATCTATATGAGGCGACTGGTACGAAGGCATGAGATAGAACTCTGATAACCCAAGCTGATGGTACACTTGGTCAGCCATTATCAAATGACCCATATGAACTGGATTAAATCCCCCACCTAAAATACCAACCGATTGTCTGCCTGTTAGCTGTGTCTTAGACTGAGTCTTTGTATCATTTAATACACATGACGTTGTTTTCATCATTCTATGCTCCTCTAATTATATCTTACGAACTTGTGGTGATATTTTTTTAAATTTTTCTTTGGATGCCGGACGAAAAACCACTAGTACACGTCCAATAATTTGAACCACATCGCATGTTAATGCACGTTCTAATGTTTCAGCAACGTCTGTTGCGTCTTCATCCGTATTTTGCAACAAATTAATTTTAATTAACTCACGTCGTTCTAAAACTTCATCGATTTGTTCAATTAATGTCTCACTTATTCCATTTTTTCCAATTTGAACGATTGGTGTTAAGTGATGTGCTTCACTTCTTAAATATCTTTTTTGCTTACCTGTTAAATTCATAATATCCTCTTCTCTATTTATCTAAATTAATGATTTACGTCGAATGACTTCTACACCTTTTGGCGCCCAACCAGCCACAACACATGGTTCTGGTATGGTTACCCAACCTAATCCTGCAAAGACCAAGTCTGATTTTTCTTTAATAGAAAATTCAAATCGAACTAACTCAGGAAACGAGTCAACATCTTCCGTACGAGGTGGTTGTAATAATCCTCCAACATGTTTGTCGTAAAACTCTGATGCTGTTTCTAGCTTAGTACGATGAATCATCAAATCATTCGAAACATACGTGATAAATCCCATTTTGGGGCCTTGAATAAAATCAAATCGCGCTAATCCACCTAAAAATAAGGTTTGATTATCGTGTAACTGATATACTTTCGGCTTAATCTCTTTCACTGGAGAAATTAACCTTAAATCTTTTTTGCTCATGTAATGAGCCATTTGGTGGCGATGGATAATACCTGGCGTATCAATTAAATACTTACCATCTTCTAAAGGTATTTCAATTTTATCTAGTGTTGTCCCTGGGAATTGCGACGTCGTAATCACATTGTCAACACCTGCTGTCTCACTAATAATAGCATTAATTAAGGTTGATTTTCCAACATTCGTTACTCCAACAACATATACATCACGACCATCTCGATGCTCTTCAATTAAGTCAAGTAATTCTTGCATGTCAGATTTTTTCTTGGCACTAGTTAGAGTAATATCAAGCGGTCTAAGACCTGCTTCATGAGCACGTTCCCTCATCCATTGTGTCAACTTACCACGTTTTAATGATTTGGGTAAAATATCTACTTTATTACCCACTAGCAAGACTGGATTATCTCCTACGAATCGGTGCAAGCCAGGAATTAAACTACCATTAAAATCAAAAATATCTACAACGTTAACAATCAATGCATCAGCTTGTCCAATCCCATTCAATAGCGCAAGAAACTCACCATCCGTAATCTCCACATCTTGAATGTCATTGTAATGTCTTAATCGGAAACATCTTTGACAATAAACCTCGCCCGATTCCAAGCCTTTTTCTAAAGCTGATTTTGGTGTATATCCGATACCTTCTTTGTGTTCTGTTTGAATTTCTGACCCACAGCCAATACAACGTATTTCTTCAGTCATTAAGTGATTTCCTCCATTTCATATCTGGGTGACGCTTTACTAAATACTTTTTAATCTGTCGTTCCATCGCTCGGTTAAATTTAGTATTCCAAGCGTCTGTTTCAACAATTGGTTTAACTAAAACATTGCGAATTCCTACATTATTTGCCCCTTTAATATCGGTCATCAGTTGATCGCCAACCATGATAAGTTTTTCTTTCGGCATATTGTAGCGTTCTTCCACTTCATTAAACCCTTTTTGAAAAGGTTTCATGGCTCTGGAGACATACTCTAATCCCAAATGTTCAACGGCTCTACTAATTCGTGACGCCTTGTTATTAGACACAACAATAACTGGAATACCTGCGTGTTTCATGTCCTCTATCCACGCTAGTAGCTCTGGTGTACCATCTGGGTTATTCCATGCTATCAATGTGTTATCAAGATCTGTCAAGACAGCTTCTATGCCTTCTTTTTTTAACTGGTTTGGCGTAATATCATAAATAGCTTCTATCATCCAAGTCGGTTTGTATTTTTGAAACATATAGACTTCCTTTCATAAAAAATAGGGAGTCCCATAGTCCTCCCAAGTCTTTTCCTCATTATACGCTAAAAAGAAGAAAAATTCACCTAAAACAAAACACTCTGCCCTTAATTTATTATTTCCCATCATCTGCTCATAAAAAATCATAATAGTTGTTAAAAAATCATTTAGTTGTTACACTTAATGTATCTTAAATAAGGGGGAGATTTTTATGACAGACAACGGTAACACAGACAAATTAAAAGGTACAGCAAAAGAAGTAGCTGGTGATTTAACAGACAACAAAAAACTTAAAGCTGAAGGCCTTGTAGATAAAGCAGTTGGCAAGGTAAAAGAAGTATCTTCTGATATTAAGGATAAGATTGATGACGCAAAAGAAAACAACGACAACTAATTCAAATATAAAAAACGCTTAGAGACACTTGCCTCTAAGCGTTTTTTTATACCTATCTATCACTTTAAACTCTTCAAAAATAAGTCGTGTATCATCATCAAACTCTCGCCCTAATTCTTTTCGGTAACTGTCAGAAAAAAATGTTACATGAGCTTGTCTCCAATAAGCTAAGCTCTTATCTCCTTCACCTTCTTTTACCGCATGTTCTGTCGTTACATCTTTGAATGCAATAATCTCAACATTTGTATTTCTAATGCCACATAAAGGCAACCCTTGACTATCAACTACAATGGCCAATTGACCGATATAAGGCTTTATCTCATCCTTTGTATACAAGTCTAATCCACTCGACGTCCCTGTTTTAATTCCGTTAAGAACCAATTGCCCAATCTCATCCATCATTTCACTCGTGTTACCAAAAGAAAAGACCTCAACCTCCTGACTTGAAGAACTGCCAGTCAATTGTCTTATTTTCTGTTTATATGTCTCTATATTCAATGATAGGATACCTCACTTTCATAACTTTGCTTTATAGTATAACAAAAAAGACTATAAGATGCTTCTTATAGTCCAATGTCTGTTCGATAATAAAAATCAGACCAGTCTTTTTTATCTAACCAGTCATATACTAAATTATGAGCCTCTTGCAATGTCTCACCACTTGATGTCACAAGTAACACACGACCTCCATTTGAGACTAGATTCTGACCTATTTCATCCACTCCTGCAAAAAACACATCTACATCCTCTGAGCACGTTAAATGGGGGGGCAACATAATATGGCTGTCATAGTCACTCGGATAACCTTTCGATGCGACTACAACGCCTAAATCATATCCATCCTGTTTCCATGTCACACTAGGTGAACTTCCTGATAACATATCCTCTAATACCTGAGCAAAATCAGATGTTAAACGAGAGAGTAAAACTTGCGTCTCTGGATCTCCGAATCGTGCATTGTATTCAATAACTTTAGGTCCATCTTTGGTTAGAATCAATCCTGTATATAAAATCCCCTCAAATGGTCTATTTTCTTGTCTCATAGCCTGTATTGTTGGTGCTATTATTGTATCAATCACACTGTTATAGATGCTTTCAGTGACATAGGGTACTGGACTATATGCACCCATTCCACCAGTATTCGGGCCTTTATTTCCATTATAAATCGGCTTATGATCTTTCGCAGAAACCATTGGATAAATAATATCCCTAGATACAAATGATAGGAGTGAAAATTCCTCTCCTTCTAAAAATTCTTCTATAACGACCTTTGGATTGTCTTCTTCAAAAATATTTT
This sequence comes from Vagococcus sp., assembly GCA_052104115.1. GTDB lineage: Bacteria > Bacillota > Bacilli > Lactobacillales > Vagococcaceae > Vagococcus. The sequence goes on along the minus strand of JBQELZ010000001.1, from coordinate 146,889 downwards.
CTTTGAACAGGGCGAGCAATGCTTGCTTTACTTCAGCCATAGAATAAGCAATCGTCACTCCCTTTCCTGCGGCTAAACCATCTGCCTTCAAGACAATAGGTAATCCCTGTTTTTCAACATAAGACAGAGCATCATTGTAATTAGAAAAACTAGCATAAGCCGCCGTTGGTATCCCATATTTTGTCATTAAGCGTTTGGCAAAATCTTTTGATCCCTCAATGATTGCTGCACGTTTAGTTGGTCCAAAAATACGTAATCCTTCCAATTCAAAGTCATCCACAATGCCATGGATTAATGGGGTTTCAGGTCCAACTATTGTCCAATCAATGTGTTGTTCTTTCGCAAATTCTATCAACCCTTCATGATTATATTCATCAATATCTATTGGAATGATTCCATCTTGTCTCATGCCTGGATTTCCTTTTGCGCAATACACGGTATCGACTATTGGACTATCCTTCAATTTTTTCGCAATGGCATGCTCTCTACCACCACTGCCAATCACTAGTATGCGTCGTTTCATATTTTGGCCTCCATTAATGTTTAAAATGTCTAATTCCTGTCATAATCATAGTCATACCGTATTTATTGGCCATATCGATTGATTCTTGATCTTTGATACTACCACCTGGTTGAATGATAGCCTTAATCCCCTTCTCACCAGCTAGTTCTACACTATCTGACATCGGGAAAAAAGCATCGCTTGCGAGTACAGCATCTTTTACTTTGTCCGTTACTTGTTCTAAAGCAATAGCCACCGAACCAACTCTGTTCATCTGTCCAGCTCCTATTCCCAAAGTCTGAGTGTTAGTTGAAATAACAATGGCATTACTTTTTACATGTTTTACAGCTCGCCATGCGAATAGTAACGCTTGCTTTTCTGACTCAGTGGGTTGTCGGTCTGTGACAACTTTCCAATCATCCATTGCATCGATTTTATCATCACTATCTTGTACTAATACGCCCCCTAATACAGATGTCAATTCTTGTTGGTATTTAATAGACGTCTGATAGTCGTCAATTTCTAACAAGCGAAGATTCTTTTTTTGACTTAAGAGAGCAAGCGCTTCTTCTGTAAATCGAGGTGCGATAATGACCTCTAAAAAGATGTGGCTCAATCTGTCAGCTACGGATCCATCTACCTCCTGATTAAAGGCAATAATACCACCAAAAATCGATACTGGATCACTATCATAGGCCCGATTAAATGCCTCAAGTAGGCTATTCCCCGTCCCTATGCCACATGGATTCATATGCTTAATGGCAACAGCAGTCGGAGATGAATATTCTTTTAGAAGACGAATTGCCGCATCCGCATCTCTAATATTGTTATAAGATAAATCTTTACCATGTAGTTGACGTGCTTGTCCAATGGAATAAGGTTGACTGATCGGCTGTTGATAAAACAATGCATTCTGATGATTATTTTCACCGTATCTCAATGATTGATTTAACTCATAAGACACAGTCATGACTTCTGGCGCTTTCTCTCCAACTTGAGCAGTAAAATAGGTCGCTATTAACGCATCATATGAGGCGGTATGTCTAAATCCTTTAGCCGCTAATTTTTTTCTAGTTTGATGGCTTGTTGTCCCAAATTCTCTTAACTCAGATAAGACCATATCATAATCTGTTTTATCAACAAGCACCGTGACATACTCAAAGTTTTTACTGGCGCTTCGAATCATGCTTGGCCCACCAATATCAATTTGTTCAATCACTTCTTCTTCTGACACTTGTTCTTTTTGAACAGTTTCTTTAAATGGGTATAGATTAACACACACTAAATCAACAAATGGAATCTCAAATTTTTCCATCGCACTTATATGATGTGGATTATCTCTTTTTCCAAGTAAGCCTCCGTGAATAAGTGGGTGTAACGTCTTCACACGGCCATCCATCATCTCTGGAAAATGAGTAATTTCTTCGACACTCATACTACGGATACCATGTGCATCCAACATATTTTTGGTTCCTCCTGTGGAAATAATCTCAAAGTCATTAGCTACTAACTCCATGGCAAATGGTACAATGCCTTCTTTATCAGACACACTAATCAACGCTAGCTTTTTTGTCATCGTTTTCTCGCTCTCCTTCTAAGAACTTCGCAATTATTTTGGGATAAACTGAATGTTCTAGTTGATGAACACGTTCTTCTAATTCTTCTAATGTTCCTGTGGGATAAATAGGAAGACTTTCCTGATACATTATCGGCCCTGTATCAATCCCATTATCAACAAGATGAATGGTAATGCCTGTTTTTTTTACACCTGCTTGATAGGCATCTAAAATACCTTGTTTCCCTGGAAATTCAGGTAACAGAGATGGATGAATGTTGACAATTCTTTGCGGAAACGATTGAAGGAGAGTCGGTCCTAAAATTTTCATATACCCCGCTAAGATAATGCATGTCACCTCATAAGCATCCAATAATCCAACTATTTTTTTTTCATACTTTTTTTTAGTTTCTTTTGATTTCTTTTCTAACAGAATATAAGGAATATGATGTTTTTTAGCTCTCTCTATCACATAGGCATCGGCAACATCGCAAAATAAGCAGGCGATTTCTCCGTTTATGACACCATCATCCACAGCCTGTACAATCGCTTCAAAATTTGAACCAGTCCCAGAGGCAAAAATTGAAAATCTCATCATACACTCGGCTCAATTAACAATGGTTTATCTGCTCTATCTGTAACATACCCAATCTCGTAACAGGGCGATTGAATCGATTCAAAATATGTTAGGATAGAAGGCACATCTGATGCTGATACAGCTAAGACCATGCCGATTCCCATATTAAAAATGTCAAACATCTCCATGTCTGGGATATGCCCTTCACTTTGTAAGCAATCAAAAATTGGTAAAACTGGCCATGTATTCAACCGTATCACTCCACTAACTGTATCTGGTAACATTCTAGGTATATTTTCATTAAAGCCTCCTCCAGTAATATGAGACATGCCTTTGATTTTACCTTTTCTAATCAACGCCATTACGTCTTGCACATATATTTTGGTAGGCGTTAATAATTCTTGCTGCAGTGTTTTCCCTGACAACTCTGGTAACTGCGTATCTAGATGATAATCATGTTGTTTAAAAAAGATATCTCTAACGAGTGAAAAACCATTCGAATGAAGCCCACTTGATGGTAATCCTAGCAAGATGTCCCCTTTTTGAATCGTTTGTCCTGTAATGAGATCTTTCTTTTCAGCTAAACCAACAGCAAAACCGGCCAAATCATAATCTGTTTCATTATACATGTCAGGCATTTCTGCTGTTTCTCCTCCTATTAAGGCCATACCTGAGACTTCACAACCTGTAGCAACTCCTTTTACAATCTCTTCAATTTGCTCTGGTTTTGTTTTCCCAGTTGCTAAATAATCTAAAAAAAACAAAGGTTCTGCTCCTTGTGCTAAAATATCATTCACACACATTGCTACACAATCAATACCAATTGTATCGTGTTGACCACTCTGAATGGCTAACATGAGTTTCGTTCCTACACCATCCGTTCCAGATACCAACACAGGCTCTTTCACATCAAACTGACTTAAATCAAAGCATCCACCAAATCCTCCTAAACTTCCCATAACACCGATTCTATTTGTTTTTTCCACATGTTTTTTGATACGAGCTACAACATCGTAACCAGCTTCTACATCAACACCTACTTTTTGATAAGCATTTTTCATAGTGACTCTCCTTTATTTGATGATTTATTTTGGGCATAATCATAGAGTGGAGTTGGGTAATCACCATTGAAATAGGACAAACATAACCCTGAATACGGAGCCTCTAATGTCAAACCAATGGACGCTATCAATCCATCTTCACTTAAAAATGACAACGAATCCGCCTCAATAATTTGTTGTATGCTTTCAATAGAATGATTAGCTGCAATTAACTCTTTTTTACTTTGAATATCTATACCATAAAAACAAGGGTATTTTAAAGGTGGAGAAGCAATTCTAACGTGAACTTCTTTCGCCCCCGCATCTTTTAACAACCGCACAATTCGTTTGCAAGTAGTCCCTCTTACAATCGAATCGTCTACCAAAATCACTTTTTTACCTTCGACGACGCCTCTCACAGCAGAGAGTTTCATACGTACGCCTTCTTCTCTAAGCTCTTGTGTTGGCTGAATAAATGTTCGGGCGACATATTGATTTTTTACTAATCCCATTTCATATGGAATACCACTTGCTTCTGCATACCCACTAGCAGCAGACAAGGATGAATTTGGTACACCTACAACCATGTCAGCGTCAATTGGGGCTTCATTAGCCAATTGAATGCCCATTTTTTTTCTTGCGCGATGAACATTTATTCCTTTAATATTTGAATCTGGTCTTGCAAAATAAATGAATTCCATCGAACAGATAGAGTAACACGTATCCGTTGTATAGGAATCTATTTGAATACCAGTATCGTCTATTTTAATTAACTCTCCTGGTTCTACATCTCTGATAAAAAGTGCGCCAACGGTGTCAAGTGCACACGTTTCACTTGCTACAACATAGGCACCATTCTTCATTTGCCCAATAACTAATGGTCTAAACGCATTCGGATCTAGCATGGCATATAAACTTGTCTCAGTCAGTAACACATAGGCAAAGCCACCTTTTATTTGATTCAACGCATCTTTAAGTTGTTCGTCAAATGTTGATTCTTTGCTTCGTCTGATTAAATGCATCAGTATCTCCGTATCAGAGTTTGAATGAAATATCGCCCCTTCTTCCTCAAGTTCATGACGCAATTGTTTAGCATTTATCAAATTACCATTATGTGCTAGTGCATAATCCCCATCGTAAAATTGAAAATGAAAAGGTTGTATATTTCTAACATCGCCTGTTCCAGAAGTCGCATATCGGACATGGCCAATAGCCGCTTCACCTGTTAAAGACGCTAAACAATCTGGCGACTGAAAAACGTCTGTTAATAATCCCAAATTTCTATAGCCATGTAACGCTCCAGAATCATTTGATACAATTCCTGCACCTTCTTGTCCTCTATGTTGTAAACTATGTAATCCAAAATAAGTCAGTTTAGATGCTTCTTTATGACCCCAAACACCAAATACCCCACATTCTTCATTTAAACTCTTTACTTCATAAGACATGGAATAGCTTCCTCCCAGATTCTCTTTCCTTCTGAAACAGTTAATGCCAGTGTTCCATTGGTGCAACTTATGAGTAATTTATCCTGAGATGTCACTGTTCCTAATCGTTTAGCCGTATCTCCAGCTAACAACTCAAATGCTTCTTTCTTATCAGGAGCAATCGACACAATAAACCGAGAAGATGTTTCAGAGAATAATTGTTCAAGTGTTAGGTCTATTGTCAAATCAGCCCCTCTTCCATGTTCAAAACACGATTCTGCCAATGCTACAGCTAACCCACCTTCTGAACAATCATGGGCACTAGCAATTAACCCTTGTTGAATAGCCGTTGATATTAGGGTTTGATTTTTCTTTTCAGTCTCCAAATCAATTGACATAAGCTTGCCTTCAATTTTTCCTAGTTGTACTTTTTGAAGTTCTGATCCGTTAAAATCATTTCCTGTTTCCCCTACTACATAAACGATGTCTCCAACTGTCTTAAAAGATTGCGTTGTGATGTGTTCTAATTTTTCTATCAATCCAACCATTCCAATCATAGGCGTTGGATAAATCGATTGTTGATCCGTTTCGTTATATAATGAAACATTTCCTGAAATAACTGGTGTTTCAAGAACTCGACACGCCGCAGCTATTCCATCCGCAGAAGTAGATAGCTCCCAAAATCCTTCTGGTTTATCAGGAGAACCATAATTTAAACAATCTGTAATAGCTAAAGGAATACCTCCACTTGCAACGATGTTTCGTGCTGCCTCAGCTACTGCTAATTTTCCACCTGTCTCTGGGTCTAAATATAAATAGCGACTATTGCAATCAGTTGTTATAGCTAATGCTTTCTGTGTCCCTCTAATCCTAATAACCGCAGCGTCACTGCCGGGGCCAACCACAGTATTGGTTCGCACCTGTGAATCGTATGTCTCATAAATCGTCTTTTTAGAGGCAATAGTTGGTTGGCTTAACAATTCACGTAATGTTTCAGAAGCATCCTGTATATTTGGGAAAAATGGCGTTAACCGTTCAAACTCTTTCAGTCTCCTTGGTTCTTTTTTTTCTTTGTAATAGACTGGTGCTTCTTCAGCTAACGCATCAACTGGTAAACAGGCCATTTCTTTTCCCTGATGATACAATCGATACACTCCGTCATCCGTTACTTTCCCAATAGTGACTGCTTCTAAATCGTACTGATGAAACAATGTTTCCACTTGTTTCTCGCATCCTTTTTTCACACACAACAACATGCGCTCTTGAGACTCAGATAACATCATGTCATAGGCTGTCATATTGGTTTCTCGTTGTGGCACATCGTCTAAGTATAGGATCAATCCAGAGCCAGATTTTGAAGCCATTTCCGAGCTGGAAGAGACCAAGCCAGCAGCTCCCATATCTTGAATGCCTACTAACACATCTGCATGATTGCCAATTAAGTCTAAGCATGCCTCCATTAATAATTTTTCCATAAATGGGTCGCCTACTTGTACTGCTGAGCGTTGTTGCTCTTCTCCCTCTACAAATTCCTCAGACGCAAATGTCGCCCCATGAATCCCATCTCTCCCAGTTTTAGCACCAACATACATAATGCTATTATCAAGCCCCTTTGCTTGTCCTTTTTGAATGTTTTCATGTTCAATAATCCCTACACACATGGCATTCACTAATGGATTGCCTTCATAACAAGCATCAAAACCTATTTCACCACCAACAGTTGGGATTCCAACGCAATTACCATATCCACCAATTCCAGCAACTACTTGTTCCAACAGGTGCTTCGTTCTACCTGTCTGAAGCTCCCCAAAACGCAATGAGTTTAGCATAGCAACCGGTCTTGCCCCCATACTAAAAATATCTCGTATGATGCCACCCACTCCTGTTGCAGCTCCTTCATAAGGTTCCACTGCAGATGGATGATTATGACTTTCAGCTTTAAAGACCACAGCTAGTCCATCGCCAATATCTACGATGCCAGCCCCTTCTCCAGGTCCCTGTATAACATGTTTGCCCGTTGTAGGAAACTTTTTTAGCACAGGTTTAGAATTTTTGTACGAACAGTGTTCACTCCACATCACAGAAAATAATCCCGTTTCTGTATAATTAGGGAGTCTCCCTAAAATACTCGTTTCTATTTTATGATACTCATCATCTGTTAGTCCCCATTCTGCATACAATCGTCGTTCCTTTATCTCTAATGGAGTCGGCTCTTTTTGTTCAATCATTGTTGTTCCGTCACCTTTCTGATATGTGTCATCATAGATTCAAATACCTGGCGTCCGTCTTCACTACCTAATAGCCTATCCGTTGCTCGTTCGGGATGAGGCATCATTCCCAAAACATTTCCTTCTTTATTTGTAATTCCTGCAATTTTTTGAAGGCTACCGTTGGGATTTTCACCCGCATATGTAAACACAATTTGTCCATTATTTTTCAACTCTTTTAATACATCGTCCGTACAAAAATAGTTTCCTTCTCCGTGTGCAATGGGTAAGTGAATAACTTGCCCTTTCTCATAGCAAGAAGTAAACATAGTATCTGCTCGTTCTACTGTTACAGGAACCGTTTGACAAACAAACTTTAATGAGTCATTTTTTAATAGTACACCTGGGAGAAGCCCTGCTTCCGTTAATATCTGAAATCCATTACATGTCCCAAAAACAGGCTTTCCTTGCTCTGAAAATCGAATGACTTCGGTCATAATGCTAGAAAACCTAGCAATAGCTCCACATCGTAAGTAGTCCCCATATGAAAATCCTCCAGGAATTAACACGGCATCAAATTCTGCTAAGCTAGATTCTGTATGTGACACATAACTTGCCTCTTCACCAAGTACTTCCTGAATTGCTAATAGCAGGTCTTTGTCACAATTCGACCCTGGAAATGTAATAACAGCAAATTTCATCTTACTCTACCTCCAACACATCATATCGATACGTTTCCATATTGACATTAGCAAGTAACCTGTCACAAATCATCTCAACTTTTTTTTCTGCTTCTACTTTGCTTTTAGCGCTTAACGAAAAATCAAAAAATTTACCCATTTTTAAATGTGTCACTTCTTTATACCCCAATTTATTGATTGCCCCTTCAACCACTTCAGCTTGAGGATTTAAAACACTTGATTTATAACTAACATAGACCCTTGCTTCATACATTTAGACATTCTCCTTTACCAATTTATTTAATCGATTCAGCACATCTGTATACACTGGTATCAAATTCCCTAAGTCCTTCCTATACACATCTTTATCTAGTGATTTTTGACTTGTTTTGTCCCATAATCGGCACGTGTCTGGAGATATTTCATCTGATAAAATAATCTCGCCTGTTTTTAATTTCCCAAATTCAAGTTTAAAATCAATCAAGTCAATATTCAGTCGTTCAAATAAACTAATGAGTACTTTGTTTATAGCAAGTGATTCAGCTTTTATTTCATCAAGCTCATCTGTTGTCACTAATCCTAAAAACTCTACATGCTCATCATTGATAAACGGATCATCTAATTCATCTTTTTTGTAGTAACATTCGATAATTGGTTTTTTTAACACCTCACCATCAGCTAGCCCAAAACGTGTTGAAAAGCTTCCTGCTGATACATTTCTTACCACAACTTCTAAAGGAATGATGTCCACTTTTTTTACTAATTGTTCGGTATCTGATACTTCCTTTAACCAATGATGCTTAATTTGATGTGTGGATAAATAGGTAAATATTCTTGATGTAATCTGATTATTTAAGCGTCCTTTTCCACTGATACTTTCTTTTTTTTTACCATTCAAAGCCGTTACCTGATCCAAATACTCTAATCTTAAAACAGTCTCGTCATTTGTTTTAAAAACGTTTTTTGCCTTCCCAGTATACAAAATATGCTCTTTCAAAAGAATATTCCTCCTTAAAAATTAACATTTAACCATCAAACAACATGATTCGTTCCTTTATTCACTTGAATCGTAACAAGTTTATTCAAGCTAGTCAACAATAAACTTAACTTTATAAGAATAAAATTGTTATAAGGTTCGTGTTATGATTATAAAAACCTAAAAATAGCAATAAAAAAAAGTTCGTGATTAAATATCACGAACTTTTTCATTATAAACCAACGCGGTAAAATATCGTATCCACTTGTTTTAAATGGTAATGATAATCAAAAGCATCGTCTAACTCTTCTTTTGACAAGACGGACATAATGGTCTTGTCTTTCTCAAGTAACGGTCTAAATGCTGTTTGATTGTCCCATGCATATGCTGTTTTAGGTTGAACTAAATCGTAGGCTTCTTCTCTAGACATCCCATTATCAATTAATTTTAGTAACACTCTTTGACTGTAGATAAGTCCAAATGTTGCATCCATATTTCGTATCATATTTTCAGGAAAGACCGTTAAATTTTTAATAATAGTACCAAAGCGATTTAACATATAATTTAATAGAATAGTCGTATCCGGCACAATAATTCGTTCAGCTGAAGAATGTGAAATATCACGTTCGTGCCATAATGTGACATTTTCATAGGCTGTCAACATATGACCTCTTATTACTCGTGCCAATCCAGACATATTTTCTGATCCAATTGGATTTCGTTTATGCGGCATAGCTGACGACCCTTTTTGACCTTTAGCAAAAAACTCTTCGACTTCTCTTGTTTCAGATTTTTGTAATCCTCTAATTTCAGTGGCAAATTTTTCAATACTTGTCGCTATTAAAGACATCGCTGCAAAATATTCAGCATGTAAATCTCTCGGTAAGATTTGCGTGGAAATATCTTGCGCTCGAATTCCTAAATGTTCACACACATATGCTTCGACAAATGGAGGAGTATTTGCAAATGTTCCCACAGCCCCGCTAACTTTTCCAGCTTCCACTCCCTTAGCAGCATGTTCAAATCGTTCTATATTACGTGTCATTTCTGCATACCACAAAGCCAGTTTTAACCCAAAAGTTGTGGGTTCAGCATGAACTCCATGCGTTCTTCCCATCATAACAGTGTATTTATGCTCTTTAGCTTTTTCACCTATAATAGCTGTAAAACGTTGTAAGTCCTGCCTTAGGATATCATTCGCTTGCTTTAACAAATAACCATATGCTGTGTCCACAACATCTGTACTTGTTAGTCCGTAATGAACCCACTTGCGTTCTTCTCCTAAACTTTCAGAAACTGCTCGAGTAAATGCAACAACATCATGTCTCGTTTCTGCTTCAATTTCTAAAATACGATCAACATCAAAACTGGCATTTTCACGAATCTTTTGAACATCTTCTTTTGGGATTTCACCTAATTCTGCCCATGCTTCATCTGCTAATATCTCAACCTCAAGCCAAGCTTTGTAGCGATTTTCATCTGTCCAAATATGTCCCATTTCTGGTCTAGTATAACGTTCTAACATAGTATGTTCCTTTCTTAATTCCAGATTGTTGTTTGTCTTGCTTCTTGTATCGTATTTTTTACACTATTAGATAATATCGTAATATGCCCCATTTTTCTACCTTTTTTTAGCTCTGATTTTCCATAATAATGAAAAGACCAGTCTTTTTTTTGAGTCAAATAATCAAATGATTTCGAATACTCTTCTCCAATTAAATTAAGCATTACAGCATTTGATAGCAAATGAACACTAGGTAGTGACCACCCACAGATGCCTCTAATATGCATATCAAATTGACTAAATTGGCAGGCCTCAATCGTGTAATGACCAGAATTATGCGGTCTAGGAGCTAGTTCATTGACAATTAAATCGTCCTCTTCTGTTACAAACAATTCAATTGCAAGTGTGCCAACGATAGACAACGCTTTGGCAATAGTCAAGCCGATGTCCTGTGCTTTTATTTGACACTGCTTAGAAACTCGAGCTGGTACAACAGTTTGATGTAAAATATTATGATGATGTGTGTTTTCAGCAAGCGGAAAACACTCGTACTCACCTTTTCCATTTCCAGTAACCAAAATAGAGACTTCCTGTTTGAACGGAATCCATTTTTCGAGGACACATGGATAGTGACTCACCAACTCAAGAGCCTCTTTTAAATTTAATTTCTCTTTCAATACACATTGTCCTTTACCATCGTATCCGCCTTCAGTCGTTTTTAAAACGGAAGGATAGCCTATCAACTCAATCGCTTCTTCTAATTCTTTTTTTGTATATACGGGACAATAATCTGCAACAGTTAGTCCATTTCGCCTTAAACACTCTTTTTCTAACCGTCTATTTTGATTAATTTTTAATACGTCTACTCCTTGTGGAAGCTTATCAAAACAGGCTTGTTGTTCTAAGACAGACGCAGGAATATTTTCAAATTCATAAGTGAGCACATCACACTTATTAGCAAAAGCCACCATACTAACAGAATCATCATAACTGGCTTGGTAAAACCAATCAGACACTTGTGAAGCTGGACAACCTTCTACCGGGTCTAACACTCCAACTCGAAGTCCCATTTCCTTTGCGCTCATTGCCATCATTTGACCCAGTTGTCCGCCGCCTACAATACCAATTGTGTCACCTGGCTTGATTACTCTATTCAAAATGAGCCTCGCTTTCAAAAACAGATTCTTTTAGTGCTTGCCGGTAATTCAGTAATTTATCTACAAGTGACGGATCAGTCATTGCTAGGAATTGGACCGCTAACAATCCGGCATTTTTAGCGCCTGCTTCTCCAATCGCTGTTGTAGCTACTGGAATTCCTGCTGGCATCTGGACTATAGATAATAACGAATCCACACCATTTAATGTCCTTGATTTTATTGGAACACCTATTACAGGTACGATAGTATTGGACGCAATCATACCTGGTAAATGGGCTGCTCCTCCCGCGCCAGCAATGATTAAATCAATTCCATTTTTTTTTGCATTTTTAGAAAAATCGAACATTAACTCAGGTGTACGATGTGCTGACACAATTTTTTTTTCATAATAAATATCAAACTCATCTAGTACATCACACGACAATTTCATTGTTTTCCAATCGGAAATACTTCCCATAACAACGGATACTTTGCCCATATTTATGCCCCTTTCACATTTTCTTTAGTGTATCAAGGAACAAAAAACAAGTCAAAGAAATTACGAATTTTAAATAAACAAAAATCTATATCGTTCGGTTTTTGATGTTTTCTGCAAATTTTTCATATGACTTTGTATACAAATTATGGTTGTCTTCATTAAAAAATATGCGTTTGTGTTCAGACAAGACATAAGATAGTGGCTTTTGTATCAAACATATTGCCCCAAATGTTGGTTCGGAATAAACAGACTGTATACAATTTCTACCAAACACATCAGACGTCATAGTGGTCAATACCGAATCCTTAAAGAACCCTCCATTCACAGAGATATCCCTAGGTTCCAATTCAACCAAATCCCCAATACATCGTAGATTAAATAAAACTCCCTCTACTATAGCCCTCATCATGTCCTCTTTTTTATGTGATGCTGTTAACCCTTTAAAAACAGCTTGAACATCTGAATTCCAAATTGGTGCTCGCTCTCCTGCAATATAAGGATAAAATAACACATGATTACTACCAATTTCTGTTTGATGGATGATGTCATTTAGTTGATCGTAAAGGGAGGTTGATTGATTGTAAAACATCTTATCAGCCCATTCTAAAACGTTACCTCCATTATTAGTAGCACCCCCTACTACCCAATAATCTTTGTTTAGATAATAACAAAATGTTTGACCATCTTCATCTAGTTCGATTTTTTTTGTCAGCTTTCTAACAGCTCCACTCGTTCCTACAGTCACTGTGTTTAATGTTCCATTTGCTAAGTAACTAGCAAAACTAGCCAAAGCACCATCGCTTGCTCCAACAAATACTAAGGTATCTTTAGGAAGATATATGTCATCAGCAACCTGATCTAATAATGGAAAAGAGGCATCGGTATCCACTAATTCTGCAAGTTGATGCTCACTAATTCCAATATATGCTAAAATATCATCATCCCAGTTTTTCTCATGAATATTGAATAACCCTGTAGCTGATGCCATTGAATAGTCAAGGACCTGATGTCCAGTGAAGGCCTCCACGATATATTCTTTCATTCCTATCCATTTCACCACATCTGAAAACCATCCCTTATTTTTGAACCCTCCAATTTTTGCAAATGGGGACATATCATGAATAGGTGTCCCAGTTTTATGATAGAATTCAGCTGCTTTGTCGGTCTTTTTAACGGATTCAATAAATGATTTACCTTGAGTGTCTAACCAAATCAATAATTCTTCATCTTGCTTGTCTTCAAATATAGGCATGATGCTATGCATAGCTGTACTGAATATTATCGTATCAATCGTATGCCCATTTTGAGTTAATGTTCTGATACCACGTTTTACTTGTTGGACAATTCGTTCTGGACTTTGATATACTTTGCCAAAGTCTTCATGATAAGTCTCAATTGGAATCGTTAATTCATCTACTAGTTTATACTCTTCAAATACGTTAAATTTTATGTTTGTTGTGCCTATATCTATTGCTAAAGGGTACATTGTTACTACCATCCTTTACTCACTTGATACATTTATTTTATCATTTTTCGAGCCATTTCCCTATCATTCTGTCATGATTCTTAACAAAAAAAGCTTACTTAAAAAGTAAGCTTTTAGATTATTGACTGATAATGACCACACCAATCATGATTGAGACGATGGCAATAATTTTAGGCCACGTAATTTTTTCTTTAAATGTATAATAAGAAATCAGCACTGTCCACACATAAGATAAAGATGTCATAGGGAACGCGATGGAATAATCCAAATATTTAAATAGGATAATATTTGTTATAGCACTTAAAATATATAAAAACGTTCCAACTAACAACCAAGGATTTTTCAAGGCTTTTTTTACCGTTAAATCTTGCAACTGATTCATTCCTTGCTTGAGAGATAATGCACCTGCACTACCAGAAAAAGTGGTTATTGCAAGAATGAATACAATCATACCTAAATTAGTCATCCACTTTTCCTCCTTCAACACCTAACAACGCCGAGCCTAAAATAATAAAAGCTGTTCCAATTACTTTAGTCAATGTGATGGGTTCATGTAAAAAAATAGCTCCTAGAAAAATAGACAAAGCAAATCCTATACTCATCATCGGTTGTAAAATAGAAACTTCACCATACCTAAAGGCTAACATCATGACAACCATCCCGACACCAGCTGATGCGAATCCTAAAAAGTATAAAAAGTAAGCCAGCATATTTTGTGAATCTGCCCCAAACTTCCATGCCAATTGTCCCAAACTACTTAAAGTCGCTGCGACTAAAATTAATCCCACTGCTAATTTCATTTTATGTTTCATTTTATTTTTTCTCACTTTCAATGGTGTTTAAAAATTGAAAAACGGTGTCAAAATAAGCAGATTCATCATAAATCCATGAAGAAAGATGAGGTGCTTTTTCAATGAGCAAGCTCTCCTTCACACCTTTCGTTGCTTCAAGATTCTCGTAAATCATCTTATGAGGGACAAATTTGTCTCCGGTCCCATGTATAAATAGTGCTGGTAATGTATTTTTTTTCAACTGCGTTAAACAAGAGGCCTCTTTTAAACTAAAGCCTACTCTTTTTTTAGCAAAAATATCTGCAAAAAACAAAATAGGCCCTGCAGGCAAATGCATAGCACTTGTCAACATCTCCTTGAACTCATCATAAACAGAACTATACCCACAATCTGCTATGATACTCGTCACTTGCTTTGGTAATTCATCACCGCTTGCCATCATAATAGTAGCCGCTCCCATTGAGCCTCCAAATAATGTTATGTCTGCTGATGGGTGTTTTTCAACTAGGTGACGAATCCATTCCTCGATATCTAATCGATCTAACCACCCCATCCCAATGACATTTCCTGTGCTTTTTCCGTGAGATCTTAAATCTGGTACTAATACGTTATACCCTGCTTTTGAAAATGTCATCGCTGGAAAAGCCATGTCTCGTTTTCCGGTGGAACGATAGCCATGTACAGCAATCACCCATTTGTCAGTTCTTGGCACAATTCTGTATTCTCTGGCATAAAGTGTGTCACCGTTGAATTGAATATAGTGCTCCAGTGTTAGTTCATCCTCCCAAAAGACATGGGCTTCTGCATTTTGTCTTGCTTCAATGTCATCATACTTTGTCTTGACCGTATTAAAGTTATCCGGATTCATCATTTGATGTCCTTTTTTCTTAAACCAAGTGGAATCTCTGAATAGACCTGCATTAATAAAAAAATGACCTGCATAAGCACACATTCCTACCAACAAAAGTAATATAATTCCTAATATGTACAATCCTAACATGTTCTCACTCCATAAATGTCTATTTTATAATATATGTATTTTTATTCTAACATCTATTAGGAAAAATATCCCCTAAATAAAAAAAAGATTCAAAAACAATTGAATCTTTTTAATTCTTTCCAAATAGTTTATTTAGAGTTGTGATTTCATATTGGTCTTGATATGGATTTAAATGCTCTAATGCTAATGACACATAGTCAGTCGCACTTTTCTCCAAAAGTCCACCCCATTCTGTTTTACCTTCCTCACATCTGTCCTCTAATTGTTTTTTTATCAATGCCTTTGCCGCAAATACTATGCCCTTATCTCGATTAGAGCCCGTTTTACTGGCATAGTCTTGTGCAGACTTTAAATAGCAACTAGCTGTTTCATCATCTCTGTATTCAACATACAATAGGGATAAATAAGAATCTAGTCTAGGTCGTTTCCAAAATGAATGAATGTCAGAGTATAACTCATTTGCAGTCAATAAATACGTTTTTGCTAAGTCATATTTTCCTTGGGCAAACAAAGCGATTCCAGCATTCATATGAAATACAGATAAACTAGACAATGATTTTTTATCCGAACATAGTTCAATGGCTTGTTCAAACATGTCGAAGGCTTCTGAAAATTCATGTTCATTGATTCGAATCTCACCTAAGTAATTATAAGCTGCCGCAATATTCACTGCGTATGTTTTAGCAATATCTTCTGTAATCATAAACGTATTAATCGATTCTTTCAGCAATTTTTCAGCCACAAAGTTACTGCCACTCATCATATGATACAGGCCTTTTAATCGTAACAAAATGCCAATGGATTGATGATTATTACCTTTTATGGATAAATCTAAAGCTAGTTCAATATAATAAATCATTTTATCCGGTTCATCAATTTGAATGTAGTAGTAAATCATTTGTTTATATCCATCTAACAAATAATCCGAATTATTCAACTCTTTTGACTGGGCAATAACACTCCTGATTTCTTCGACACCTTGTTGATATTCCCCGTACTTAATTAAGTACCTACCTTCCAAATATAAAAATTGTAAATTTAAAGATTGATACAAGTCTGTATCACTATAATGAGGAGCTAAAGCAGTTAATTTTTGTCTCACTTTATCGAATTGCGTAAATGTCCACTCTTGACTAAAATCAGTAATATCTCCAACCATAGTACTATCTGTCGCATCCACAGGGAATAATTCATGATAATAGCCTAAATAACTTTCTAAATATTTTAGTTTGTATTTCAATGATTTTAGCTCATTTTTTCCTTGCTTATAGTGATAGGCGATATTTGAATAAAGCATGCTATCTGCTTGATTACTAAGAACTTGTTTTTCCAAATAATCAGCGATTTTCTCATGAATCAAACGTTTTTTACCAATCGATTGATTCATATAGACAAATTCTCTTAACTTAATATGGGTAAACGAAACGGCTAGTTCATCCTCTACTAACACATCTTTTAATATGTTTTTCTTCACAAGCTCATCCATAATGTCTACAATTTCAAGACTTTCCTTGTTTAAAATATATGTCAAAATATTTAGAGGAGCATAATCGTAAAAATAAGACGTAATATTCACAACATCTTGCTCAGCCTCTGTCAGATACAAAAAGCGATTTTTTAAAGCATCTTTCATTTTGACCGTCATTGTATTTAAATTCGCATTGCTTTGAAGTAACGTGATGTACTCGATTAAAAAGAACGGATTGCCTTCTGTGTATTGATACAAATTATCAATAATGTCTCGTGTAATAGCCATATCAGGTAATTTTTTATGCATAAATTCATCTGTCTCTTCAAAGGTAAACGGAGATAACTCAATGGACATTAACTTGTCATACTGTTGCATACTACTAATAAATTGATTCAAACTATCTTTTTCAACCGTTCTTGCTGTAAACATAAACATCACATTATTATTTACATGTAACATCACACTCGTTAACAAAGAAAAACTTGTTGAATCCATCCACTGAATGTCCTCAAAAACAAAAATTATCTGTTTAATCTCTGATACTTTATTAATCGCCTCTATT
Organism: Vagococcus sp.; assembly: GCA_052104115.1. Classification (GTDB taxonomy): domain Bacteria; phylum Bacillota; class Bacilli; order Lactobacillales; family Vagococcaceae; genus Vagococcus. The sequence goes on along the minus strand of JBQELZ010000001.1, from coordinate 129,476 downwards.
AAAACTTCTGATAATATCGTTAATTTGATGGGTTCTTTATCTTCTAATAGTTTTAAATCAGGCATATTATCTTCAAAATTAGGAAAAATTTTCCCCATTATATCATTCCATAATCTAGGCTCAATCTGTTTTTCCACCTTAATCAGCTGGGACAATTGGTCAATTATCTTTTTCCATGGTCTAATAGCATGCTTTTCCTCTGCTTGATAACACTGTGTCTCTAATAATCGATACTCATCAGCAACACTATCTAATACTCTATCCGTAGTGGCACTTTTACCAATTCCCGCCTCACCACGAACAACGACTGAATGAAACCCTTCTCCTTTTTTAAACAATCTAAAGTTGGTTTCAAGCTGTTGCAATTCTTTATAACGACCAAAAAAGAGAGAATTAAATCGTTGTGTTTCTTTCTGACTTTGCTTATTGATTCGTTCCAAAGACTCTTCATAAATAGCTTTCGTTTGTTTATTTGGTTGGATTCCTAGCTCTGCTTTTAATAAATTCGACACATTATAGTAAGTTTCTATTACTTTACCATCTCTGTCATTCGTTTGATAAAACGTCATTAACAACTGATAGTTAGACTCATCGAATTCGTCTATAAAAATAAGTCGATGAATGTTTTTTTCAACATCAGTTAACTCATTCTGCACCATGTCTTTTTTTATTTTTTTAAAGCATTCCTGTACAAATTTTTTCTCATAAAAACTCCGCATTTTGACAGTCCAAAAATCAAAACTGTCACAATCTTTCAAGAAAAATCCTTTTAAAAATTCATCCTTGTAACACTGGATATTTTTTTGTGGATCTGCTAAAAACAAATCTGTATCAATAACAATATCTAGTTCTTCATTTAACACAAGTAACGATTTATTGGGCGAGCTAATAATTTCCACTCCCAACGCTTTATTGGTTTGGTAAATCGCATTTCTTAAATTTTTTTTGGCATTTTGATCGCTTTTATCAGCCCATAACAGTCCTGCAATTTCATCTCGACTCACTGTTTTACTAACCAATAGATAATAAAGTAATGCATTTATTTTAGAAAAAGAGAAAAGTACAACCTCTCCATTTAAGGTAACCTTAGGACTTCCGAATAATGTACAACATAACCTGTTTGCCAAAAATCTTCCTCCTCTTGCCTTGTTTTATGAAAAAAAACAGAAAAAATACAGTTCAATTTCCATAAAAACGTAGAATAACTTACATAAAAAGAACTTAAACATCCTTAATTATACTATTTTTTACATAAAAAATAAACCGGTTACTAAAAGGAAATATCAGATATTAGAAATAAAAACCTCAAAAGTTTAACACTTTTGAGGTTCTCGTGATTGGATAGGATAATCACTCTTTATTCTTAAAATAAATCACTTACTGCTGAATTCACTTTATCTTCATCTGCAATATAAGGAATCGTAATATGGTCTAACCCTTTACGCATTTCATTATATTCCATTGATGTTTCAATGGCATGAGGATTACGTGCCCAACTACGACGAGCTACTCCACCCATGGTATCCCAAGCTACAGCTGATTTGATGATATCATCTGTCACATCACTACCGTCTAATACTAAACCAAAACCACCATTAATTGATTTACCAATACCAACACCACCTCCATTATGTAAGGCAATTAAACTCATACCACGAGCTGCATTACCTGCATAACATTGTGTTGCCATATCAGCAGTGACATTACTACCATCTTTAATATTAGATGTTTCACGGAATGGTGAATCTGTTCCTGATACGTCATGATGGTCACGACCTATCATAACAGGTCCAATTTTCCCTTCACGTACCATCTCATTAAATTTAAGAGCGATATTCACACGACCCATGGCATCTTGATACAAGATACGTGCTTCTGTTCCCACAACTAACTGATTCTTTTCAGCATCTTTAATCCAGTTGTAGTTATCTCTGTCTTGATAACGACGATTTGGATCAATGACTTCCATTGCTGCATGATCTGTTGCTACTAAGTCTTCATGTTTTTTACTTAAGCATGCCCAACGGAATGGTCCATATCCATAGTCAAACAGCATAGGACCCATGATATCTTCTACATATGATGGCCAGATAAATCCATCTTTATCATCGATACCATTTTTAGAAATTTCTTTAATGCCAGAATCATAGATAGCTTTCATAAATGAATTACCATAATCAAAGAAATAAGTTCCTTTACGTGTTAATGATTTAATCACATTGAAATGACGAGCAAGTGTGTCATTGATTTTCACTTTAAAAGCATCTTGATCTTCTGCCAATAAACGTGTTCTCTCTTCAAACGTTACTCCGGCCGGACAATATCCACCTTCATACACATTGTGACAAGATGTTTGATCTGATAGTAAGTCAACATGAATGTCATGTTCGTCCACATATTCAAGTAAATCAACAATGTTACCATGAAACGCAATAGATGTTGTTTCTTTTTTATCCAAGTATTCTTTAGCTAATGTCATTGTTTCTTCTGGGGTTTCAGTCACATGACTAATCCAGCCTTGCTCTAAACGAGTATCAATACGAGAGCGGTCAACTTCTGCAACAATTGCTACAGATTTAGCGATTTCTCCAGCTTTACCTTGAGCCCCACTCATACCACCCAATCCAGATGTAATAAATAGTTTACCTGTTAAATCTCCATCATCAGGAACTCCTAGTTTCAAACGACCTGCATTTAATAACGTATTAAATGTGCCATGAACGATTCCTTGTGGTCCTATGTACATCCAACCACCAGCAGTCATTTGTCCATAATTAGTTACACCCATTTGTTCAGCAATTTCCCAATCATGAATATTATCGTATTCACCAATTAACAAGCCATTTGTAATAATGACTCTAGGCGCATCTTTTTTAGAAGAGAATAAACCTAATGGATGTCCTGATTCAACAACTAAAGTTTGCTCATCTGTCATTTCTTCTAGATAGCGTTTGATTAGTTGGTATTGCATCCAGTTTGAACAAACTTGGCCTGTTTCTCCATAAGTAACTAGTTCATATGGATAAAGGGCAATATCAAAGTCTAAGTTGTTATCTATCATTACTTGCATCGCTTTCGCTGCTGTACATTTTCCTTTGTACTCATCGATTGGTTTCCCATAAATACGTTCTTTCGGATACCAACGATAGCCATAAATTCTACCTCTTGTTTTTAATTCTTCTAAAAATTCCGGAATTACTTGATCATGGTATTTTGCTGGCACATATCTTAACGCATTTTTTAATGCTAGTTTTGTTTGAGCCTCTGTTAGTCTAAACCCTCTATCTGGAGCACGTCGTATTCCTTCTTGGAATGTTGGCATTTCTGGCAAGACATCTTCTAATTTGATCGTCATTGCCTTGTTAATATCAGTGTTGTTAATCATTAGTCATTTCCTCCTTAAAGTTGTCGTAAGGTTTCTTTAGTTGAATCCATTTTAACACACATCAGTCATTCATTTATTTATTTAGGTTATGCTCACAGTTTAATCTCTTACAGTCAATAGAGAGTCTATTAACGAGATAAATGTTATTTTTTTGAATAATCCCCGACAAAAAAAGCGATTTCATTTTTTTGACAAAAATTAGATGAAAAAAGACTACATTATGTATGAGAAAAATTGATATAATGTATTATAACCTAAAGGAGGAAGAAAACGAATGACAGCAGATAAACTCTTAATAAATTTTAGTCAAATTTTTTGTCCAACTGATAATGGTCATGCTTTGCGTGGTGAGGAAATGGACCATGCTACTATTATCGAAAACGGATATATCGCTATTAAAAATGGTAAAATATTAACCGTTGCTAGTGGACAACCAGATGCATCTTTAATCGGTGAGAACACCAAAATTATCGACTATACAGGTAAATTAGCTACACCTGGATTGATTGATTGCCATACTCACTTAGTTTATGGAGGCAGTCGTGAAAACGAATTTGCTAAAAAATTGAACGGCGTAAGTTATTTAGATATTTTAAAAGAAGGTGGCGGTATCTTAAGTACCGTTCGTTCTACTAAAAAGGCTTCTTTTGACGAGTTATACGATAAATCAAAAGCGTTGCTCGATCAAATGATTGTTCATGGTGTCACAACTGTTGAAGCCAAAAGTGGCTATGGTCTTGATTGGGAAACAGAACAACGTCAAATGAACGTGGTGAAAGAACTTCATCACCATCATCCCATTGATTTAGTCTCAACTTTCATGGCTGCTCACGCGATTCCTACTGAATACAATGGCGATGGCGATGCATTTATAGACATGATTATTACAGACATGTTGCCTAAAGTAAAAGAAGAAAATCTAGCTGATTTCTGCGATATTTTTTGTGAAACAGGCGTCTTTACAGCTGAGCAATCTCGTCGACTACTAACCGCTGCAAAAGAAATGGGATTTCAACTCCGTATTCATGCTGATGAAATTGATTCAATTGGTGGCGTGGATGTTGCTGCTGAGCTACATACAACTAGTGCTGAACACTTAATGGCTGCAACAGATGAAGGCATCAAAAAAATGGCTGACAGTCATGTGATTGGTAATTTATTACCAGGTACAACATTCAGTTTAATGGCAGACACTTACGCTCCTGCGAAAAAAATGCTAGAAGCTGGTATGGCCATTACATTATCAACTGATAGTAACCCTGGCAGTTGTCCAACATCAAACATTCAATTTATCATGCAACTTGGCTGTTTTAAAATGCATTTAACCCCAATCCAAGTCTTTAACGCAGTCACCATCAATGCGGCATATTCAGTTGGTCGAGAGGATGAGATTGGTAGCTTTACTGAAGGAAAACTTGCTGATATCGCCATTTTTGATGCACCGAATGTGGACTATCCCTTATACTTCTTTGCCACTAACTTGGTTAAAGATGTGTATAAACACGGCGAACTTGTTTCAAAAGATCGTCAACTCGTTTAGTAGAATAGCTAATACCATTCAACAACAGACAATCGTGTTTTATCACTCGATTATCTGTTGTTTTTTTAATACCATGTAACTCTTTTTCTTCTCGTCCTCATATACTGTTTTTTGCTTCTCAAATCCTTTTCTACAATAAAAAGCAATGGCTCGTTTGTTTTCAAGCAAACATTTTAGTGTAAAATCTTGAGTAGGATATTTTTTTTCTAACTCCTCTAAAAATAAACTACCTATCTGCTGTCCCTGGTAGTCTGGGTGTATAAATAATAAATGTATAAACCCTTCTGGTTCATAATAAGTTAAAAACCCGACAACTTTACCTTGAATGCTAGCAACATAAATCATCTCTCCTTCTATCATCGTCTTCATATCATCTTGAGAAATAGGCTTAGAGAGTTCCCTGTAAAAAGAATGATTTACCGTTTTGTTATATAGACACGTTAATTCTTTTAATGTCAATGATTGGTGTCTTCCTTCTATAATGACTGTCATCTATTTCCTCCTATTATATAAAAAAAAGAGAGGATTCTATCCCCTCTCTTTTATCCTTTATAAGCCAAAATCATCAAATTTCCCAATGGTATGTACATTTTCAGAAATACTGACAAAAGCTGTTGTATCTGCTTCTTCAATCGCTTCTTCCAACAAATGCATTTCATAGCGTGTAATTACTGTTAACAGGACAACTTTTTTCCGATGATCATAAGCACCTTCTGCCTCATTTAAAATAGTAATCCCTCTTAACAGCCTTATCTTCAATGAGCTAATGACCTCTTCTGGATGTCTTGTAATAATCAACACTTGCATCTTTTGTTGTTTTGTATAAACAAAATCTGTCACTTTACCACTCACTATAATCGAAATAACACTATAAAAAGCATATGGAAATCCAAATAAGTAACCTGCAGCTAATACGATGATACCGTTAATAATCATCGAAATAGACCCGATACTTTTTCCCGTCTTACGTCGTATCGCAATAATCCCAATATCAAGACCACCTGTTGCTACTCCATTTTTCAATGCCAACCCTAATGAGCATCCTCCAATGGCTCCACCAAATAACGCACATATGATAGGATCATCCGTTAAGACCATTGGTGGTACTAATTGAATCGCGATTGAGGCAAATGTTACACTCAATAAGGTAAAAATAACCAATTTTTTATTCATTTTGGTCCAACCATATATCAAAAATGGTAAGTTCATCACATAATAAATAACTGAAATAGAAGGCTGAAACCCGGTAATTTTTTCAAATACTGTCGTTACTATTTGTGAAAACCCTGTAATACCACCAGTATAAATATTAGCTGGACGCCAAAAGAAATTTAAAGCGACCGCATAGAGTAACGCATACAAGAAAATAACGGTGATTTTCCTAGTGTAATCTGCTAATGGATACTTTTCTTCATCGATGTTTGGCATATCTAAATAAAACCCCTTTTATTTGTAACTCCCTAACTTATTTTGATACCATCTTGTTATAAATAGATGAAAAATCAGCATAAATATCCGATAATCCAATCGTTTCTTCAGCGCCTGTACTCATATTTTTTACACGTGCCACTCGTTTTGCTAGTTCATCCTCACCAAGCGTTAAAACAAGTTTTGCCTGCAATTTATCAGCAGATTTAAATTGTCCTTTCGCTTTACGATTTAAGAAATCACGTTCTGCAACGTAACCTGCATGACGTGCAGATTGAACAAGTTTAAGACTTTCTTCATTTGTGCCTTCTCCAAGCCCAACAACATATGCATCAACAGTTGGTTTTGTTGGTATTTCTATTCCTTCTGCTTCTAATGTTATAATCGTGCGCTCAATACCTAAGCCAAACCCAAATCCAGTATCGTGACTATCTGGTCCGCTAAAGTCTTTCACTAGTCCATCATAACGACCACCAGCACAAATAGTGGTAATAGCACCATTAAATCCAGGGGCATTACTCATAATTTCAAATACAGTGTGATTGTAATAATCTAGTCCACGTACCATTCGGTGATCAATCACATACTCAACACCCACTGCATCTAATAATGATTTCACTTCATCAAAGAATGCTTTTGACGTGTCATCCAGATAATCCAAAATAGATGGTGCATTTTCAACGATTTCTTTATCTTTAGGGTCTTTACTATCTAACACTCGCAAAGGATTGGTATGCAAACGTCTTTGAGAATCTTCACTTAATGCCTCAAATTTTGGCTCTAAATAATCAATTAAGGCTTGACGGTATACCATACGATTTTCTTTTGTTCCTAACGAGTTAATCACTAACTGTGTATGCTCTACCCCTAGTTCTTTATAAAAATCAAGAGCCAGTAAAATACCTTCTACATCGGTTGCTGGATTACTACTACCAATTACTTCCATACCGATTTGATGAAATTGACGTAATCGCCCTGCTTGAGGTCGCTCATAGCGGAACATTGGTCCAATATAAAAAGCTTTAAATGGATTTTGGTGTTCTGGCCCAAATAGTTTATGCTCCACATACGATCTAACTAACGGAGCTGTTCCTTCTGGTCTCAATGTAATATGACGTTTGCCTTTATCATGAAAATCATACATTTCTTTTGTTACGATATCAGTTGATTCTCCAACACCTCGTGTAATCACTTCAATGTGTTCAAACATAGGTGTTCTAATTTCATGAAAATCATATTTTTTAAAAATTGAACGTGCTGTGCTCTCTACAAGCTGCCATTTTTCTGATTCACCTGGTAATATATCATTAGTGCCTTTTGGTTTTTGGTATTTCATTGTCAACACTCCCTCTAGCTTATTGCTAGTTTTATAGTACAAAAAAACAGACTACTTCTCAAGCGAAACTCTATTAATTTACAAATAAAGCTCTGAATAATAACTATTCAGAGCTTACTTGTTTCTAAATTAGGCAAAATCAAATTCAATCTCTAAATCCACAACCTCTTCAACTGCTTTAAGCAAATCACCTTTAATCAATACTTCTGTTGCTTTTTCCAATTCGTCATAAATCTCAACGTCTTTATCATTCTCTAAGAATTTAACATGTTTTCTAAAGAAATCATAAGCCACTTGAGTACCTTTCCCCATAGAACCACGATCTGTCACAAAATCAATTCCTTGGCAAGCTGCCATCATTTCAGTTGCAACAATACGACGAGAATTTCCAACAATGTCTCTTGCGGTACGAGCAGCTGTTGTTCCCATAGAAACGAAATCTTCTTGATTTTCACATGATGTGATTGAGTCTACACTTGCTGGATGAGATAAAATTTTATTTTCAGATGCAAGTGATGCACAAGCATATTGTGTAATCATAAATCCAGAGTTTACACCAGGATGTTTGACTAAGAATGATGGTAACCCACTTAAATTAGTATTAACCAAACGTTCTACACGACGTTCTGATACATTTCCAATTTCAGCCGCGCCAATTCCTAGGTAATCAAATGGTTGTGCCATTGGTTCACCGTGGAAGTTTCCTCCTGAAATCACATCACCACTACGTGTAACGATTGGGTTATCTGTCACTGAATTGATTTCAATTTCAACTTTTGACTTAACATAGGCAACAGTATCTTTACTCGCACCATGAATTTGTGGCATACAACGTAATGTATATGGATCTTGAACGCGTTCAGCTGTTGCTGGCGTTGTTAATGTACTTCCTTCGATTAAGGCACGTACGTTTTTAGCTGTTGCTAATTGTCCACTTTGAGGACGAATGATATGTAACTCTTCATCAAACGCATTCACAATACCGTTATGCACCTCTAATGACAAGGCTCCTGCAATATCAGCCAATTTTAATAATTGAATGGAATCATGTGTTGCTAAGGCGCCAATTGCTGTTAAAACAGTTGTTCCATTGATTAACGCTAATCCTTCTTTTGCTTCTAAGAAGATAACAGGAACGCCTGCTTTTTCCATTGCTTCTTTTCCTGACATGAGTTTACCCTTATAAAAGGCTTTTCCTAGTCCTAGCATTGGTAAAACCATATGAGAAAGTGGCGCTAAGTCTCCAGACGCTCCTAATGAGCCTTTTTCAGGAATATGTGGCACAACGCCATTGTTTAACATAGCCATCAATGTTTCGATGGTTGATAAACGAATACCTGAATATCCTTTTAACAATGAGTTAACACGGATTAACATAATTGCACGTACTTCATCTTCTTTAAGTGGATCTCCAAATCCGCTTGAATGAGTACGAATTAAATTTTCTTGTAATTGTCTTGTTTCCTCTTGTGGAATACTCACTTTCACTAATGAGCCAAATCCAGTATTTACACCATATGTTACTTTTTTACTGGCAACAATGTCGTCAATAATTTTACGTGAGGCATTCACTGCTTTTATCGCATCATCAGATAGTGTCACCTGAACGCCTTCGCGTGCTACCTCTACTACTTGTTCTAATGTTAAATCATTTCCTGTTAATATAATTTTTTCAGCCATTTCAATCATTTCCTCCTAATATATAAATTCCCTAAATAAAACTAACCTAATGTTATGTTTATTAAAATAGTCGAGTATCAGTATCGAACCAAACTATATTATAATCTTATCTGTTGCGAAATGCTATGATGCTTTTTTCTTTCTACCATTAAAAGCAAGATAGAATAGTGATGCTACGATAATCCCAACAACTCCTGAAATCAAACTTCTCGCATTTGCCCCTTGAATGAGCATCCAGCCACTAACTAAGATTGCTAGCAATGGAATAGTCGGGCCTAACGGTAATCGGAAATCAGTACGCGTCTCTGGATTTTTCTTACGCAAAAAGATGACGGCTAACGCAGTTGGAATATACTGAATAAAACGGAATACAACGCTCAACTCAGCTAATTGTTCAAAGCTACCAGTACTTAGTAACAAACATGTCAGTACACAAGATATAATGATAGCTACATATGGTGCATCTTTTGAATTTTTCTTAGAGACGATTTTTGGCAATAACCCCTCATCCGAGATAGAAGCCCCGTAACGAGGAATCATCATCGAATCACCAACATTTAATCCTAAGATAGAAATTAAGGCACCAATTGAAATAATCCAATTACCTGCAGGTCCAACCATTTGAGAAAACGCATCTTGTACAGGTGCATCTGTCTGTAAAATACCTGCACCAAGCATAGCAATCGTACCCGCAATAATGATAAAGTATAAAATCGAAACGATACTAATTGATCCTACAATCGCTTTGGGTACATTTTTTTTGGCATTACGCATTTCACCAGCAACAACCGGAAGTGCTTCAAACCCAATAAACGCATAAAAAACTACCATAGATGTTGAAGCCATTGCTTTTGATAATGAGATACCTGGTTTTAGTTGTAGAAATGGCGTGAAATTTCCAGCGTCAAATCCATTTTTTATAAAGAAAATACTCATAAAAGTAAACGCAATAATTGGAATCAATTTGGCAATCGTAATTGTAATCGTAAAAACTTTAGATGTCTTTAATCCGGTACTATTAATAATAGATAATAATATCACTAACGCAATACTGATGAATTTATTTTGTCCTGTTAATACCGGAAAGGCGATTATCAATAATTTGGCAAATCCTGCCGCCATAGCGGACCAAGCAATGATTGTCACAAACCACCCCAATAACCCAACGATAAATCCTACAAAATCTCCAAATGCTGCTTTTGAATACTGAAACGCTCCACCGTTCTTGTCAAAATAACAAGCTACCTCTGCAAAACACACGGCAAGTAGTAACACCAATACCGCATCAAAAATCATTGCTAATAAAGATGCTGGTCCCAAATCTTTGTAAATAGTTTGTGGCAATAAGAATATACCTGATCCTATTACCGCATTAATACCGTATAACGTCGCGCCGCCTAGACTAAATTTTGTCTTTTCTGATTCTACACTCATAAGAATCCCCTTTCTGATCGGTCAGATCTAAACACTTTGGTCATTTTTCTATTCAACTCAATAATTAAGCAGAGAATATCAAAAATGATGTCCTATCCAAATACGTTGCTCTGACTAAACGGTCGGTTCGCTAACGGTCTATTTCAAGTTTTGTCAATGATATACAGTGAGCTTTTTCGATAGTCTCATTGCTTGTCAGTTTAACGAACAGTCACTTCTATTAAAACCGGTTGATCATCATTAGATGATTCGGTTATCCTAATATTGCATTCCTCAGTGACATCATGAATCATTAAACACTCTTTTTTAGTTAACGTTATCTGTTGTCGATTATTTTGTAGTATAAGCTCGATTTCCACAGCTTCAAGGGCATAATAAAAATACCACGTTTTTTGTAAAATAAACCTACACTCCCCCTTGGATAACGCTTTCATATCTCCTTTGTACAATGGAGAATAAATCAAATTGAAATCTGTACAAGTCCCTACGCTCATTGTTTCGTCATCACCACTAAAAAAATCTGGTTCATAAGGGGCAAGATGTTGTATTCTTCTTCCATTTTTTTCTTGGTGAGTCAACAACAATGGCTTATCTAAAGACATAATCACTCTTTGATATCCGGGTAACTGACTAAATGTCGATTCCTCTAGCAACACATCTGCTGATGAAATCCTAAAATCAAACGCTCCTACCTGATACTTACCAGTTGGAGGATAGAGGAAGACTTCTGTTGTCTTCCCTCCACTCCAATTCGATACAAGGTAGTCTGTTTCTGAGATGATTGTGACGTTCATCTATCTCAACTACTCTCTTATTTTTTTAGAACAATCCGGTAATATTACCATTATCATCAATATCAATTCTTTCAGATGCTGGTGATTTAGGTAAACCTGGCATCGTCATGACAGCTCCTGTTAAAGCCACGATAAATCCTGCACCTGCAGATACTTTTAAGTTACGAATTGTAACTGTAAACTCTTTCGGTGCCCCTATCTTAGTCGCATCATCTGAGAATGAATACTGTGTTTTAGCCATACAAATCGGTAGATTTCCACAGCCGATTTCTTCTAATTTTTTCAATTGTTTGCGAGCAGCAGGTGTTATGTCAACTCCTGTACCACCGTAAACTTTTTGAACAATTTTGTTTAATTTTTCTTCAATGCTGTCTTCAAGATCATACACATATTGGAAATTGTTTGGCTTATCAGCAAGTTCAATCACTTTTTCAGCTAACTCAACGCCACCTTCTCCACCTTTTGCCCATACATCAGATAAAACAACATCAACACCACGTTCTTTACACGCTTTATCAACAGCTTCCAGTTCTGCATCTGTATCCAGTGGAAACTTATTGATTGCTACAACAACTGGCATGCCATACACATCTTGAATGTTTTCAATGTGTTTGTCTAAATTTGTTAAACCAGCTATAACTGCCTCAACATTTTCTGGTTCTAATTCTTTTTTAGGTACACCACCATGCATTTTTAATGCTCTAATCGTCGCAACTAACACAACTGCATCTGGTTTCAACTCACCCAAACGACATTTAATATCAATGAATTTTTCAGCTCCTAAATCAGCTCCAAATCCAGATTCTGTAATCGCATAATCAGCATATTTCAATGCCATTTTAGTCGCAATCACACTATTACAACCATGCGCAATATTAGCAAATGGTCCACCGTGAATAATTGCTGGTGTATGTTCTAGCGTTTGTACTAAGTTTGGATGAATCGCATCTTTAAGTAATGCTGCCATAGCGCCTTCTGCTTTTAAATCACCTGCAGTAACTGGCTGTCCGTCATAACTATAGCCAATAATCATTTTTTTCAGTTTAATTTTCAAGTCTTCCATGTCATTTGCTAAACAAAGAACTGCCATAATTTCTGATGCTACTGTAATGTCATATCCATCTTCACGAGGGACACCATTTACTCTACCTTGTAAACCATCTACTACATGTCTTAGTTGGCGATCATTCATATCGACAACACGTTTCCATGTGATGTTACGGCTATCAATGCCTAACGCATTACCATGATGGATATGGTTATCAATCAAGGCTGCTAATAGGTTATTTGCAGCACCGATGGCATGAAAATCACCAGTAAAATGTAAATTAATGTCTTCCATAGGGACAACTTGAGCGTGTCCACCACCTGCTGCGCCACCTTTAACACCAAATACCGGTCCTAACGAGGGTTCTCTTAACGCGATCATCGCTTTTTTACCCATTTTAGTAAAGGCATCTGCTAATCCGACAGAGGTCGTTGTTTTCCCTTCACCTGCTGGTGTTGGTGTGATAGCAGTAACCAAGATTAATTTGCCATCTTTTTCATTCTTTAAATTTTCTAATTCATGGGCATTTAATTTAGCTTTGTAATTTCCATAAAGCGTTAACTGCTCTTCTTTGATACCTAATTTTTCTGCTACTTCTTTAATTGGTTTCATTTCAACTGAATTGGCAATTTCGATATCTGACATATTATTCTATTCCTACCTTTCAAATTATCTGATTGATTTAACCTTTATACGACCTTTAACGTTTCTTCATAAATCTCATCTGCAAGTTTGCAACCTTCTGCTAAATACTTCTCACCCTTTTCACGGTGCTCTGTTACAAATGCTTCATTTTTAATGCTTGATAAGTTAATTAAAACGTTTAGCCACGCCCCTTGTAAACCTGCTTTTAAATTTAAAGCAGCTACGCCTAGGTCACTGGCTGCATTGGTATTTGATTTGCCAATAGCACGTTTTGTTACTTGAAGAGCATTCATCATAATTTCCATCATCTCAAACGGAGAAGTTGCAGCTCCTTCAAGAGCAGATTGCATCGCTTTTCGTCTAGCAGCCTTGTCCTCATCTGTTTCCTTTGGCATACTGAACACAGATGATACTACGTTAAACGCTTCAGTATCCTTATCAATTGCAGTAAGTAAGGCTTGTTGTAACTCTTTTGTTTCAGTAAATACTTCTTTTATCTCTTCTTCAAATTCAGCGTATTTCTTTTTACCAATCGTTAATTCACATACCATTTTTGTTAGTGAAATTCCCATCGTTGCTGATAAAGCTGCCGCAGATCCGCCACCTGGTGCTGGTGCATCTGAACCTAGCGTTTCAACAAATTCGCTTACCGTTAAGTCTACTAATTTCATGACTGATTAACCCCTTTAATTTAATAAGTGATTTTCTAATACTTGTTTGCCATAATCAAAATCTTCTACTTGTAAGTAATATTCCGCACAGTCAATCAATGCTTTAGCTGGCGTTAATCCAATAATTTCACTTCCGATAATATTAACTCCGTAACGCTTCGCTTCCATACGGATTGTTTCAAATGTTCTATACAAAGGTGTGCCTTCAAAGTTAACCATGTTCATTGATACTTGAGCAATATTTCTATCTTCTAACATCACGCCTATTCCCTTAGCGTACTTAAATCCCCCACCTGAAGCACGAATGATACGCGCAATCTTATTAGCAATGTCTATATTATCCGTATCTAAGTTAACATTAAACGCAACTAATGGCATTCTTGCTCCCACTGCTGTAATTCCAGCGGTTGGATGAATGTGTCTTTCTCCAAAATCAGGTGCCCACTCTTCTTCTAATAATTTTTCAGGCATACCTTCAAATTGGCCTTTACGAACTTTTGCTAAATTTTTACGACTTGGTGTTGATGCTGAATCTTCATATAAGAAAATTGGAATATTTAACTCATCATTGATTCGTTTTGCTACTTTTTTTGATATATCAATACATTCTTCAACTGAAGAATCTTTTATAGGAATAAATGGAACAACATCTGTTGCTCCCATACGAGGATGTTCTCCGTGGTGCTTCGTCATATCAATATTTTCACTCGCGTATTTTACTAATTGAAACGCTACTTCTTGAATTCCTTCTTCATCTCCAACTAAAGTAAATACACTACGGTTATGGCTTGTATCTGAAGAGTGATCTAATAGAGTCACACCACCAACACTTTTTGCAACAGACACCAATCCATTAATAACTGCTTCGTTTTGTCCTTCACTAAAATTTGGAACACATTCAATAATCTTTGCCATTTCAAAACATCCTTTCTTTTTATAAAACCTATTTAATAGGGACAAGACATTATCCTTATTAAGATAAATATACCTTAATATTAATAAAAATAAATCAGTGAATGGTCAAACAATTGTTTTTTAGTCACCTTATGTTTGATTAATTCGTTATCATTCATTAAAACATTTTTTTATAGCGCTTTCATTCACACCCAAAGAATAACACCGGTATATATTAGTGTCAATACACACAATCTCTTAAATTACACCTAATCCGTCTAACATTATCCATCAAAAAACGGTTCATTTATGAGCGAGACCTTTAATAAATAATATATGTTTTTATTTAGTTCTTTTTAGTCTTTATTTTTTTGACATTTTTTTGACTATATCAGTTTTAACTAAATTTATAAGGATTCATCCTGCCTATTAACACCCTTATGTTCCAATTAAAAAACGCGAATTTTCAATTTTACCCTTTCTGTTTCCGTCTATTTATTTCAGTGACTTATCTCTAATATTCTATTATAGTAGAAAAGTAAACTATGGTTTAAAAAAAGTGACACATCAGAAATATTAAACCTATCATCTAATTTTTCATCTCCATTCATTTTAGACGTTAAATAGATACTCAAAAAATCGTAAACAACAAATTAAATAACAAAAAAATATTTTTAAAAATATTTAATCAATATCTATTATCTTTAATACATATCAAATAATGTTATTTAATTATTAATAATAAAAATTCAAGGAGGTATTTATATGCAAAATTGTTTATTGATTGATTTTGGTAGCACCTATACAAAATTAACAGCAGTCGATTTGACTCATGAAGTCATACTTGGAACAGCAAAATCACAAACAACGATTCAGTCAACCATTATGGATGGTTTTTATACAGCAAAAAAAGAGTTATTGGCGCATATTGGGCGACCAAATATCACATTTGATGAGCATTATGCTTGTTCTTCTGCACGTGGTGGTTTCAAAATGGTAGCAATTGGATTATCTCCTACTTTGACGACAGAAGCTGCCAAACGAGCAGCATTAGGAGCTGGCACTCGGATTCTCAAAGTTTACAGCTATGGCTTAAAAAAACAGGACGTTGATGAAATCAACGAACTAGACCCTGACATCATTTTGTTATGTGGTGGGACGGACGGTGGCAATAAAAATGGTATTATTCGTGATGCCACTCTTCTCGCCTCAAACTCATTAGATATCCCCATAGTAGTAGCTGGTAACACTCAAGCCAATCCAGACATTCAGGCTTTACTTACGGAAGGTAATAAAACATTTTATATCACTGAAAATGTAATGCCACAAATTAACGTTTTAAATGCTCACCCAACAAGACGTCTATTAAGAGATATCTTCATGAAAAAAATTGTGGAAGCAAAAGGAATGGAAACAGTAGAAAAAGAAATTGGACAAATTTTAATGCCCACACCAACTGCTGTCTTACATGCAGCAGATTTACTAGCGAGAGGAACGGAAAATGAACCCGGTTGGGATAGTGTGATTGTCGTGGATATAGGCGGAGCCACAACAGATATTCATTCGATTGGAGATGGCAAACCAACTCATCCAGATATTCGACTTGAAGGGCTCCAAGAACCTACTGAAAAACGAACTGTTGAGGGAGATTTAGGTATGAGATATTCTGCTCTTAGCTTATTTGAATCCGCAGGAAAATCTGAATTTGCTCGCTACTTGGAGGACTCTTCACTAGACAGTCAGCAAGAATGTCTCAAAAGAGCCACACATCCAGACATGGTTTCTTTAACGATGAAAGACAAACAATTTGATGACGCCATGGCAAAAATAGCGGTACAAAAAGCGGTAGAAAGACACGCTGGTTCTTATCGATTGGAACCAACACCATCTCGAGTGATTACTTACCAAACAGGGAAAGATTTGTCTCATTTTAATGCCATTGTTGGTACTGGTGGTATCCTCGTGCATAGCGAGGCGTCTAAAGATATCCTAGATGCCTCTAGACGAATGGGGCATGAGTCGTATCTAAAGCCTATCTCACCGAATCTATACTTAGATACATCTTATATTCTTTCTGCTATGGGGCTCTTATCTGACTACCATCCAGATATTGCTCTTCGGCTGTTAAAAGCTAACTTATCTCATTTGGAATAAACTAAAACACAAAACATCTAGCTAATCCCTAGATGTTTTGTGTTTTATCATATATATAGGAATTCCCAATGCTGTTATTCCAATTCCCATCAATGCAAGTTTTAAATCCGTTAACAAGGTCGTGAATAAAATAAATAAACCACCTATACAGGCAATGATTGGAACGACTGGATACAGCGGAACTTTATAAGGTCTAATAAGATCTGGTTCTCTTCTTCTCAAAATAAATACAGCTACAAAAATCAACACACTGAACAGCCACATCACAAATACCAACATATCCGTCAGCACATCAAATGATCCAAATAACATCATCGTAATTGAAATAATCAATTGAATGAATGCGGCGACATAAGGAACTTTAGTCTTTTTAGATAGACGTAAAAAATAATGGCTAAATGGTAATAAATTGTCTTCAGCTAAGGCGTAAGGCACTCTAATTCCTGTCATGGTGTACCCATTTAAGGCTCCATATACAGATATCAAAATACCAAGTGTCACCATTTTCCCTCCGACATTTCCAAAAAGATGCCTAGACACATCTGATGCTGTATCAATGTTGCCTGATACTTGTTCAAAAGATAGAACTTTCAAAAATATACCATTTATTAACACATAAACAACCATAATAAAACTCAATCCGAGTACAATGGCCTTTGGTAGGTCTTTTTCTGGGTGCTTCATCTCTCCGGCTACGGCGCCAACTCCTAACCAGCCATCATAAGCGAACATAGTTGCAAACAACGCGGCACTTAACCCACCAATAAGTGTTTGGTTTTTACCAGCTTCAATCGGAAACACACTCACCACCTCTGATGATCCTACAAACAAGCCACACACGACTATCAATATAATTGGAATAAGTTTTAATAGTAACGAGATGGATTGAAAACGAGAGGCTAATTTTGCCCCTAACAAATTAATCGCTGTCACAGATATACCTGTCACAACTGCAATAGGTACAATTACTTGTGGTGAAAACCGAAACAGATGCACAAATTGTGTGCTAAAAATAATGGATAGCGCGGCTATATTAGCTGGAAAATAAATCACTGATTGTGCCCATCCTAATAAAAATCCCCACAATTTTCCATATGTGTATTCAATGTACTTCACAGCACCACCTGTTTTGGGTATAGCTGTGGCTAGTTCACTACTTGTTAATCCTGCGCAAAGAGTTAAAAAACCACCCAATCCCCATGCGAGTAACGCTAAACTTGTTGTTCCTGCAGCCGACGCAACACTGGATGATTTAAAAAAAACACCTGCTCCAATAACGGTTCCCATAACAGTAGAAAATGCACCAAATAATGTAATCTCTTTTTTTAATTCTCCTTCTTCCATCCCATTCCCCCTTAATAGTTTTCACTATTGTTTAAAAAATTTTATCACTTTCATTTCATTTTTACAACAAAAAAATGAATGACCCGTAAAAAATCATTCATTTTCATTATTAATTATGACGTCGTCTAGCAAACTCAACAAATCTAAATTTATCTAATCGATGAATCGATTCTGAAAATTCAAAACAACGTGTGTCTTCTAAATAAACGAGACTTTTTACACTCACCACATGATCGTCTCCGTGCAAATCCATTAAATCTCTCATTTCTTTAGTGACTGGATCGACTGTAATTTCTTTTTGGGCATAAGCAATTTCTAACCCTAACTCATTTTCAAAATAAGCATAAATGGAATCTTCTGCTTTTTCTTTCGGTAGCTCTGGAATGATATCACTCACCAAATAATCTTTATCTAAAATCGCGACTTCCCCATCAATCTTACGTTGTCTCACCAACTTCCAAATTTCAGACGCAACAGGCCACTCTGTCATTTTATTGATGTCAGGTGATACAGCGATTTTTTTTAATTCCACTACTATGGTTTCACTTGGAATACGCTGATTTTCCTGTAATTCTTTGTAACTGGTCAAGCCAGAAATAGGAAAATCAAATCGATTAGAATCCAATACAATAGAGCCTTTTCCTTGTTTTTTATGTATATATCCTGCATTCGTCAGTAAATTCAATGCTTTTCGAATCGTTTCACGAGACACACCGTACATCTTGATTAGTTGATTTTCACTTGGTAACAATGTATGTGGTGGGTACTCATGATTGATTATTTTTTCTTCTAGGTCCAAAAAAATTTCTTTAAATTTGTTCATGTCAGATTCTCCTCTATTCATCTCTTCATTATAGTTAGATTGTTAGACTCTGGCAACATTTACTCGCTCAATACGTTTATAACATTCAGATAAATCTGATTGAGTCCTAATAACAATGACCTTATCTGGATACCTATTCATAATTTGTTTGTAATGAACTTGACTACTTTTCGTTCTCCCTCTATAAAGTACCCACCATAAAAACTCACCATTTAAGGATTCCTTGCACCCATCTGACATATCAGGTCGCACGTTTCCTTTATACTTATGATACCTTTTAAACACTCTAAACAGTGAGGCCCATCTAGAAAAAAGCATCAAAACAATCACGTCTGATCTTTCTAATCTATCTTGATACAAAAATGATTGATAATTACCATCTATTACCCAATTATCATTTTGCAGAAATTCCTCAACCTGTTCAATGGACCTGTCATGTTCTCTTTCTTGCCAATTCTCTGTAAATTTGACTTGATCTAAATGCAGGCAAGGAATATGTTGAGTCTCACTGATAAACCTGGCCAATGTAGATTTGCCACTACCTGAATATCCTAATATTGACCACTTCATTGTTCAATCACCTCTCAGTCATATATCATTCCTTGTATTTTTCATTAAAACAAAAAAAGAGTAGATAGTCTACTCTTTTTCGTCCCAACTTGTCACACTAATATCAACAAAGCTACGAATCATTTGATCAGCCCCTACCAACGCTATTCCATTAGGATTAACACCTATAGAAAACATACCTGCAGCATTTATTGCGTCCACTCCAGCTTGTGCATCTTCAAAACCTACCACTTCATGAGGCGTCAATCCTAATAATGCGGCAGCTTTTAAAAAAATTTCTGGATCTGGCTTTCCTTTGGATAAGTCATTTGGGTCAACAATCCCTTTAAAATACATATCAATGCCTAATTTTTCCAATATCACAGGTGCATTTTTTGATGCAGATGCGACAGCACATAATCTATTCATCTCTGCAGCTTCTGTTAAAAAGGCTGTCACACCTGGTAACACATCATCTGGTGTAATCGTTTCAAGTAGACGAACATAATCAGCATTCTTCTCTTCCATCATGTGTTCTTTTTGTTCAGGAGTAAACTCATCTTGTCTGCCGTCTTTTTTTAAAATTAACTCCAAAGAATCACCTCGACTAATTCCTTTTAGTGTTTCATTGAACACTTCATCTATAGTTATTCCTATTTTTTCGCCTAATTTTTTCCAAGCTAGAAAATGTAAGTCAGCTGTATCTGCAATCACGCCATCTAAATCAAAAATAAATCCTTTAATCATGACTAATCTCCTTGTACTCTATTATAGTGTCATTATCTCGATATACCTGAATGTGCTTTCCATTTAGCTCAATAATCGTATCCGCTGACACGTTTATCCTCACGTCATCTTGACCAATCGTTATTATAAACTCAATGCCTTGTTTACTCAAATTAAAAGACAATTCTGACCATTTACTTGGCAAATGAGGTTGCAAGGATAACTTATCTCCTCTTATATCCAACCCAGCAAATGCAGTAAGTGTCACATATAAAGTTGATGCCATCACACCTGTGTGAATGCCCTCCGCTGTCGTCCCACCTTGGATATCTTGATAGTCAGAATATAGAGCTTCCTGGTACAATTTCCATGCTAACTCTCTGTCATCAATCATTTCAGCCAATTGTGCATGAACCACTCTTGACAACGTTGACCCATGTGACGTACGAGCTAAGTAATAATCTAAATTCTTCTCAACATAATTGATTGGTAAGTCATAACCTAATCCTTTTATCAGTTCTGTGACTGTTTCTTTTGGAAAATTATAATAAATCATTAAACTATCTGCTTGTTTGGCTACTTGATAAGAATCAGCAGATTTCCCTTCAGCATTCAAAATACGATCCATGCGATACACATTGCCATATTTTTTTCTATAATAGCTCCAATCCAGCTCTTCTAACTCAAAATACCCGTCAAATTGAGCCACAATTCCATCCTTAATATCTAAAGATAAATGGTGCATGACCTCTTGCATTTTGCTTAACTCATCAGATGTCATGTCTATATCATAAACATCATGCAATGTTAGAAGCGTTTCAAATAACCAAGCAACCATTAGATTGGTATAAGCATTGTCTCTTAAACCACCTGACGTTGCATTCGGATAGGCTTCATGAAATTCATCCGGCCCCATAACACCACTTATATGATAGCGATTAGTTTTAGTATCTTTCACAGACATATCTAACCAAAATCGAGCAATTTCACTTAGCATCTCTTTTCCGTAATCAGTCAAAAAGGTATCGTCTTTTGTATGGTGCCAGTAAAGCCATATATTATAAGCAATTGCTAGCGACACATGGCGTTGCAATCTACTGTGATCTTCCTTCCACTCACCACTCAAAGGATTTAAATGTAATTTTTGAGATTGCTCGCTTCCATCTAATCCAGATTGCCAAGGATACATTGCCCCAGACACACCTTCTTCTTTCGCCATACTTTTAGCCATTTCTAAGCGTTCATATCGATACATTAATAATTGACGTGCTGTTTCTGGAAAATGAATCATATAAAACGGTAAAACAAATAATTCATCCCAAAAAATATGACCTCTATAAGCCTCACCATGCAGACCTCGAGCTGTAATCGACGCGTCCAATTCTTTGTTCCCATTTGGAGAGCCCGATACTAACATATGGTACGTATGTAGATTTAACATTTTTTGAGACATCATGTCTCCAGTCACTTTAATCCCTGATACTTGCCATAATCGTTTCCATTCACTCACAGAGTCATCTTTTAACACATCATAGGTCGGAAACTTTCTGGTTAAACTATCTATCTGTATCAATGGATTTTTTTCAATGTACACTATCTTGTCTACTGTATACCATTGACTATCTGTCATATCAAACGAGATGGTCTGAGTTAATGCTGTATCTGATAAGTCACTGTGACAAGCTGAAACAGGCACATCCTCGCTCATCAATTTACTTTGAATGAGAATCTCCATCTTAGATTGAGTCGTTTCGGCACATAATTCTCCATATTCATTAGTTCCATTCACACCTTTAACATAAAGATGGTGTTGATTCAGTTTTCTATATCTTTCTACGTTGTAATTATAGACACTACCATCTAGCTCTGATACAAATTTAACATCTGGCACATCCCCATCTAATTTAAATGAATAGCGTATTCCATAATAATGTCTGTCTTTCATGCTAGCTATTTTAGTCGTTTTAATCTCTAATGTTTGTCCGTTCTCTAATGCAATCATGACATATGACTCGAACTCTCCCGTTCTTAGGTCCAGTTCTCTTTTAAATACTCTCACCTGATTATTTTCTATTGTGATTCGTTCACCTTGGATGATAAGATACATTTTTTGTCCGTTTGGCGCATTGACAAAATCTTCATTGACAATCTCATTCCCTTGAATATCAGAACTCACCTCATTGTATAATCCTGCTAAATAAGTCGCTGGGTATTGAGCATCTGAAATCTCCATCTCTGGCGTTGTTCCTCTTAGACCCAGGTATCCATTTCCTACTGTTAGTAAAGATTCTATTGAATATTCTTCTTTTCCTTTAGGATAATCATAATAGGACAACACCCACTCACATTTATCTTGTGCTTCAGACACTCCTTGACTTAATTCAACTGATTCATCAGTTGCAAATGGCAGATTTAATGTTTCCATCACTAATTGTTGATGACTCTCATTTTTATGATCTCCTATAAATAAGCCTCCGTCGAATGACTGTCCATATAGTAACTCCTTTAAATGAGTTAAGCGTTCCTCTATTGTCTCCCCTTTTACAATAGTCTGTTTATCATGATACTCGACCTGCCAATCTTCTTCGTCCATCTTTATTTTTACACAATTCATCTCTACAACCCCTCTCAACTTGTATATACATTTATAAGTGTATAGTAACAAATTTTTCCCTTTTTTTCAATTTTAAACTTAAAAGTTATCACTTTTTATTTTTTTATACGTCTATAAAAACCAATATAATCGGCTTTTAAATGGTTATTTGATTGGTAAATTTATTATTTAATATAAAAACGCTTGCATTTTTTGTATTAAATAGCTATGATTAACTTACAAAATAAACTTGACTAGACAAGTTAAAAGGAGTGACAAAAATGGGAAAGTATAAACAAGATGCTGAACAGTTGTTGCAATTTGTTGGTGGAAAAGACAATATAGCGGCTGTGAGTCATTGTGCAACACGAATGCGATTTGTATTAAATGATGCCAGCAAAGCAGATGAAGACAAAATCGAAGACATCCCTTCTGTTAAAGGAATGTTTACAAACGCAGGTCAATTCCAAGTTATCATTGGAAATGATGTATCTGTATTCTTCAATGATTTTGCCGAAGTATCAGGGATTTCAGGTGTGTCAAAGGATGCCAGTAAAGCCGCAGCAAAACAAAATTTAAATTGGTTACAACGAGCAATTGCCGTATTAGCAGAAGTCTTTACCCCTATTATTCCAGCAATTATTGTCGGTGGTTTGATTTTAGGATTTAGAAACGTTTTAGAACAAGTTCCTTTTGGTAATCTAGGTGGTGTCACAATTGTCGAGTATTCTCAGTTTTGGAGTGGTGTGAATCATTTTCTTTGGTTAATTGGTGAAGCCATTTTCCATTTCTTACCAGTAGGAATCACATGGAGTATCTCGAAAAAAATGGGAACCACACAAATTTTAGGAATTGTATTAGGGATTACGCTAGTATCTCCTCAATTGCTTAATGCTTATGGTGTGGCTTCAACTGCTGCAGCTGACATTCCCGTTTGGGATTTTGGTTTTGCACAAGTACAAATGATTGGTTACCAAGCACAAGTTATTCCAGCAATGCTTGCAGGATTTATGCTTGCCTATCTCGAAATATTCTTTAGGAAGTATATCCCTCAAGCCATTTCAATGATATTCGTCCCATTTTTCGCCTTAGTACCTACAGTTTTAGCTGCTCATATTATCTTGGGTCCTATTGGTTGGAAAATCGGTAGTTGGATATCAATGGTTGTTAATAGTGGTTTAACGTCTTCTATTAGTTGGTTGTTTAGCGCCTTATTTGGATTCTTATATGCACCGCTTGTTATCACTGGTCTTCATCATATGACCAATGCGATTGATTTCCAATTAATTGCAGACTTTAAATCGACTAATTTATGGCCAATGATTGCCTTATCTAATATTGCCCAAGGTTCTGCTGTATTAGCTATTATCTTCTTACATAGAGGCAATAAAAAAGAAGAACAAATTTCAATTCCATCTGCTATTTCATGTTATCTTGGAGTAACAGAACCTGCTATGTTTGGGATTAACTTAAAATACGTGTACCCATTTGTAGCTGCGATGATTGGTTCTGGTCTTGCTGGAGTATTCGCTAATATCACAGGTGTTCGTGCTAACGCTGTCGGTGTTGGTGGTTTACCAGGGATTTTAGCTATTAGAGTACAAGATTACCTATCCTTCATCATCGCGATGGCTATTGCCATTGTCGTACCTATCCTATTAACTATCTTGTTCCGACAATATGGCATATTCAATAAATTAGATCCTGTGAACGAAACAACAGGCGAACTCTATATTGATGAGCAACAAGTGAAAGAAGCAGCAACTGAATCAATTAGCCTTGAAACATTTTACGCACCAACAACTGGGGAGATCATTCCAATTTCAGACGTCCCAGATCCAGTATTTTCTCAAAAAATGATGGGTGACGGCTTCGCCATTAAACCAACGACATCTGAGGTTTATTCACCTGTTGAAGGAACAGTTAGTAATATTTTTAAAACAAAGCATGCGATTGGCATTGCATCAAAAGAAGGCATTGAAGTACTTGTTCATATGGGACTTGATACAGTTGAATTAAATGGTGAACCATTTGACCTGGCTGTAAATGTGGGGGATACGCTCACAAAAGATACGCTAATTGCTCATATGGATTTAAATGCTATAAGCTTGGCTGGAAAACAAACAGACATTGTAGTTGCACTAACAAATATGGATAAAGCACCACACATCGCTTTATCAAAAACTGGTAGTGTGACTCACTCTGATACAATCGGAAACGCTGAAGTCTTTTAATAAGAAAATCCGCTTAGATAATTATCTAAGCGGATTTTTATTTACTCTTTCGATTTCGATATAACAGATTCATTTTCAATTAATTTATGTGGAATAATCACTCGTTTTTTTAAGTAATCGAATTCTTTCAGTTGAGCTAAAAATTCTTTCACAGCAGTTTTCCCTAATTCTTTTGTGTTAACATCAATAGAAGTAATATAAGGATGAAGTAATGTTGTAAATATAGAATTATTAAAGCTAATAACAGACACATCATCGGGCACTCTATAACCTGATAGTTGTATCATCTGAATCACTCTAAGAGCAAACATATCATCAATTACAATACAACTTGTTGGTTTTTCATGACTTAGGCACTCCATAAAATCAGCAAAATCTGTTGGAGAAATGAGACGACTTAACGGTAAGTCGGATAAGCCTCTTTCTATCATTTCTTTTCGATAGCCATCGAAACGCTCTTTCACAAAATTCTCTTGATCATTATTTGTCACAAATAAAATGCGACGATGTCCTTTATTGATTAAATAATCTGTCGCGGTTCTCCCTAGTAATTGGTTATCATTGTCAACGCAACTCACTTCATTGGTGTATTTATACGGCTGTCCTATAATCGTGTAAGGCACCTGTTCTTTAACCAAATAATCTAACACACAATCGTTTTCACTGACATATAATGAAATGAAGCCATCCACTCGTTTTTGTTTATACATCAATTGGACATTTTTTAACAGTTCTTCTTGCGTATGTCCTGATGCAACAGAAATCGTCACACCTTGGTCACAAGCTACCTCATTCATTGCTGTCATGACTTCCAAATAAAAAGGGTTACTTCGTCTGTCTTCCGTTTCTATTGGAGGCAAAATAACTCCAATCGCATTTGCATATTTCTTAGCTAAATTTTGGGCTGCCACATTTGGGACATACCCTAATCGATCCATTGCTTTTCTGACACGTTCCTTTGTTTCAACTGAAATGCTTGGATGATCTTGTAGCGTTCTTGATACAGTTGACGGGGCAACGCCAACTTCTTTAGCCACGTCTTTTATGGTTACACTCATTTGATTTCCTCCACTATAATCTAGATAGATGTATCATGACACCAAAATGATCACTGACAATAGGTCCATTTTTTCCATCAAAAATAACTTCATATGAGTTAGTTTTCCACTCTGAAGAATGGAACCCGTAATCAATTCTTAGTGATTCTTCGTTATCTTTCCAACCATCAATCTTTGTTTCTACCGTGAATGAGCCTTTTCTTTCTTTCGCACCCTCATAGGCGTCATAAAAAGTCTGACACACTAAATCATAGCCCTCATTTTCGACATGAGCTGGCACATTAAAATCTCCCATGAGAATAGTTGGTAAAGACAGGTCCTTCACACTCTCCAATGTTTCCCGCCACTCATATTGAAATCCTTCGTGTTGATTTTCACTCCACCAAGAATAATGACAACTACCAAATACAAATGAATCATTGTCCATCACACCAACCAACTGTTTTCTAGTATGATAATCTTCTAGTACTTCCATCGGTGACACTAATACCGATTTTGGGATAAAAGGAAAACGAGACAAGATAGCTACGCCTTCATGGTATATGTCATAACCGATATGACTACATGTCCAACTCCAATAATAATGGTGTCCTAGCTCATTAAGTCGTTCATTTAATACAAGTGCAAAATTGTCCTCTGTAATCTCATTTTTTTCTCCATATACAGGAATAAATCGTTCATTTCTTGTCATAGACTTTCCAGTTATCCGTTGATTGACTTCTTGAAGAGCAATAACATCAATACATTCTTTGGCAATAAATTGTGCCAATTGTTCTAATTTATCTAGAGGATGTTCTTCAATCCAACTATGTGTGTTTAAAGTCATACATTTCATGAATACTCACTCCTAATTCTAAATAATGCCGGTTGCATAGACAACCGGCATGTAATATTATATCTTAATTTGACCTATTGTGCTCTTACTATCTGTTTGACCAATATTAGTCAATTCAAATTGATTGATTTTATCACTATTTGTAAAGACAACGACTACAGTTGTCCTCTTTCCTTCTTCGATAACCTGTTGCCAATTTACTTTAGCTAAGGATTGCCCCATTTCCACTCTATCTCCTTCTTCAACTAAAATATCAAAGGCCGAATGTGTCATTTCTACTGTGTCTAATCCCATATGAACAAGTATTTCTATGCCATCGTCTGTCAGCATGCCTATCGCATGTTTTGTTGGAAACACCGTTTTGATGGTTCCTGATATTGGGGCATACACCAGTTCATCTGAAGGGTTAACAGCAAATCCTTCTCCCATCATTTTTTGAGAGAATACTTGATCTTCAACTTCTTCAATATGAATAATTGTTCCCTTAGAAACCGATACAAACGGAATCTCTTTATCTAGATAGATGGACTCTTTTATTTCTGATACTAGTTCGGCTGCTTTAGCCTGTGAACGAGTTGGAATATCGACATTTGACTCTAACACGTCTTGTATATCTGATTTCAGAACATCAGCTTTAGGACCATACACAGCTTGAACTCCATTATCTTTAATGATAATCCCCATTGCTCCTGCTTTTTTCCACTCTTGTTCTGTTCCTACTAACTGATTTTCTTTTACTGTCACACGTAATCTTGTCATACAAGCATCAACATCTGAAATATTTCCTTTACCACCTAACAAATTAATCACATCAATCACTTGTTGATCGATACCATCGACACTTACTTTAGTTACTCCAACATCATCTGTTTCATTTTCGTAATTTCCGTTACGACCAGGTGTAGCAAAGTTAAATTTTTTAATCATGAAATTTGCAATAAAATAAGTGGCAATTCCAAATCCCACAACACAAATAACAAAGTTTAACAAGTCTCCACCTAATCCAGCTTTTATCGAAATCGGTGTTCGTGTCAACAGTTCAATATTTCCAAATGAGTGAATTCTTAATG
Source organism: Vagococcus sp. (assembly GCA_052104115.1). Lineage (GTDB taxonomy): Bacteria > Bacillota > Bacilli > Lactobacillales > Vagococcaceae > Vagococcus. The sequence goes on along the minus strand of JBQELZ010000001.1, from coordinate 101,235 downwards.
AAATGATATCCGCCATAGCAAATGCTAGACCTTGAATCACAGCATACACTGCATATAACGGAACTGCAGCAAACATAAACATAAATTCTAGAGGCTCTGTAACTCCTGTTAAAAAGACCGCCAATGCTGCTGAAACATACATCGACTTGTATTGTGCTCGTTTGTCGCTGTCTACATTTTTATACATGGCATAAGATAAGCCCATTAAAATACCAGATGAACCAATCATTTGCCCCACCTTGAAACGAGCTGGCGTCCAGTTAGTTAGAACAAAATTATATTGGTCCATATTTCCTGCTGATTTTAAATTGACCAAATCAGTTGCCCACGCCAACCATAAAGGATCTTGACCAAAGACAACTGTTCCCGCTTGAGCGCCTGAAAGGATTTCGTATGTTCCACCTAATTGTGTATAATTTATCGGAATCGTTAACATATGATGTAGTCCAAAAGGTAAAAGTAAACGTTCTAGTGTACCGAATAAAAATGGCGCTAGGATTGGTGCAGAGTCTTGAGATTGTGCAATCCAAAGACCAAAGTTATTTATACCTGATTGAATAACTGGCCAAATAAACGCTAATACCAATGACACAATGACAGACCATGCAATCACCACAAAAGGAACAAATCGTTTGCCGTTAAAAAATGACAAAGCATCTGGTAATTTACGGTAATTGTAGTATTTATTGTAAGCCATTGCCCCAACAAAACCGGCAATAATCCCAACAAATACCCCCATGTTCAACGCCGGTGCTTCTAATACACTGGTAAAAAAACCTTTTACCATTATTTTCGTACCAAATAATGTATGTGTAAATGCCTCTTCATTGGCAAGCATGTCATTGGTTACACCAAATATTGATCCTGTGATTCTATTAATCAACACAAATGAGATACCCGCTGCAAACGCACCGCCAGCTCTTTCTTTTGCCCAACTTCCTCCAATTGCTAAAGCGAATAATAAATGAAGGTTTCCAATAATTGCCCAGCCAATGTTCTCGACAACGCCACCAGTTGTTCCTAAAACAGCAACATTTGGTGCCATTAGCGGAATGGTTTTACCAATACTAATCATCAATCCCGCTGCAGGCATTACCGCTACAACAACCATCAATGCTTTTCCAAATTTCTGCCAAAACTCAAAACTAAACATCTTTTTCATTTTTTTCTACACCTTTCTTTCTACGCAATCGTTTTCGCAATAAGTATAAACCCTTTTCATAAATATGTAAACACATAATCTAAAAACTATTTTTAAAAGCATTTATCATTTTTATTGATTTCGCAACCGGTTGCGTTTATGATAGAGTTATTACTTTTACTAGGAGGAATTTTCCCGATGAAACATTTAAAACGATTATTTGATGTAGAGCCTTGGTCTTTAACAACCACTGACTTGCACACTACTGATTTTAGATTACAAGAGTCACTCACAAGTTTAGGGAACGGCTATATGGGAATGCGTGGCAATTTTGAAGAAGGATATAGCGGTGACCATCATCAAGGAACGTATATTGCTGGTGTTTGGTATCCCGACAAAACGAGGGTGGGTTGGTGGAAAAACGGTTACCCTGATTATTTTGGAAAAGTGATTAATGCAATAAATTTTATTGCCATGGAGATTTATATCAATGGAACTAAATTAGACTTAGCCACTCAACGGCCAAGTGACTTTCGCCAAACACTTGATATGAAACACGGTATTTTATCTAGGTCTTTTGTTATCACACTGGAACAAGCAACTATTCAATTTTCCTTTGAACGCTTTTTAAGTTTATCTATTAAGGAACTTGGTGTGATACACTTAACAGCTACGGTCTTAAAAGGAGAAGCTTCTGTTCAAGTTGTATCTAAATTAGATAACAATGTCCACAACGAAGACAGTAATTACGATACCTTATTTTGGGAAGAAAGAGCCATTAACGATACAACTGATACTAACTCATTTATCACTGCACGGACTATTCCAAACGACTTTGAGATTGAGCAATTCGCCATCACAGCTCTGATGGATCACACAATATCCGACGGGCTACTGACACAAAAAAAACAAGTCACTCATTTGGCAACCTGTGAGTCATTCGACTACCATTTAAAAGAAAAAGATTCCTTCTCCCTGACAAAAAAGGTGATTTTAATAACCAGTCGTGATGTACCTGAAGACTACCAAGTAGAAGTCGCTCATTCACTTATGTCGGATGTAAATACCTATTCTGTCAGCGAATTGTTTCAACAACATAAGAGTGAATGGGAACAACGTTGGCAAATGGCGGATGTCGTTATTGACGGTGACGACGAAGCCCAACAAGGGATTCGCTTTAATTTGTTTCAACTCTTTTCGACATATTACGGAGAAGACAATCGATTAAATATTGGACCAAAAGGATTTACAGGTGAAAAATACGGTGGTGCAACATATTGGGATACAGAAGCCTATGCTGTTCCCTTATACCTTGCATTAGCTGATTCACATGTCACTAAAAATTTATTAACCTATCGTCACAACCAATTAAAAGAGGCTCAACATAACGCGCGTCAACAAGGTCTAAATGGGGCTTTATATCCAATGGTGACATTTACAGGAATCGAGTGTCACAACGAATGGGAAATCACTTTTGAGGAAATTCATCGAAACGGGGCGATTGCTTATGCGATTTATAATTATACAAATTACACCGGAGATACTTCTTACATAAAAAAAGAAGGACTTGAAGTACTCACAGAGATTGCTCGTTTTTGGGCAGATCGCGTTCACTACTCCACTAGACACAAACGCTACATGATTCACGGTGTCACTGGTCCGAATGAATACGAAAATAATGTGAACAATAATTGGTACACCAATACAATGGCTGTCTGGGTTCTATCTTATACATTGGAACAGTATAAATTATTTGAACATGACACACCTGTGATTATCTCTCCGTCAGAACAACAAAAATGGACTGATATTATCCAAAACATGTACTTTCCTGTAGACAAAGAGCTTGGCGTATTTGTCCAACACGATACCTTTTTAGATAAAGAGTTAAAATTAGTGTCAGCATTGACAGATAAAGATGTGCCACTTAATCAACATTGGTCATGGGATAAAATTTTGCGATCCTGCTTCATTAAGCAAGCAGACGTTTTACAGGGTATTTATTTCTTTAACGATCACTTTACCCGTGACGAAAAACGTCGGAATTTTGACTTTTACGAACCCATGACAGTACACGAGTCTTCTCTTTCTCCTTGTATTCACTCTATATTAGCTGCGGAGCTTGGGATGGAAGACAAAGCCGTTGATATGTATCAGCGTACCGCACGACTAGACTTAGATAATTACAATAACGACACGGAAGATGGCTTGCATATTACCTCGATGACAGGTAGTTGGTTAGCGATTGTACAAGGTTTTGCACAAATGAAAACATTTAATCAATCCTTAAGTTTCGCTCCTTTCTTACCATCAACGTGGAAAGGCTACGCGTTTCATATTAACTACAGAAATCGATTGATTCACGTATCTGTTAAAGACGCCGTTACCCTTACCCTCTTACAAGGTGATCCTTTAGACATCACTCTGTATAATATTAGCCATCTCTTAACAGATACTCTATCTGTGGCATGCGAGAGAAAAGAAAGGGGAAATGAGAATGTTTAGAGGTGTTTTATTTGATTTAGACGGTGTCATTACTGACACAGCAGAGTATCACTTTAAAGCGTGGAAGCAATTAGCCAACACGTTAGATATCCAAATTGATCGTACTTTTAACGAGTCTCTCAAAGGAATAAGTCGGGAAGACTCATTAACACTTATCTTAAAACATGGTAAAATAGAGCAAGATATAGATAATCATCAATTTAAACAGCTTGCCAAAGAAAAAAATGACCTTTACGTATCTATGATCCAGTCCATCACGCCCTTAGATATTTATCCAGGAGTGTTACCATTGCTTTGTGACTTAAAACAGTGCGATATAAAGATTGCTTTAGCATCTGCTAGTAAGAATGGCCCATTGTTATTAGAAAAAATGGACATTCTATCTTATTTCGATGCCATCGTTGACCCTACTTCTGTGCACGCTGGTAAACCAGCACCCGATATTTTCATCGCTGCAGCAGATGCCATTGGGATTCCTGTTACAGAATGTATCGGCATTGAAGATTCTAAAGCTGGAATCACAGCAATCAAAAAAAGTGGTGCATTCCCAATTGGTGTTGGTTCGGCAAAAGATCTAGAAAACGATATTTCTTTGATTCCTGATACAAGCTATTTAACCCTTGATTATCTAACTAATACTTGGGAGGAATAGCATGATATCTCATCATATTGAGCATGATAACACAACAAACTTGACTTATATTACGTTAAAAAATGGCGAACTAACAGCAACTTTTTTAAACTTTGGAGCCAGAATGTACGAATTTTTAGTGCCTGATAAACACGGTACAAAAGAAAATATTTTTCTAAGTGTCGACAATGCTACAGATATTTTAAATGATCCTGCACAATTTGGTGCCTTAGTGGGACCTGTTGCTGGAAGAATCAAACACGCTGAATGGAACGGAATTCAGCTTGAAAAAAATCATGGAGAGCACCATCTACATGGTGGGCAAAACGGTTGGTGGAATCAATTTTGGGACTATTCTTGTTCAGAGACAGATACATCCATTAGCGTAACATTTAGCTTAACCGATACATTATCAGGTTATCCTGGACCTATCACGGTCAATAATACCTATGAATTAACTGAACATGCGATTGTTATGACAACAACATGTACAAGCAATACCCATACAATTGTTAACCCAACCAACCACGTCTACTTTAATTTATCAGGAAATGCCAAACGGAATATTCGAACACACACCATGCAAATCCAAGCCACTCAACGCTTGGAAACAGGCGATAGCACCATTCCTACAGGTAATATTTTAGAGCTAAAAGAAACAGGGTTTGATTTCCTTCAACCAACTTCTTTAGAGTCTGCTTTAAACACACTACCAAATGGTATTGATGACGCTTATATATTAAAATCAGAAACACCTCATATCACGTTAAGTGAAGAAGAAAGCGGTCGACAACTTACCATTACAACAGACAGACAGGCAGTTGTGGTCTTTTCCACTACAGGTTTTTCACCTGATTTAACAGTAAATGGAAAACCAATGACTTCAGAACTAGGTATTGCTCTTGAAACGCAAGAACTTCCAGATATTGTCCACCATCCAGAATGGGGATATATCGACTTAGAACCACATCAAGAAAAAACCTATAAAACCACTTACCACATATCACTAGTCTAGAAAAACCACCCATTAATTTTGGGTGGTTTTTCCTATAAATTATCCTTACGTATTTTTCGTTAAATTAATCACTAAAACATAACTTTAATGGTCAAAAGATTCAAATCACGTTTAACAATAAACCTAGCCCTATTGCTTGATATAACAGTATTTAATAAAGCGTAAAGGTCGATTTTTCATCAAAAATTTGTTATATTTAAATCATAGCACGCTTGTCTAATCAACATTTGTGACTAAGTTAACTTGAAAGGATTGAACACATGAAAATAGTTGTGGTTGGATGTACTCACGCTGGTACATCAGCGGTAAAAAGCATCTTAAAGCATCATCCTGATGCAGACATTATCGTTTACGAAAGAAACAATAATATTTCTTTCTTATCTTGTGGTATTGCATTATATGTTGGAGGCGTTGTAAAAGACCCTCAAGATTTATTCTACTCAAACCCTGAGGAATTAAAAGCTCTTGGTGCCACCGTAAAAATGGAACACAATGTGACATCAATTGAAACAGGTCATAAACAAGTGACTGTCGAAGATTTAAATACTGGTATCACCAAAATTGAATCCTATGATAAATTGGTCATGACAACTGGTTCTTGGCCTATTACTCCCCCAATCCCTGGAATACAGTCAAACAACATTTTATTATGTAAAAACTTTAATCAAGCAACCGAAATTATTAACCAAGCAAAAGATGCTAAAAAAATAGCTGTTATCGGCGGTGGATACATTGGTATCGAACTAGTCGAAGCATTTGTTGAGTCTGGTAAACAAGTTACGCTAATTGATGGATTAAATCGTATTTTAAATAAATATTTAGATCAACCATTTACAGATAAATTGGAAACAGAATTAATCAATAAAGGAGTCACTCTTGCTCTTGGTGAAAATGTCCAAAAATTTGATGCAGATAGTCAAGGGAATGTCACAGCTGTCCACACACCATCAAACTCATTTGACGCAGACATGGTGATTATGTGCGTTGGCTTTAAACCCTCTACCGACCTTTTAAAAGGCAAAGTAGATATGTTAAATAGCGGTGCTATTATAGTAGATAAATACATGAAAACGAGTGATCCAAGTATTTTCGCCGCTGGTGACTGCGCAATTGTTCACTACAATCCAACGAAACAAACAAACTACATTCCATTAGCTACTAATGCGGTACGTCAAGGGTTGTTAGTTGGTGCCAATATTGAAAAAGATACATTAGCATATCGTGGTACACAAGGGACATCTGGTCTTTACCTCTTTGGTTGGAAAATAGGTTCTACTGGTCTAACCGTAGAGTCAGCTAAAGCAAATGGGATTGAAGCTAAATCTGTTTATTTTGAAGACAACTATAGACCAGAATTTATGCCCACTACTGAAAAAGTTTACATGCAATTAGTTTATGAAGTAGGTACAAAACGGATTCTTGGTGGTCAACTAATGTCTAAATATGACATAACTCAATCAGCAAACACACTGTCACTTGCGATTCAAAATGATATGACAGTAGAAGATTTAGCTCTAACTGACTTTTTCTTCCAACCTCATTTTGATAGACCTTGGAATTATTTAAATCTATTAGCTCAACAAGCTATGACAGATTAAAAAAGTACGCTAGAAAATTCTAGCGTACTTTTTTACATTGAAAAGGAAATTCTTTTATGCACTTTCCTAAAAATATCTCGTGAAAAGTTTAGTTCATTGTATGTTGCCACTTTTTCTGATGCTTCAAACATCAAAATGGCGATTTGCTTGGTAAATGTTTCTAATTCCTCTTTTGTACACGGCGTAAAAGAACTTAAAAACTCTTTTTCTAAATGAGATAACTTAGACTTATCTCCTTCATACTTTCCCCATTCCCCTACATCGTTTGGATAATACCCTTTTGAAACATACCACATAGACACCAAACTTTGCTTCAATGAAAGCATTAGAAGTTCTAAATAATTGTCTTCGTGTCGTTTTAAACAACGGTATAATTCAAAATAATGAGCATAATAGTTATTTAAAATATGGTCAAATTCTTCTTGTGTAATCGCATATGATAAGTTTCTAGATTGCTCTTCTAACTTTTCTAGAAGGCCGTCGTCTTTTACGATATCAATATGCTTTAACCAAATGGATGGTGTCATTGATGAAATAGTATACATGTATAAGTCCAATTTGATAAATGTCGCATAATGAATAGTTGAATAATGGTGAGTAGATGTTTCAATAAATAAGTATTCACCAATTGATCGTATAATGTCTCGCTGTTTTTTCTCAAAATCAACATTATCTTTCACAATGACTCTAGCATCAATATCCGAATAGTAATCTTCTGTCTTCTCTCCAATTGATCCACCAAAAAAACAAGCAACGACCTCATCGTCCTCTTTCACTAATCGGATTAATCTATTTTTTAATCTATCTCTATCAACAGGCAAATTAGAATCTACTAGCATCTTCTCATTCCTTTCTGTCTTTCCTTCTATTATATAGTAAGAAAAAGTTTCTATAAACTATTTCTAACAGAAATAGTCTCATTTTTTTAACTAAATCAATTTATTATAGCCATAATTTGTTTTTTTCAGCAAAAAAACCAATATTCCCTCTTTTTTTTCAATACAAACAGATGTCTATCTTTTTTTCTAAGTAACACCTGTAATAAACGAATGAGCCATTCATTTTCACGAGTGTCTTTTTTTTGACAAAATCATTCTCAATAAAAACAGACAAATAATTTATATCGTGACGTTGTATACGTTTCCTTGATTTTTTTTAGTTACTAATAGCTAGAATGTCTTATTTTTTATGACCCCTGTTTTTTAAAAATATTCCTATATTATAAAAAAATTAATATGTCTAATTCGGCATTTTTGTTACAAATCAACATTTTTTGTAATCAAACTAAACAATGTTCTTTACCTACGAAATATTTATCGATGGTAAAGTATGTCTTGTCGTTGAGACACAAAAAAATAATTTAAAAACTAGAAGGGGATTTTTTAATTTATGAAATCACTAAAAACACTATTTTTCGGAACAACAGTTGCATTAGGCTTTGGAACATTACTTGGAACAAGCGCATACGCTGACACTTTATATACAGTTAAATCTGGAGACACGTTATCAAGTATTTCTCACTCATTTGTTGGAAGCAACGATTTAATCCAACAAATCGCTAAAGACAACAATATCGCTAACATTGATATGATTAGCGTTGGACAACAATTAAACATTAAATCTGATAATTCAGTAAAAGAAGCAACGGAAGAGGTTGTTTACGAAGCACCTGCTGAGGTAACTTACCAAGAGGCTCCTGTAGTCGAAGAAACAACTTCAACTTCAACCTATGCAGGTAACTCATCAAGTGCGAAAGAATGGATTGCTCAAAGAGAATCTGGCGGTAGTTACACTGCTACAAATGGATACCATATTGGTCGTTACCAATTAGATCCTAACTACTTAAATGGAGACCACTCTGCAGCGAATCAAGAACGTGTTGCTGATCAATATGTAGCAGATAGATATGGGTCATGGGAAAATGCTCAATCATTCTGGATGAGTAACGGTTGGTACTAATCATACCGAGTTACCATTAGAAACCCAAATTCTTAACTGAATTTGGGTTTCTTTCTCTCGTGTATGTAAACGCTTGCAATAATAGTGTGAATATGGTATAACATAATTGTAAGGAGCCATATAAATTTCCGTGAGTAAATCGTATGCGTTTTATGTTCAGCACATTGCTTTAAGAGTTTATATTAGGCTTTAAAAATCTACAAAGGAAGTGGGAATTTGACAATCTCCTTACTCAGTAAATTAGACTAACAAGTGACTAATGCTTAATGAATCCTAAATATTTTGATGTCTTGTATACAGTGTTATAGATAGCTCGTCACTTTTACTAAATCGTTCAAGTACCACACACTTGTTAGTCTATTTATTTTAATCATTCACTCAATGACAGCACATGATGTCATTTTTTTTTGCAAAAAAAAGACTACTTATGTAGTCTTTTTCTCGTTTATTCGTCTTCTATTACAACGTAATACACTTTTACTGGTCCATGTAGCCCAACAACCAATTGCATTTCAATATCTCCAGAGTTTGAAGGTCCAGAAATGAAGTGAATAGCAGAACCTGTTTTTTCCCCTTTACTGATTCTATCTTCAAAATAATTAGCGGCTTGTGTAGATCTAGCAACTAATTTACTTTTCGGAATTAACGAAATATAATTCTTAGGTAAAAAATGGAATGAACGTCCTTGTCCAGGAGAAGTTTGAACCACAACTGTTCCAGATTCTGCTAAAAGAAACTCAGCAAATGTAATCGCAATATTTGTATTTTGAGCATTTGTGATATTTGTATCACGCTTGTCTGCTCCTTGCTCCCAGTATTTAATTTGATCTTTATAACCTTCTGTTAGAAAGTTATATTTACTGTCATCAAATCCTTTATCACTAGGTAACATCATAGACCCTTCGCCACATTCTTTGATTAAATCAGCTAAGACAGTCTCTAATTCACTAGATGTTGTTTCAATTAATGTTGTATGGATTTTTTCCACACGTTCTTTACAAATTTGCAATAGCTCATCTTGTGTTTTATCTGCTAAATGACGATTCGGTAAATCCGTCATTGGTACAAACGGATGCGTTGACACGTCTGCTTTTGTCGTACCTAATTTTGAATGTAGATTTTCTAAAAAAGCTTCTCTATTTTGAATGTTTGAGTTAGTCATTTTTTTCACCTGCTTTATGTTCTTTGAACCACTGTCTAAAACTATCTTTATATTTAGGTGGTCTTGGTAAATCTCTGACATCTGTCCAACCTTTTACCATACCAGGTCCTTTATTAATATACCCATTGTATTGATACATATTTTGTACGGAAATGTTTTTCTTCGTACTCAATGCTCCCATACCACCATGAGCCAAATGTAAAGCTGTTTTAAATAGAGCTGGTGAAGCGGTTCCTTTACCGATTACTTCCATTTGAATGTTATCAAACCCATGTTGCATTTTCAAATCATCTGTCATAACTTTACGGTGTTCAATTAATAAATTATGTAACGGGATTTTAACCGGACAAGTTTCAGTACAAGCACCACATAAACTTGACGCATATGGCAAATCACCAAATTGTTTGTAACCACCTAAGACTGGTGACAACACTGCCCCAATAGGTCCTGGATAAATAGATCCGTATCCATGTCCGCCAATATGACGATACACTGGACACACATTTAAACATGACCCACATCGGATACATTGTAAAACAGATTGGAATGGTGTTCCTAAAGCTTTAGATCGTCCATTATCTAAAATAACCACATGAAAATCTTCTGGACCATCTGACTCATCCTCAGCTTTAATGCCAGAAAACGTCACATAAGTTGTTAAGTTTTGTCCAACAGCACTTCTAGCTAACAAATTATCTAATACTTCCGCTTCTTTCATGGTCGGAACAATACGCTCCATACCCATTAACACAATTTGTGTTTCTGGAATGCTTAGCGTTAAATCCGCATTACCTTCATTCGTATCTAAGTTAATCATACCACTATCAGCGATGGCAAAGTTACAACCAGTAATACCAATTTCAGCTTCTAAGAAAAATTTTCTCATGACTTCTCTGGCACACTGAGCCAAGTTTACAGGATCATTATCTCCTTTATAGCCAAGTTTTTGTTCAAATACTTCACGAATTTGTTCTCTATTTTTATGAATACTTGGGAAAACGATATGTGATGGTTCATCCCAATCGTCCATTTGTAGAATAAACTCTGCTAAGTCAGTTTCCATAACATTCACATCGTCTAATCCTAATAACATTGGATCAATATCTACTTCCGTTGTCACCATCGATTTAGATTTAACTATTTTTTTAGCTTGCTTTTCTAACACGATTTTTTTAACGTATTCGTTGGCTTCTTCTGCTGTTTGAGCAAAAAAGACATGACCTCCTTGTTTGGCAACATTGTCACTAAATTGCTCTAAATAATTTGGTAAATGAGCCACAGTATGCTGTCTAATTTGTTCACCTAGTTCACGCCACTCTTCCCAATTGCCTAATTCATCACTTGCCCCTTCACGTTTGATCCATTGATCATCTTGAGCTTTGGCAACAGCTTTTTGCATAAAGACATCTTTTTTACTGTCTTCTAATCTCTCTTTAAATGGTTTTGTACTTGTCGTTAATCCCATTAAACATATCCTCCTAACGTTTTGTTACACATTTGCTGGTTGTTTGATTCTTGCCAAATCAACATTACTATTTAACACTTCTGCAATATGCATGATTTTTATTTCTTTGCCATCACGGTTAAATTTACCACCGATATTCATTAAACAACCCATATCAGCACTAATTAGAATATCAGCACCTGTGTTAAGAACGTCATTCATTTTTTCAGTGACCATTTGTTCTGAGATTTCTGGCATTTTTACAGAGAATGTTCCTCCAAAGCCACAACAGTTGTTAATATGACCAAGTGGAAGCATTTCTAAATCTTTTACATTATCAAGTAAAACAAATGGAGCTTCTCTTTCACCTAATAAACGAGTCATATGACACGAACGGTGATAGGTTGCTTTTCCTTCTAATGTAGCACCTAAATCTGTTACTCCTAATACTCGGTAAATAAATTGACTAAATTCATATGTTTTTGCTGCAAGTTCTACAGCCTTTGGTCCATAAATAGGATCATCTTTTAATAATTCTGGGTATTCTCTCAACATGCCAACGCATGAACCAGCACCGCCGACCACGTATTCTGCTCCTTCAAACGCATCAATTTGATTTTTTAATGTTGCATAGCTACTTTTTTCATAACCACTATTAAATGTTGGTTGACCACAACAAATTTGCTTGTCTGGTAATTCTGTTTCACATCCAAGTCTTTCTAATACCTCTACCATTGCGATTCCTACGTTTGGAAACATTAAATCAACAACACAGCTTGTAAAAATACTGACTTTCATATTTACCCCTCCACAATCTGCATATTTATTTACTATACAAATTAGAATTGTTATTGTCTTACTCCCTTATTTTATCATCTGATACACCTAAAATAAACAATAAATGTCAAATAATTAGTATTATTTTAGGATAATTCTAATCAGTTTTATAAAGTCTTAATCTTAATTAGTATTATTACAAATAAAAAAGATACCCTTTCGGATATCTTTAACGAGATGGTTTGAATTTTTTTAATCTTAATGCATTGAGTAAGACTGAAACAGAACTAAAACTCATAGCAGCTCCAGCAATCATCGGATTCAATAGAGGACCACCAAATACATGTAAAATTCCCATAGCAACTGGTATCCCTAATACATTGTACCCAAATGCCCAGAACAAATTCTCTTTGATATTTTTAATCGTAGCATGGCTTAATTCGATAGCTGTAGGAACATCCATCAAATCACTACGCATTAATACAACATCAGCAGATTCCATCGCTACATCGGCGCCTGTTCCGATGGCAATTCCTACATCAGATTGCGCTAATGCAGGTGCATCATTAATACCGTCTCCAACCATCCCAACTATTTTATTGGTCGCCTGTAATTCTTTCACTTTCGTTGCTTTTTGTTCTGGTAATACGTCACTAATGATATCTGTTATACCAACTTGTTTTGCAATTGCTTGGGCTGTTTGGTGATTATCACCTGTTAGCATTACCACATGTACCCCCATTTCCTGTAACTTTTTAACTGCGTTATAGCTACTATCTTTTATTGTATCTGCTACAGCAATGATTCCTAATAATGTAGAGTCTGTGCTAATGTACATGGGCGTTTTTCCAGCTAAGGCTAGCTCATCTCCCTTCGTTTCTACATCAACTAACGCTATATCATAATCTGCCATCAATTTTTTATTGCCTAATAAAATTATCTCATGATTGATAGTCACTTGAATTCCATGACCAGGAATTGCTTTAAAATCAGTTGGTTCACTAAATATTAGTTTGTCCTCTTTCGCTTTTTTCACAATGGCCGAACCTAATGGATGTTCGGATCCTTGTTCAGCAGAAGCTGCTAACTGTAATAATTCTCGTTCTCCTAAGTCACTGACAGATAAGATGTCTGTGACTTTAGGTTTTCCTTCTGTAATCGTACCTGTTTTATCTAATACTACTGTATCAATTTTGTGGGTTGTTTCTAACGCATCACCACTTTTAATCAAGACGCCATTTTCAGCACCTTTACCTGTTCCAACCATAATTGCTGTAGGTGTTGCTAACCCTAACGCACACGGACAAGCAATGACTAAGACTGAAATCATAATCGTTAAAGAAAAAATCCATGATTCTTGTCCTAAGACATACCATAATAGTCCTGACATAAGAGATAACACAATCACTGTAGGCACAAATACACCTGACACTTTATCAGCTAACTGTGCAATAGGAGCTTTAGATCCTTGTGCCTCTTCCACTAATTTGATAATTTGAGATAACGTCGTATCATCTCCTACCTTAGTTGCTTCAAAATAAAAACTACCTGTTTTGTTTAGACTAGCTCCTATAACTGTATCGCCCACTATTTTTTCCACAGGCAAACTTTCTCCTGTTAGTAGAGACTCATCAATCGAGCTTGCTCCTTTGACAATCACACCATCAACTGGAATGCTATCCCCTGGTTTCACTAAAATTCTATCACCCAATATGACAGACTCAATTGGAATTTCTATCTCTTTGCCTTCTCTTACCACTATCGCAGTCTTAGGTGCTAACTCCATCAATTTCTTTATCGCTTCAGACGTTTTTCCTTTTGAAACAGCTTCAAAGTACTTTCCAAGTGTAATCAATGTTAGAATCACAGCTGCTGATTCGTAATACAAAGACATAGCAAATTGTTCTTGTCCTTTCGCAATCATAATAGTAGCAAATATGCTATATATCGTTGCAGCACTGGTCCCTAACGCCACCAATGAATCCATATTTGGATGACCTTTAAGCAATGATTTATAGCCCACAATAAAAAATGACCGTCCAATAATTAATACTGGGATGGTTAATAATAACTGAGTGAGACTAAAATTTAGCGGATGGCTCATCGGGTTTATGAATCTAGGTAACGGCATTCCTATCATGTGTCCCATAGACACGTATAATAACGGAATCGAAAAACTGGCTGACAGCCAAAATCTACGCCACATATTTTGTATGTGTTCGCTTTTAGATAGTTCCTTTGCATCAGTCACCGTGCCTATTTTATCAAAAGCTTTGTACCCTGCATCAGAAACAGCTTGTTTAATCCTTTGACTATCCAATATAGAAGGATCTATTTCTACATCTAATGACTCTGTAGCTAAATTCACTGTTGCTGTCTTCACACCATCTAATTTCGATAACACTTTCTCGATTGCTTGAGAACATGAAGCACACGTCATTCCCTCTATATCATACTGATAACTAGCTGTATCTTTCATTAATTCAAATCCAGCGTCATGAATCGCTTCAGACAATTTATCTTCATTCAATACAGTATCATCATATGTGATGCTTAGTGTCTCGGTGGCTAAATTTACTGATGCTTCTTCAACACCCATTAATCCTAAAGTTGTTTTTTCCACTGCTTGTGAACAAGAAGCACACGTCATTCCGTTTATGTTATATGACTTTTTGACTGTCATTTTCCATCCCTCCCTTATTCTCACATGTACACTGACCAGGTATACAGTTACACGCTACGCTGATAGGCGCACTCTTTTTTTTCTTTTCCAATAACTGGATTAAACGCTCAATATCAGTGGCAGATAACTCTTTCGTTTGAATGATTGACTCTAATACGCCACCTACTTTTTTAGCACATATTTTCTCTAAAAATGCTTGACCAGATTCATTGATACAAATATCTTCATCGACTAACGGGGTATAGATAAATTGCTTGCCCTTTTTCTCTGTCCCAACATATTGTTTGTCTACCAATCTAGATAGTAATGTTTTTACTGTTGATGGTTTCCACGCCATTTTAGTCATAAGAATGTCGATTATCTCATTACTAGTGGTCGATTTTTTTGACCAAACCACCCTCATAACCTCCCATTCTGCATCTGTAATCATGTCTAATTTATTCTCTTCCATCTGCTTTCCTCCTTTAACTACAAACGTAAACTATAATCAAATTGTATACCTTGTGTCTACATTTGTCAATTTTAGACGCAAAAAAAAGAAGCAATCAACATTGCTTCTTTTTCATTTATTTACTAAAATCAAAGTAATTAGCTGGGTTCATATAGTTAGACCAAGGTTCTGTGCTCACTCCAAAATGCAAATGAGCCCCTGTAGAATCACCCGTAGATCCCACATAACCAATTAACTCACCCATCTCTACCCCTTGAATACTCGATACTGCTGAACGAGACATGTGGAAGTAGTTCGTATAAACTCCATTATCATGTTTTAAAATAACGTAGTTACCTGCAGATGGATCAAATCCTTTTTGCGCTACCACTCCTTTTGAACTTGCGTAGATAGGTGTGTTGGCAGCTACTGCTAAATCGATTCCCATATGAGTCGTGCCCCATCTCGCCCCGTAAGGACTTGATACAACATAACCTGTTTTAAGAGGGATGATAAAATCATTTTCTTTTTTCGTTGCCACATTTTTAATCTTATATGTAGCTAATTTACGTTGACCAATAATGACTCTAGATACTTTATCTAGTTTTTTCTCATCCTTAATGATTTCTTTATTCCATTTCATGAAATCCTCTTTCACTAAATGATGTTTTGTAACAATTGATTCAACTGTATCATTTTTTTGCACATCATAATAAATGTTTTGAATTTTAGCATCACCATTTAATTTTTGATCAAAGAATTGTAAATCATATGTTTCAATTAACTTATTCAGTTTTTCATCATATTTTACGTCTGTTGCGTATTTACCAGTTAAGGCTTTTGTTGCATCTTTATACGTCTTAGCATTCTTTTTCCATGTGCCTTCATAAATAGCTGATCCACCAGTTATTCCTTTAGTGATAAGTAAAGCATAGTCTTCAAATGATTCTTTGTATCCAGGATATTTTCTGAATTTTGCTTGAACGGAATACATTTGACCTTTTCCATTGTCTTCATTCGTGTTAAAGGACACTGACTTGCCTTCATAAGCGCCTTTAATCCCAAAAAGATTATGATTAGGAGCTTGACTTAATTGACTTGTCCCTGCTCCACTCTCAAGAATTGCTTGAGCAATCATCACGGATGCATAAAGCTCATACTCTTGACCAATTTCACGGGCCTTATCCCCAATGCTCTCAATAAAATCTTCCGTTGATTGATTTTTAATGTATTTGATCTCTGAAGAACTGACAAAAGCATCAGTCTTTCCTGACTGACTTCCTTTAGCAGGTTGAGATACCTTTTTATTTGGTTTGGTTTCTTTTGGCTTCGTCACCGGTTTTTTATCTGGCTTTGGCTTTGGTGTAGGTTTTGGTTTTTCTACTGGTTTTGTGTCAGATGTTTCAGGTTTTGAGCCTGAACTAGACTCAGTCGTATTTTCCGTTCCTGTATCTTCTGTACTATTTTCTGTCGTTGACTCTGTCGCGTCTGTTTCTTCAGATGAGCTAGTTGTTGTCTCTTCTGTAGATTCTTCTGACTCTGTTGTGTCAGTCGTTTCATCGGTTTCTTTCGTTTTTTCAGTCTCCTGACTTTGCTCAATAGCTGGTAAAACATCTGCAAGAGCCATAACAGGCGATAGTGTGCCACTCATAAACGTAGCTATCATAAAAATTGACACTAGTTTTTTATTCATATGTGGTTAAATTTCCCTTCTATTACCATGGTATACTTGAACGGCTTTCAAATACATCCAATCATTTTATCATATCATTGGTAAGTATATCACTCTCTTCTTGTAAATACTAATAAATTGTTCTCAAAATAATCAATAAAAAAGAAACACGTTACATCATAACCTGTTTCTCTTTTATGACTATTTTATCAATTGATAAATCGCATCCCCATAGATGGCTGCTGATTTAAAAATATCGTCAACATGCATGTATTCATTAGCTTGATGCATCGTATCTTCACGACCTGGGAACATTGCTCCATAAGCAACTCCTCGCTCAAACAATCGGCCATATGTACCTCCACCAATTGTTTTTTCACTCCCTTTTATTCCCGTATGCTCTTCATATGTACGTAAAAGTGTTTCCACCAACGGATCATCTGCTGGCACATAATGTGGTGTTTCTCCTCCAGGACGAGCAACAACGATTACGTCGCTAAGTCTCTCACTTACTTGTTCCACCATGTGATGACTATCTGTCCCTTTTGGATAACGCACATTTACAGAGACTTGTTGCTCTCCATCTGGCATATAGGTAAATAAATTAGGACTAGCTGTCAATGGTCCCATCACCTCATCTTCTATATAGATTCCTAGACGTTCTCCCTTATGGTCTAAATGTAAGAATGAGTCAATGATGTCAATAAATTGTTCACCTTGCGCATCTAATTTAAATTGAGATAAAAAATGAGCTAAATATGTTGCTGCATTCACACCAGCACTAGGATTCTGTGCATGTGCCGATTTTCCAACCAATTTAATTCGCATATGCTCACTATCAATTTCAGTTGAACCCGATAATTTATGTTCTTTAATAAAGGTCTCAAATGCCTTACTGACAGCATCGCTATCAATATTGATAAGTGACATAAGGACATGGGCATCACCTGGAACCATGTTTGTAGCTAGTCCAGATTTAAAACTATCTAATTGTATGTCTCCCTCTTTTTGAGTAATGAAAGGCATTCTTACATCTAGTGTCGCAATACCTTTTTCGCCATTAATTATTGGAAATTCAGCATCTGGAGAAAAACCAAAGTCCGGCATTTTCTCTACTTCTTGATACTTATCCATACACAACCAATCATTTTCTTCATCCGTTCCAATAATAAACCTTACTTTCTTACTAACAGGTAAGTCCAATTCTTTAATGATTTTCAACCCATAATAGGCTGCTAGCATTGGCCCTTTATCATCACTTGCTCCTCTTGCATATAGCTTGCCCTCTTTAATAACTGGCTCAAAAGGATTCGTCTTCCAGCCATCTCCAGTTGGAACCACATCCACATGGCCTAGTACTCCTAATGTTTCGTTTCCACTTCCGTATTCCACATGACCTGCTAGGTTGTCAATATTTTTTATTTTAAATCCATCTCTAGCACCAAAAGACAGAAATGTTTCCAGCGCTTTTGCTGGACCAGGTCCAACAGGTAATTCTTTTGTTTTATGCTCCAAATCTCGGACACTGTTTATTTTCAATAGCTCAAATAAATCTGTCATTAACTCTTCTTTACGTGTTTCAACTTCCTGTTCCCAATTGATATGACTCACATTAACTCCTTCTTTCATTGCTTTATTAGAGATTCCTCTTATATTTATATTATCCTTTTGGTGAATCGTTGACAAATTCGCACAATCACTATGGCTATTTTCTTATTTACTGGCCGGCTTTATTAAACCATACTCAGATTCTTTTAATGGTACTTATTTAGTGTTACTAAATTTTTTTCTCTATCGCAATTTTTTTCTCAATTAGCTATGTTTTTGTGATATACTATTCATTAAATATAAATGAGTAACGCTCATCTTTTTTTCATAATATATAGAACTTGTGTGAGATTGTGATTTTTTAAATCTATCTTTTTTGCAAAATATAGTGGAGTAGAAAGCATTAACAGCAGTTATTCACGCATTCTAACCATTCTCTCATTCTATAACCATTTATATTTAATTACAAATACTCATTTTTTTCATATAATGAATTTGTTAAAAAAAACACAAACTATCTTGTTTATAGTTTGGAAAAGGAGTTTTACATGATGAAAATCGCTATTGCAGGTGCAGGTGCTATGGGAAGTCGTTTTGGATTAATGCTACATCAAACAGGTAATGAGGTCATTTTTATTGATCAATGGCCTGCTCATATAGAAGCTATCAGAAAAAATGGCTTAATCGCAAACTTAAACGGGGAAGAAATCGTCGCACATATTCCGACCTATGCCCCAGAAGAATTGAAATCTTTAAATACCGAAGTAGATTTAATTATCGCTTTAACAAAAGCCAACCAATTGGATAATATGTTTCATTCTATTCAATCTATGATTACGCCAAAAACACATGTGATTTGTTTGCTAAACGGATTAGGACATGAAGATGTCATCGCAAAATATGTGCCTAAAGAAAACATTTTACTTGGTATTACGATGTGGACAGCTGGTATGGAAGGTCCTGGTAAAGTAAAATTATTTGGTGATGGTGAAGTCGAATTAGAAAATCTTGAACCTGCTGGGAAAGATTTCGCGTTGACCGTGACTGAATTATTTACAGAAGCTGGACTAAATGCTGTATACAGTGAAAATGTTAAACATTCCGTTTGGAGAAAAGCGTGTGTAAACGGGACACTTAATGGTCTTTGTACCATACTAGATTGCAATATTGCTGACCTAGGTGCACAAACGCCTTCTGAAGAGTTGATTCGTACGATTATTGAGGAATTCGCTAACGTAGCGAAAGAAGAAGGCGTGACATTGGATCAAGAAGAAGTATACAGCCATGTTGCGACTACATTTGATCCTAATGGGGTTGGACTACACTACCCATCTATGTATCAAGACTTAATGAAAAATAACCGATTAACAGAGATTGACTATATTAATGGAGCTGTTGCAAGAAAAGGCAAATTACATAACATTTCTACACCTTACTGTGCTTTCCTTACTTCTCTTGTTCACATTAAAGAAGGACTATTAGACGCTAAATAATAAGAAAAAAGGATGATTGTTATGTATGAAAAAGTAAAAGGCAAAGATTTTTTTAATAAAGTATTAGCTGGTACTGCAACTGGTATTATCGTTGGGTTAATCCCCAACGCAGTACTGGCAGCTATCTTAAATCTATTCGGCGATAACCAAATCGCTCTATTTATCACTCATGTTGTCGTGACATTCCAAGTGGCAACGCCCCTATTAATTGGTGCTATTATTGCCCTACAGTTTAAATTTAATCCATTAGATATGGCCGTAGTGGCTGGTGCTGCCTATGTTGGATCTGGTGTGACAAAATTCAATCCAGATGTAATAAACCCTGTAACAAAAGCACCAGGTATGTTTATATCTGCTGGAACAGGTGATTTGATTAACACAATGATTACAGCAAGTATCGCTATTTTACTTACATACTGGATTGGTGAAAAATTTGGTTCTGTTAAAATCGTCCTATCCCCAATAGTTATTGGTGCTGGTAGCGGATTAATAGGTTTACTAATATTGCCGTACATTTCCGGTATCACTACTGCTATTGGAAACATGATTAACTCATTTACAACATTACAACCTTTATTAATGAGTGCGTTAATTGCTAGTTTCTTTGCAGTGTTAATTATTTCTCCAATCTCAACTGTTGCCATTGGACTAGCTATTCAGCTAAATGGCGTATCTGCTGGTGCTGCAGCAATGGGAGTAGCTGCTACAACAGTTGTTTTAGTTGTTCATTCATGGAAAACAAATAAATCGGGTGTCACAATCGCGATTGCAAGTGGCGCGATGAAAATGATGATGCCAAACTTGTTCCGTCATCCTATTATTTTACTCCCTACTTTGACAACTGCTATTATCTCATCTATCCCAGTTGCATTGTTTAACGTCTCTGGAACACCTAAATCTGCAGGGTTCGGATTAGTTGGTCTTGTTGGTCCATTAACCTCTATGGATGCAGGAGATGCGAGTATCAACCTTGTCACAGCATTACTCGTTTGGTTCGTCGTACCAATTGCTGCAGCACTTACATCAAAATTTGTCTTCCAAAACGTCCTACATGTGTATGATGAAAAGGAAGTATTTGCTTACTTAGGTTAAATATTTAAAAGAACTGGTATCTAATAACACGATACCAGTTCTTTTTTGCTATAAAAAAACAACCAAGATTTTAGTCTTGGTTGTTTCTTTCGATATCCACTGATTTGGCAATACCAATTGGTGTGACAAACTGAGGATAATCTGGTCGTAATACAGTTTTCCCTAAATATTTAGAAAATACAGGTGCAAATTCATCAAAGAAACTAGCTCCCCCTACAACAAACAATGGCTCTATTGGATGTTGTTCTAGTATATCCTTTGTAATATGTGCCATCTTATCTACGACTGGTTTAATGATAATGAAGTTGTTATGCTCCTGACTTTTATCACGTTTTAGTAACTCAGCCTCTTTCACTGGAATTCTATGATAGCCAGCTAACACCAGAGACATATGTGTCCCTCCCGTAGGTTCATCAACAGTTGATACAATTTCATTATTTTCAATGATACTAATACCAGTAGTACCACCACCCACATCAATGACAGCACCCTGATCCATTTCTAGTAAACAAGCTGCTGCAGAAGGTTCATCAATGACATTTGTCACAGCTAAACCGGCAGATTCTAACACATTAGAAACAATTTTTTTATCATTTCCAATTGTGCCAGGCGGTATGGCTGTTGCAGCTTCCTCAATTGGCACACCTACTATTTCTTCAGCTTCTTTCACCAATCGCGTAACTATCTGAACAGCTTCCATATAGTTAACTACTAGACCATCTCGAACAACCTCAGCAAATTCAAAGCTGCCGTATATAGGATTGTTTTCAGAATCTAAAATAGCCAACACAATAGATGACGTTCCTAAATCTACACCAACCTTTAATGGTTCCGTTTTATCAAATGGAAGACATTTATGTGTGTTTGCAATGTCGTTAAACTTTTTTAAAATACCGTTTACGTGATCTAAATTAACCATCGTAACCTCCTTATCAGTAAAGTAAGCTCACAACAAATGATTACTGTTGTGACGCCCAATCTGCAGGATATGTCACATAGACAAATCGTGCATCTCCTGTAACTGAAAACTTGATGCTACTACTTTTTGGTATAAATAAAATTTCTCCTGGACCTGCAGAAATCGTACGTCCATCAATGATAACACTTAATTCACCGTCAATAATATAGTCTACTTCATCATACTCTAACGTCCAATCAAAAGTAGTGTCTTTCATAACCATTAAGCCACAGCCTAAGCGTGGGCTTTCATCTAATGTTACCAAATCTTTACAATATACTTGATCAGATGGCGTACCAGTATCTAAACGGTCTCCTTCGTCTACTTCTAAAAGAGGTAATTTAACTGATAATACACCACTAGGATCAACATGTTTTGTAAAGTTTGATAATGAAGAAAATTTT
The DNA here is from genome assembly GCA_052104115.1 of Vagococcus sp. Classification (GTDB taxonomy): domain Bacteria; phylum Bacillota; class Bacilli; order Lactobacillales; family Vagococcaceae; genus Vagococcus. The sequence goes on along the minus strand of JBQELZ010000001.1, from coordinate 78,723 downwards.
TCTTCTAAAACTTGGCGAACTAAATTTTCAATAACACTTTTTTCTTGTGAATTCATTATTTAGAAACCTCCCCAGCTGCTGCTTCTTTTTTCAACATTTTATCTGAGATAAACATTGCTACGATAATAGCTGTAATACCACCAACTAATTTACCAACGATCATTGGGAAAATCATTTCTTTAGCAACTCCTGCTGTAAATCCTAAATGGTCACCCAATACAAATGATGCCGATACAGCAAACGCTACGTTAATGATTTTACCACGGTTATCCATGTCTTTTAACATTTGGAACATGGCAATGTTATTCGCTAAAGTTGCAACTAATCCTGCTGCTGCAGTTTCGTTCATACCTAACACTTTACCTAATCCCATTAATGGTTTTTTAAATACTTTTGTAATAACTTGTACTAATACGAATGCTCCTGCTAATGTTAAGGCAATACCACCTACAACATCGATACCTTCTGAAACAGGGGCAATACCATCAATAACAGTGATACCAACTAATTGTTGCAACGCACCTAAAATTAAGCCGATAATCGCAACCACTACAACACCTTTACCAAAATAAGTAAAACCTTTGATCATACCGTTTGGAGCTAAGATTAAACCAAGCATTACTAAAACAGCTACGATAACAATTGGTACTAAGTTTTTGATGATCATTGTCACATCAAATCCTGCTACTAATCCACTGACAAAAGCACCAATTGGAATAGTTACCATACCAGATAGTACACCTGTTGCTAAATATTTATGATCTTCTTTTTCAATAATTCCTAATGAAACAGGAATAGTAAATACAATAGTAGCACCCATCATCGCACCTAAAATAGTTCCGGCAAATAAGCCAGCTTCTGGTGTTTGTGCCATTTCCATTGCTAAAGGATATCCACCCATATCATTTGCTAAAATAGTTGTAGCAAACATTGCTGGATCCGCTCCCAATGCTGTATAAATTGGAACAACAACTGGTTTTAATACATTAGCCAATACTGGTGCTAATGTAATAATCCCGACCATTGATAATGCCAATGATCCCATAGCCATAATTCCTTCTTCAAACTGGTTTCCTAATCCAAATTTATTGTTTAAACAATAATCAATTCCACCAATTACCATAAAAAGGGCAATAATATACATAATAATTTCATTAATTCCCATTTTTAAACCTCCTAAGCCTTATTTAACTTCTTTTATTCAGGTCTTTCTACTGAGTCAATAATCCCAACTATTGCTGCGTCAACTGGAATGTTAGTATCCTCAAGTGCTACTCTAGCAGAGCCTCCAGTTGTTACTAGAACAACATCCCCAACTCCTGCTCCAGCATTATCTGCTGCAACAATTGTTTTAGGTGAATGATCGGTTTCATCTTGTTCAATATCCACAAGTAAAAATTTTAATCCGTTTAATTTGTCGTTCTTTCTAGTTGCCCATAAACTTCCAGATACTGTTCCAATTAACATGATTATTCCTCTTTTCTTAAAATAATTAAATTCAATTGATGCTCTCTAATAAAATCTTTAGCAAGTGGAGTTACAATTGTACTTGGTAAAATTTCTATTTCCTTGCATCCTGATCGAACCAATTTTTTTAATTTATTGACACTTAATAATTCTTTACCAGGTTCTTTTTTCTTCAGTTCGTTTTCTTCAACAAATGTCGCACCAAAAGATTGCCATTTCTGTTCATAACCAATAATGTCACGTTTCATAGCGTAAGAGCATGTTGCTAATCGCGAAGCATATTCTCTGCCACTTTTCAAAACAGTCACTGATTTTTTTGACAATAAACGGTCAATAATTTGAGATTCTTCTGTTGTAGAAGGCATCATTTGTGCCACACGAGATAATGTTTCTAAACTCAATTGGTTGAGAATCAATGTCTCATCTTTGCTCAAAACCTCACTATTCTTGTCAACCAAGGTAGTCGGTTGGCAAGAATGAGTGGATTCTGTATTGACTGCTAATGATTTTTCTGAGGCTTCTTCAATTTTTCGAATGACTTTTTCAGTAATTAATTTGACTAATTCTTCAAAGTTATTCATAGGCTAGGCCTGTTTCTTTATAATTGAACCACGAACACCTTTTGTAAAGCCACATGCATTTGCTTCATCATAATCAATGTGCATAAATGTCGCAAATTTAGGACTAACACGAATTACCACATCGTCAAAAATTAATGGTCGATTGCCTTCGATTTTTACTTGAACGATTTCACCTTGCTCTACATTGTTCGCCGCTGCATCTTCTACAGTCATATGAACATGACGTTTAGCAATGATTAATCCTTCAGATAATTGAACTGTTTTACTTCCATTCATTAAAAGAATACCTGGTGTATTGGCGATATCGCCACTTTCTCTAACTGGTACTTTAACGCCAAGACTTAAAGCGTCAGTTCCTGATACTTCTACTTGTGATCTGTTACGTTCAGGGCCTAAAATAACCACATTGTGGATAGCTCCTTTAGGTCCAATTAATGTAATTCTTTCTTTACAAGCATATTGACCTGGTTGTGACAATTCTTTCATCTTAGTTAATTGATAATCTTTCCCAAAAAGAGCATCAATTGTTGGTCTATCTAAATGGACATGACGACCACTTGCCTCAACCTCAAAATCTAATTGAGGTTGTATTCTTGAGATGACTTCTTTGACGATGTCTGATAAAGCTTCTTTATTCATCTCCGTAAACCTCCTTATTTTTAGTTACCCCTACTCAGAAAATAATTCTGTTTCGATATAATGAGGTAACCACTCCACGACTTCTTTTAAATCTTTTCTTGTTGTATTTCCTAATCTATCAATACATGCCTCATTTGTTACTAGTTCAATTTCTTTGGCTAGTAAAAGTAAATGATACACTTCCATGTTATACTCAGACATTTGAGGATGTAGCTTAATATCTTTTTCTTCATATAATTGGTCTAAAAAAGAACCATCAACCCATTGCTGAGTTTCTAGACTCTTTAATACATCATCTACTAAAGAAACCACTCGGATTAACGTTTCAGCTACTGGCATTGAATCACTTAGTGCCTGTCTTTGAATTCTCACTAATTGATATTGAAAAAAACGCCATTTTAACGTCAGTTTTTCTAACTCCTTATTTAAAGTAGTTGATTTAACCTCTATAGGTTCTTCAATTTGCTTGATTTCTTCTTGAACTGGTCGTGTTTGTGTTTCTTCTACCTGTTCATGAAGCAAAGCAATACCCTGTTCTTTTAAAAAACTTGATGCAGATGGTGTAATAATTGTTCCTTTAGAGACAATTATTTCTTTTGAAGATTGCGTTTTCAACATATTTCTTACATCATATTCTGTCAAAACACTCACAATTCAACACCCATTTCTTGATAGAAAAGGGTATATTCATATAGACATATACCCTTTAACTTCTATGCATTTTAAATCGAGTAGATAAGATTAACCAATTTTTGGTAAAATTTCATCAACTTCGCTGTGTGGACGAGGAATTACGTGAACTGATAATAATTCTCCAACACGTTCAGCTGCTGCTGCTCCAGCGTCTGTTGCAGCTTTAACTGCACCAACATCACCACGTACCATAACTGTTACTAAACCGCCACCTACTTGTTCTTTACCAATTAAAGTTACGTTAGCTGCTTTCACCATTGCGTCTGCTGCTTCAATAGCTCCTACTAAACCTTTTGTTTCGATCATTCCTAATGCATTTGCGTTCATAATATGTTCCTCCTAATATTGTTTGTTTTTATTTTTTTAAAATTTAAAACCTAATTAAAGTTGCTCTAAAACCGCTTCTACGATTTTTCCAATTAAATCTTCTTTCGAAGAAGTGTTGCTACTAGTGCTAGCTGATGGACAAGCGCCATTTACTAAGTTAGCATCTTCGCCTCTTAACTCATCTAATTCTCTCATACCATAAGCAATACGTCTAACATTGAATAAGTTATCTGGACCAATATTGTCTGATGTTGAGCTTCCACCAACAGCACCACAGCCTAATGTTAAGGCAGGCATAATGTTTGTTGATGCGCCGATTCCACCAAGTGTTCCTGGTGTATTAACTAATAGACGAGAAACTGGTTTTCTTAAACCAAATTCTTTTACAACATTTTCATTTTCAGTGTGGATACACATTGTATGTCCAGCACCTTCGTTTGTTAAAATATCGATACAAAGTTCGCATGCTTCTTCCCAATCTTTTGTTGTATAGAATGCTAAGATTGGCGCTAATTTTTCTCTAGAATAAGGAATCTTCATTCCTACTCTACTTTCTTCAGCGATTAACACACGTGCTCCTTTAGGGAAATCTAATCCTGTTAGTTTACCAATAGCTTCTACTGATTTACCAACAATTTGAGGATTCATTGTGCCGTTTGCACGCATAATAAATTTCTCTAAAGTAATGGCTTCTTCTTTTGTTAAGAAATAAGCACCTTGTTTTTTGAATTCATTGATAACAGCGTCTTTGCTCACTTCTTCAACCACAACTGATTGTTCAGAAGCACAAATTGTTCCATTATCAAATGTTTTTGAGTCCATGATATGTTTAACAGCTACTGGAATTTTAGCTGTTCTTTCGATAAATGCTGGCCCATTACCTGGTCCTACACCAATCGCTGGAGTACCTGAGGAATAAGCAGCTTTTACCATTGCTGATCCACCAGTTGCTAAAATCAAGTTTGTTAAATCATGTTTCATTAATTCAGCTGTTCCTTGCATAGCAGGTTTTTCCATGACACTAATCGCACCTGCTGGACAGCCTGCTGCAACTGCAGCCTCTTTCAAGATATTCACTGTTTCTAAAATACATTTTAATGCATTCGGATGTGGTGAAAAGACAATACTATTACCAGCTTTTAATGAGATAAGCGCTTTGTAAATAACTGTTGATGTTGGGTTAGTTGAAGGAATTAATCCTGCTACAACTCCAACTGGTACAGCTACTTCATATACCTTATTCACATTGTCTTCTTTAATCATTCCGACTGTTTTCATGTCTTTGATTGTATCCCAAACTACTTTTGATGCGAAAGAGTTTTTAACCACTTTATCTTCCCAAATACCAAAACCTGTTTCTTCATTAGCCATTTTAGCTAATTTAATTCTATTTGCATATGCTGCATTCGCCATAGCTTCACAGATAGCATCTATTTTTTCTTGAGAAAAAGTAGATAATTCTTTTTGTGCTTTGCTTGCGTCTTTAAGTAAGTCTCTCACTTCTTGGATAGAAACTAAATCTTTATCTGCTATCATTGTCACTAGTCAACTCCTCCTTATTTCTTAGCACTCTTATCTTTGTTAGGTGCTTTTGATGATTTTTCAATTGAAGATTTCTTTTTGCTTACCTGTTGTTTGGGTTGTTTATGCTCAAATTTTACTGGCTTTTTCTCACCCTTAGATTCGACTACCTTATCTTCAACTGGTAACTCTTTAGTCTGTTCTTCTTTTTCAACTTTTGGTTGAGGCGCTTCGATACATTCTTTTGATGCTTTTGGTTGTTGTAACATTTCTGCTGTATCTTTAGCTGCCCTTGGAATAACATGACTAGAAATCAAACAATTTAAATTTTCTGCGATAGCACTGCCTGCATCGACTGCTACCTTAACAGCTGCTACATCACCAGAAAATTGAAGAGTCGTTAATCCGCCCCTAATTACTTCTGCATTAATTAATACTACATCGGAGGTTTTTAAGGCAGCGTCCGCAGAAGCGACTGCACCTAAATATCCTTTGACTTCAATTAGACCTAATGCCTGAATTTCCAACATCAATTCCTCCTCTTATTTTGACATACTTTTAGTACATCTTTGGATTTGTTGCTACAGCTACCACTGCTTGAGCAAATGCTTCACATGCTGCTTGACAAGCTGATTGGCTACCTGTTAGTAACCCACCACCAAAGTTTGTTTCTGACGGTGGTCCGTAGAATGCAACAACTTCAACATCAGCTGCTTTGACAGCTGCATCCATTGCATACATTGCTTCAAGAGGTGGTGCAATTAAGTAAGCTAATGATTCGCCTTCTTTAATGCCTGCTTCTTTAGATAAATGTGTTCCTGTTCTTGATACTAAATGTGCGTAGTAAGGAATTGAATTGTCTTCATTCGCGCTAACGAAACCAGGGCTGTTTTCAATTTCATAAACAACAACATCTAATCCACTTTTTACTTCTGCTGGGTTTGGTCCAGCAATAATACCAATTACTTCACCTGCAAGTTTTGTATTAGCATTGTCTGCTCCAGCGTATAAGCTTTTTGCATAAACAACATCCACTGCAGCTTTTTTTGTTGCTTCGTCTAATGCTACATAAGTCACATCATCACAATCAGAAGTGATTAGACCAAGACTACGATGGTTCTGAGGATCTAAATTTAATGCTTTAGCCATTCCTGGATCAACATTAGAAATAATTTTAACGCTTAATACATTTGCTCCTAATGAATCATTAATCATTTAATGTTCCTCCCAATCTTACGATTTTTTTCTAAGACTCTTTTAAAGCAATACCAGATTTCTTATTGTCAATAATATTTTTAATAATTTCAGCAACGTAGGCACCCGCTTCAACAGAAGGAGTTCCTCCACTATGAATATTAGAAATAACAGTACGGTTTGCTTCAGGTATTCCAACAGTTGGTTTGTAAGCAAGATATGCACTCATTGATTCAGCAGTTACCAATCCTGGTCTTTCACCAATTAACATACATACACAATCAGCATCAGTTAATTCACCAATAGCATCCATTGCACCTACACGAGAATATTTAACAAATACAACATTGTCAAAATCTAAGTTATACATTTTCAAACCTTGTTTAATCGCTGGTAAAATATCTCTAATGTTTGCTTCAACTGCAGCTGAACTTAGACCATCACCAACAACGATTTGAACTTTTGAACCTTTTGTTGTGTTGTCTTTAATTTTTTGACTGTTTTCAGCATCAAACTGACGACCTAAGTCTGGACGAGTCACGTACTCATCTTTGTCATTACATTCTGTTTGAACAGAAACAAATCCCATGTCTTTCACTAAATCTTCTGATACGTCTGAGAAAACTGCATCTTGAGCTGCTGCATGATCTGCTCTAAAACGTAACATTGATTGAGTTTTGTAACGAGTACCAGCACGCCATAATCCTAAACGAGCAGGAGTAAATGATTTCATACGTAGGTATCCTTCTTTATCATGTGCATTTGGCACTAAGAATTGTTTACGAATATCTACCTCAGTAATATCTGGAATATAACCATCATCGATGTCGTTATCCATTCCATTGTCTTCTGTTGCTACTGCATTACCTGATAAAGTTTCTTGAACACTTTTTATTACATCTTCTTGACTTCCACTTACTTCTTTCCCTGACATTTCTGCAAGAACTGTTTCAATGATAGCCTTTAAATTTTTTTCATCAACCATTTTATTGTGAAACCTCCTTTTCTATTTTAGGAAAATAGATCCGTCACCAGCGATATCAGTTAGATGACCATTTTCCATAAGTCCCATTTTTTCCATCCATTGTTCAAATTCTCTTGTTGGACGTTTATTTTGAATCTCACGTAATGTTGCTGTCTCATGATAACCAGTTGTTTGGTAGTTTAACATAATATCATCAGCGTGAGGAATACCCATGATAAAGTTAACGTTAGCCATTGCTAATAATCCAGCTAAGTTTTCAGCGTCATTTTGGTCAGCTTTCATATGGTTTGTATAACATACGTCACAACCCATTGAAATACCTGACAGTTTACCCATGAAGTGATCTTCTAAACCAGCGCGGATAACTTGTTTTGAGTCATATAAGTACTCAGGTCCAATAAATCCAACTACTGTATTTACCATAAATGGATCAAAGCGTTTAGCAAATCCATAACAACGAGCTTCCATTGTTACTTGGTCAGCGCCATAATGAGCATCTGATGATAACTCAGATCCTTGTCCAGTTTCAAAATACATAACGTTAGGTCCAGCAACTGCTCCTGTTTCTAATGCTAATTTTTTCGCTTCAGCGATATCATTTGCATCAAATCCAAATGCTGTATTTCCTTTTTCAGAACCAGCAATTGATTGGAAGACTAAACCTGTTGGTGTTCCTTTTTTCATTGCTTCGATTTGAGTTTTCACATGTGCTAACACACAAGTTTGAGTAGGAATTTCCCATTCATTTTTGATTTCATCAAATTTATTTAAGATACGAACAACACTTTCAGTTGAATCATCAACTGGGTTTAGTCCTAATACAGCATCCCCGATACCATAAGATAAACCTTCAAATAATGACGCAACGATTCCATCAATATTATCTGTTGTATGGTTTGGTTGTAAACGAGCTGATAATCTACCAGGTTCACCAATTGTTGTATTGGCAGTTTTTATGACAATGATTTTTTGAGCGGCATAAATCAAGTCCATGTTCGACATTAATTTAGTTACAGCAGCAATCATTTCAGCTGTTAAACCTCTTGATAATTGTTTAATATCGTAGTCAGTTGTTCTGAAGTCTAAGATGTATTCTCTTAATTCTTCTACTGTCCAGTGTTTAATTTCTTCATACTTTCTTTTGTTTACATCATCAATAATGATTCGTGTCACTTCATCATCTTCATAAGGAACTGACGGGTTGTTATACAAATCTCTCAGTTGTAATTGTGCTAAAACAACTTTAGCAGCAACTCTTTCTTCAGCAGAACCAGCTGCAACTCCAGCTAAAGTATCTCCTGATTTAAACTCATTAGCTTTTGCTAAGACTTCTTTTACTGATTTAAATGCATACATTTTACCAAAAAGCTTTGTTTTTAAAATCATTGTTGTTTTTCCTCCTTAAGATCTATTTATTTAATTATTTAGGTTAAGAATAACTCTGTCGCCTAATTAAAAATTAACGTTTTAACAACTACAGGTAGTACACTTCCATTTGCAACAGGTTTACCAATATCGATGTAATCACCATTCTCAACCTTCACGCTATCAATACAGACAAACGGATAATCTTTTGGTAATAAACCATGCATACATTGTCCTAGTGCTTTTGCCATATCTTGTTGAACACTAATAACAAGAGGCTCATTGCGCTCAATCATGATGGCTAGTCCTTCAACGATTGCTTGAGCATAATCCATAACACGCTGGAATGACGGGCTTTTTTCACCTTCAATGCCTAGTGCAATAGCTTGAAACTCATTTTCAAGTTGATACCATTGCATCTTTTTCAAGATGGCTTCTTTTATATCATTCCCTGATCCTTCTTCATCAAAAGAGCTAAGTTTCAGTATTGGAATGTTTTTAATTGGTAGAACTTCATCTTTATAAGTAATCGTACTTCCACTTATCTCAGCAGTATGAGAACCCGCTCCAACCACTGTTGCACGAATTGTCTCAACCGATTCGATAACTGGGATTTCACTGACTAATAAAGAGTTTGCAATGCATCTACCTAGTAACAAACCGATATCACCATACTTAAACGGATCATCTAGCGTATCATCTTTAATACAATCTGCAACCCCACCTGAAAATGAGATAGCGTGTAGCTCTCGTTTGGAACTAATGCCTTTATTAGTGATAATCATGTCGTAATAAGGACTAGGTTCTCCAATTCCAACACTATTTTCAAGCAATTGAGTCATGATACGAATAATAGGATCTAAATCATTTGCTGAAACTTTTTGTCCTAATTTAAGTGATAACTTCTCAGACTCAATGATAGATTGAATTTTAGGGGCAATATAGGTAATCGTTTGAGTGGTTTTATCCACTTTTATCAACCTACCTCCTATATCAAGACACCCTGTATCAAATACCTCATCATCGTAAAAAAGTGCTAAGTTTGTTGTTCCCCCACCAATATCTAAATTCACCACTGATGTGTGATGCTCTTTTGAATACGTTTGAGCACCTGCTCCTCGACCTGCAATAATACTTTCCAGATCTGGTCCAGCAGTTGCCACAACAAAATCTCCTGCAAATCCACTCAATGCTTGCAACACATTGCTAGAGTTTTCTTTTCTAGCTGTTTCACCAGTGATAATCACCGCACCAATTTGGATGTCTTCTTTACGAATCCCAGCGTTAATGTATTGATTTTTTACAAACTCTTGTATCTTATCAGCATCAATCAAATTATTTTCAAGAATTGGTGTGAATGTTATCTCACTCTTATAAACAACTTGTTTATCCGTTATCGTAATTCTTGGAATCGTAAAAGCAGATGCCATATTTTGAATAAAAAGTTTTGAAATAATCATTTGTGTTGTTGACGTTCCTAAGTCAATCCCAACACTAAGTACTGTTTCTTCAGCCATGAACAAACCTCCTTTATTACTAATCTCAACTCAGTTGTTAAAAAAAGACACTTAAAATACTCCTTTTCTAAAGAAAGGATGTTATCTTAAGCGTCATTGCTTTTACTGACAAACGTCCGTGTTTGTCATGTATTCAATTATGTTTTAAAGGTAAAACGAGTCATTGTCCCTTTAGAATTAGATGAAATTTGTAGCTTACCTCTTAATTTTTCTTTCACATAACTTGTGACAATTTTAAGACCTAAACTATTCTTTCCAACTTTGTTTACGTTATAGCCACCGCCATTATCTTGAACGATAACAGCTACCATATCATGGTCGACTCGTTCTACGTTAATTTGAATCAAGTTATTAGGACTGTCTTTATCAAATCCATGTTCACAACAATTTTGTACCAATTCATTAACAACCAGTGCTATGGTAACCGTTTCATCACTGTTTAAGTTGATTGTTTCATCAATGTACTGCTCAATTCTAACTTGCCTACTACCTAAAAAAGAGCGGTGTACATTATTTACAGTCAGCTCCAGCACCGATTTTAGCGGTACATCGCTACTGATTTGTTTTGACAACAATTCATGTGTTGCGGATATAGCCAAAATACGTGTTTCACTTTCCCTTAACAATTTCTTCACTTCGCTATTATCACTGCGTCGTCCTTGAATTCTTAAAAGTGATACCACACTCTGTAAGTTGTTTTTTACCCTATGATGAATTTCTTTGATGACAACAGATTTTTCAATAATTTCAACTTCTTTATTATATATCTCTGTTTTATCATGTAGTATCATCACAAACATGTCAGTATCTTCGTCAAAAAATCGTTTCATCTTGAAATGTGACTCTCCAAAAAATATTTCTTTTTCAGCCACTCTTTCCCACTTGTTTATTTTTTTTAAATACAACAATTGTTCAAATATTGATGTATCCAAGGATAAATTATCATAATGAAACCCAATAATGTTTTCCATATAACCAAAGTGGTAATAATAAGAACTTGCAACCTCATTATTTAAGATTAAATAACCATTCATATCAAAAATTAAGATTGCCTCATCTAGCTTATTAATTAACTGCTTGTAAAAACTTGCTTGTTGAGATTTATTAGCCCGAGTTATAAATTCATTTGATGATTCAAGTGAACAAGCACCTGATTCAAATGTTTCTATGACTGGTTTTTCAATAATCAACACACCAATTGTTCGCTGATTATTACGTATCGGAAACACTTTTTGCCTAATTAATTTGTTCTCCTGCGTCTTTGCAAGAAGACCTTCTGTAATTAAGGACGTTTCAAAGGTTCGATAAACACCTGGTTCATTCAATCTCTCAGCCGTTTTGCCTACAACATTATCGTCATAGATAGACTTGGTTAATGTTGGTTTGCAGTGATAAATAACAATGGCTTCATCTGTTACCTCTGATAAAATATCGATAAACACATCTTCATTTTGATAACGATCACTTTTTTCGATTGATTTTGTTTCTTTTACAAGTTCTTTAATATCCGCTTCATCTAAATCAGAATACTTTTCGCATAACTGCCAAATATCCTTTTCAGCCATTGGCAATCACAATCATCTCAGCCACATCAATCATTCGACAACGCTTATCCATACTTAGACTACGTATTTGTTGATACGCTGCCTCCTCATCAATTTTATGATTTTTCATCAAAATCCCTTTAGCTTTTTCAATGATTTTGCGATTTTCTAGTTTTTCAAATAGCTTATCTACATCTTCTTCTAACTTACTTACTTCAATTCCTTTAGCAATTGCCATTTCAACCATTGGAATAAATGATTTTTCATCTAACGGTTTCACTAAATAACCAACTGCACCAATTTCAATGGCTTTTTTTCGATTAACAGAATCATTATAAGCAGTTAACATTAAAATAGATTTTGCTAATTTTTCTGACATAATTTTTTTTCCTGCATTCAAGCCATCTAATAGTGGCATTTGCACATCCATAATAATTAAGTCAGGTTTATGTTTCTTAGCTAATTCTATTGCCTCAAATCCATCTGCTGCCTCTCCGACAACATGGTAATCAGCTAGTTCCAACATATCTCTGAGGTCAACTCTCGTAAGAGGCTCATCATCTACAATGATAATATTACCATTCAAGGTCTTCACTCCTGCCTTTTAATTATTTCATCCACATGTGGAAAACATCTATGTTCTCGTTACATGTGTACTAGAAAAACCTAACGTGTTTTTAAGACCATCAAGTACAGCTAGTAAAGCTGATTCTACAGATGAAATATCCCCTGTTATAATGACTGAGCCACTAAACCTATCCACAAAGCCTATTTCTATGTCTCCTGCTTTTGATGCGATATCAACTGCAATAATAGACGCTTCACTTGGTGTAATAGTTAAAATACCAATTGCCTGTTTCCCTGTATTAATGATACCCAACTTATCGTAGCTATCTTGATCTGGACTCGCTATGATGTGAGCCATTGTTACTTGTTTACCAGGTACATATTCTTGTATAAATCGTTGCTTTTCTTCCAACTTAATTCCCTCTCCATTCGCTAGACTTTGTAAAGTGAAAAACTAAACAGTTCTATTATACCCTTGTTTTGACCGTTTTATCAAAACAAATTTGAAACGATTTTTCTAACGTCTTCGTATGTTGGAATTTTTGGATTTGTCTTAGTTGTTGGATCTTCTAATGCTTCTGTTGAGATACTATCAATATGTTGTTTTAAGTCTTCTTTTGTATAGCCAGCTTCAATAAAGTTAGCAGGCATATCTAGTTTTTTTCTTAAATCAACAATATGATTCACTAAGTTTCTAAGTCCTACTTTACCTCTTGAATTTGGCAAGCCTAATTTACGAGCTAAGAATGCGTATTTATCGAGTGCTCGTTGACTTTCATTCCCATTGTATTGAACAACAGATGGTAATAAAATTCCGTTAATTCTACCATGAGAATAATGTAATTTACCACCAACAGTATGTGCAATACCATGACACAAGCCTAATGACGCTTGGTTAAATGCTAACCCAGCGATACAAGATGCATAATGGATTTTTTCTCTTGCTTCCATATCGTTACCATCTTTATAGGCACGCTCTAAATAAGTAAATACCAAATCTGCTGCTTTTTCTGCTAATGCATCAGAGATTTCTGTTGCATCCGTTGATACATATGCTTCTAATGCATGTGTTAGTACATCCATCCCAGTATCAGCAGTTACTCTAGGTGGGACTGTTTTTACTAGTCTTGCATCTAAAATCGCTTTATCTGGTTGTAGTGCATCATCCACCAATGGATACTTCAAGTTCTCTTTTTTGTTTGTGATCACTGAAAAGTTAGTGACTTCTGAACCAGTCCCACTTGTTGTTGGGATAACAACTAATTCCAACTTAGGAATCATGTTTAACTTAACACCCATCAACTTAATCGCTTTTCCCGCATCAATGGCAGAACCACCACCTAACGCTATCATGACCGTTGGCTTAAATACTGCTAATTTTTCTACACCACTCACAACATTTTCAATCGTTGGATCAGGTACGATATCTGTGAACACCTCATAGTCATTTGAGTCATCAATATTTTGCGTCACATAATCAATCATGTTAGATTCAACCATGAATTTGTCTGTTACCACACAAATGCGTTCATTCTTGTAAACTTTTAGGCTCTCTAATGAGTCATTTCCTAAAACGATTTGTGTATGAAAATCGATTTGCTTCATTTTACCACCTCCATAAAAAATAAAAAGCCACCTAAAAAAGCTGTTAATAAGAAAACAGTTTTTCCAGGTAGCATCATTGCCATCTAAAAAATAATTTATTCAAATAAAAAAAGGCAGTGGAAGCACTCCATTGTGCTAGACTCACACCTAAGTAAGCCATTCCTCTTGCCCATTGCCTTATAAACACATCTACGTGCTTATTTTTGATATTACTCAAAAACGATGATAACCCAATCTCTTCTATAGAAGATTAAATTTGTCATACGGCACAATTTACAAAACAATAGGGCAGATAGTTAGGTAATATATCATTAGCTAACTCCCACTGCTTTACCACGAAACAGTAAGTACCAAAAGCTACGAATAGAAAGACCTGACTTAAAGCAATGCATTGCTTTTCACAGTGGCGGGACCGTGTTGGATTTTCACCAAACTTCCATCTATAAATAACTTATCAGACAAAATTCATCACAAAAAAAGTATAGCATACTTAAATTTAAAGAACAATACTTTTTTGAAAAAATGTAACCGATTTATAGCTTATTCATTATAAAACACTTTACTATTTCTTCTATAACTAACATCTGGTCGTCCTTCTCTATAATTGACTAAACGAGCAGCCGCGAAAAAGTAGTCAGACAATCGATTTAAAAACTTCAACACTTCTTCATTAATCTCTCCCTCTAAACTAGTCGCAACCACATGACGTTCAGCGCGTCTTGCAATCGTTCTAGCAACGTGTAAATGACTAGCAATCACATCTCCACCAGGAATAATAAATTCTGTAATTTGAGGTGGTGACTCTAAGTATTTATCAATACATCCTTCTAGCCACTCTGTTGAACTCGCAGTTGTTCGGTATCCTTTTGTACTATTAGGTGTAGCCATATCTGTTCCACAATCAAATAAGATTTGTTGAATTTCTTGTAGATCCTTTTTGATATCTTGACTGGTCTTCATTTGGCTAACAATAACACCAATATAAGAATTCAGTTCGTCTGTTGTCCCATATGCAACGACACGTTCAGAACATTTTTTAACTTTTTCGCCACCAATAATGCTTGTATTTCCCTTGTCGCCTGTTTTTGTATATATTTTCATGACTCTTCCTCCTACTCGTCCTCTTTATTTAGATAATCAAGTAACGCATCTACACCTTCATCATTTACAGATGATAATCTAAAAATTCGTGTGGCACCAGCTTTTTTAAGTGCCAATTCGACTTTTAGTATATCGTCCTCTGATTCAGCTAAATCAATCTTAGTGATAATCCCCACGCTAGGTTTTGAAAACATTGATGTGAAACCAGGTGGATAAGTATCAAACGATTCGCCAATACTTTGTAGTAACCCAATCACATCAGCTTTAGCCGCTGTAACTTGTAAGGCACTATAATACTGTCTTCTTTGTGTGAATTCACCTGGCGTATCAATCACGTTTGACCCATACTCTACTGCTTGTGTTTTAGAATAAACAATGTCATTCCCATGTAATTTTTGTGTTAGCGTTGTTTTTCCAGTCCCTACAGCACCAACTAACATAATGGTTCTCATTTTCCCACCCACTTATCTATTAACTACGATCTTGTAATTGCTGTTCCTGAAATATTTAGCAGTTCGTCTAAACTTGATATCACTGTTTCTAAAGCTGATTCTACTGCCATAACATCACCTGCAAGAACCACCGCTCCACTAAATCGGTCCATAAACCCAACTCGAACATCTGCGGCTTTTGTAGCAATATCAGACGCAACAATAGCGGCTTCACTAGGTGTGATTGTTAAAATCCCTAATGATTGATTGTTAAATTCTTGTAATCCAACTTTGTCATAGACTTTTTTATCTGGACTCGCAATAATATGAGCAATTGTGATTTGACGTCCTGGTACTGATTCTTGAATAATTCTTGTTTTTGTTGTCATTATGTATCCCTCACCTTTTCTACTTGTATAAATACCACTCTTTTGAATGATTGACACTACGCCATAAATTTCTTGGGATAGCTAACTCTTCTCTGAGTTTTTTGTTCTCACTATCGTCCACTAACTCGATAGGGATATCATTCAATATTTTCGATGCCCACTCCGGTTCAAATATAAACGGACGACAAGCTGACACTAACTCACTTTTCACTAATGCTTGTGCCACGTCTTGTGCGTGTAAGATATTTCCACAACCGATTAACGGTGTTTGTTCTATTATAACATTTAATGCCTCTAACCATTCAACGGATTGACCATCAATCATGACTTGTCCTAGAATATCATGACTATTAACATGGATATAATCCAGTCCTAAAGCATCTAATTCATGCAAATAAAAAATAGATTCCTTAACGCTTTGCTCTTTATCAGAGTCTGTCATACACATAGAGTCTTGCAAAGACATCCTAATTCCTAATGCAAATGGCCGATCACTTTCTTTTTCTATCACGACTTGGCAGCGTGTTATCAAATCTTTCAAAAAAGTAAAACGATTAGCAAGCGTTTGACCAAATTTATCGGTTCTATGGTTCCAACTAGACATTAAAAATTGATTCGGTAAATAGGAATTCGCTGCATGTATCTCAACTCCATCAAACCCGGCTTTCAGTGCTCGCTTTACTGCTTTTTCATAGCTGACCATAATATCTTCTATATTAGCTTCCGTTAATTCTTCATACGTTTTTCCTTCTAATAAGCAAGGTGACGTCTGACTCACGCAAGTTAATTCTTGATTACCAGGGTAATAATGCGTCATAGCACCACCATGATAGATTTGTAAAAAAGCCTTTGTCCCATCCCGTTGAATCGTTTTTACTAGCTTTTTTAGTGAAGGAATAAGCCAGTCTTGACTCACACTCAACCCATTTTCATAAGCTTTCCCTTGTAAACTGACATAGGCAGATGCGATAACAATTGCCCCGACATCTCCAGTTCGCTTACTAAAAAAAGAAATATCTTCTTTAGATACACTTCCATTTGTTTCGCTGGCAAGTGTGGAAATTGGAGCAAACACAAGTCTATTTTTCAAAGTCACGCCTGATGGCAGCTTAAATGACTCTGCTACTGTCATACTTATCCCTCCTTTTATTTAATGCATAAAAAAACGACACAAAAAGACCTACTTTTTGCATCATTGCATAGTTTCTCACAACATTGTGATATTTATAACGGTTGCACTTATTTTATCACCTTTACAAAAAAAGTTCAAAGTTTTTTAAATCACAAATTAAAATAGTTGACATATGAACAAATTTAGATTGATTTCTAAGATGTCAACCCTTACAATTAAACTGACAAAGGCGTCTACAATGAATTGAAATATGTAGAATACGTAGGTGATAAAATGTTATTAGAAAAGATTCACAATTCAGGCATTGTTGGAGCCGGTGGAGCTGGATTTCCTACTGCAAAAAAATTAGATGCAAAAGCAGAATACCTAATCATTAATGCAGCGGAATGCGAGCCCCTTTTAAAAACCGACCACTATGTGATGAAACACTTCGCTGAAGAATGTGTCAAAGCAATTGTTGAAGTTGGAAAAATGGTGGAAGCTGAACACGTTGTCATTGCAACAAAAGAACACTACACAGATGAAATCGCTTCGTTAGAAACAGCTATCAACACACTAGGTGTACCTGTCACAGTTCACAAAATGGGTAACTTTTACCCTGCCGGTGACGAACAAACAATGGTATTTGAAGTTACAGGCCGAACTGTTCCACCTGGAGGCATTCCATTACAAGTTGGATGTGTTGTATCCAACATTACAACGATGTTAAATGTTTATCATGCAATGAAGGATGACAAACCATTAACGCACAAATTGCTAACCATTACCGGTGCAGTCAAAAAGCCAACACTGCTACTCGTTCCAATTGGTACTCCTTTTTCAAAATGTCTTGAATTAGCTGGCGGGACACCACTAGATTCATTCATTTTCTTAAATGGCGGACCAATGATGGGTAAAATCGGCAATCACAAAAACTTTGATGAACAAGTTGTGACAAAAACAACGTCTGGTATCATCGTACTAGAAGAAAAAGAATACTTATATCAGCTTCACGAAAGACAAATAGGACAAATTATTACGCAAGCAAAAGCGGCATGTATTCAATGTCGACTTTGCACACAATTATGTCCACGATTCCAAATTGGACAACCACTTCATCCCCATCAAGTCATGAGACATTTAGCTATGACAGATGTGCCGGATGACATTGATGATGATGATGTGTGGAAACAAGCTATTTTATGTTGCGAATGTGGAATTTGTGAAGTGATCGCCTGTCCTATGGCTTTATCACCAAGACAGGTCAATATTTATGTGAAACAACGCTTAGCTGAAAAAGGGATTCGTTATAAATATAACGGTGAAGAACTGATTCCCCAGCCTATGAGAGAATACCAAAAAACACCACCGAAAAACATTTTATTAAAAATGGGATTGGAACAATATGCTAACAATGATTTGTCTCATGTTTTATCATATGAATCTGATGAAGTTTTTATTCCATTAAAAATGCATATCGGTGCACCATGCACTCCTTTAGTCAAAAAAGGAGATCATGTTGAAGCTGGGCAACTGATCGCACAAATTGGACCAGATAGCCTAGGCGCGCCTATTCACGCAAGTATCTCTGGCGAGGTTGTTTCCGTTGGAGAAAGTTTAATACAAATAAAAAAGGATGTGGCTTAGATGGCAGAGATTGATACATTAGGATTTTTAGAATTAAATAGTATTGCAAAAGGAATCGAGTCTGTGGATTACATGCTAAAAGCTGCAGATTGTGAGCTTCTCTCTGCCAAAGCAAGTTGTCCTGGTAAATATTATATCTTAATTGCAGGAAAAGTTGATTCCGTTGAGCAAGCAATTAGTGAAGGTTGTCGGATCGGTGGTATGCACATTGTTGGAAAATTAGTTATCCCACGTGTCTCTCCACAAGTGATTCGCGCAGTCAATATGACGCATGTTCCTGAAAATACGTCTGCTATTGGGGCTATCGAGTATTACTCAGCAGCAGGATCTATTATTGCAGCTGACTTTGCAGTGAAAGCGGCTGACGTTGATTTGGTTAGCTTACAGCTAGCAACAGGGATTGCGGGAAAATCCTTTGTTGTGTTAACTGGTGCAGTCGATGCTGTTAAAGCAGCTGTAGAAGCTGGAGTTGAAGGGGCAAAAGATGAAGCAATGATCATCAATCACATCGTTCTTCCAAATCCTCGACCAGAATTAATCAACAGTCTTATTTTTTAAACTTTCATAATGACATAGGAATTTATCCTATGTCATTATTTTTTTGCATCTTAAAATGAATTCTAGTAAGATGATGTTACATTCCATCTGATGAATAGGAGGAGCAACATTGTCAAACAAGAAAAAAGTCGTATTACCCAGATATCAACAAGTCGCGGTGGAAATCGCTGAACGTATTGTTGATAACCGTTATGTTATTGGGGAAAAAATCCATGCTCGCTCTACACTAGCTAGTACCTTTGGTGTTTCTGCTGAAACAGCAAGAAAAGCTGTAAATGTCCTTGTGGATTTAGGCATTATGGAAGTAAAACATGGCAGTGGTGTCATTGTGTCGTCAAAAAGCAAAGCCGAAAGTTTTCTCGTACAATATAAGGACGTACAATCCGTTCAAGATATAAAAACTGATTTAATGGAAAGCGTGCAACAGCAAAAAGATGAGTTGGATCATTTCACACAGTTATTAGATCAACTTGTGTCCCAAACAAAAAAAATAAACCACGCTAGCCCTTTCCTTCCTTCTGAACTATTATTAACAGAGTCTGCCGAACATTTAGAGCAATCCATTAGTGAGCTAAATTTATGGCACGAAACAACAGCTACCGTTATTGCTATTTCACACAACAATGACTTATTTTTATCTCCTGGTCCCTACGCTAAATTATCAGCGAATGATACTGTTTATTTTGTAGGAAATGAGTATGCTAAACAAAGAATGTATAACTTTTTTTATCCGAACAAACAAAATAAGTCTTAAAAGATGCGCATGTCGCATCTTTTTTTTGTGAAATTTTATCTTTTGACAAAGTGACCACTCGATGTTAATATGATGTGGTCACTTTATTTTTAAGAAAAGATAAAGAAATTTACAAAAAGGAGAGATTTACATGGTAAAAGTTCAAGTCAAGCACTTAACGAAGATATTTGGTAAAAAAAGCCAACTTGCGTTAAAAATGGTACAAGAACAAAAACCTAAAACAGAGATACTTGAAAAAACAGGTGCAACTGTTGGTGTCTATGATGCAAGCTTCGATGTAAACGAAGGTGAAATATTTGTCATCATGGGATTATCCGGAAGTGGTAAATCAACCCTTATCCGCTTAATCAATCGTTTGATAGAACCTACATCTGGTGATGTATATATAGATGGAAAAGATATCGCCAAAATGGAAAAAGATGAGTTACGAGAAGTTAGACGTCACAAAATGAGTATGGTCTTCCAAAATTTTGGTCTATTCCCCCATCGTACCATCTTAGAAAATACTGAGTTTGGCCTAGAGGTTAGAGGAGTTCCTAAAGAGGAACGAACTAAAAAAGCAGAACAAGCACTAAAAAATTCAGGATTAATTTCATTTAAAGATCAATACCCTAATCAACTTTCTGGCGGGATGCAACAACGTGTTGGATTAGCCAGAGCCTTAGCAAATGATCCTGAAATCTTACTGATGGATGAGGCTTTTTCAGCTCTTGACCCACTGATTAGACGTGAAATGCAAGATGAATTATTGGATTTACAAGCAAATGTCCAAAAAACAATTATCTTTATTACTCATGATTTAAATGAGGCACTTCGTATTGGGGATAAAATTGCTTTGATGAAAGACGGTCAAATCATGCAAATTGGAACAGGTGAAGACATTTTAACCAATCCCGCGAATGAATACGTTCGAGAATTTGTCGAAGATGTTGACCGCTCCAAAGTATTAACCGCTCAAAATATTATGGTACCTGCTTTAACAACGAATATTGATAATGACGGACCTAATGTCGCTTTAACGTTGATGCGTAGTGAAGAAGTTAGTATGTTAGTGGCTGTGGATAAAAAACGTCACTTAAAAGGCTATGTGACAGCAGATGCTGCCGTCCGTGCCCGTAAAGAAAATAAAACATTAAAAGATGTGCTAACAGAAGACATCACAACTGTCGCAAAAGACACCTTAGTTAGTGATATATTTAATCTAATTTACGACTCACCCACACCACTTGCTGTGGTTGATGAAGGCCGTTTACTTGGCGTTATCATTAGAGGCAGCGTGTTAGAAGCTCTTGCTGATACCAGTGATTCTTCAAATGGGGAGGATATAACACATGACTAATTTATTACTACTTTCAAAATTACCGGTTGCTGATTGGGTAGAATCGCTCACAGAATGGATGACAGATACATTTGCTGGTTTGTTTTCATTCTTCCAATCAACAGGTCAAGGACTTATGGACGGATTAACACACTTTTTACTCGTCATTCCTCCATTTGTATTTATCGCACTTATCACTCTTGCAGCCTTTTTCGTATCCAATAAAAAATGGGGACTAACCTCTTTCACACTGATTGGTTTATTATTTATCTACAATCAAGGGCTGTGGACAGACTTGATGAGTACTTTAACCTTAGTACTTATCTCAAGTTTAGTATCCATTGTGATTGGAATTCCCCTTGGGATTTTAATGGCTAAGAGTGATAAAGCTCAAAGTATCATCAAACCGATTTTAGACTTTATGCAAACAATGCCAGGATTTGTTTACCTAATTCCAGCCGTTGCCTTCTTCGGTATTGGTATGGTACCTGGTGTATTTGCCTCAGTTATCTTTGCCTTACCACCTACTGTTCGCTTTACGAATCTAGGTATTAGACAAGTTCCAAAAGAATTGGTGGAAGCCTCTGATTCTTTTGGCGGGACAGCAACACAAAAATTATTTAAACTTGAACTACCTTTAGCCAAAAGTACTATCTTAGCCGGAATTAATCAAACAACCATGCTAGCTTTGTCTATGGTTGTTATTGCCTCTATGATTGGAGCTCCTGGTTTAGGTCGAGGCGTTTTATCAGCCTTACAAAGAGCTCAAGTTGGGAACGGATTTGTCAATGGTGTGGCACTGGTTATTTTAGCTATCATTATTGACCGATTTACACAAAATCTAAACAAACCGAAAGAATTCACGACCAAAAAAGAGCGCACTATTAGTCCCAAAAAACGAAACATTATTATTGGTTCAGTGGTAGCTGTTCTAATTGCAGGCATTGGGGCTAGTACATTAGTCAAAACAACAGAATCAAAAGGAAAAATAAATTTATCTTATGTTGAATGGGACACAGAAGTTGCCTCAACTAACGTTATCGGCGAGGTCCTAAAAGAAATGGGCTACGATGTCAGCATGACACCTCTGGATAATGCTATCATGTGGGAATCTGTAGCAAATGGTGAGTCAGATGCTATGGTTGCAGCGTGGTTACCAAATACGCATGGCGCACAATACAACGAATACAAAAATAAAGTGGATAACCTAGGTGAAAACCTTAAAGGCGCACAAGTTGGTATTGTAGTCCCAGCCTATATGGACGTTAATAGCATTGAGGATCTTGACAATGAAGCAAACAAAACAATCACTGGTATCGAGCCTGGTGCTGGTGTTGTGGCGGCGGCTGAAAAAACACTCACAGATTACCCAAATCTAGCTGATTGGAATGTGAAAACATCATCATCTGGAGCTATGATTGTAACGCTAGGACAAGCTATCAAAAATAAAGAACCTATCGTTATTACTGGTTGGTCACCACATTGGATGTTTTCTAAATACGATTTGAAGTATTTGGAAGACCCTAAAAATGGAATGGGTGATGCTGAAACCATTAATACAATGGCTAGACAAGGTCTTAAAAAAGACCAACCCGAAGCTTACAAGGTCTTAAAAAACTTTAATTGGACAAAAGATGACATTGAACGCGTCATGCTTGAAATCAATGAAGGGAAAGAACCTGAACAAGCAGCAAAAGATTGGATAAAAGACAACAAAGAAACTGTCGAATCTTGGAAAAAATAAAGACAACAAAAAACTGGTACACTCTTTGAATGAGTGCACCAGTTTTTTTAATCTATAAGTAAAAATGACAGACCTAATTTTAGGATAAAAAAGATAACAAAATGTCTCACTTTAAAAAAAGCCATTAGAGAGAAACAGACAATAAATACCCTAGCTCCGTACATCATAATTTTATCATATCCATCTTGCAAAATAAGAAACCTCTTTCCATTTAGTAAAAGTGATGCTACCTTATTCGTTTATTTAGTCTCTAGTTTAAAGCAATTTAAATAACATGGCAAGATATGAATCAATAATAAAATATAGACGCATTCAAAACAGCATAGCTCTAAAACTTTGCGATTGGTTGGATAGAAGAATTAGGGGTTTTGGAAGCATTCAAAACAGCATAGCTCTAAAACTTTAGAGTGTTTTAAAACTCTGTAACCGTTGTTTTGGAAGCATTCAAAACAGCATAGCTCTAAAACGTAAGACCTCTACTTACTTTAACTGCTCTAGTTTTGGAAGCATTCAAAACAGCATAGCTCTAAAACGACTCCGTTTTCATGTTCGTTCTTTCTATTGTTTTGGAAGCATTCAAAACAGCATAGCTCTAAAACCTACTTTTCTTTGTAATAAACGACGACACGGTTTTGGAAGCATTCAAAACAGCATAGCTCTAAAACCTCGTAGAAGATTTCGTAATCGCGCCATTCATCCATAGCAAGAATCTTGTTTGAATGCTCCATATCATTTTATTCATTCAATTTTCAAAGGACTTTTTTCGTTTATTCAAACTGGACATAAAAATCATTGTCAACAACGTATTGCCTGACTCCCGTCACTCTTCTTGGCTCGATGAACAAAACATCTAATTGACATAAATTAATATAATTAGTTAATTCTATTAGTTCATCACATGTAAAATAAGAACAAACATTGACAAAAACCAATAATTTTTTCTTAGATAGATACTTAAAAACTTGGATAATCATGATTATTTTATCAAAGATGGTCACGTCCGGACACTCAATTTTTACTCCTAAAAACTTAAATAGTTCTGGGAATACAGTGTCATCTTTTTCCAAATCTAGCTCGTGATTCAAAAGTTCATCGCTTATAATATCACTTAATTCCGACACTAAGTCTTCCAACTTAGATTTCAATTCCACGTTATCATTCAGTTGATCTTCTAAATCTTTATAAACCATTTTTTAAATACTTGGTGTATTTACATTATAACTCAAAATATCTGTCACTAAAAGCATCTCAGTTACTTTCATTGTATGATAGTTTTTATCAAATATTTTTATGTTACTGTCATCATCATATTGATACAAGTTTTTCACTATGGATGCAAACAATTCTACATTTTCAAGTGCCATAAACGTTCCACCTGAAATGTTAATGGATTCATCCAACAAAGAAAAATTAATATTCACCATAATCATCCCCTAGGTACGCAATTCTAGAATCTGTATTACCAATGTTTTCTGATTTGTCTCCACTTAAATAGATCATTTTAGAAAACTGCTTCTCAGTTATTGTTAACATCGTGATTAACCCTTTTGAGGGATTATGTTGTTGCATTCGTGCTACCATAGCTTTACTTGCTGAACCATTTAATAAAATTTTACTGTAAACCGAGTACTGATGCATGATAAATCCTTCACTAAGCAAAAATTGTCGGAATTTTCTATAAGCTTTTCTCTCATCTGCAGTGCCAGTAGGCATATCAAACATTATTAGCATTCTCATATATCGATAACTCATATCCTAAATTTAGGAACTCCTTCCATTTCTTCATTTAAAACTTTGATAACTGTTTTCGTATAGTCACTAGCAATATTTGTTAAAAACATGTTTTTATTTTTATACTCATAACAAGTAGTAAACATGTCAAATAAACTTCGCTTCATGACAATAAAACTCTGGTTTTTATTGTCATAGATAATCTCGTCTACAATAGGTCTGAACGGTTCCATGATGTCACTAGCCAGATTATAATCATTAAATTGATTTGAATGCTTCAGCCCAAATTGAGTCATACAGCCTGTTTGAACTATTTCTCTTGCAAACAGACTCATCAATAATGTATAACCGTAATTTAGACCTGCATTAATGGTTCCTTCATCAGACCTAACAAAATCATTGCCAAATAATGTATTAAAATAGACTCTCACTGCATGCCCTTCCCTATTTGTTGGATCAAATAATTGTAGGTTTCTATTGAACTCTTTTAGAGAATTCGCTTTGTCAGTATAGTCCAATTCAACCAATCGTTGACGTTGATTTAAAATTTTTTGAGAGATAATCTCTGTCCAAACAGTCGCTTTTCGATCAACATCCCAATTAATTTGTTTTGATAACTGCAAACTGCTATCATGTCTCGCATAAAACGGCAATAATCTACCTATAGGCAATCTTTTTTCATCACAAAAGATAACTAAAACATTATAATCAATCAATCGCTTTACTAACATGGACGTGAGCGTTATATCTGTCGTTTCTAATACCAAAACATCAATCTCAGATAAATGAACCATGTCATGTTGGTCTACTGATTTAAACATTAAATGATTATTTTTATAAGATAACTTAGAATGCTTGTTTATGATTATTGTTCTCCACCCCATTTTGTCACACATTCCTGTAGGTTTCATACAAACCAGTTATTGACTGATAAACAACCTTACCTTTTAAAATTTCTGTTGATGTTGTATATCTTTTTCTTGGTATTTTAGTATTAAAGAATACAAAATCGGATGGCGCTCCATTTTTATTTAATTTCAATAGCTCTATAAAGCTACTTGCCAGTGTCATAATATCTGCTTGTTGATTCTCTTCATACAATTTAATAACTGTCGCCAAGTTTTTATCCGCTAACGTGTACCTTTCCGAAAATTCTTTAATATAAGTCATGACATCATCAAACTGATGTCTGTGTTTCGTGACATAGTCAATGCTAGCACTATTATTATTGGCACATTTGTTTGCATGGTATAGGAGTGTATTTAGATAGGTAGGTAGAACCATTTGATTGCCTTTTTGTAACTCGTTTTGACTTGCTAATAATCTCCTTCTCCCATGCTCCAATTCAAACAGTGAATATTTTGGGAATTTATATTTAACGGTTGGTTCCTTGTATCCAAGTGACTCTAAATAATTAATAGGATCGGTTTCAAATTGTGTCTGATTCATGATACTAATCCCTATTAACTCAGTCGTCACACTTTTTTTCTGACCTTTTTTATGCTGAACTGCTACTGTATAAGCCATTACAGGACTTCCAAAACCGCCATATCGCTCTGGACTTAACCCATTTTTTATTGGAATTAATTTATCTGATTTTCCTTTTGGTTCTAACGTTTCTTTAGAAAATCCGCCAGTTTGAACTTCGACTTTCTTCACAATGTTCATTTGACGATACTCCATCACTTTTTTTATTTTCGCTATATCTTTTTTATCCCACAAAATTTCTCCAGTTTCTTCGTCCATAATGCGGTCTTTGCTAGCAAAAAACTGCATGATATTTGTATAAAATTGTTTTTTGGCTGTTGCTTTACGCTCCTTAAATAAATTACCTTTATGATACTCTCCGTACACAAATTCAGGAGCTAATTTAGGATATATTTTTAACAATGAATTAGAAACAACCGCATTTAAATAAGCATCATGAGCATGATGATAGTCATTAAGGTCTCTAACTTTATAAAGTCCGAAACTTTGACGAAACTCACTCACTAGAGATGATTTTAACGTCACTATTTTTACCGTTCTAATAAGCTTACCATCTTTATCTGTCTCTGTATTGTATTGATTATCCAATATTTGAGCCACATGTTTTGTGATTTGACGTGTTTCAACTAATTGTCTCTTAATAAATCGCTCTTTATCTTCAAGTGTTAAGCCTCCAGTTTGTGCTTTGGTTAGATTGTCAAATTTTCTTTTACTCATCAAGTTAGAGTTATAAAGACTAGTCCAAAGTCCTATTTGCTTGTTCACTACCTCAATACTAGGGACATCATCTGCTTTCCCTCTATTCATGGAAGAACTAACCAATACTCTATTATCTAAGGAATTATCTGTTGTAAAGCTTCGTGGAATAATATGATCTATATCATATTGGCTTAAAAAATTAATATCTAATTCTTTACCTGTATATAAATCTTTACCATTCTGTAAATAATATAGATACAACCGATCATCTCTTAAAAACTGATTCGTTGTTGGATATCTCTTCAATAAGTCACTTTCTAAATTTTTAATAGCCAGTTCTAAAGACTTCAATCTAGGTTTAGATTTATTTAATCCATATCCTGTATTCTGATTTTCACGTGCCATCTCTATCACAATTGACTCTGGTTCATATCCCATGATAGACACCAGTTCGTCCACTATTTTTATACTTTGTAAGATACCTTTTTTAATCGCAGGGCTTCCTGTTAGCTCATGTATCAGTTGTTCCATTGGTATATCCTTATTTGGCAATTGTTGAGCTTCAATTTCTTCTTTGAAGGATAATTCTGAGTCATTAATTAATTGCATAAAATTTCTATTGATATTCTTAGGGAGCTGATCATCATCCATTAGGTAATCTAATATTGTTTTTCCACTATGTTTTTCTTGTATCCCATCAATTAATTTTTCCGACAATCTTCCCCATCCAGTATAATGACGTCTCTCCATTTTTTTCAATGTGTCTGTAGAAAAGAACTCTTTGTACACCTCTAATTTTTTACGGATCATCTGTCTATCTTCAAAAATAGTTAATATTTTGATAATATCTTCAAACATCCGAGTATTGTCAGGATTTACTAAATCATCTCCATCAACACCTATTTTTACTAAATCATGATAGGTACTAAATGACGCATTAAACGATTTTTCAATCCCCTCAATTGTCGGATTTTCTATCAAGTATTCATTCTTTAAGAAGTTTTCTAATGCCTTTTTGCTCACTCGTCGTTCGACTAAAAATAGATGAGTGAAAATTTGAGATTTTTCCGTACTAGAAAAATTACACTTAATTCCTTGATCATTTATATAACTTACTTTAGTTAATTCGTTAAAAATCATAAACTTTTGGTAAATAAGGCTGTTTTTAGGCAATACTTTTTCTTGAGGCAAATAGCTATCAACATTTGTCATTCTTTCTATAAAGGCTGTAGCAGATTCACTTATATCGACAACACGCTCAATGTTTTGAGGAGTTATTTTGTCATTATTTCTCCTAATTAACCAAGAAAATTCACTCTGATTTTTTGCTAATGGTCCTACATAATAAGGAATTCGAAATGTAACAAGTTGTTCAATTAATTGTTTATTTTCTTTTAAAAAAGGGTAATAGATTTCTTGATTTTTTATTATTTTTTGTAGTTCTTCTAAATGTATTTGATGAGGAATCACACCGTTATCAAATGTTCTTTGTTTCCTTAAAAAATTTTCTTGCTCTATTTTATTTATGAAATACTCGGCTCCATCAATTCCTTCAATTTGTTTTTTTATAAATTTATAAAACGTTTCTTGAGTCACTTTTCCATCAATGTATCCTGCATATCCATTTTGTTTGATATCTTTAAACATAGAAACATATTGGTCAGGTAAATTATCTCTATAGAATAATTTCAATTCTTTTAAATCATCCTTATGATTGACATATCTTTCCACCATACTTGCTGAGAATTTAGCATTCGTTGTGGGATCTTCATTTTTTAATATCCCTGATAACTCCACTGCTTCAAATACGCGCTTGCAAGCCACAAATACATCACTATACTCATCGCCTACATCCCCAAGTAATGTCTCTATCAGATCATCGTAATCTTCTTTTGAAAATTGTAATTTCATATCTTCTTCTAATTCAAATGTTCTCTTAAAGTTTCCCTGATTCCCCATAATTAATTTAATAAACTGAGCAAATGTTCCATTCATGCGTTCATTTGGAAATAACTCTAATACTTTTTCCACTTTTTTACTTCTTGAATATGGACCAACAAACAGATCATCTGAATAAGTAACTTTTTCATCAAGAGGGGGTTCATTTATTAAAAAAGTTTGATTGTAAACAGTAATAAATTGTTTAAATGTCTCCTCTATTGAGGAATTTTCAGTGCTTAGTGTGCCTTCAATTAAAAAATGTCCCCTATATTTTACTATATGAGCAATGGCCAAATAAATAAGACGAATATCTTTTTTATCCTCTGAATCAATGAGTGATTTTCGCAAATGATAGATGGTTTGATACGTGTCGTAATAGTCTTTTTCTTCCTCAATCGTTCCAAATAATGGATAGCGTACATAGTCTTTTTCTTCTGGGACTAAAAAACTTTCATCTAATCGGTAGAAAAAAGACTTATCAACTTGATTCATCTCTTCTCTAAATATATCTTGGAGGACAAGTAATCTATTACGTCGTCTAGTATATCTACGTCTAGTCGTTCTTTTTAACCGTCTGGATTCTGCAGTTTGTCCTTCCTCGAATAAACGAACTCCCCAGAAATTTTTCTTAATATACGCTCTATCACTATCTCCATTGATTTTCATTCTACGTTTTACTAAATCATTTTTATCATTGACAACAGCCCACCCTACTGAATTCGTACCAATATCTAAGCCAATTGTATAGTTCTTTTTCATATTCCATATCCTCCAAATTTAATAATAGTTTTTATTGAATTACTGATAATCTTTGGTATAATGAAATTGTTGGTAGCATTCAAAACAACATAGCGAGTTAAAATAAGGCTTTGTCCGTACCCAACAATTGTGACGCTGTTTCGGCGTTTTTTTATTGCTTACTATAGAAAGCGATTACATTTTTATTTACACTTCATTATATAACTTTTAACACACAGTTTAAACCTTATGTCACAAGTAAACAAATAAAGACAGGTCATAATGAGTCTTCTCATTATGACCTGTCTTTTTTAAACTTTTCTCTCAACAATTCTGTAATATGCTTTTGATGTTAGGTTAAAGATTAATAAATAGATAAGTAAGAATACTGCCACCACTATCACGCTAGCTAGTAAAAATAACTTCCAATCACTTAATCCAAATAGGACTAGCATTTTAGTGATAATTGGAAAAGCAAAAGCTAAATGTAAAGATGCTAGGGCAATAGGGAAAAAGAAGACCATTAATACTTGACCTCTGATGGAGCGTTTCACTTCTTCGTGACTCATCCCTACTCGTTGCATAATATGGTAACGTTGTTCATCCTGAATGCCTTCTGATATTTGTTTATAGTAAATAATAATACCTGTTGCAAGGGTGAATGTCACACCAAATATCAACCCTAAGAATAAGAAACCACCCATAAATCCTTTGGAATCTTTGCGGTCAACGGCTTGTGAGCTTAACTGAAAAGACTGACCTGAATCTATCATATGTGTTTTTAATGCCTCAGCGACAGCAAGTTTTTCTTCCTCTGATCCTGTCATATTCATATAGACAGTCGATTGCATCGTTTGGTAATGTTCAAAATCATCAGGATACAATTCCTGAACCACACGATTGATATCCTCAGTTGATCGTAAGACAACTAAGTATAAATTAGATAATCCTTCCACTTTAGGGATAAAATCCAATGTATCAATGGTTTTTATGACAGTTAGTGGCACACCACCTAACTGAAACGTTTTATCTTTAAATGGTTTTGACATACTATAAACAATGGCTTGATTCTCAGCAACTGGTTGCGTATCTCCTGTCAGACGTTGATACTCTTTTTGTGTCATAAAGTTAAGAGATTCAGAATTGCTCATATCATTCATATTAAAATTGTCTTTGGATAATGCAATATAAGCTTCTTTCTTTTTTAAAATCATCATACTTTCTGTCATGGTGATTGTGTTTGTTTCGTCTACTTGAAGATGATGTTTGCTGGCTAATTCCGTCATCTTACCGGATAATTTATCCGCATCTTGTGACACGGTCACACTCAACTCATATGGATTACGATTGTTAATCACATTATCCATTCCAAAATACAAACTTGCCGTTGTCGCAACTGTCACAAGTACCATCGTGCTTAATATACAAATACTCGCAAGACCTACTGCATTTTGTTTCATACGATACATCATACTGGACACAGAAATGAAATGATTCGGTTGGTAATAATAACGTTTATTGCGTTTCAATAATTTTAAAATCATGATACTACTTGATGTAAATAAAGCATACGTTCCAACTATTACTAATAGTACCGCAATAAAAAACAAGGTAATCGCTGCAACAGGTGACTGGATAGTTAATGAAATCCAATAACCTGCTCCCAAACTGATTAGACCTATTAATCCAGTTATCCACTTGGCTTTTGGTTCTTTTTCTCCATGCTGTTCGCCTTTTAATAATTCCAAAGGATTGACCATCTTTAATTGAATCATATTGACCACATACATGATAAAAAACATCCCTAAAAAGAATACAGTAATCATCATGATACCTGACATATCAATAGAATATTCAAATTTATCCCCAAACCCTGTCATTTTTTTCAAAATAAGAAAGGCTAGCTTAGAAAAAATAATCCCCGTCACAATTCCTGTCACGATAGAAATCAAACTTGCAAATAAAGTTTCGATAAAAAGAATCTTTGCAAGCTCCTTTTTCCCCATACCTAGTATGTTATATAACCCTAATTCTTTTTTTCGTTGTTTCAATAAAAAACTATTCGTATACAGTGAGAAAATCACCGTAAAAATCAAAATAACCACACTACCAAAGCTAAATAATTGCTTGGCTGCTTCCGCTCCGGGTAATGCTGACATCCCTTTATTTTTTAGCATAATTTGCATCACGACATTAATCACGACTAAAAATACCATGGATAGTAAAAACGGCACGTAAGCTTGTTTATTCTTTTTTAAATTCGTTGTTGCTAATTTAACATAAAACATGACTTTATGCCTCCCCTGTCAATAATACCGTCATTGTTTCTGATATCTGATTTAAAAAGGCTTCATTGCTTTGTGTGCCACGATAAATTTGATTAAACACTTGTCCATCTTTTATAAATAATACTCTGTTAGCGTGGCTAGCTGCGACAGCACTATGTGTCACCATTAAGATTGTTTGTCCCTCTTCGTTCACCTTTTGAAACAATTCTAATAATTGAGCCGATGTTTTTGAATCCAATGCCCCTGTTGGCTCATCGGCTAAAATAATATCTGGTTTGGTAATCAAAGCTCTAGCTGCCGCGACACGTTGTTGCTGTCCACCAGATAACTCATATGGGTATTTTTCTAATAATTCTGTTAGTCCTAACTGTGGGGCTAAGTGCATCACTCTTTCTTCCATTACTGAAATAGATGTTTTGGCTAGCACTAAAGGCAATAAGATATTGTCTTTCACTGAGAATGTATCTAGCAAATTAAACTGCTGGAACACAAACCCCAAATGTTCACGTCTAAAGGCTGCTGAATCTTTTTCTTTGATTTGATTAATGTTCTTACCGTTTAAAATAATGTCACCTGATGTTGGTTTGTCTAAAGTAGCTAATAAATTTAACAACGTACTTTTCCCAGAGCCTGATTCACCCATAATGGCGACATATTCCCCTTGCTCGATTGAAAAATTTATTTGTCTTAGAGCCTCAACTTTTGCTCCACCTAATCTCGTGTGATAGGTCTTTTTTACATTATTTACGTCTAATATTTTCATCTTAATTCCTCCTGAATCTTCGTTTGATTGCCTTTATCATACCTAATCTGTTTCAGGTTGCATACTTACAAATAAAAAACCAAACTTACAATGTCGTAAGTTTGGTTAGTCAAACATCAAATGAACCTGTTCAAATGTTAGCGTCACAGTAGTTCCAACACTGAGCTCTGACTCTATCCCTATCGTCACACCTAGCGTTTTCGCTATTTCTTGGCTCATGTGTAACCCCAGTCCTGTTGCTTTTTTATTCTCTCGGCCATTAAACCCTGTGTAGCCTGATTCAAAAATACGAGGCAAGTCCTGTGCTAGAATACCAATTCCTGTGTCTTGTATCACTAATGCATCTTCCTTAAGATAAATAGTGATGACTCCTGAATTCGTGTACTTAATGCTGTTAAAAATCAATTGCTCTAAAATGAAGCTTAGCCATTTTTCATCGGTCACAACGTATTTCGTAAATGGCGTCATATCCACTCGTAAGTCTTTCTGGATAAAAAACAACGCATACTTTCGAATAATCTGTTTGACGACTTGATAAATATCTACGGTTTTCAATACCAAATCTTCTTCTATGTTCGTCATTTTTAAGTAATGCAACATCATGGATAGATAGCCATCAATTGTCGCAATTTCATTTTTCATGTAGCTTGTTTCATTTGGTTGCGTATCAATCAGTACTTGTAAAGCCGCTAAAGGCGTTTTGATTTGGTGACTCCACATGCCATAATAATCAATTAATTTTTGTTGTTCAGTCATTAATTCATGACTAAGTGCCTGATTGTCTTTGCTTATTTTTTTCACTAGTTGTTGATAATCTTGATTTAATAACGTAGTGCCAATATCTAGATGTTGATAGGTTTGATTGTCTATCTGTTCTTGATTAAGTAGTAAGACTAATTTTTGATGGGCAAGATACGTTTTCCTCGCATCAACAATCGTCCACATTAGTAAAATAAACGATGTAAATAATAGCGCATCGTATAATGGTGCAAACTCTAAGGCGTGAAGATAAAAGGTAAATCCTAGTAATACACATAAAAACGCGTAGACACTATACAATGATTTATGGTCCTTTAAATAACGTAGTAAAAACTGCCACATGCTACATCTCTCCTAATAAATACCCTTTTCCTTTAACGGTTTGTATATGTTTATCTAACTCTATATCCGATAATTTTTTTCTTAAACGCGTCATGTTTACAGCTAATGTATTGCTATCAATATAATCGTCCCCTTCCCACAGCCTCTCCATAATCTTTTCTCGTGTCACAAGTTGTCGGCTGTTTTGAAAGAGTAATGTAAGTATCTTTGATTCTGTCGGGGATATATCCACCAATTGACCTTGATAGACAATTCGATTGTCTTGTGGTTCTAGTGTGTATTCTCCATACTGAAGATGATGTTGACCACCACCAAACTCATAGCTTCTCCTAAGTAACGCTTGTATCTTAGCTACTAAAACTGAAAAATCAAAAGGTTTGGCAATAAAATCATCGCCTCCCATATTCATCGCCATAACAATAGTCATGTTGTCACTAGCTGATGAAAGAAAGATAATTGGGACCTCCGATGTTTTACGTATCAACTCACACCAATAGAAGCCATTATAAAACGGCAATGAAATATCCATTAACACTAAATCTGGCTGTATGTCTGTTATATCATCGTGTACTTTTTCAAAGTGTTCCACGACGGTACAATCAAAGCCCCATTGTGATAAATGTTGGTATAGTCCTCTACTAATGACTGGATCATCTTCTACAATCACTATTTTTTGCCCCATTTACAGTCACTCCTTACTTATCTTGCTCTACAATATCTATCACCACTCGTAAAATACTATCGGTGGTCACTTCAACATCTGGGATAACCATTCCTTTTGGTCGCTTCATATGACGTTTATTCAAAAAAATACTATGCCATTGCGCACGGTTAGCACCTATGACATCATTTTCAAACGAATCCCCAATGTAATAATAATCGCCATTTGGGATAGCCAATTGGTGTTCAATATAATGAAAAACTTCTGGATTTGGTTTTGCTAAACCGATGGCCCCAGAGATAAATATTCTCTCTTTCGGCACGAACTGCTCAAGCCCCAATTGAGTGATTTTTTTCAATTGATGTGTCTTTGGTCCATTGGTCAAAATAGCGACTGGAATGTCGTGTTCAATCAACCATGACAGTGTCTCAAACATATCTTGTCTTAATGTAATGTTCCCTTGATTTTCCTGATACCTTTTTTGAAAGGCGCGTGCTTCTTCCTCTTTAATCGTCACACCAAATGAACGAAACGCTTCAGTAATACGATACACTCTCATTTTTTCAAGGGATAATTTGCCTGCTTCGACTTGATCAAACACCAAATCACTATAGTACCTAAATGCAACATATAACTCCACAACTGGAACGGAGTGTGCAAGCATTTGAGCACTAAAATGAGAATTTATACTTTCTTTGAATGGGTCAATCTGGTCATACAATGTATCATCCACATCAAATACAAAAACTTTCATTTTATTTATCTCCTCTTTTTCATCTCTTCCTATTATCTCTATTTTATTTAGTATAGCATAATTCATTTTGTCTCATAAAAAAAGAGAAGTCCTAAGACATCTCTTTTCCCACTTTTTCATCTGTCTTTATCTATAAATCAGGAATAAATTGAATGATTTTTTTATTCAGATGTGAGTAACCACTTACTAAACTCATCACAATTAATAATACTTCTAACTCATAACCATCAATAAAACCACTTGATCTTTTCAACATTAATATGGCTGTTCCTAGTATACCAACAAAAATTAACGCTACAAAAGGAACTAATAATCCTGCAATCATAAAGATACCACCTATCAATTCTAGTGATCCTATCACAATTGGCATGAATGATGGTAAACCCAAACCGACAAAAAACTCTGTGGTGCTCGCTAAATTGGTTAACTTCTGAAAGCCATGAAGTCCCATTGTTACGCCTAATACTATTCTTAAAACAAGTAAACTAACAGTTGCTTTATTCTTTATCTCTAACATGTCTATCACATCCTTTATTTTTTGCAAGTATACCTTATACGAACAAAACTTACAAAAAGTAAGTCTTAAAATCATAAAAAAAAATTCTAGAAACAAAAAACGTTTCTAGAATTTTTGGGAGTCACTACCCAATTCCGACAACAAAATACAACAGTTTATCAGAATAAGTGATATGCTCTTCATCAATCACTGTTTTGTTTAAGACATCCATTTGGTCTGTGATAATACCATCTATGCCATAAAACATCATACGAGTCATTGTGTCCTCATCATTCGGCGTCCATGCATATACTTTTTTATTCTCAGCATTTGCAGACGTAATGAAGTTTGAATTCAAGGTTGTGTACTCCAACGTAAAGAAATCAATATCCCCTTTAGGCGGTCCAACCACGCTAAATGGCATAATATAGCCAACATAAAAATTGGGTTCTTTTTCCTTTAATTCGATTATTGTATCAAAGGTTAATGATTGAATCGTATGTTTATATGTTAAGATATCATCTCGGTACTTCTTAATAAACCGATCCACCATTTCTGGACTGTCCTGCTTTGTCGTTTTGATTTCAATTAATAGTTTTTGATTTAATCTATTCGCCTCAGCTAGATACTCATCAAAAGAGGCAACGTTTGCTTCTTTGC
The DNA here is from genome assembly GCA_052104115.1 of Vagococcus sp. Lineage (GTDB taxonomy): Bacteria > Bacillota > Bacilli > Lactobacillales > Vagococcaceae > Vagococcus. The sequence goes on along the minus strand of JBQELZ010000001.1, from coordinate 42,345 downwards.
CATTCTCTTTGACAACCATTTTAGTTAACTCATCCAACGTCAATTCATTTGGACGGACAGACACACCTGTTAAAGCCTTCATATTAAAATCGTGAAACACGACGAATTCATGGTCTTTTGTTTCTTGAATATCCATTTCTACATAATCTGGATGTGTGTCTTGACTCGTTTTAACCAATGCTTCAATTGAATTTTGCACAGCATTTTCATTATCTACTCCTCTGTGTGAAAGCGTTAAAGGTTTATCTGTAGATGGATGACTTAAAAATTCAGCATTAAAAGTCCCTACTACTACCAATAATGTGGCCAATGATACTATCATCACCACCCATTTTGCTCCTTTTCGGACAGGTCCTTGCGTACTTTTTTCAGATGCCACAAACCAGTCTAATGTTTCTGGCAAATAATCATGTTGTGCTAAGTAGTCTATCGTCACAAAGAAGATCCCTACAGTAGAAAAGACAACATTCAATACCCATACAACTTGTAACACAGTCATTAAGATGATTGCTGTAGCCAGTGCATAGTGTGGAACATACTCTTCTACAAGTATCTGAATCCCAATTACACCACCGTATGATACTCCTGACAAAAAGGCCAAACTCCCCATAACAATGGCAAATTGTCCAAGTATACTTAAAAAGTTTCCTTTCGTTTCTGTCCAACTAAATCGAACAGACTCTCTAAACGACTTATCTTTTAATATCATTTCTGGTAAGGCAAAGATAAACCGAATTGCAAGATATATTAGCCCAATATAACACGCTATAAACAGTGCCACGAGAACCACTCGATTGGCGAAAATAACATCTAAAATAAACGCTGGAATTTTAAATTTCGACAATAGCTCTGAATTGAATTTGATACCACTTATTGGCAACACTAAAAAGAAATAAAATAAGAAAAACAGTAACGTTTTAAACTTAATTTTTTTCATTTGTAGCAATGTTCCTCTAAGAAGTTGTTTCAGACCAATTGGCTGTCTAATCTGGATAAAGTAAATACTTAGTAGTAAAAACGTAAACTCAAAATACACTGACGTCACCAGTAACAATAACATGCCGATTAATCCTAAAAATATCACAGGATGTTGGTTTAAAATAGCACCAATATTGTCATATGATATATAGGCAATGTCTCCTTGCTTTAACAACAAACGTGTCATACTTGCCAAAAATGGGGTTAAGAAGAACATCAAAAACCCATGCATCAACAACACATCTCTAAAATACGACTTAGCTCCTTTAATAAATTGCCAAGTCTTTCCAAAATTTCTCTTAAAATATGCCATTTTACACTCCTATCTTAAACATATTAATCTATTATAAGCATTCATTATCAAATTGCAATCATCTTTCCGCATAAAATGAATGAATATATCCATTATAATCTATTTTTTCTTTTTTTTTTGCTAAAATAGGTAATATATACATACAAATTCAGGAGGTCATCTTATGACAACTCGCTTACAAGAAGAATGGGCGTCACAAAAATATAACGTCATGTCCAAATCTCAAACAGAATATAATTACATTCGATCTTTATTTGGTCGTTCTATGTCGGATGAGGACCGGGCCATACGTTTTTATGATGCCTTACATCGGGCAAATCAATCCACTCCAACAAAAGGTTCTCTTATCAATACCTATCAGCATGTTTGGGGGTACTTTAAAAAGCTAGCCACAGCAGACGAACGCCAAGAATTTTCACAACTAGTCTCTAATTTCGACGTCACACATGACAATGTCTTACCTTTTTTACAAAGAATGACCATCCATTATCATGTGTCATACTTAGAGAACTCAACCTTGCTGTTTCCAAAAAAACACTCAGAATCGTCTTACTGAGTGTTTTTGGGCAACCTAATCATGTGAGGTTAACCAGCTACTTAGCACCTCTAAATACAAACTTGTTTCATCCACAAATGGCATATGTCGACTTTTAGAAAATAGTTGCCACGTTGCTTGTGGTATCCTATCATACATCGTCTTTGCTACTAGTGGTGTACATAAGTCATCTGACCCGCTGGTGATTAATGTCGGAACATCTATACGTTGAAGTTGATTCGTGTAGTCAAACGTTTTTAAATGGCCTATTGGCGTAAACTCATTTGGTCCCCATGCTACCTCATAGGATTCTTTTCCTACTTTTTTAGCTCGGCTTAACGGTTCTGGTGACAGTGAGGTTGGAACATCTCCTGCATGTCGAGACATAAAGGCAGTGTTTGCCTGTTCATATAGGTGTCCTGAAAACTGTTGGCTTGCCTCGGCTTCTTCTATTGCGTCTTGATATTCTTTAGGTAAATACCGAATGAGACGATGTTGTTCTTCTCCCCATAATTTTGATGAGGATAAGGTACTGGATAAAATTAAACTCTTAATTCCTTTTGGGAAATGGTCGCACATATACTGTATAGCTAACATGCCTCCCCAAGATTGACCTAGCAAATGCATCTCATCTAAGTCTAAATGATCTCTAAGTGCGATGAGTTCATTCACCCAATTTTCGGCTGTCCATAATGTTGGTTCATTAGCAACATATGATAGTCCACACCCTATCTGATCGTACATCACAAGTTGTCTGCCTTCTACTGCTAACTCATCAAGAACTTCAAAATAGTTATGTGTAGAACCTGGCCCTCCGTGTACGAATACAATCGGTGCCTTGCCTTCTGTTTTTTCACCAACCACTCTATAATACGTGCGATACCCTAAATAGGACATATATCCTTCTGTTACTTTCATATTATTCCCCCAAACTGTTTATCTTATTTCCTTTGAAACACAATAATTCCCGCAATCATCAACACAATCCCTATTAGTTTTTCACTCCCCATCTCTAGTTTAGTCATCCCAAATAATCCTAAATAATCAATGGTTACAGCTACTAATAATTGAGAAATCAACATAATAGCAGTCGTATATCCTACACCTAAACGTGTCATTCCTTGTATCACACTAAATACAACCAGTGCTCCCAAACTACCACCTAGATAGTACCATTTAGGCACGTCTCTAAAATTGCCTATCATAGGTTCTCTCATCACAACCATCATGGTCATTGCCGTAACAAAACCAACAAAATGAACCACAGCACTAGAACGCCATAAACCTATTTTTTCTCCAACTTTTGTATTAAATACTGACTGAATGCTTACCAATATACCTGCTAATAACGAGAAAAACAAACCAACCATCTTGACACTCCTTTTCATTCTTTTTAGTCAGTATAAGATAAGTCGGGTGGTTGGTACTAGGACATCTGTCCTTTAATCATACTCTTCCACATACGCCATTAACTTTTCTAAATTGTCTTCACTCACACTTAGCGAATGCGTGGCAGACGTTTGAATTAATCCAGACTCACGCATGTCTTTTAACAATCGATTAACGCTTCTTTTAGTCACTCCTAGCTTTTCTGATAAACTATCACTCGAATAATCTAAATAAGTGGGACTATCTACCGCTAACGAATGCATATTGATTAACTCTTTGTACAGTCTAATTTTTAAAGGAAGCCTAACATAATTAGCGAAATTCTCCGTGGTTCCTCTTAACTTGTGTGCTAAAGATTGCGAATTTGCCATAGAAAAGTCTGAGGAGGTCTTCATTAATCGCCAATATTCGGACACTGATAATCTAACGAGTAACGCCTGCTCAGTCACCTGCACTTGGTGAACAGCTGATTGATTGACAAGTAATTCTAGATCTCCCATAAAATCATATGGTCCAACAAAATCAATATGTAGTACGTAACCGTCTTCCATTAAATGTTCCACTTTCAGTACGCCTTCCACTAATATGAAAACATGTTGAATCGTGCTTTCTTGTTCTACTACTATCTCTTTTGGGTTCATCCTAATTAAATCGTACGTATCAGAATCATTTAACATAGAGAGAATCGCTGGATGACTCTTTAATTCCTCATGATATCTCATATTTTTCTTCCTTTATGGTTTTAGTATCAATTGTTTATCTTGCTTGATAAGATCATGTTGGTAGGCTTTCAAACGGAATCTTATCTCATTTTTTCCCCAAACATCAATAGATAATCGAGTTGTTCTTCTGTTCATATCTTCTGTTAGTTGACCTCCATACATTAATACGGTTTTGTCTAGTTTAAAATATGCTTTGCTCTTATCCAAATTATACAGCATCTTCTTAGATAATTGTGCTTGTTCAGGTACATAAAAAAAGCCAATTCTTTCTTCCGCTGTTTCCGCAATCAAATGAATGCTTTGGTTGTCTTTGTGTCTATTTATAATAACTGAGTCATACTCATCATGTTGTAATAATTCTTTTAAATAATCCAAAGCCTTATCAAAGGGTACTTTTTGTAACATATCCCATTCATTTTCAACTAAGTAATTTAAAAAAGATTCATAATAACTGGACGAAAAAATACGCTTCGCAACATCACGTTGAAAATCTTGTTGCAATGCTAATCGATTCACCACATCATCTAACGCATCTTTTTGTATTTTATACTGGTACACTTGATCATTAAAATTCAGCTTATAGGTTTCAATGCCATTAATCAATGCTCGCCTATCATCTTTTAGTCCTAATATCTCAATTTCTAAATCTTTTCTCTGCATGGCCAATCGATAAATTTCCGTATCATAAGCGTCTAGTAATTCTTTTTTATCTTGTTGTACTTGTGTCTCCATCTTCTGTTGTTGCGACTTATACAAAGCCTTTGATAATCTAAGCACGTTAATTTTTTCCTTTACATAACTGGGTACACATAGCCAGCTTAGACTAAGAAAAAGAATGAGAAATGGACTAGTCACAACCCAATCTTTTGTTTTCACTCCTATAGCAACAGGAATAAAAACAAATAACAAACTTAAGACTATTGGCATATATGATGTTACCCATATCCGTATATGACGATTTTTTTTATTTGTCATAGTTCGCTCCTTTTGTTCATTAATCTTCTTCTTTAGTTTATCATTAATCACCTAAAAAAGGATATTAAAACAAAAAAAGAGCATTGGAATACATCCAATGCTCTTTATACTAGTACACTTCTTTTCGGTACATGATACCTAACGCTGTCAACAGACTCATTAAACCAAGTAGCACAACAACATATGCCCCATCTTTTTCCCCTGTCTTAGGTAATGAAGATGTTCCTGATTTGTTTGTAGAATTGTTTATTGACTTAGGTGTCTCCGGTATTTTTTTATTCACAATATTTCCAGCATTTACCGTAACTGGTTGACCTGATACTCTATCTTGAATCACAAAGGTATGATGAGCCACAGACAATTCATAGCCTGTTGGTGCCTTTGTTTCAACTATCGTATACGTTCCTGGTGCTAGATGATCATAGATTACATCTCCATGTTCGTCTGAGTGTAATGGCGTCACATTAACACGTTCCCCTTTATCAGTCAGAATATTGAATTCAGCTTGAGATAACCCAACTCCTAGCGAGTCAACTTTTTTAAAGTGGACAGATCCTTGATAATTTACAAATGGTGTCTCGGCTTTTACCACCTCTGGCTCACCTTGTGCTTTATCTTGGATGGTAAACTCAATGACATCCGTATTTAATATATATCCAACTGGTGCTTTGGTTTCGATGATTTTATACTCACCAGGTGCAAGATTAGAGACATTAATTTTACCTGTTTCATCAGAGATATATGTCGTATCTGTGACGTCTTTGCCTTCTTTATCCGTCAATTTAAATTCCGCACCTTTCAAGCCCATACCTGCTTCATCAGTCTTGATCCATTCAAATGTGCCTTTGTAATTCATAAAAGGCGTATCAAGCTGAACGGTATCTGGTTTGTCATAAGCTTTAGGTGCAATCTCAAACGACACTGCTGACGTATTCATTATATAGCCTTCTGGTGCCTTAGTTTCAATAAATTGATAGGTTCCTGGTGCTAACCCATCTACAGACACTCGTCCGTCTTCACCAGATACTAGAGGCGTTTCATTCATCACGTGACCATGCTTATCCATCACGTCAAATTCAGCAAATGCTAATGGCGTACCATCTTTATCTGTTTTAATCAGTTCAGCTGACCCTTGATAATTGATAACACTTCCTAAATCTTGTGTCACTGGTTGCCCTTTATAATCATCTGTTATCTCAAACGGTATCTCACGCGTATTGAGTATGTAGCCTTTTGGTGCTTCCGCCTCAACAAAATGATACTTACCTGGAGATAAATGCGTCATACTCACTTCTCCTTGCTCTTTAGACAACAGTACTTCTTGATTCACTTTGTTGCCTTCTGCATCGAACACATTAAACTTAGCGTGTTTTAATGTCTGTCCAGTTTCATCTGTTTTGATTAATTTAGCGGACCCTTGATAATTAATAAATGGGGCGTTTATCTCCACAACAAGTGGTTGCCCTTCTGCTTCTTTCTCAATGTCGAAAAGTATCGTTTCTTTATTTAGTAGATAACCAGTTGGTGCTTTCGTTTCTATTAATTCATACTGTCCAGGTGATAAATGTGTGGCTTGAATATAGCCAGTTTCATCCGTTTCAAGCCCTTCACGGATGACTTCTCCTGTTTTCGTATCAACAATCTTAAAGACAGCATGCCCTAAGGCTTGTCCATCTTCATTTTGTTTCAACATTGAGACAGATCCTTGATAATTAATAAACGAATCTAATTTAACCGTTTGTGGTTTTCCACTTGATTCGTTCTCAATCGTAAAGTGGATTGGTGTAGTGTTTACCAGATATTCCTCTAAGGATGTTACTTCTTTAAATGTGTACTCACCTGGCATCAAGTTGTCATAATAGACACGTCCCTCTTTATCGGAAACAAGCGGCGTATCATTAATAACTTTGCCATCTTTTCCATATAGGTTAAAAGTGACACCTTCTAATGCTTGATGCTCTTCATTTGTTTTAGTGAATTCAACAGAACCTTTATAGTTTATAAATGTCGTTGATGGTATCACCGTTTCTGGTTTTCCTAACGCATCACTTAGAATTTCAAATGATGCTGATTCAGTGTTCAACATAAAACCTGTTGGAGCACTTATTTCAACAAATTTGTACTCACCTGGAGCTAAATTATTAATGTGCACTTGTCCTTTATTATCTGATGTAAGTGGTGTGTCATTCACTATTTTTCCAGTCTTATCCAAAACATTAAAAGAGGCCCCTGCTAATAGATCACCTGATTCATCAGTTTTAACTAGACTCGCTGTTCCTTGATAATTCACAAAATGACCAGCATCTATCACACTTGGTTTTCCTTCATATTCGGAATTAATCTCAACTTTTGCTAAATGTGTATTTCTAATGTAACCAGCTGGCGCTTTGCTTTCTTCAAAATAATAAGTACCAGGTGCTAAACCTGTCGCCGTTACTTTTCCAGCTTCATCGGCTATTATATTTTCTTTTACAACTGTCTTTTTATCCGCTGCCAATAATTTGAATGTGGCGCCTGATAAAGAATTTCCTGCTTCAGTTGTTTTAGTCAATTGTGCTGCTCCTTGATAATTAACCATATCTGCTAATTCTAGATTGACTGGTTTTGCATGAGCACTATTTTCCACAGTAAATGTAACTGGAGTAGTATTTAATAGATAGCCCTCTAACGCTTTGGTTTCTATTACCCTATAATTTCCTGGCATCAAACCTTCGATTGTCACCACACCACTATCATCTGATACAAGTGGTACTTCATTCACGCGTTGATTTGACTCATCGAACACATCAAACATTACGCCTGGTAAAATCGCACCAGTTTCTGATACTTTTTTAAATGATACAGTTCCTTGATAGTTAATAAAATCAGTCTCAATCTCAATAATATCTGGTTGACCTGATACTCGGTCAGGTACGTCAAATGAGACTGTTTCTTTATTTAATAGATAACCCGTTGGTGCTTTCGTTTCTACAAATGTATACGCACCTGGAGCCAATCCGATCATCTTAACATGGCCGTCTTCATTAGAGATAAGCGGATATTCATTGACTACTTGGCCTTTTTTATCCAAAATGTTAAACTCTGCGCCTGATAATCCGAGACCTGATTTATCTGTTTTGGTTAACACAACGCTTCCTTTATAATCAATCAGTTGGTCTGCTTGGACAACTTCAGGCTCACCATTATAGTGGTCTTTAATAGTCACACGTCGTAATTCTGTGTTAATCATGTAACCAGTTGGAGCTTTTACTTCTTCAAAATAATAAGTTCCTGGAGCCAAATCTTCAACGACTACTTCTCCTTTTTCATCCGTTACTAGACTAGGTCGAATAATCGTTTTTTTATCACTCCCAACTAATTGGAATATCGCATTTGGTAACGGTCTATTCGCTTCATTTAATTTGGTTAACTTAGCTGAGCCTTTATAATTTACAAAATCTGTTAATACGGTTGTAGCTGGTTTCTCAGTAGCAGTCGCTTCAATCGTAAAGCCTAATGATTGTGTGTTGACAATATAACCTGATGCTGACTTTACTTCTTTAAATGTATACGCACCTGGCATTAAGCGATCATAAGACACAATTCCTTCTTTCGTTGAAACGATTGGTCCTTTGGTATTAACTTTGTCTCCTTTACTATCATATAAATCAAAAGCAGCACCTGATAAAGGTGTTCCTTTATCTGTCACTTTTTTAAATGACACAGCGCCTTGATAGTTCACAAAATTATCATCTATCTTAACTGGTGTTGGTTGACCAGAAAAAGCTGTTTCAATCGTAAAAGATACTTCTTTATTATTTAAGATATAGCCTGCTGGTGCTTTTGTTTCCACAAATTTATACGTTCCAGGAGATAAGTCTTTCACCCACACCCGTCCATTTTCATCAGAGATAAGTGGCGTATCATTCACTTGTTTACCATCAGAGGCCACCACATCAAACTCGGCTCCTTTTAACGGTGTCCCAGTTTTAGTCGTTTTAATCAACTCCGCTGAGCCTTTATAATTGACCAAAGCCTCCACTTCAACGACATGTGGTTTGCCTTCATGTTCGCTAGTAATGTCAATTTGTCTAAATTCTGTATTCAATATATAACCTGGAGCTGCTTTTGCTTCTTGTAAATAATAAGTTCCAGGACTTAAGTCTGTTATAAGTACCTCTCCCTTAGCATTTGTCCGTAAGTTCTCTTGAATGACTGTCTTTTTATCAGACTCAAATACTGTAAACAGTGCGTTCTCTATTGGTGCACCCGTTGCATCAGTCTTCAGCATTTTAGCAGACCCTTTATAGTTCACTACATTTATGTCATCAGTTCCCTCTTACTTAACATCAAAAGGAATTAATTCAGTGTTTCGTATGTAGTCTTTGTTTGCTTTCACTTCTTCTAATAAATAATGACCTGGTTCTAATTGTTCGATGACGGCCTGCCCATCTTTGTTAGTCTTGATATTCTCTTTAACGATTTCCTTATTTTCTGCCTTTAGCACATTAAAATACGTATCAGACAAACCTTCATTATATCCATTTGTCTTATTGATAAGTACTTTTCTTTTTTCATTGACAAGCGTTTCTACTTGAGTATAATCATTTTCTTTATTCGGCTTGAATACAAAATGTTTTCCTTGTTCTAGCTCACTAGAAATATCATAACCAGCTGGTGCTTTCACTTCTATAACTTTATAATCACCAGTCGATATACCTTTAAACTCTATTTCACCGTTCTCATCTGTTGTCTGAGTCCGTAGCATCTTGTAAGTATTGTCTTTTTTATTCAATTTCCATAAAGCTAAAATAGCTCCTTTTAACGGCTCATTGTCTTCATTAACTTTTTTCAACATTAATTTACGCGTGATTCCATCTGCGTCAGCATTCGTATTAATCACACTGACTTTACCAGGTTCACCTTGAGACATATTTTGAATGTTATCTGCTGTAATTTTAGCTTCATTATAAATGTCGACTTCTAAACTTGAACTCATAATATTGAGTTCAGATGTATAGGACACATAATATGGTTTGGAAATTTGGTTTAAGAATTTAAGCTCAAACGTTTGTTTTCCTGTCTCTGGATCTGTTTGACTACTCACTTCATAATCTGTTCCTTCAACTAAAACTTCTTCATCGTTTTTATCGATATGCTCATTAGACTGAACAAATGAGCCGTACACTTTTAATGTCTTCATATCAATAATTTGATCAACACTTGGATAATCTGTCACAACAACGTTGTCTAGCGTAGATTGGGATGGATTGACTAAGATATTCCAATCAATCAAATTAGAGTTTTCACGATTTACGTCCCCACTTTTAGCAAATAACTGACCGGCATAATATGGTTTAATAGATGCCTTATACTGTTGATCCTTTATCCCATCATTTTTAAAAACTGCTTCATTAATTAATGGAGAATGATCAATCAATTGATTCTCTAAACTGGTTTCATAAACCAGTTCATACGCATCTGTTACTTTATCTGGCATCGAAACTGTTACAACATCAAGGCCCTTTTTGTTAGTCTCTATTTTTATTGAGGCATCTTTCACTTCATCTTTATGCTCATGGTTTCCATCTTTATCAACAGTCAGCGTGTATAGCTTAACACTTTCTTTAATCAATTTGTGTTTGCCTTCTATCACATCTGTCAGAGTGGCTTTATTTAACTCATGATGATTAAAATTATAGGCAACTTTCCACGTCACTTTTTTATTAGTCCCATTATAACTAGCATTTTTACTCCCATTGTATCTAAAATGGTCGGTTAAAATAATGGGTGGAGTGGTAACTTCTGTCGAGTCTTTTTGTCCCGTTTCATCGGTCCATGACTCTGTAGCATGGTTGTAAAAAATGGGATCTTTACGGCCGTCCGTTTCAGCGTTAAATGTATCAAATATTGTACGATACGTCATCATATAGGCATGATTCGTTTCTTTTTGGCGATCTCCTAAAAACTGAATCGTCATCTCTCTGCCTTTGTAAGACACTTTATAATCAACATTTTCAACAAGTGCTTTACCACCATCTAGTATCTGTAATGAGTCTTTTTTAAAGGTCTGACCTTCAGAGATAGTGTCTGTTAAGGACCAATTTTTCAGAAGGTATCCTGCCTCATTCACTCTAATAATCCAAGGTATTTCACGGTTCTTATAGTCTATCCCTGCCATATCATCAACATATTTAAATAAATTTTGTTGACTTGCTTGACCTGTGGATGTTTCTTTCTCACCGTTATTAATTTGAACGGTATTACTCAATTCCACACGTTCATCTAGAACTGATTCTGTCACGTGTGTTTGATAGGTTAACTCCAATGCATCTTCTACATCTACCAATAACTCAACGGCAAATCCATTTTTACCATTGTCAATAATTTTGTAACTATCTTTTGCTAAAGGAGACAGGCCTGTTTTTTCTCCATTACTATCAAACATCACTTTATTTAAAATAACTGTATCTTTCAATAACGTCATATTTTTAGAATCAAATGTATCTGTCAATGTTGAACCTTTATCTAGTTTACTTAAAGAATAATTAGCATTCACTGTCCATTCGTAATTTTGCTTTTCTCCAACAGACAGGGGTCTCGATTTCGTCAAATCTTTTCTATAGTTAGCTCGAATACTTGCACTTGCTTCTGATTTTTTCCCATTTGAACTCGTGATTGATGCTGTATTATCTAGATAAATGTCGTAACCAGGTTGTGGTTTTTTAGACTCTTTAATCTCTGCTGTTAACTCTATTCTATACGCTTGGGTCACCTCTTTTAAAAAGATGATTTCTGTTTTATCCTCACTCAATTTGTAATCAACGTTTTCGATTAAAGACTTCGCAGATGGTATCTCTGTTATTTCACCATCAATGTTAACGTCTACTGGTTTAATGCTCACCTTTTCAACTTTTAACCCATCTGGCAAGTAGTCTTTCACCACTGTGTTACTCATTTTAGAAAGAGATTGATTGATATCGATTGTCCAAATCGATTTATTTGGGTTATATGTTTTATCAAATCGTCCTTCTTTAGCAATCGAAACATCTGTATTCGATTGCACTGTGATTTTTACAGGTGGTAATGTATCTTCATACGGTATTTTAATCTCGACTTCACCTGGTTTTTTTATGCCTTCTAATTTTTGTGCATAAGAAAATGTACCATGTATCTCTGATTTTTCATCAAGCAAATCATTAAATGTTAGTCGAACTGTACCATCAGCTTTAATCTCATAATCACCAAAAGCGACGCCTTCTTTATTTTCTAACTTCCCTTTTTTGGTTTCGATTTTAAACTCAGATGGTAATTTAAACTCATAAAAATCACCTGAAACCATTTGTTCTGCAATATGTTCTGGTAAAACCCATTTTGCTTCTAGTTTAAATGTATCAGATGGTTTTACACTGTTTGTTGTGATGACTTTACCGTTCTTATCTTTTAATAACATCGATTCAAATATAGTTGTAAATCCTTCTTCTCCTAGAAATAAATCTTTCATATTACCAGGCGCTCGTCTAGCCAGTCGTTGCTTGTGGTTCTTTCTGACTGGTTTTGTCGATTCTGGACTGGTAGCTAGGTCATCCGTTTTGTCTGCTTCAGTTGCCTCTATACCAGGTAATGTCAATCGTTTTTCCTCACGCTGTGTAGACATCGCCCATTCCGTATCTATCTGGTCTCTTGATGCGGTTACCGACACATCACGTGTTGCGTCACGGCTTATTTTTGAATGACTCGTCACTTTAATTTGTTTTTCATTCATCAATGTCATCTCTACATCTGAATGCATCGTGTCATGATCAATGGATTCAATGGGAACAGAACTAGTAATTATTTCTTCTTTTTCTAATCCGTCCTCATTTTCAATCTGTACTGTTAGTGTTGCGTTAACCGTTTTACTATCCCCACGATTAGTTAACAAAAAATCAGTTAACGTCACTAAATCCGACTGATTTAAAGTAGATATCACCTCAGCAACTACCTTTGTTGGTTGCACAAAATATGGCAATACTATACTAATAATTAATAAATGAATAAAACCTTTTTTAATAAACTTCCCCACTATGTATTTTCTCCCCTTTTCTACTTACCTATCACTTATTCATATAAATATTGAGTAGCTTTTCCAGTATAAGGGAGTTGTCACAAGATAATACACTCTAGTTTTACGCATCGATAAGCAAAAAGAAAAAGGTTTCAAAAAATTTCACATCATTTTTTCATTTAAGTGTTGTGAAAACTTTAGTAATCCCTATATAGAACATGACACGTTATTTATTTGTGAAATGTTTTCGATTATAATTTTCTAATCTGAATATTTCCCATCTTTTTTTATTCTATTATCACCACGTTTTAAAAAAATAATATAACAAAAAAACAAAGAAATAGTTTCGTATTCCCTTGCTTTTCTTCATGTTTTTAATTTTTACCGAACGTTTCCCATGCAGGCACACTGGATCCTTTAGACGTTTTTTCAATGACCTTCTTAGTAGCATCTGTCTGGTATGCTTCCACTACTTTTTTATAAAGCTCTTTGTCTTTGTTCTCTTTTTTGGTCACAATAATATTTACATAAGGTTTTGAGCTATCAGCCACTGGTTCTAAGAAAATAGCATCCTCATCTGGAACAAATCCAGCATCTACAGCCACACCACTATTTATAATTGCTGCCTCAACATCTTGTAGAGAACGTGCCGTTTGTGACGCATCTAATTCATTGATTACTAGATTTTTTTTATTCTCTGTTATATCTGAAACGGTTGGCGTTTGCCCCTTGCTTGGATCAACCTTTATTAATCCAGCTGTTTGCAATAGTAATAGAGATCGCCCTCCATTGGTCACGTCATTTGGAATCGCAATTGTTGCTTCATCTGCTAGGTCTTCGATTTTCTTTATTTTTTCTGAATAGATTCCTAATGGCGCATTCACCGTATTCCCAATTGAGACAAGTTCTGTCCCGTGCTCTTTATTATAATTATCTAGGAAGAACTGATGTTGGAAAGAATTAATATCAATTGACCCATCTTCTAAAGCTGCATTAGGTTGGTTGTAGTCAGTAAACTTAACATACTCCAATTCAATTCCATCACTAGTTAACCGTTCCTTCACATCATCCCATACATCAGTATCTGAGCCAATCACACCTAATTTAACAACATCTTTTTTACTTTCTTTGTCTGTCTCTCCTTTTGAACATCCTGCTATCACTGTTACTACTGCTAATAAAAGTACCACCCATTTAGTTGTTTGCTTCATGATAATCGTCTCCTTTAATGACTAATTTTTTTTATAATCCTATTACTTATCCACTGGCTAATGAATACCAATACTAATATTAAACATGTGGCTACAAACGTCACATCCGTTTGAAATCGATTGTATCCTCTACTAATCGCTAGATTTCCTAAGCCACCTGCTCCAACTGCTCCAGCCATTGCTGTCAGCCCTATAACATTAATCAATGTCACGGCAGACACTCTCACAATTCCTGGCAATCCTTCTATCAAATACACTCTAAAAACAATCCCTATTCGGCTTGTTCCCATTGCTTCTGCAGCTTCTATAACCCCGGTGTCCACTTCGAGTAGCGCATTTTCAACTTGCCTCGCATAAAAAGGGATAACACCTATGATCAACGGAACAAGTGCCGCTTTTTCACCTATAGTTGTACCAACAATAAATCGTGTCACAACAGCTAATAAGGTAAGTAAAATGATAAATGGAATCGAGCGAACGATATTAATCAATTTATCTAACAGTGCATACACCCACTTATTTGACAGCAATCCATTGGGTCTTATGACTACTAAAGTTACGCCTAACAGTATCCCTAGGACACCAGCAATTAAGGTTGTCCAGATTACCATATAAATAGTTTGACTAGTTGCCTGAATAAATTCATCTGGTATGGCTAAAACATTGGGAAAAAATCGCTCTAATAATTGAATCATACTGCGCCTCCTCCTGCTAATGACACTTTTTTATGTGTCTTATTTTGTTTTATTTTAACGACCTTTACATTTAATTCATTTAAATAATGAATAGCATGCTCTCTTTGTGTTTTCACACCACTTAATGTCACAATCAGGTAGCCAATTGGCACCTCCTGAATGATGTCAATATTGCCATATAAAATATTGGTTTTTACTTGAAATTTTGAATACAAATCAGCAATCAAAGGTTCTGCTGTTTGGCTTCCAATATAAGATAGCTCAACTAACTCTTCATTGGTTTTTAAATCTGATAAGACAGAATGATGTAGGATTGTATCTAACGCATGATCAAGATGCGTTGCTGTGCGAATAAAATCTTGTGTCAGTGTTTTTTCAGGTTGGCTAAAAATCTGAACACTTGAATTTTCTTCTATAATTCTACCTTTCTCCATGACCGCTACTCGATGACAAATTGTCTTCACTACTTGCATTTCATGAGTGATTAACACAATTGTGAGGCCTAATGACTGATTCAATGTCTTTAATAACTCTAATATTTGATTTGTCGTTTTAGGGTCTAGAGCACTTGTGGCCTCATCACACAGCAAAATATCTGGGTCATTCGCTAATGCACGAGCAATCCCCACACGTTGTTTCTGACCTCCTGATAATTGGCTTGGGTATGCCTCTACTTTCTCTGACAGACCTACTAAATCAAGTAGCTCTAACACCTTTTTCTTCCTTTTTTCTTTTGATAAGCCTGAATACTTTAATGAAAAATCAACATTGTCATAAATAGTCCGTTGATTCATTAGATTAAAATGTTGAAAAATCATACCAATTTTTTTTCGTTGCTGTCTTAAATTTTTAGTTGATAATGTCGTAAGCGATGTCTTATTTATGACAACGTCTCCTACTGTCGGACGTTGTAACAGATTAATCACACGAACCAACGTGCTCTTTCCCGCCCCTGAATAACCAACAATTCCAAAAATCTCCCCCTTATTTATCGTCAAATTGACATCATCCACTGCGACTATGTCTTGTTTATTTTGTTTAAACCTTACTGTGATATTTTTTAATTCAATCATATTTTTTAATGACCTCCTATATTAGTTTTAGATAAAAAAAACGTCCTCAAAGGAACGAAATATATTCGTTCCTTTGAGGACGCTTTTTGCGTGTTACCACCTCTCATTCAAGTTACATTCACACATAACTCCTTTTCAAGTACTATCATACTCTAGCATGTTAACGAATGCCCTCGTCTTGATTTTGTTTATTCACTCAACCAAGAATGCTCTTAAGCCATTTTCAACGATCTAATCACTGCTTATTTTCACCAAACAAAGCTCTCTTTAAATGATTATTCTTTCATCTACTTACTTAATCATTGCACATCATCATTTTTTTATAAAAAAAAGTCCTTTTACTGAATATAAATCAGTAAAAGGACGACAAGTCGTGGTACCACCTTTTTTTAAGAATGTTTCTACATTCTACTTAACCTAACACTCTCTTAACTCTGAGTTATTAGTGCTTTTGATATCGGATAGCTGTCCGTCGAATGCCTACCTATCGACACTCTTCCTCCAAGACCATTTTCTTTCTTATCTTATATGATCTTTTTCACCAACCAAGACCTCTCTTTGCAATACGATTAGAAATACTTTTCTTTTCACAGGATTTTTTAATGTTCTAATTGATTATTAATTTAACTTATTTCTAGTTCTTTGTCAACCTTTTATTTTTAAATCGGACAAGTCTTCCCGTTTGCCATTTTATTTCTAGTTATAGTAAAATCTTATTAAACTAATTTAGTTAAAAGAATCAGTAGGAGATGGTTACATGGAAGTTCACCAGACGTCTAATCAAACTTGGAGTTATAATGATCAAAACGATTGGTATTGTCATAGTTCACAATCGCAATCACCCGTTGCCATCATGGACCAAGACACAACCCCTATGTTAGACAAAGGAATATTAACATTCACTTATTCTACAACTATCGACTCCCTATTTGATACAGGCTATTGTATTCAAGGAAATGCGACAGGTGTAGCAAATATAAATGGACGCCACTTTGAGTTACAACAATTTCACTTTCATGCTCACAGTGAACATACGATTGATACGAAACACTATCCTTTAGAGCTACATTTTGTTCACCAATCTCAAAGTGGTCGCCTTGCTGTAATAGCCGTCCTATTTAAAATTGGCCCAGAACATTCAGGCTTTCAAGAGCTCATTACTCATTTAGATGAATCACCCGTTTCTGAACCAATTGACTTATTATCTCTGATGCCAACCAATAAAAATTACTATCATTATTTAGGCTCATTAACAACTCCGCCACTAGAGGAAAACGTTGAATGGTACATCTTTGAAGAACCGGTTTCAATCTCTGAGTCTCAATTATCTGCTATTACACATCGTCATAACCATAATCATCGTAACATTCAACCTCTCAATAATCGACCGATTTTGAAAAATTGCATTTAGCAAATTATATTCCAGTTTAATACATGTTAAACTGGAATATAAATTGAGAAAGTGGTCCCTTCATTCTCTGAAAACAAATCAATTTGCCAACCGTATTTTTGGACAATGGATCTAACAATAAACAATCCTAAACCAGTTCCTCCTTCACCATCTTTCGTTGAAAAAAATTTTTCCTCAAGAACATGTTGCTGAATATCTTTAGGTATTCCTGGACCATCATCCATCACCTTCACAACAACAACAGTCCTATCCTTAAACTGAAGTGGAAATTTTTTATAAACATGTTTAGACTCTTCGCATACAGTAATGTTCACATTGCCTGTTTCTTTACCTATTGCCTGATACGAGTTTGTTATTAAATTATATAAAATGACTTGTAAGTCTTGTTTATCAAAATAAGATACTATCGTTCCTTCTTTTTCCAATTCTAAATTTAGCTCAACATTCTTAGGTATTAATGGTCGAATTGTGTTAATGGCATCCTCGGTTACGCTTCCAATATCATTTAGTTCGGCTTTTCTATCTTTTTCTACCTTTGAAAACCGTAAAATATTCTTGGATAAATCTTGTCCCTTCTCAGCTGCCGAATAAATCGATTCAAGATCTGACATTAAGACATCATCCGTTGCGTGTTCTTCCATTAACAATTGTGTCAAGCCAACTAATGGGGTTAATATGTTGTTTAAATCGTGTACAATAGTTGTCGTCACAATACCTATCGTCTCTAACTTTGATTCGTGAAGGAGTGTTTTTTCTAATGAAAAGCGCTCTTCTTGCTCATTTCTCTCTCGTTCAGCATCTTTTACTTTCAAAAACAATTGATATTTCTCTTGATACGTATTCAATGAATATAAAAATAATAACAATAATAAAATAATAATCACCAATAAGGTAAAAATGATCATTTTATTTAATAGAGGAATCCCTTTTCTCTCATCCACATCTGCATTTGTTGCCACAACAAATTTAGCATTGCCAATAGTCATCCATCTAAATACGCTCAATTTTAATACTTCTTTAAGATCTTTATCATCCCACCAATAGGATTCATACAACACACTACCAGTATCCTTACTCTTTTGAGATTTCTCTAATTTTTTTAATCCAGAAAAATCTAATTCTGGAAATTTTTGTTGGCGATCTTCAATGATCGATAGGCCTATTTGCTCTTTTACTGGATGCATCACAACTTCCATTTCCGCATTTTTTACCATCGTATATCCATTAAAACTAGAATTAATAATGGTTAATTTCTCATTGTACAATGTATTCAGTGACAAGGGGAGAACAATAAAGCCTTTTATCTTGCCATTTTTTGACTTCATCGGTTCGTATAAATTAATATACGAATTTTTATTGATAAAATAATCACTACTATTTTTTAATGTTTTGTTATCCAACAATTCTGTTAAACTTGGATCATTATCTAAATATAGGGAAGACAGTGTCTGTGGGATAACACGGTTTCTTTTTATTTCAACAGACTCTTTTAGTTGTCCGTCTAAGTCAATAATCATAATCCCTTTAATTTCATCACCAACATTGTTAGTTAGGATATTCACACGACTCTTTTTGAAATAATCTCCATTTGATAACTCTGTTTCTGTTAGTTGGATTTCCTCTGAAAATTCCTCTAAAAACGACCGATATCGTTCAACGTTTTGTTCTAAGATATTTACCACATACTCATTTGTACTAAATAGTTGATTTTCACTAATTTGTCTCACTCGTTTTTCCATTGAGATAAAACTATTTACTATTAAAATGATAGATAGTACAATTAAGACAATGATTGTGAAAAAACTAATTTTAAGTTTGGTATCAGATGGTTTTTTTTTCACTATATGTCACCCCTTTCATTCTATTTTGGAGGTTATATCATAAGATGAACACAAATAAAATTTTAATTGTAGATGATGACCCTATGATTCGTAAGTTAACGTGGAAGTCCTTTCAATCGACTGGCATTCTAATTTACCAAGCGGATTCGATTGATAGCGCTTTATCTGTTTGTGATAGAGTAACATTTGATTTATTTTTATTAGATATCATTTTGGACTATGAAAACGATGGGTACTTCTTAGCTCAAACTCTTCGAGAACGATTTCCAATGACTCCTATTATCTTTTTAAGTGGTCGTACAAATGAAAGTGATATCGTGACAGGCTTAGAAAATGGGGCTGACTATTATATTACAAAACCTTTTTCTCCTATCCTATTACGAACTCAAGTCATAAGTACATTAGAACGATACAAAACGTTGTCAAAACATGCTAGTCCAGTACAATCACTTATTCATACTGGGATTTTTTCATTTGATAAGAAAACACATTCATTTTTTAAATTAAATAAAAAAATCGACTTATCTTCAAAAGAATCTGCTTTAATGATTTTTTTCTTAGAAAATCCAAATCAAGTTTTTTCAAAAGAACAAATTTTTTCAAGTGTTTGGTCAGAAGATAGTATTGATTCAAATTTAATTTCCGTCTACATTAGCTATTTAAGAAATAAAATCGAAGACGATCCTAAAAAGCCAATTTACTTAAAAACGGTTTGGGGAATTGGCTATAGTTTCATTCCTGAATCAGCGGACATATCTTCTAGCAAATAGAAAAAGATTCCCAACGATAACAAATCAGCACATCCACCAGGGCTTAGATGCTTTTCGATTAAAGTAGTATCATACTCTCTTAAACATTGAATAAACTCTAGTTTAGGAAGCTGCTTTTGGTGGATTTCTTGTGCTCTTCGTTGGACATACTCCACACTTTCTTTGCCACCTCTATGGTAAATATTACTATCTTCTACCGTTGCCATTAACAATATTAATCCTCTTAAATACAATTCATCTGGTTCCATATTTCTTGCATTTTCTCTAAAAAAAGGAAGTAAATGTTGCGTTAGAGAAACATAACCTGATTCTGCTTCTCCTCTTATTCCAAGAATACCACTATTCAAAAAAAGCTTTTCTCCATTTGTTAAGTGTGCTTTTTTATGAATATGTTTGAAATCATCTGAAGCGAGTCCCCGGCACATTTTCTTTATGTACTCTAAGATAGCATCACTATCTACCTTATTTACAACAGTTCCCCCTGACTCCTTTAGATGGTACCCAATAGCCCCTAAAATAACAGCAAATGAAAAATTAGCTCCTTTATGTGTATTAATGTGATTGGTTGCCAGCAGCATTTTTATTTCTGCATCTACTCCTATCTGTCGAACAGTTTTAAATAGATCCTTTGGTGTCCCTTTATGAGTGATACCAGCCATAATATAGGCATTAAAAAAAGGAGATAATGCTCGTATACTTTGATTGAATGTTTCCAAAGTCATATCATCATGGGACCCATTATTGACAGAATCAACTAGTCCTGGTTTAGGACTTAACGAGACTTCCAAACTTAAGGAGTCACGAGCCAAACCTGACACATATTCACAAATGTACTCCTTGTTTTTATTTTTCATAAGCAATTTCTCTCTTTTCCATTTCTTTAATAATAAATGTAAGGGATCTATCCAGATGTTCGTGAGTAATCAATGTAATTTGATCGATGTCTTTATTTTTAATGCCTCGATAAATTAGCCAATGTTCATGCATCGCTAAGTCTCTTCTATCATTAGACCTTATTGCAATGTCTCTAAAATAAATTAAATACGTTTGTAATTCTGTCACAATGGCTTTTAATCTTAACAATTGGCTTTTTTCATAGATAAACGAATTAAAATCAGAAAAATTTTGGAGGACATCTTCTACCTTATTTTGTGCATTTAGCTCTTCACCGTAATCTAAAAGTTCTTTTAATTCCCTCAAATCCTCCGCTGTCATCAACTCCATGGCTTTAATGGTCGCAAGTGTGTCTAACGCCTTACGAATGTCATAGATTTCTCTTGCATCTTTTATCGTTATACCTTTTACTATCATGCCAACACCAGGTTCATGTGTGACTAATTTTTCTTCTCTTAACACCTGTAAAGCATATCTAATAGGCGTTCGACTGATATTAAGTTGTTCCGATACTTCTAATTCGTTAATCCGAGTTCCTGCATTTATTTCCCCTAATATAATACTTTTACGAAGTGCTTGATAAATGGATTGCTTTAATGGCTGATTGCTTGTTAAATCAATATTCTTTTTAACAGTCTCTATCATATTTGTCATTATTCATCACCCTTATTATAGTATTTATCTATATCATAGCTTTTTTGTCAGTACTTTAAAAGTCTCTAAACATTAAAAGTAAGATAAAAAAGTAGTATCTTTAAAAAAGATACTACTTTGTTTATAGGTCAATGCTTACCTCGACTTCTTGAACAGGTACGTCATAAAATGGGTCTTCTCTACGTCCTAAGAAATCTAAACCTTGTTGAGGAAATAAAGCGTAACTTAAGACATCTTCATCCGTTTTGGCATACAAACTGATGTCATCCTTAAATGATTCGAAAGTATCTCCTAATAAATCTGCAGGCCTTACATGAACAATCTCGTCATCTCCAATAATCGTTTCTATCATCTCTTTAGAAATTGGTACAGGAGAAGCTCCATAAAGACCTCTGACATAATCTTTTATCTCTGTTGGCACCATTTTATATCGTTCTCCTGAAATGACATTCATCAACGATTGAGTCCCCACCATCTGTGATAAAGGGGTGACTAAAGGTGGATAACCTAAGTCTTTCCTAACTTTTGGAACCTCTTTCAAGACATCTTCGTATTTATCAGATAATCCCTGTTCCGTTAATTGACTCAATAGATTGGATAACATGCCACCAGGAACTTGATAAACCAATGTTTTAGGCTGTGTATCTTTTACTTTTGGATTTAATGTTCCATTTTCTCTAAATGTATCTCGAACTGTTCCAAAATACTCTGCAATATCACTTAGTTTTTCCATATCCAATGATGTGTGATAACCTAAATTTTCTAAAGCAAATGCCATCGATTCTGTTGCTGGTTGACTTGTTCCACCACTGAAGGGAGAAATAGCTGTATCGATAATATCGGCACCCGCCTCAACAGCCTTTAAGTAAGTCATTTCAGAAATACCACTCGTTGCATGTGTATGAACTTCTATCGGCACATCAATATCTTGTTTCATTTTACTAACAAGTTCAAAAGCTGTTTCAGGTAACAATACACCTGCCATATCTTTAATACAGATAGAATCAGCACCTAATTCAACCATTTTTTTGGCCAAATCACAAAAATACTCAACAGTATGAATCTCACTAGTCGTATAAGAAATAGCTGTTTGACAATGACCGCCATATTTTTTTATCGCCTTAATGGATGTATCTAAATTCCTCACATCATTTAACGCATCAAAAACACGAATAATATCAATTCCATTGGAAATCGATTTCTCTATAAATTTCTCTACTACATCATCAGAATAATTTTTATAGCCAAGCAAATTCTGGCCTCTTAATAACATTTGTAGTTTTGTATGTTTGACTTCTTTTCTAATGGTTCTCAATCTTTCCCACGGATCTTCATTTAAAAATCTTAGACAGGAATCAAACGTTGCGCCACCCCATACTTCTAATGAATAATAACCTGCTTCATCCATCTCTTTTAATATTGGTATCATATCATCTATAGGCATTCTAGTAGCAATTAGACTTTGCTGTCCATCACGAAGAACTGTTTCCATAAATTTTATTTTTTTATTCATTGGTTTTATCCCTTCCTTCATTGACCAAAGATGTTAGAGCAATCTGTAAATCCTGAATGCTATGCGTTCTAGATCGTCCACATTCTTTCGCATTTTTAGAACAAATATAGCACTGTCTAGGTTCTACTCCAATGTCTTTTCGGCTCCAGATAAACACATCCTTGTGTCTTTTTTCAAGAATATCTATATCAAACAATCTACCCAATCGATAAATAGATTCAAATTTGACCATTTCTTTTTTGACATACTCAGGTGATTCAGATAATAGGATGTATGTTTCTATTCCCGTAGTGTGATAATAAGTCTCACAAAACAAATAACTCTCTACTGGAAATACAGGCTTCAGTGCTTCCAAACCGTCACTATGAATGGTTTCAATGCATGTATTTGTCTTGATTTCTCCAGGTATGTTCATGGTCATCGATACTAACGTTTTGTTTGGGTAGCGTTCTAATAGATTAAGTTGAGTTTGTTGTCTCATATCTCTAGCAGACAACAGGTCTGACAGTGTAATGGCTTCTCCCTCTATAAAAAGGTTGGCTTTAGACATTTTTCACCACGTCAATCAATGTGCCATCTCTGTATTCAATCAAAGCTACTACTTTGTCCCCATACTCGATTGGCTTAGGTCTACCTACAATAGAATAGGCTTTTTCTTTTAATTCTCCAATTGTTAGTAGAGGAACATCCATGTCTTTAAAAACATCAATTAAATCTGGTCTATTTGGATTGATTGCCACACCTATTTCAGTTACAACCACATCGACACTTGTTCCAGGTGTCACAACAGTATTGACTGATTCAACAATTGTTGGGATTCTTCCTCGAATTAAAGGAGCTATAACAAGGCTCATTTTACATGCAGCACTTGTGTCACTATGTCCACCTGATGCGCCACGAATCACGCCATCTGATCCAGTAATAACATTCACATTAAAGTCCGTATCAATTTCTAAGGCTGATAAAATGGCCACATCTAATTGATTAATCGCAGAGCCTTTACTTAGTGGTGACGCATAAAAATTGGCATCAATTTCATAATGATTTTCTGATTGTCCCAAAGAAATCGCTGAAGAATGATCAAAATCTTGAACATCAATTATTTTGTTCACCAATCCTTCATCCAACAATTCAACCATAGCATTTGTGATACCACCCAATGCAAAATTAGCTTTAATATCAGATTCAATCATCGCTTCACGCATAAATCGTGTTACAGCAAGTGATGCTCCTCCTGTTCCCGTTTGGAACGAAAAGCCATCTTTAAAGTATGGTGAATGAGTGATTACCTTAGAGGCATATTCTGCAATTAATAACTCTTTAGGATTTTTAGTAAAACGAGTTGCTCCCTTGGCAATCCCTTCTGGATCACCGATTGCGTCAACTTCTACTACATAATCAACATCGGTTTGAGGAATACTTATTGGCGTATTTGGGTATTCAACTAGTGTATCTGTAATGATAACAACTTTATCCGCGTATTTAGCATCAATCATCGCATAGCCCAACGATCCACATGTTGCCTTACCAACAGTCCCATTTACATTTCCATATACGTCTGAACTTGGTGCACCTAAGAATGCCACATCAATGTTAATATCTCCTCTAGCGATTGCACGCGCTCTCCCACCATGTGATCGAATGACAACAGGATTTTCCATGATGCCTGATGATATTGCAGCGCCCAATTTGTCTCTTAGTCCACTAGAGGTGATATTGGTTACCACACCATTTTTAATATGATCAATTAGTGGTTCATGTACATTGGCGATTGAACTCGGAGCAATCGAGATATTCTTAATCCCCATCTCTGCAATAGTCTCCATCACTAAATTCATGACATAATCGCCTTCACGGAAGTGATGATGAAATGAAATGGTCATACCATCTGATAAGCCCGTTTTTTCAATAGCTTCTTTGATTGATCCCAATAATTTAGTATCTCGTGGTTTAACAGGTGAGACTGACCGGCTATGCTCTTTGTATTCTTTCACTTCTTCAAATTCTCCATGAAACACACCATATTTTTTTGAATACTCTAAAGGGATCTCTCTATTTAATTTATTTACATTCATGATTATAAATCCTCCTCAGACACTAGTTTTGCCGCTTTTGCGAGTGCAATCACTCGTTCAGCACGTTCAACAATTGGTTTGTCAATCATTTTTCCATTTAATGCAATGACTCCTGAGCCTTTTTCTTCTGCTTCTCTAATCGCCCAAATCACTTCTTTTGCGTGTTGAATTTCTTTTTCAGTTGGTGTATAAATCTTATTTACAACAGGTATTTGGCGAGGATTAATAACCGATTTACCATCAAAGCCAAGTTGTTTGATATGATTCACTTCATTTGCGAATCCTTCCATATTATTTACATCTGAATAGACTGTATCAATTGCGGCTATTTTCGCCGCTCTGGCTGCATGTAAAATATAACTTCTTGCAAAAAATAGTTCTTGCCCATCAGGATGTCGCTTGGTTTTCATATTGGTAACATAGTCTTCAGCTCCTAAGGCAATACCGATCAATCGGTCCGAAGCTACGGCAATCTCTCTAGCATTAAGTACACCCTCAGCTGATTCTATTGCTGCCATCATTTTAGTTCGACCAACAGGAATATCATTTGCTTCTTCCACTTCAGTTATCACGGCTTCTACATCTACAATATCTTGAGCTGTTTCTGTTTTAGGTAAACGAATCACATCGACACCTGCTAATACCATCGCTTCCACATCTTCTTTACCAACTGTATCCAATCCGTTAATTCTAACAACTGTTTCTACACCACTATAATCAAATGTTTTTAAGGCAAAGTGGACTAATGTTCTGGCTGAATCCTTTTCTTTTAAAGACACAGCATCCTCTAAATCAAACATCACTGAATCTGCACCATAAAGGGATGCATCTCTTAACATTGCAGCATTGGCACCTGGTACAAACATCATTGTTCTTCTTAAGCGTTCCATGAGTCAATCTCCTTCCAATTATAATCGTGAATGTCTTCTTTAATCGCTCTATGAACAGCGGTTATCGTTCTTGCTTGAATTGTACAATCAAGTGCTCCTTTATCAATTGCTACAACTTTCGCTGTATCAATATCTAAATGTGACAACGTTTCGAGTATTACCTGTCTAATTTGATCACCAAATTGTTTCTCCACGCTACTTTCTAAAGACAATGAAATACCATCATGTTTATTTTCTTGAATAGTAATCATGATGTCGCTCGATTCTAATGTTCCGGCTGAAGCCACTTTACTAATTTTCATTTTTCTTTTCACCTCATATTTTTTATATAGTCATAGGTTGAAGTAGGTACCATCTTTTCAACAGTTTCCCACTCTTCGTTTTTAACACATTCTCTTACTTTTGTTGCACTTATAACCTCAGAACTTGTTTGAATTCGGTCATACTCAATCAACTCAATGGTCCCATTAAATACATCCTTCATGGTTTGATTGTAAATTGCTGTCACTTCTGAGTAAGGTTCTTTTCCAACACATCTCTTATTTATCTTTAGAGTAGGTGCAATATAATGACTAAATACATTGGCATCCAATTCTGCTTGTATCTTTGATAAGGTTAAATCCGCTTTATCCTTTAAAAAATAGCTTGGAAAAGTCGCAATTGATACTTGATAATGATCAGTAGGCAAAACTACGACATTTGGTAAATGCGCTGTTCCTTGTTTTACCAAGTTCATTCTTATATCTGTACTGTACTCAGAAATATCTTCAGACACGATAAATACATAAACCACATCATTCTCTGACGCTGCTAATTCGATTAAGTACTGATGCCCTAGAGTAAAAGGATTAGCATTCATCACAATACTACTCGAACTTTCAGCATTCACCTGTCCATAAGAGGCAATTTTTGCCAAATAATCGTCTAGATTTGGTTGTCCAAATTCCATAAACGACACGTCTTTGGTTTCAGTTATCATCGAAAACCCTAACGAGTTAAACATTGATGCTGATTCTGGTTTTGTATACAAGAAAACATGCCGTATCGATTGGTCTTCTAATCGTCTTAATAGATGCGTCACCAATAAAGATAATAAATTTTCACCTTTATAATCCTTTGAAATTGACACACACTTAATCACATTTTGTTGCAATGAGGCAGTGGCGATTAATCGATTCTCATCAAACAATCCTACTGTATACTCAACGCTAACATCTTCATCTAATCCATTTTCATTTAGTAACTCTAACCATGAGCGGTAACTTGCTCTATTTTTATGTATCCATAATCGTCTTGTTTCATACATCTGACTCAACTCACTTCTATTGTTCTTTTGAAGCTGGGAATAGCTTCAATAAAGCTTGAGACGTCAGATACAAAACAAATAAAACAAAAAATACGCCACCCATACCAAACGCCATTAATTCTAATGCTATTTTTAAATCAACAACATTCATTTTTTCCACTATCCTTTCTTAACTAAAGAATCCAAGTAATAATCCACCGGCAATAACAGATGCAATCTGTCCAGACACATTAGCTCCTACTGCATACATCAAGACAAAGTTTTGAGGATCTTCATCAGTTGCCATTTTTTGAATCACACGACTTGACATTGGAAAAGCTGAAATACCAGCCGCACCAATCATTGGATTAATTTTTTCTTTCCTAAAGACATTAATTAATTTTGCAAACAACACGCCACCTACAGAGTCCATGATAAATGCGATTAAACCGAATGCTATAATCATTAAAGTTTGTACATTCAAAAATAGTTCAGCTTGCATTTTTACAGAAATTGTTAACCCTAGTAAGATACTTACAATATTAACTAGTTCATTTTGAGCCGTTAATGACAGTCTATCTAATACACCACATTCTCTAAGCAAATTACCAAACATTAAAAAACCAACCAATGGTAATGATATCGGTGAAATAAATCCTGCCACAATTGTGATAATAATTGGGAACAGAATCTTAGTCATTTTAGATACACTTTCCGCTTTATAAGTCATTCTAATTTGACGTTCTTTTTTAGTTGTAACAGCTTTAATTGCTACAGGTTGAATAATTGGAACCAAAGCCATATATGAATACGCTGCTACTGTTATTGGTCCTAATAGATTTGGCGCTAACTGATTGGATACGAAAATCGCAGTTGGCCCATCAGCAGCACCGATAATACCAATAGAAGCTGCTTCTTTAATATCAAAACCAAAAAATATTGCGACAATAATCGTAAAAAAGATACCAAATTGTGCCGCCGCTCCGAATAATAACATAAATGGATTTTGTAGCAACGGTCCAAAGTCAATCATTGCTCCAATACCGATAAATATTAATAATGGGAAAAGTTCTGTACCGATTCCTGCTTTAAAAAGGATATCTAAAACACCTTCTGTTTCTGATCCATTCACCACTTGAGTCAATACGCCAGTTCCTGGAAAATTTACTAGTATTGTTCCAAGACCCATAGGCACAAGTAAGGTCGGTTCGTATTCTTTTTTTATTCCTAAGTACATTAATACACAGCCAATTATCATCATGACAATTTGTCCCATCGTTATCGAAAGAATACCTTCTAATAGTGCTTCCAAAACAATCACTTCCTTTTATTTATAATAGTTTACTCTACTGTTATTAACGAATCGCCAGCGTTCACAACTTGTCCTTGCGTTACGTGTATCCCTTTTACCACACCCTCATGTTTTGCAACAACTTCATTTTCCATCTTCATTGCCTCCAAAATAAGCAAGGGTTGATTTTCTAACACACTCTCTCCTTCGTTTACCAAAATCTTCAAAATTGTCCCTGGCATTGGTGAGTCTAATGTCCCTTCTCCAGGCTTAGCTGGTGCTGATGATACTGATGGTGTGGGCACATCCTCGACAACTGGTTGAGGCTGTGCTACAGGAATGTCTACCGCAGTTGGTTGAGAAACGGGAATCTGAGGAGATGTTCCACCGATTTCCTCCATTTCTACCATATATTCTGTCCCATCCACTCGAATTTTGAATTTTCTTAACATGTTTTATTCTCCTTTTTTTTAAGTATTTTAGTTACAACTAATGTCGAATCATTGCTTTCTGTAGAAGCAAGAGATGATGCAATAATGGCTATTTTTTTTGCTTCTGGATTCCTGATTTTGATACTTTTTACTCTAAATATTGATTCAGGTTGATCAGCAGCGGCTATCGCACTAGCTATTACCGAAACTAACTCTTTTTCATCTGAATCTATATACGCTAGAATCTCTTCCCATTCTTCATGTTGAGCTGATGAAGATGAAACCTCCAATGTATCTTTTTGGGGTTCTTTTTTTTCATGATATGAATCTTTGTTTCTGAAAAAATCAAATAATCCCATATTTCAAGTCATCCTCCTTTCAAATGAGGTAATCACCAATATATGCATTCATTATAGAACTCTATCCATAATAATTGAGAGTTTCCTTTGTTTTTTTGATGTTCTTTTCATAGGAAAAACAAAAAAAACGCTACAAACGTTTACATATCAGCGTTAATCATCATTTAACACTTTTTTAACATTTAATTAACATATAATTAACATTAGTACGTAATAATTGTTTTTTTTATGTTTTTTTAACGGTTATAGTATTTAAGTTTCTACATTTAAAGCATACAATTCTTTATGAAAGCACTAACATTTTGTTGGTCTTAAACATTTAGAAAGGAAGATTAAAATGCTATTAACTGTTTTATCGTACGGAATGATTATTGTATTTATGTTCGTTATCATGAAGAAAAAAATGTCTCCGTTTACAGCACTCGTTATCATTCCACTGATTTTCACTCTAGTTGCTATGGTCGCTGGTGTCGCTGAAAAAGGTTCTATTGGAGATTTTGTTTTAGAAGGGATTAAAACGACATCTAACACGGGAATTATGTTACTTTTTGCTATACTATTTTTCTCTATTATGTTAGATGCAGGACTATTTGATCCAATTACAAATAAAATGATTCACTTTGCAAAAGGGGATCCTATGAAGGTATTGATGGCTACTGCTGTTGTATCTGCTGCAGTATCTTTAAACGGTGATGGAACTACTACTACTCTAATTGTCTGTTCTGCTTTTATTCCAATTTACAAAAAATTGGACATGAAGATGATGAATTTAGGTGTTTTGATTATTTTACAAAATACGATTATGAACTTGCTACCATGGGGTGGTCCAACGGCCAGAGCAATGGCTGTTCTAGATGTTGGTCCTGAAATTTTATCTTACTTGGCACCTGGTATGGTTATTTCATTATTATATGTCATCTTCTTTGTAGCCCCACGAATGGGTAGAAAAGAGCGTCAACGATTAGGCGTTGTTAATTTAACAGAAGAAGAAATAGCTGAAATGACTACAATTGCTGATCCTGAAACCTTAGAAATTCGTAGACCAAAAAACTTTATTTTTAACGCTATCTTAACAATTATTTTAATTGCATGGCTAATCGCTGGTTCATTTATTGAAACAATTGCTATGCCACCATTGTTTTTATTCTTAGTGGGAACATGTATCGCTCTTATGGTGAACTACCCTATTCTTAAAGATCAATCAAGTAGAATTGGCGCTAATGGTGGGGATGCTGTTCAAGTAGTTATCCTAGTATTCGCAGCTGGAGTCTTTATGGGTCTATTCCAAGGTTCTGGTATGGCTGTTGCATTAGCTAATAGCTTTACAAAAATTATCCCTCAACAATTAGCTGGATTCTGGGGACTAGTTATCGCACTGATTTCAGCTCCTGGTACATTCTTTATTTCCAATGATGGCTTCTATTTCGGTATCTTACCTGTACTCGCAGAAGCTGGGCAAGCTTATGGTTTCACCAATATGCATATGGCTATTGCATCATTACTTGGACAAGCATTCCATTTACTTAGTCCACTCGTAGCATTCATTTACTTACTACTTAGATTAACAGGTTTAGATATGGGAGAATGGCAAAAAGAATCAGCTAAATACGCACTAGGAATCTTCCTTATTTTCTTAGTGACGATTATAGGTCTTGGCTATATGCCTCTATATCTACCACAATAACATCTATAAAAAAAGCACTTCAAGTATCGTTACTTGAAGTGCTTTCTATTTATCATTAGGGCCTATTTAACGGCTCACTAATCGTTTGCTACTCATGACACGTTTTAGTTTTTCTCCAATCAGACCAACTAAGATTATTTTAATAATAGCCGTTGGGATAAATGGTAAGACACATGCGGTAAACGCTACAGTTAACGTATTCGATGTGACAAGGCTAAAAAATACCATCCCTACTAAATAATTTATAACGGCTCCAATGCTAAGTCCCGCGTATAAAGACAGTTTGCCTCCCTTTTCAGCTCCCAATCCAGCAAAATAAGCGATAAAAGGAAATGACAAGATAAACCCTCCTGTTGGACCTAATACAATCCCAAATCCTCCTGAAAATCCAGCAAACACAGGTAAACCAATCATACCCAGTATAATATAAATAGTGGTTGCCATTGTCCCTTCTTTTTTACCTAACAAAACACCAATGAGTGGAATAATAAATGTCTGAAGTGTCATAGGGACACCATAAGGCATTGGAATACTTAATTGTGACAAAGCAACAATTACTGCTGTAAACAGTCCTATTCTTGTCATTTGATGGGTTGTAAATGGTCTCATGTTACACACTCCTTATTGTTTTTTTTCAGTATAAAACAATAAGCAACTATTGTCAACTATCTGTTTCGAAGAAGGTGACAATCAACCTAATTTTATTCTAACTTCCCCAGATGTTAGGATATGACGCTCTCCATTTTCTTTTTCAACAATAAGTCTCCCTGTTTCATCAATGTCTTTGGCAATCGCTGGATAAACTGTACCACCTTGCAATACATCAATGGATTGATTCAAGACAATCGATTTTTGTTTATACAAATGAATCATATTTTCTTCATCCCCTACGTTGATTAAATAAGTCAATAACGTCCCAATAAATTCATTTCTTGTAACAGAAGCATCACTACCATTAAATAATGAGGTGGCAACCTTTGTCACATCTTCTGAAAAATCTTCTTCTTGTGTTGTCATATTAATACCAATACCAACAACGATCCATTCGATTTGTCCTGTTTCAAAATTGGTCACAGCTTCTGTTAAAATGCCGCATATTTTTTTATTGTTTAAAAAAATATCATTCACCCACTTAATACCAACTTGTTTCCCGGTGAGTTCTTCAATCGTTCGACAAACTTCTACTGCTGCAAATGCCGTAATGAGCGTTGGGGTTGTAAAGGGGAGCTTTTCTGGTTTGAAAATAACACTCATATAAATCCCAGTATCATTCGGAGATTCAAATGTTCTACCATACCTTCCTTTACCAGCTACTTGCTCGTTAGCGACAACGACTGTACCATGTTTGGCTCCATTCATCGCTAATGTTTTTGCTTCTTTATTTGTCGAATCGATACTATCATGGTAATAAATCGCCTCTAATTCCGTTGACTCGTCTAAGTAAGACATAATCCCTGAAACAGATATCTTGTCATTGCGATTGCTCAGTGAATAACCTTTATTGGTTACTGCATGAATTTTAAATCCTTCTTTTTCTAACTGTTTGATAGCTTTCCAAACAGCATTTCTAGAAACCTCTAACTCTTTTGCCATTGCAGTACCCGATAAATAGATACCTTTATTCTTTTCTAATAAAAATAAGACTTTTTCTTTTGTTGTCATCCAATGCGCCTCCTAGATCACTCGTTTCTTTTATAGTGACGCAAGTTTACTCATTTGGCAAGTAGAATCAAAAAAGTTGATAATGTATTTTGATATAGTATAATACATTTATCACTTGAACAGTGAAAAAACACAAAAAGGAGTTTAACATGACTAAATTATTACGAGCAAGTTTTACTTACATGATTGTAGGAATGCTATCTGGAGTTTATTACCGTGAATTTACAAAGATTAACGACTTTACTGGAGACACTCAATTGAGTACACTGCATACTCATTTACTAGTATTGGGCGCATTATTTTTCCTATTGCTGTTAATATTAGAAAAAAACTTCCACATTACTGAGCAAAAGCAATTTAAATTATTTTCTATGTTATATCATTCAGGGTTTGGCATCACTATTTTAATGATGACTATAAACGGAACTAGGACAGTACTTGGTTTAGAAAATGGACCTGCATTAGCTGGAATTGCTGGTTTAGGACACATTATCATGTTTATCGCACTTATTATGTTATACGTTGTATTAAATAAAGCTGTCAAAGATTCGAGCAAATAAAAAAAAGTCAGAATGATCTCATTCTGACTTTTTTTATTTGCCATAATTCATTTCAAATCGTTTTGAAAAGTGTGAAAGTGAGTAACAAATCACAAAATAACACACAGTCATGATTAGAAACATTGGCAATACTGTATTTGGGTATTGTGCATAAATAATTTTTGTATTGTGGGTTAATTCTGGTAACGAAATAATCACAGCCAAAGAGGTATCTCTAATCAGTGAGACAAACTGACTAACGAGTGGTGGGACCATTAACTTAATCCCTTGAGGAAATACAATGTAGTAAATCGTTTGGAATGTTGTCAATCCTGTTGAACGTCCAGCTTCAACTTGACCTTTTGGAACCGCTATTAAGCCACCACGAATAATTTCTGACAGCATGGCCGATTCGAAAATAGTCATAGCAACAACCGCTGACCAAAAAATACTAAACTGAATACCGATTTGCGGTAATGCAAAGTAAGTAAAGAAAATAATTAATAATAACGGCAAGTTCCGGATAATATCCACTATAACTCCTACTACTAAAGAAAGAAATGGTACTTTTAAATATCTAATCGTTCCTAGTATTCCGCCAATAATAAAACTTAAAATAATAGACATCACAGCGACTTCAAGAGTTACTAATAATCCATCAAGTACGAAGCGTAAGTTCGCTATTGTAAATGCTTGTGCAAAATCCATATACTCTCTCCTTTCCTTAGTTTATAGCTAATCTTTTTTCTACATATTTCATTAAGTAAGACAATGGCATTGTCATCAGCAAATAGATACAACCAATTAATGTGTATGTCCCTAAAGTGTTAAAGGTCGTACTTGCTATCAAATCTCCTTGGTACATCAAATCTGCTCCAGTTACCATTGCTAGAATAGAAGAGTTTTTAACAAGATTAATAAATTGATTGCCTAATGGGGGAATCACGATTCTGAAAGCCTGAGGCAACACGATATAAACCATCACCTGTATATAACTCAGACCAGATGCAACGCCTGCTTCCATTTGTCCTTTAGAAATCCCCTCAATACCAGCTCTGACTGTATCTGCAATGAAGGCTGATGTGTATAATGATAGCCCTATTGTTCCTGCTGTTATACCATCAAATTGAAATCCATATAAGGGTAAAACCACAAAGAAAAACATCACAATAATTAATAATGGAATATTTCTAAAAAAGTTCACATACCAATAACCAATTCGTTTGACCCATTTCTTACTTGATACTTGTAAAATAGCCATAAATGTTCCAATAACTAAACTAGCTATTAAGGCAATGACACTGGCTATTAATGTTACTTTTAACCCAGATGCAATGTCTGCATGATAGGTACTCCAAATATCTAACATCTTTTCAACTCCAATCTATTTAGATTCTTCATCAAACCATTTATTATAAATGGTATCGTATGTTCCATCCTGTTTCATTTCTTTTAATGCTTGATTGACTGACAATTCAAATTGTTTTTGTCCCTTATTCATAGCAATCCCATAAGGCTCATCAGTAAAATTACCACCTGCTAAAATAAAGTTCGGATTTTCTGATGCCATACCTAATAAAATACTATTATCAGTCGTCATGGCATCTCCTTGTTTAGACTGCAGTGCTGTGAACGCTTCAGCATAATTTTCAAGCTCTAACACCGTTGCCTCTGGTGCAAATTGTTTAATGTTTTCAGCTGAAGTTGATCCCTTTACAGCCAATACAGTTTTTCCTTTATTTAAATCATCCACGCTCTTTATATCACTGTCTTTGTTCACAAGTAATGACTGTCCAGCATCAAAATAAACATCCGAAAAATCGACCTGTTTTTTTCGTTCTTCACTAATCGTCATCGTTGCTATAATAGCATCTATATTTCCATTTTTTAACAATGGAATACGGGTCTTAGAGGTTACTTCTACAAATTCTGGTGTACCTGTCTCTCCAAGTACTCGGTGTGTAATTTCTTTGGCGATATCAATATCAAATCCTTCAACTTCTCTCGATTCAATATTCATCAATCCAAATAATCGTGTGTCATTTTTTACACCCCAAACAATTTTATTGGCTGTTTTGGCTTTTTCCAATGTATCAACATCAGACATATCTTTCTTTTGACACCCACCTATTATCAGTAACATCATAGGAAGTAACACCATTAAACCTATTGGCTTTAGTCGTTTCATACATAGTCCTCCTAGTGATTAATAATTTTGCTTAAGAATAATTTAGCACGCTCATCGTTTGGATTATCAAAAAAGGCTTCTGACTCTCTATCTTCTAAAATCTGACCATCAGCCATAAAGATGACTCTATCAGCCACTTCGCGAGCAAATCCCATTTCATGTGTGACAACAATCATTGTCATACCTGATTCTTTTGCAAGTGACTTCATAACATCTAAAACTTCCCCTACCATTTCGGGATCGAGTGCAGATGTTGGCTCATCAAATAGCATGACATCAGGTTCCATCGCTAAACTTCTTGCTACAGCTATTCTTTGTTGCTGTCCACCAGATAATTGAGATGGATATGAATCTTTTTTATCAAGCATTCCCACTTTTTCAAGTAGTTTGATAGCTTTTTTAGTCGCTGTTTCTTTGTCTTCTTTTAGCACTTTCATTGGTGCCAAGATAACATTTTCAAGTACTGTCATATTAGGATATAAATTAAAGTGTTGAAACACCATACCTAAATTCTTTCTAACTTCATTTAAATTAGTTTTAGGATCATGAATATCCTCACCATTCACATACAACTCACCTGTTGTAATTTCTTCCAACGCATTGATACATCTCAACATCGTGCTTTTACCAGATCCGGATGGCCCAATAGCAACAACAACCTCACCTTTTTCAATGGTTAAATTTATATCTTTTAGTGCATGAAAATCGCCATAATATTTTTCAACATGATTAAATGATATCATTATAAAAACTCCCTCTTAAAATAAAATGATAAATATTTTTCTTTTCTAATTGTTCTATAATTTTTAGATAGATATCCATTATATACTGATTTTTTATCACTTGTAAAGCATATTGAAATTATACTGAAACTTTATTTTAATAATCAACACGCTACGAGGACACCCTTTCACTTTTAAAATGACACCATCATTTAACTTTTTTTCATATTATTCCTTATTCCATTGAAAAATAGACATTTGATTTCTAAATAAATAACAGATCATAATTTTCACAATCAAAATAAAAAAGATAACTCATTTGAATGAGCTATCTTTCTCATCTTATTGTTTTACAGCAATGGCCTCGATTTCAACTTTGGCATCTTTGGGTAGTCTAGCAACTTCAATCGTACTTCTACTTGGATAAGGTGTATCAAAATAAGTCCCATATACCTCATTCACAACGTTAAAATCTGAAATATCCTGAACAAAAATAGTTGTTTTGACAATGTCATTCATCGTCAATCCAGCAGCCTCTAAAATGAACCCAATATTTTTTAAACTTTGATGTGTTTGATCTAAAATAGTCTCAGGCATTTCACCATATACTGGACACTTTTTATTTTTTACTTTTTTCGATATATTTTTGACACTTTAATGTTCATTAACCCATTCGCTAATCAACGTTCATTAATTGCTATCTAATTAAGTTATGTTACAATAAATTTAACAAGGAGCTGACTTTTATGAAAATTGGATATGCAAGGGTTTCAACAGGATTACAAAATTTAGATCTTCAGGAAGATAGTTTGAAATCTGAAGGGTGCCAAAAAATTTTTACAGATAAAATTAGTGGTGCAAAAAGTAAAAGACCTGGATTGGTAAATGCAATTGATTTTGCAAGAGAAGGGGATACAATTGTTGTTTGGCGATTAGACCGTCTAGGAAGAAATATGCAAGATTTGATTACTATTGTTAATCAGTTAAATGACAGAGGAGTCAGCTTTTATAGTATTCAAGAAAACATCACTATGGATAAGTCTAGTTCGACTGGCCAACTGATGTTTCATTTGTTTGCAGCATTTGCTGAATTCGAAAGAAACTTAATACTTGAACGATCTGCAGCTGGGAGAGAAGCTGCAAGAGCAAGAGGACGATTTGGAGGTAGACCAGAAAAACTTACTTCAAAAGATGTTGAGCTTCTTAAAACTTTAGCAGATAGTGGAACTCCAATAAAAACTATCGCAGAAAGCTGGAATATTTCTAGAACTACTGTATACAGATATCTCAATAAAATTGATAATCAAAAATAAAGTAAAATCATTTGCTATATAATAGAAGAAACATGTCATTAAAAAGGGATGATTTTGATGAATATCAAAAATGAAACGGTTGTATTTACTGGAACTTTAATAACGATGAGTAGAAAACAAGCACAAGCATTAGTTTTTTCACTTGGTGGGAAAATACAGAAAAATATTTCAAAAAGCACTACTATTTTGGTAGTAGGTAATTTACAAGGTGATTTATTTACTGAAAAAGTTTCTTCTAAGAAAATAGAAACAGCGATAAAAATTAATGATAAACAAGAATCTATTAAAATGATTGATGAAAAAACTTTTTTCTCTTTAATTAAGGACAATTTGTATTTATTACATAGTAATTTATAGTTTATAAAATAAGTACAAACACGATAGTCGAAGAACTATTAGTTGTCTCCAATGTGTATCGGAAATTTATTTTAATAAATTCTACAAAATAGTATTAAACAAGTACTTATTAAAGAAAATAGCAATAATTTACGAATTGGAGGTGGGTATATGGTAGAAGTTAACGAACTATTAATGGATGGCCAATTGCAGGTAAATACATTCTTTGGTGGGCAACTAAAGACATCAAAATTATATACAGATTTATTGAGTAATAGTAGCTATTCTAAGGTAAATTTACAACAACTTTTGAAAGATGCAAGGAGAGTTGAAACTGATAAGCATACTAAAGCTGATCTTATGAAAATGATAAGAGTTAACTATAACCATTTCCAAAATAGAGACGTAGTCAATCAATTAATGGCAGAATATGGTTTGGATGATGCTTCCTTTAAACCTTTATCTGAAGTAGTCGTACCCTAAGTGCATTGTTTACCACGTTATGATTACTTTGAATATCATTGGACAAAATAAGCTCTAAATTTTTATATAAATTGATGAATTAAGAATCTATCGTTAAAATATAATGAAATTTTTAACGATAGGGGAGGGATGGATATGTCTTATAATGAAATTTATAAATCAAAATAAACAACAGTTACTATTGAGCCTGTAACTCATAAAGCTGTTTCCTCCATAACCACTCTTTTTTATTAATAAAATAGTCTGATTCAGAATCAAAAATTTATATTTAAAGTAATAATACTAAGCTCTCGGAAAACAAATTTTTCTAAGAGCTTTTTATAAACCAA
>JBQELZ010000001.1:0-3658 GCA_052104115.1 Vagococcus sp. | reverse complement strand
TAATAATACTAAGCTCTCGGAAAACAAATTTTTCTAAGAGCTTTTTATAAACCAAAATACGAATAGTCCATATTTAAATAAAAATTTCGCGATTAACTTTGATACATTTCTTCAAAAATTACTGCAAGAGGATTCTAATGCTTTTTAACACAGAACTACTCACCTAAACTTTCTAGAATCGCTTAAAACCCTTCTCTGAACACTTATTTTTAGTAGCATATTTGAGTAAAATTTTTATAAGTATATACAAAATATTAAACATATACATATTGACAAAGATATACTTGAGTTGATATACTGTTTATAGTATTAATCTAATGTTTCTATAAAAAATTTTTTAAAAAGAAATATTAGAGGAGCATCATGGCAATATGTATATATATAAGATAAGATACGAAAGGAGATTTCTAAGTTAATTAGGAGGAATTAAAAATGGACACTAGGATAGGAGGTAACATTATGATTAATACTAAAAATATTGAAGAAAAATCGACTGCTTATAAAATTAGAAAATCAGGTAACAGCGATATTGTTACTGTCCCATCAATTGTTAAGGATACATTAGGAATATCTGAAGGTGATTTGGTATCATTTATAGTGACTGAAGAATCTGTAACTATAATAAAAGAAGAACCTAAATTAGATGTGGACCAAATCATAGATGAAGTTATGAATCAATATGATAGTCTTTTAAGCAAGTTGGTTGAGCTTTAAAACTGAAGGAGTTTGCAACCAATGAATTACTTAAGCGCAAAACATGTTATTAGTATAAATACTAAATCGATTATTACTTATAGTAAAGAAGAACAAATTGGAATAAAAGACGCTTCTGCATTACAAATGTCTATAGAACAACCTAAACAAGAAGTATTCGGGGAAAAAATATATCCTGATATCTACAGTAAAGCTGCTATATTATTTATTAATTTAGCTACTAAACACTGTTTTTTCAATGCCAATAAAAGAACGGCTTGGACAGCGATGATTGTTTTTCTAAGAATTAATGGGAAATCTACTAATTTTCCTGATGAGGTAGCTATAGAGTTCACTTTAGATGTTGTTAATTCAAATTCTAATGGTGAGGAATTTGATTCTTTAAAAGCCAGAGTTATCGATTTTTTAAAAGACTCAGCTTACATAAAATAATAAAAAACAAGTGTATACAGATATTTCTGAGCACTTGTTTTTTATTGAAATGTAAAGAAAGTTTTTTATCAAAAGACATTCACAGATGATTACTTTAAGGTATTTAATAATTTTTAAATAGGTAATCAATCATCTTAGAATCATAAATTAATTATTCCTTTTTCATCATTTGGTTTACATAAGATAAGTTAAACAAAGCTAAATATAATCTTAAGCATGATAATTTGCTATGAAATTACCTTAAATTTCTAAAATCAGTTTGCTAAAATTTTTTAACTGCAAAAATTGATTTACGAATGACATTATGAAAGACACTCTGTTATAATTATATATGTATTAATAAAATATACGATTACACTCAATTCTGACTTCATTATTATTCATTAATATCTTTTATTGTTAAACAGTTATTTTTTAATTACATATTTTAATTACATAATATTGGAAGGAGATAGAAAAATGGTAGAAAGAAAAAAAGCAATTGGGAATTTTATCATTTTGATAGGTACATTATTAATCAATTCACTTGGAGCAAGTGGTCAAATTAATAATTATTCTCAAAAAGAAGTTTCAGATAAATTTCCAACATTAATAACACCTAATCCAGGCACATTTAGTATTTGGGGTATCATATATATGTTTTTAATTGTATCTATTATTTTGATGATAATTAAAAGTAATGATCTTCAATATAAAAAAATTATTAATGCTATCACTTTAAAGTTTTGGATTGCAAGTCTATTTAATATATTGTGGATTATTTCATTTTCATATTTACAACTAGAATTATCTGTCTTATTGATATTTGGGCTTCTAATTTCACTATTATCAATATTAAAGAGTATAGAAACTTTTAATACAAAAAAAACATTACTCCTTCCCATAACTTTCGGATTCTACGCAGGATGGATTTTTGTTGCTACTATTGTAAATATATCAGCAACCTTAGTCAAATTGAAATGGAACAGATTTTATCTTTCTGAAAATTTTTGGGCTAGTCTAACTTTAATAGTTGCTGTTATTTTAATTTATTTGATTACTTTAAAAATTAAAAATGCTGTATTTCCTTTACCTATTGCATGGGCCTTTTACGGTATTAATAATCAATTACAATCTTCTAATGTATTAACAAATCAATACATGATTTTAAAATATATAGCATTAGGTGGAGCAGTCGCTTTAATTATTATTGCTATATATCAGTTTTATAAAAATAATTATAACCTTATTCCAAGTGTTAAATAAAGTAATTTAATATAATTAGTTTGAAAAATATATATTTAGCAGACTATACAATTACATTTGATTAAATATTTATAGAAAAAGAGAGAGTATATCTCTCTTCAGATTGAAAACAAACTAATTACTCTTAAGAGTAATTAGTTTGTTTTTCGTTTAGAATAATGATAGCAGATTTCTAGGATGAGCTGTATAAATTAGAATCCAATCTTTTTGGCTCTTTAATTTAACTTCTTTTCTATAGTTTACCAAGAAAAAAGACAAAGTATAAGTTTAATAAATACTTTGTCTACCATCTATGTTTACTAATAAAGAATAGCACTAACTGCCTCATCACCCGTTTCACTCTTTAATATTATTGGTTTAATATTCGATTTCAAACGAGAGATTATCAGTTGATTATACTCTATTGAATACCCATTTGTTTTTTCGGTTCTGTTGCAAAGTTTTCCAAATGCTTTAGTTTAAGTTAAAATCAGGAAAAATATTTAAGAGCTTTCAGATGACTCATTTTAAAGGGAAACAATTCAAAAAAGATATTATCACGATAGCCGTTGGCTATTATTTGAGATATAACCTGAGTTATCGGGAAATTTCAGAAATCATGAATGACCGTGGAATTGATGTTTGTCACACAACTATTTATCGCTGAGTACAAGAATACAGTCAGATTATTTACTGCTTATGGAAGAAAAAAAAGAAGCATATTGGTGACTCATGGAGAATGGATAAAACCTATATTAAAGTAAAAGGAAAGTGGCACTATTTATATCGAGCCATTGATTCTTCAGGCTTAACTTTAGATATATGGCTACGAAAAAATCGAGACAGTCAGGCTGCCTACTCTTTCTTTAAACGGTTAATTAAACAATTTGGAGAACCTAGAGTAATGGTTACGGATAAAGCTCCTTCGTTAAGTTGCGCTTTCAATCGACTTAAATTTGAACATCTATTTACCAAAACAGAACATCGAATGAGTAAGTATTTGAATAATATCATTGAGCAGGATCATCGACCAGTAAAGAAGAGGAACAAGCTATATCAGTCCATAAGGACTGCCTCAACTACGATTAAAGGAATTGAAACGATACATGCTTTATATAAAACTAGCCGAAGAGACGGAAATCTCTTTGACTTTTCAGTGACTTATGAGATTAACCAATTATTAGGAATTTCATCATAGAATTAAAACAATTAAGTAAAAGTTTTTTTCATTTTAAACTTTGCAACAGAACCATTTAAATAACTACTTTTTTCTGAAAACATATAAATG